>CAYVBS010000022.1:0-3234 GCA_964449955.1 uncultured Candidatus Saccharibacteria bacterium | reverse complement strand
TTAGAGATTCTAGCGTGTGATGCAACGGAGCTTGGTGAGCGGGTGTTTTAATGTCGTAAGACACTAAAGGTTACCCCTCAACGGAGCTCAGCTAGAATCTATGTAAGGTATCCCGTTAGGGTTAGTTGGTCGGAAAAAGGTTAGCAGGTGGAGTGCATTCTCCTTCTACATTGAAGCAGATTTTGAATGGTACCCGACTTCCGTCTTTTGCCCAACCTAGTTCGGAGCCAACAACAAATGGTGCTTCTAAAATCGCTCGCTGAGCTCCTGCATATTCGAAGGCGTAGTTCGCCATCGGAGGGACTGTGAAGTCCTGCAGAATCCAGACGCGATCTTCAGCATCAAAGGTTATGGTACCAAACTCGACCTTTGTCCCGGCTGTGAGCCTTGTGGACACACCATTGCCGGTAGGAGCAGTATCGCAAATTGCCGACACCACTTCTTTGGGAGCACCGATTTGCTCAGCCTGCTTTTGGCAGTCTGAATTCGGAGCTGTTACCGGATTCTGGACGATTGGATTGCTTACGGGAGGTTGCTGAACAACAGGCGGTTGGCTGACGGCTTTGGCGATGTTAATACCAATCACCACACCGGCAATCATTGCGCCAATCAGAACCACGAGTGCAATCGCTAGCAAAACTTGAATGATAGTACGAAGCATCTCAATCCTCCTTAGGATTGTTTTCAAATTCCAGATCTTTTACACCTTGCGGTGTGTCTTGGGTACTCCCCCTTGACCAATCTGGTTGGATTACAAATATCAAATATTTAATATCTCTAATCCATCCAGATTGAATTAATCTGAAATATACCTACTCTATTCTATTCATCACACGCTATTATGTTCTAAATATAAAGACATAAGTCATTAATATATTTAGAAACTTTTTAAAGATCTCTGAGTTCATAAGAACTCATACTAAAGATAAACATCTCTATCTATGAATACTCATGAACACTTGTGTGTGAAAAAATCATTTATTTATTAAAGAGCAGTCTTTAATTAGATAGCAATATTATACTATGGGGTGGTAAAAATGTCAATTGGTAGTTTGTGCGGGTCAGGTTTCTATTCTTAATGAGCAATTAATTATTGAGACACTATATTATACTATAAGTCTGTATAGATATCAATGATCGCAAATTACCTATTCAAAACCTCAATGAAAGCCTTGGTGTAATACTCCCTGTTCTTTCTGTAAATACCAAATATATCTTTAAACATTCTTACACTCTCTCTAATATTTGCAGATGTACTATCGCTTCTATTCTTGCTTAAAAAGAAAGGTGTTATAGCAACCTTGTACCCTACCTTACCAATCTCATTTAATATATCTGAGTCAATTGCAAACCTGTTTACATGAAGATTGGGTAATATTCTTTTAATAGCATCTCTTTTGAAAAGCTTTAGACCACAACCAACATCTGAAACATTCTCTGGTAAAGTAAGAAATATCTTGTTTGTAATAAATAGACCAAAGGAAAGGGTCTTTCTTAAGAAAGTCATCTCAACATTAGAATCTTTATGGAATTTTGAAGGTACCACTACCATTATCTCATCTCTCTTTATCTCATTAAGTGCATACCCTAATGTTCTGATCTGAACATCGGTATCAGCATCAATGAAACCGATAACGTCACCAGTTGCTTTCTTCATTCCGTATCTAAGAGCATAACCCTTACCCTTGTTCTCTTTATATCCAACTACTAAAACCTTCTTTAACCTGTTCTCTTTAATATATTTCTTAAGAATATTCTTAGTATTATCAACATACCCATCGATTACAAAGATGAGTTCAAAGTCTGAGTTCTTTCTGGAAAGATATCCATACAGTCTTTCTAACTGATCTAGAACTTCTCTTTCTTTTTTGTATGTTGGTACTACTAAAGATAGTTTCATCTAAATAGATATTGAAAAATATATGTGCATTTAACCCCCTAAGGGGCAGTCCCTTATCTAAGAGACTGCTTAGCCTTAAGGATCTTAACTATAGCTAATACACTCATTCCCACAATAAATAGTGCAACAGCAGCTATATAGAAGATGGTTGTATCCTCAAAACCAGTTGGAATAGGTTTATGGGGTTTATATGGATTGTAAGGTCCATATGGATTCACATCTGCAAAAGCGCTGGAGATATTTAGAGTGAAGAGTGTAAAAACAGCTACAGTTGCTGTAATTAACTTCCTCATATTTAAAGGGCGAGTTAAATTAAATGCAGCAATATTATACTACTAATAGTCTTAGAAGTCTATACTATAGGGTTCTGTATCCTGGGGTTGTAAGTAAGCTCATGTATTCGGACAGTACTTTAATTGTACACTAATTTTTTCCACGAAGATATATCTCAAGTATCTTTCCACTATTCTTCATCTCTAATGCGTTACTCTTTCCAATATATCTGTAATGCCAACTCTCATACTTGTAACCAGTTGTACTCTCATATCCTTTAGGGTATGAAATAACAAAACCATATTTGTAAGCATTGTTCACTAACCACTTACTTGCCTTTGTATTTGTAAAACTATCTCCCAACTTATCTCCTATCTCATTACTACTGAAATCAATAACAGTACCTAACTGATGCTGGCTATGTCCGGGTCTAGCAGAAAAGGTGTCTACATATGCTACATTGTTGTTGTTCTTAGAGAGCCAGTAATTGTAAGTATCCTGCTGTGTAGCATATGATCTATATGCGGATACAATACTAAGATCAATACTATCAGCCTTAGCAGCACTGTTCATAGCTTTAAGATCATTGATAACTATACTTCTTAAAGAGTACTTACTGCCTCTTCTCATAACAGACTCACCCACAATAACCAGATCTGTAGGCGCATATGTACTTGGAAGTTTGTACTCCTTGTTTACTAAAACAAGTAAATCATTACCATTTCTAGTAGCAAGCTTAATATCATCTGGATACTCCCACCACTCTCCACTACTCTGGGTAACAGGAGGCTTTTCCTGTTGTACAGGTCTTTCTTCTTCCAACTCATCTTCTACTTCCTCCGGAGGAAGCTCTTCATTTGGATCATTTGTAACTACATCACCACTTCCATTTCTAGTATCTGTATTCCTACTTTCAAATATATATCCTAGCTCTGTGGGAATGAGTATGATCAAAAGTAGCGCTGTAGCAAACAGTAGTATTTTTTTCATAGTAAAGATATTTTACAAGATATTAGTATAGGAATATAGGTCAGGAAGTATATACTCCACTCTGATATATT
>CAYVBS010000021.1:2191-4947 GCA_964449955.1 uncultured Candidatus Saccharibacteria bacterium | reverse complement strand
TGCTATACCAACAACATCATTAATCCAGAGGGTGGTACACATCTATCAGGTTTTAGAACTGCACTAACTAGTGCAATCAACACATATGCTCAGAAAGCTGAACTACTTAAGGGACTTAATACAACTCTTAATGGTGATGATGTAAGGGAGGGCCTTACCGCTGTAATCTCTGTTAAGGTAACAGATCCTCAGTTTGAAGGTCAGACCAAGATTAAGCTTAACAATCCAGAGGTAAAGAATGCAGTTGCCAAAGTAATTAGAGATGAACTACTTACTTACTTTGATGAGCATCCTAAAGAAGCCAAATCGATAATTGATAAGGCAGTTCTAGCTTACAAAGCTAAGGCTGCTGCTAAAGCTGCAAGAGATGCTGTCATCAGAAAGAGTGCATTAGAATCAACAACCTTGCCGGGGAAATTAGCAGACTGTATTAGTAATAATCCCGCTGATAGTGAACTCTACATTGTAGAGGGTGATTCAGCAGGTGGTAGTGCAAAGCAGGGAAGAGACAGACATACACAAGCAGTACTACCTCTAAGAGGTAAGATCATCAATACACATAAGTATAGGGTAGATAGAGTCCTTGATAACAAGGAGTTCAAGGATATAACTACTGCTCTAGGTGTCGGTATTGGTGGAACTTTAGATCTAAGCAAATTGAGATATCACAAGATCATAATCATGAGCGACGCTGATGTAGATGGATTACATATTACTACCTTGGTACTTACACTTCTTTACAGGTTCTTTAAACCACTGATAGAGGGTGGATATGTATATGTAGCTCAACCGCCTCTACATAAGGTAGAGATTGGTAAAAAGAAGTACTACTTCCTAAATGATGATGAGAAAGATATGTTTGTAAGAAAAGCTAAAGCTGCTGGAAAAGCTCCCGTAGCTAACAGATTCAAAGGTTTAGGAGAAATGAACCCTGATCAGCTTTGGGAAACCACCATGAGTCCAGAGACTAGGGTACTTAAACAGGTAAGAATAGAGGATGCAGAGGATGCAGACAAGACATTTGAAATGCTTATGGGAACAGAAGTACCTCCAAGAAGAAGATTTATTCAAAAGTATGCTACAAGAGCTAACTTAGATGTTTAACATTAAGATACCAGTACTATGTCAGATATAGAGAAAAAACAGAAAGACGAATTAATAAAGAAGGCCGAAGAGAAGGTAAATACTGAGAATGCTGATTCTACGGAGACTTCAGTATTAACAGAGGACGATGATTTGGATTTTAACCCCTCTTTTAAACCTGGTGAGGTAGCACCTCGTTCCATTGTAGAGGAGATGAAATCCAACTATATCGATTACTCAATGTCCGTTATCGTTTCAAGAGCTCTTCCTGAAATTAAAGATGGTTTAAAACCATCCCAGAGAAGAATTCTTGTAGCAATGAATGACCTTGCACTATCACCTACAGCACATTACAGAAAGTGTGCAAAAATTGCAGGTGATACCTCAGGTAACTATCATCCACACGGAGAGAGTGTTGTATATCCAACCTTGGTAAAGCTAGCTCAGGAATTCTCTACCCGATATCTTCTTGTAGATGGTCAGGGTAACTTCGGTTCCATTGACGGTGATCCTGCAGCTGCAATGCGTTACACTGAGGCTAGAATGGGTAAGATCACTCCAGAGCTACTTCGTGATTTAAATAAGGGGACTGTTACATACATCCAAAACTACGATGGTACAAGATTAGAACCTACTGTTTTACCAGCACTCTTCCCAAATCTTTTAGCAAATGGAAGTCAAGGTATTGCTGTTGGTATGGCTACTCAAATTCCTCCTCACAATCTAGGAGAGCTAATTGATGCTCTTCAGGAAATGATCAAGAGGGGTAATAAATGGGAAGGCACCGCTATTTACAATGAATTAAGAAAAACAAAAGAGGGTAAAGAGGTAATACCTCAAGTTCTCAGTTCTAAACCCGAGGATTACCTGGAGAACTACGTTGATACCAAAGATTTGGATTACCATAAATATATAGAAGAGATCAAAGCAAGAATAGCAGAAAGTGGTGAAGCCATATATCCAGATTTTAAATCAGATATCTCTCCCGAGGACCTTATACAGATAATTCCTGGACCTGACTTCCCAACTGGAGGAACAATATATGACAGGAATGAAATATTAAATGTATATGCAACTGGTCGAGGAAGGATCTTACAGAGAGCACAAGCTTCAATTGTAGAAGGGCAGAAGGGTAAGTATCAGATTGTAGTAACAGAGATCCCTTACCAGGTTAACAAGGCATACATGATCGAAAAGATTGCTGATCTAGTTAAGGACAAGAAGATAGAGGGTATTGCAGATATTAGAGATGAGTCCAACAAGGAAGGTATTAGAGTAGTAATTGTACTAAAGAAAGATGCTCAGCCTAAGACAGTTCTAAACAAACTGTACAAATATACTGAGATGCAGAAAACCTTCAATGCAAATATGATCTCTCTTGTTGAGAATGAACCCGTAACACTTCCATTAAGAAGAATGCTTGAGCTATTCCTCTCATTTAGATTAACCGTAACCATTAGAAGATATGAGTATGATCTAGCAGAGGCTAGATACCATGCACATATTCTAGAAGGTTTGCTTAAGGCATTAGATGTATTGGATGAGGTGATCGCTACCATTCGTCAATCTAAGACTCAGGATACGGCAAAGACCAACCTTATGGACAAGTTCAAATTTACTGAAGTACAGGCTCAGGCAATATTGGATATGCAGTTGAGAAGATTAGCAGCACT
>CAYVBS010000021.1:0-2091 GCA_964449955.1 uncultured Candidatus Saccharibacteria bacterium | reverse complement strand
TTCTTGTGTAATACACATGATGAGCTTTTACTGTTTACAAACAAGGGTAGAGTATTTAATACAAGGATATTTGAGATTCCAGAGTATGGTAGAACTGCAAAGGGTATTCCTTTGATCAATCTTGTACAGGTAGAGCAGAATGAGAAGATCACCTCCATTCTTACAAGAGATCCTAAGGGCGGAGTAATGGGTAGTGAAGAAGCACAGGAGGGCCAGGAGGAGCTTGTAAAGCCATCTTCATTTAAGTACTTCTTAATGGTTACTAAGAAGGGAATAATTAAGAAGACTGAGATTACTCACTTTGAAAAGATCAGATCTAATGGTTTGACCGCTATAAAGTTGGATAGTGGAGATGATTTGAAGTGGGTGAGACCTACAACTGGTGATGATGATGTAGTATTAGTAACTGCTAGTGGTAAGTCAATCAGATTCAATGAGAAGGATGTTAGACCTATGGGTAGAAGTACAAGGGGAGTTACTGCTATGAAGTTTAAGTCTGCTGATGATTGTATAGTGGGAATGGGTGTTGTAAGAGTAGATGAGAACAAGCTTTTCACTCTTTCAGAGAGAGGTTATGGTAAGATGACCAAGCTTTCAGAGTATCCAAAGCAGAAGAGAGGTGGTAGTGGTGTATTTACCTTCAGAGTAACTGGTAAGACTGGTAGTGTAGCAACTGCAAGAGTTATGGATCATCCAGATGCAGAGATTGTAGTGATTTCAGAGAAGTGTAAGGTTATTAGATCTGGAGTTGATACTGTACCCACACTTGGAAGACAAACTTCTGGTGTTAAGGTTATGAACATGGGAGTTGAGGATAGAGTAGCTACTATGGCTTTGCTGTAGTAGCTGATTAACGATTTTCATACCTATCGGAGAACATCCATAGAAGAAGTCTCTTTTTTTCAACCTCTTTATCTCCTACCTCCCATATTAGGGGACGCTTATTGGTATCAGTAAATGTTCTAATGTGTAAGTAGTAATCACGTCTACGATTGAAAGGCCTTTTAATTAATTCCTCTGATGGGTTTACAGTAGTATTCTTAGAAACTATTTGTATATCCTCTCCAGTTGCACTTTCAATACATAAAAACATTCTTAGTTTTCTGTCAGATATACCGTCTACACACCCTGTCTTTACAACGGTATTTCTAAATATAAAAGGATCACCATATGTAGTAATCCTTTCGTTCCTATCAAACCACTCTGAATATTCCTTAGCACTTGTGCTAGACATTATTTTGCTGGCTCTACTTTCTTGTTCAGTTAAAACAGGAGACTGGTCAGAGAATTCTTTTAGGAACTTTGTAACTTCTGTAGTATCACTTATTGCTTCAGTCTTCTCCATGAAAAGTGTTTTTAATTTGCATAAATATAATATACACCCTTAGTCTTATATTTCACATATCATCTCTTCAGGCACAATATCTCCTCCGAATACAGAGTAGAGAGTTTCTCTTCCCATAGAGATATTACCTACCTCATATGTAGAATACTCTTTGTAGGGGAAATATCTTAATGAATAGTCTGTTTCTTCATTAAATGAACTTTTTCTAAGTTCATCTATTTTAATATCATTATGCATAACTACGATCTGGAAATATCTTCCAGCATATGTACGATGCCTTGCAAGATATACCCATATTCCTTCCTCCTCTTCGAGTCTAAGAAAGACAACATCAGCTACCCCCATTAATCTGTCTCTTGGATATTGGAGTATCATAGAAGGATTTTCTACTACTTCCTTACCTTCAAATATGTCTGTAAACCAATTGTATATATGGTTTCCAAACTTACGGTTCATGTTTCCTCTGATTAGATCTTTTGCTCCAGTAGTAAACTCGGGGCCTGTTATCAAGAGTGGGTCTTTTTCCTGTTCACTATATCTTTCCATATTTATATGTTTAAGATATTAGCTCCTTAATTATATCACTTATTTCGCACACCTAAATATCCTTTGATATCAGCCATGGTCCCATAGTATAATCACTCTGTTCTTTAAGAATGTATGTAATTTACAGATTTCATATCTTTTACATACTAAATAGCGTGTTTTAGGTGTACAGATTCTGGAACTGATCAAGGTATTAAACT
>CAYVBS010000020.1:0-5416 GCA_964449955.1 uncultured Candidatus Saccharibacteria bacterium | reverse complement strand
TGGTGGGCGATATAGGATTCGAACCTATGACCCCCTCGGTGTAAACGAGGTGCTCTAGCCAGCTGAGCTAATCGCCCTAAATGTGTGTATTATACACCAAAACTCCTTTGCCGAGAACAGGACTTGAACCTGCACGGGAGTATAAATCCCACTACCACCTCAAGGTAGCGTGTCTGCCAATTCCACCACCTCGGCTTAACAGTGGTATTTTAACAAAATATCTAAACTTTTTAAACTTGCTCAACCAATATCTTTATGCAACAATCTACTAATAACTTGCATTAACACATATATGAAGATCAAAAACATACGAGCAATTGAAATACTAGACTCAAGAGGAATACCCACAATATCAACAGAAGTTGAAATGTGGAGTGGAGATAAAGCCCGAGGAGAAGTACCCTCAGGAGCATCCACAGGTGATAGTGAGGTATTAGAACTAAGAGATGAAGATATGTCCAGACATGCAGGTAAAGGAGTACTTAAGGCAGTAGAGAATGTGAACACTATTATCAATGACGCTGTTAAGGACAAAGATTTTGAAAGTCAGGAGGACTTTGACAACTTCCTAATTGAACTAGATGGAACACCAAACAAGAGTAAGTTAGGAGGAAATGCAATACTCTCTGTATCAATGGCATTCTGTAGAGCAAGTGCACAAAGAGTAGGATTAGAACTCTTCGATTACTTCGGAATGATATATTGGGACGAGCAGTACTCAAGAGACAAATTTAAAATGCCAAGACCATTGATGCTCGTAATGGAGGGTGGTAAGCATGGTAACTGGTCTACAGATATACAGGAATATATGATTACTCCTAAAGATGGAGTATTTCCAGATTTTGAGGATTCTCTTAGAGCAGGGAGTGAAATATTTCAAACCCTACACACCGTATTAGATGAGAAAGGATACTCAGTAGGAGTAGGATTTGAGGGTGCATATGCACCCAAAGAGCTTAAATCAAACAGAGAGGCCTTGGATATAATCATGGAAGGTATTCAAAGAACTGGATACAAACCTGGTGAACAGTTTGAACTAGCATTGGATGTTGCCTCTTCTGAATTCTTTAACAAAGAAAGCGGTAAATATGATCTAAAACGAGAAGGTAAGTCATTAACAGCAGATGAGTGGCTAGAGCTTCAGAAGGAGTGGTATTCACAATATCCTATGTTTTCGATAGAGGACCCTATGAACCAGAGTGCATGGAAGGATTGGATAAAATTTACAGAGGAGTTGGGTGATAAGTATCAGGTAGTTGGCGATGATTTACTTACTACAAATACAAAACTGATTGAAAAAGGTATAGAGAGTAAAGCTATGAACTCTGTACTTATCAAGTTAAACCAAATTGGGACTGTAACTGAAACACTTAATGCTATAAGGATGACAGTAGATAACGGAATGAGTGCAGTAATATCTCATAGAAGTGGAGAAACAAATGATAGTATGATTGCAGATCTAGTTGTTGGTACTCCTGCGCAACAATCTAAGTTTGGTGGTCCCGATAGAGGAGAGAGGTTAGCTAAATATAACAGATTACTGGAGATAGAGGATATTCTTAAAAGATTCTAAGAGAGAGAAGTGTGGTAGAGTAAATGCTTATAAAAGCAATGGTAAAAATTTACCAGTAATACTCCACCACACATAGTCGAACGGGAAGGATTTGAACCTTCAACCCCTATTAGTAATATAACAGGACTGATCCTTCTTACAAAGTGGGGACGTCCACAGTCCATCTAATAGTGCTCTGCCAGTTGAGCTACCGTTCGTCACAAACAAATTCTATCACAAACATTACTCCTTCCTAAACACTACAATGACAACCTCGGCTCCCTATCAACCCCCTCGATCTCCTCCTTCTTAGTAAGAACCTTACCCTGTAATATATTCATATATGCAGCTATACCAATCATACCTGCGTTATCCCCTCTAAACTCTATCTCTGGATAGTAGTAATTCAAATCATATGATCTTACCAAATTCCCTACCTTTCTTAATATCTCCTCACTATTAAATACTCCCCCTCCTACAAATACAGACTTAGTATCTGGATTCTTCTCAATTGCAGTAGACAGTTTAATATTGATAGATTCAATAACTGCATCTAAAAATCCTCTACAGAAATCATATACCCAATCCCTATCCTTCAAGCCCTGCTCTCTTAGCTCTTTAGATTTGTATAAAGCAGCAGTCTTAAGTCCTGAGTAGCTAAAGTTTAAGTCACCAGAGTTTTTCATAGGAATTGGGAAATCAAATACCCCACTCTTACCTCTTTTGGCAAACTCTGTTATAACAGGACCACCAGGATATCCAAGATTAAGCATTCTACCCACTTTATCAAATGCCTCACCCACTGCATCATCTAGTGTTTCCCCTAGCTTTTCATATTCACCTATATTTCGGACACACACTATCTCAGTATGTTTACCTGAAATAAGGAGACCCAATGCAGGGAACACATCTAAAAGTTCATCATCTGATACTAACCCCCTACCCTTTGAATTAAGCTGTAGGGCAGAAAGTAGATGTCCCTCCATATGGTTTACAGGTACAAATGGTTTGTTGTATTTAATAGCTAACTCTTTTGCATATTTCAGACCTACTTCTAGATCTATAGCTAAACCGGGACCATATGTAGCAGCTATATACTCTATCTCCCCTATACTTACCTTTGCTTTCTCTAAAGCAAGGTTAAATACTCTAGAGATATTCTCCTCATGCTCTCTTCTAGCTAGATCTGGAACAATGCCTCCATACTGGGCATGTAATTCTAGTTGAGATGATACCTCACTAGAGAGGACCTCTCTACCTCTTAGTACTGCTACAGATGTATCATCACAGCTTGTATCAATAGCTAGTATTAATGGTTTGGTTGTTAATAGATCCTTAGTTAGTTCCATAGATAGTGATATTTCTTTCTTCTAAAGAAATATATTCAAAAGTTATCTTGTACATAGGTATATTTCTTTCTTCACATATACCAGCAAGTTCCTGATAGAACTTGTCTGCCCATTCAATTACAACAATATGGCCATTATCCAGATGCTCAATTAGACCAGATTTACTTAGATCATCTTCATCACTTAACCTCCAGGTATCCATATGAGCAAGTACAGTATCATCATACCGGTATTCATTTATAATTGTGTATGTAGGGGAGTTAATAACCTCAGTGACCCCTAGTCTTGCTCCTAATCCTTTAGTAAATTGTGTTTTACCAGCTCCAAGCTCACCGCTTAGTGCGATTACTACACTTCCCTCCATATCCTTTAGGTACTCTCTTGTAAAGAATTGTCCGAATTCAGAGGTTTCCTCTGGAGTATGGGTTATCTTTTCCTCAAGTAATGGACTCTTTACTATTGCATCTTCAAATTCGAGTTTACCCTCTCTTAGAACAGTTAAAGCATTCATAGTTGTATCTAGTATTGTTGAAGGTACATTCTTAGGTAGCTCTCCAGCATCTAAGAAGAGATCTATCATATTAAGATTCTTTTGAGGGAGATCTTTAATTAACTGATCTATACTGTATGGTCTTGGTTTGTATGATACATTTGCAGAGGTAGCTGTAATTGGTTTTCCAAACTGTTTGATTAGTTGAAGTGTGAATTCATAGTCAGGTATTCTTACACCTGTACTACCCTGTTTAGAGACCACGGGAGGGTTAAGGATACCTTTACTCATAGATACAACTGTTATTGGTCCTGGTAAGTAATTCTCATATATGTTCTCTGCCATTTCATTTAGTTCTACATATTCCTTTGCCATTTCTTTATCAGCAACTGCTATAGAGATTGGTTTAGAGCCTCTGAATGTCTTGTATTCAAGTAGTTTCTTTAGGGCTTCCTGATTAGTAGCATCAACTGCTATACCGTATACTGTCTCTGTGGGATATACTACTATCCCTCCTTTGGAGAGTACTTCTACAGCTTCTTTTATGGCTTTATCCCAATTTTCGTTAGAAAGTCTAATTCTTCTCATGGTATAATTATGTATGGAGTTTCTAAAACTACATATTTTACCATTGTAACGTAATTTTTTATACCTTTATTTCTATGGCAACAACACACCTTACTGACGAGAGCTTCGAGAAAGAAGTACTACAAAGCCAAGGTTTAACCTTGGTAGATTTTTGGGCTCCATGGTGTGGACCATGTAGAATGCTTGGTCCTATTATTGATGAAATATCTGAGGAGAAGAGTGATTTAAAAGTATGTAAAGTAAATGTAGATGAGGAGATACAAACAGCTCAGAAGTATGGAGTTATGAGTATTCCAACAATGATACTGTTTAAGAATGGTGAGGTTGTAGATACTTTGATAGGGTTACAACCTAAGGAAGCTATATTAGCTGCAGTTAACAGAAACATCTAAATCTTTACTATCGCCTGAAAAAACAAGACGGTTTCTACCGTCTTGTTTTGCTTTGTATGCCATTTCATCAGCAATATCTACTGCCTTGTCCCAACATTTACGTAGTTTCTTCTCATCTTCTAGATATTTTTCAAAATCACCTACTTTAACAGTATGGACACCTACTGAAACAGTTGTTAGGTATTTCTTCTTGTCTTTCTGAATATATCTGAGTAGTCTTTTACCTAATCCAACTGCAGTACTTTTTATACCAGTTAATTCTTCTACTACAATTACAAATTCATCTCCGCCATATCTAACTGCTACATCTCGTTTTCTAATGGAGTCTGCAATTAGATTACTGATTTGACTAATTGCCTTATCTCCTGCTTTATGACCCATTGTATCATTTACTTCCTTAAGCTTATCAACATCTAAGAATATGATACCCAATCTTCTTTCTGGATCTCCACAGCTAAGCATATATTTGATTCTTTCCCAGTATCCATATCTGTTAAGTAATCCTGTAAGTGGATCTAGTTCTGCCATTTCCGCTATTTCTTCCATTCTTCTGTCATACATTAGCTCTCTTTCCCTATTGGATTCAAAGAATTTGAGTGCAATATATATATCACCATTCTCAACATACATATCAATATCTGCATACTCTCTTACTCCATATTTAGAGGCTAGTTGTACATATCTCTTACGTTCATTCAATCCAGATCTTACTAACCTATTTATCCTTATCCTATCACTAACAGAGAAAAGGTCCTCAATATTTGAGGATTTAGTGGGTTTGAAGTCTTCTTTGGTATTGAATATTACTTCCTCTATATTCCCATCTGTATCTATCTTAAGGATAGTGATGTTTAAGAAGTGTTTAAGTATTGTTTGTATGTTTTCCATTTGTGTTTACGAGGGTAATTATATTTGAATACAAAAATTATATCACATTGTGTTTTTAATATGTGTTTGATATACTTATTTCGTAATTTGGGGTGGTAGCTCAATTGGTTAGAGCATTGCACTGTCACTGCAAAGGTCGCGGGTTCGAGTCCCGTCC
>CAYVBS010000019.1:0-7449 GCA_964449955.1 uncultured Candidatus Saccharibacteria bacterium | reverse complement strand
TCCTCATATGGCTGCTTCTACCACTTGCTACCTGTTTTTTCATTTTTAGATCACTTTTGAGAATATAATGGCAATTGACTATGGTTGGCAAAATAGGACTGTAATCGGCTATCATTCAAAGGATAGTAATACTTTTGGTCTAATTGAAAACAACTATCCGGTACTCACGAAAGAATCAGAAGCTTTGTTTCTTCTAACAAGAGACCATTTCTTTACAATATCTACTCCACAGATAAGCAATGTAACTGCTAACTTCCTAAGGTATGAGAACCTGTATGACAAGATACGACTTCTAAGCAATATATTCTTAGTACCTGGGTTGATAATTGCACTTGGATACTTCTTGAAACAGTTGGGCTTGTTTACAAGTATTAAAATAATTGAAGAATTCCTTTCAAGTGGTATCGCAGATGTCCTTTTTGGTCTTTCAATCTTTTCTGTTTTTGTTCTCTGGCATGATTACTACAAAGACAAAAGTCACCCAGTAAAGCTTCCTAGTGCAGAGAAAATATCTTTAAGAGATATTGAGGAGATCAGATCCACTGGATTTAGGTTTGGTAGATACGCCCATTTGGAAGCTATTAATTTTGTAGATGAGGTAGCACTTGAGGTTGTCTGTAGTCATACGAAAGATGATCGGATTAACATGTACTCCGTATTCTACGAACTCTTACTGTATCCCGAAGTAATAGATATATTTCAGAGAGCAGGTATTGAAGTTAATGAGCAGATATGGAAAGAGAATGGAGTAAGTGAGAGTACCCTTCCTCAATATCCCTCTACAGCCATACGCAGTCTTGTTGTTTACTCACTTAACGAGGCATTACTGACATCTTCCCGTACAATTAAGCCAGAACATATACTACTAGCATTTTTCAATGTATTTCCAGTTCTAAAGAAGTTCCTACAATCCCAGAACTCCTCCATTGATGTCTTAAGAGAAATAGTAAGATATCAATCATATGAAAGAGAGAAGATCTCAAGAGTGAAGATATTTAATCCCAATATTCCATACTACAAGAAGGGGGGTATAGCAGAGGAGTGGATATATGGATATACGTTCATATTAGACAAATTTAGTAAGAATCTAAATGAGGTTGTGGCAGAAGAGAATGATATATTCGGAATTGGACATAAGGAGGAGATTGATAATTTGGTTTCTGTACTAGGCAAAATATCGGGTAAGAATGCTCTTTTAATTGGAGAGCCCGGAGTTGGGAAATCTAGTTTAATACTTGGTGTGGCTCAGAGGATAAATACTGGGGATGTACCCAGTCAGATAAAGGACAAGAGGATATTACAGCTTGATATTAACGGATTGATAGCTATTTCTAGTAAGGAAATGAACATTGAGTCGCTCATAGAGAAATCTATGAAGGAGCTGGAGAATGCAGGAGATGTAATTCTTTACATTGACGAAATGCAGGAGTTAGTACCTGCTAAAGCACAGGACTCAGGACACTCATTAGCAGGTATTCTTCTTCCATATATTCTTAACAGTAAGTTTCCCATCATTGGTACTGTCAACTATTCAGATTACAAGAAGTATTTCTACAGTAATGAGTCTCTCAGACAATCCTTTACTAATATTGAGGTAAAGGAGGTCTCCGCGGACGATACCTTACAGATTCTAGAGACTAAAGTTCCACAGTTAGAGAGAAATTTCGGCATATATATTACTTTTCCAGCTCTGATAAGTACTACAGAGTTGGCACAGCGATATATCAAAGACCGTAAACTTCCAAGTAGTGCTGTACAGTTAATAGAGGCGGCTTGTTCATGGGCACAGGCAAATGGGGTTAGAGTACTAACTAGTGAACATATCTCTAAAGTCATTTCCCTACAGAAGGGTATATCTGTTTCAAATATAGATGCAGAGGAGAGTACTAGGTTGATGAAACTGGAAGAGAATATTAAAACCAAAGTTATCGGTCAAGATGATGCAGTGCAGGCAATAGTGGAGGCACTAAGACGTGCCCATACAGACATTAGGAGCCCTCATAAGCCAATTGGTACATTTCTTTTCATGGGTCCAACTGGTGTTGGTAAAACTCACTTAGCTAAGACAGTTGCAGGGGAGTACTTTGGTAATAGTAATGATATTGTAAGAGTAGATATGTCTGAGTATCAGGATATTGCAAGTATTGAGAAATTCCTAGGTCAAAGCCAGCAAAGCAATATACTGGGACAGGCCCCCATATCTTTGATTGACAGGATCAAATCTAATCCATATACAGTAGTGTTGTTTGATGAAGTAGAGAAAGCTCATCCACAGGTTTTGGATCTATTCCTTCAGATATTTGATGAGGGTAGGTTAACCAGTAATATGGGAGAGGTAGTAGATTTCACAAACAGTATAATAATCTGCACTAGTAACATTGGTAGTCCAATACTCCTAGAGTCTCTAAGAAGTGCCAATACTACATGGGAAGAGGCAAAGGATAGAGCAATGATAGAGCTAAGACAGTCAATTAGACCAGAGCTTCTTAATAGGTTTGATAAGGTTATAATTTTCCATCCTCAAAGTATTGAGAATTTGTCTAAGATAGCAGAGATTCTTCTTCGAGAACTAGCAAAGCGATTAAATGAGAAGAGTATTACAATTACCTGGAACTCTGTAATACCACAGTTGATTGCCAATAAAGCACATGAACCTGGTATGGGTGCTAGACCAATAAAGAGATATATTCAGGACAAGATAGAGGGTTTACTTGCGAAAGAGATGATAGAGCAGGAAGTTAAGTCTGGGGATGAGATTGAGATCAAAGAGAGTTGGATAGATTAAGGTTGCAAGAATACCGTTATTCAAATATAATACAGAGTCTAAAATTGTTTTTACTACTTTAATGGGTGCACTACCAAAGAGAAAGATCTCCAAGGGAAGAAAAAATAGAAGAAGAGCACAGGATTCTCTAAAAAAACCACAGATGTCTGTATGTCCAAAATGTGGTAAGGTTAAGAGACCTCATTTCGTATGTGAATTTTGTGGATATTATGGAGACGGTAAGGATTTAAAGAGTTCTAAATAGTTAAATATATTAACATAAATGAAGAAAGCTACAGATCCAAGACACCTATCCAGGGAACTTGCATTACAGAGTCTTTTCTCTAAGGACTTTAATCATGATAGACCCGGTGTTATCGATTTTGAGATTTCCGATCTCTCACTTCTTGATGAAATAGAATCATACAATGAGGAACTGTATGCATCTTTAGTGAGCGGAGTTCGTACTGAGAGAGAGACTATTGATCAGTTAATTGTTAAATATGCTCCTCAGTGGCCAATCTCACAGATGAAACTAGTAGACTTACAGATATTAAGAATGGCTATCTTTGAAGGTTTTGTTTCTAAGATTACACCTCCTAAAGTGGCCATAGATGAAGCTATAGAGATTGCTAAAGAGTTTGGAGGAGAGACCAGTAGTAAGTTTGTAAATGGTGTTTTAGGTGCCATATATGAAGAGTACAAAAAAGAAAATGAATAAGGATTTAAAGCAATTAGAAAAAAGCATAGGCGTTGAATTCAAAGATAAGAGCTTACTTCAAACAGCTCTTACTCACAGGTCATATCTTAATGAGCATAAGGGTGTTAAGGAGAACAATGAGAGGTTAGAGTTTCTAGGTGATGCAGTATTGGAATTAATAGTATCCGACTATCTTTTCTCCACATATACCGAAAGACCAGAGGGAGAGTTGACTAGTTTTAGATCTGCGCTTGTTAAGACAGATAGTTTAGCAGAAACTTCCAAAGAATTGGGATATGGTAAATATCTTAGACTTTCCAAGGGAGAAGAGGATACTGGAGGAAGAGAGAAGGACTACCTTTTAGCTAACGTTTTTGAAGCTGTCCTTGGCGCTATATATCTTGATAAGGGGTATGATGTATGTACCGAGTTTGTACTAAGAGTTTTAGTTTCAAAGATAGATAGAATAGTGGAAAAGAGACTTGATATTGATAGTAAGACTAAAATTCAAGAATTAGCACAATCTACATATAAGGTAACTCCTGTATATGAGGTTGTAAAGGAGGAGGGTCCCGATCATAACAAGAAGTTCACAGTAGTAGTTAAGATCGATGAGAAGGTAATAGGTGAGGGTACAGGAGCAAGTAAGCAGAAAGCAGAAGAGAAGGCCGCTAGTGAAGGTATAAAGTATATAAATAGTAATAGATAGCTTGAATATTAAATTGTCATCTGTTAAAATAACAGCGCTATGTTAAAGATTAGATTAAAAAGAACAGGTAAAAGAGGACAGCCCCACTATAGAATAGTGGTGATGGAGTCTAGTAACCCAAGAGGTGGTAAAACTGTAGAAGAGATTGGATATTACAATCCAAGAAATAACCCAACGACCTTTGATATTGATCAAGAAGCTGCCCAAAAATGGCTTGAGAAGGGTGCTCAGCCAACAGATACAGTAGCCCAGCACTTTATTAAATTAGGTCTGCTCAAATCTCTCAAGAGAGGTTCAACAAAGCCTAGTACAGAAAAGAAAGCTAAAGAGGAGTAATTCTCTCTTAATCCTATAACAAGATATTTCCCCAAGCTTGTTTTATTTTGTGGTTCATTCTGGTAAAATTCCTAATCAAGGAGTATAATTTGATTAGTGAATATTTTAATTTGAGAAACCCTTACCAATGAAAGAACTGCTAGAGCATATTATCCGAGCAATAGTAAACCATCCAGAAGAAATTACTGTTGACGAGAGAGAAAGTATAGATTTCCCAGGACTAACTATACTCACAATTGATGTTAATGAAGCTGATAAAGGAGTAATAATAGGAAGAAAAGGAAGAACTATTAACTCTATAAGAGATATTATTACAATTAGCGCTATAAGAAATAATAAGAGGGTTAAAGTCCTTCTTAAAGATGATCATATGGAGAGTGAACCAAGAGAAGAGGATATGTTAAAGGATGAGATATAGGGGATAGTAAATGGAGTTAGAGAAGCGGCATATGCCGCTTTTTATTTATTCAACTGCGCTGCTTTGTTTTTGAATATTTCAATTACAGTAGTGTAATCTGTATACAGCTTGAGAGGAGAGTATAGATTGATATCCTTCTCACTACTATCTGCCATATAGTAACCACCCACAGATAAAGATACGCTCCAATCATTTGAGCTACCCATTTTAGAAAGTTCTACATTCTTGATCGTGACAAGGTAAGGAGATGATGATTGTACCTCCTCTAGAAACGAGATAATGGTCGTAAAGGGTCCTACATACTCAACAGGGCCTGTTACACCCGTAGTAGGTCCCTGTGCCCCTCCTGTATTGCTTCCAGTATCTCCAGCAGAGAGTTCTCTTTCCTCTAGCCCCTTACTTTTAGCAAGAGAATCAACATAATATATAAAGTCTGATACTTTCAATATCTTGGGTACTACTGTTTTAGCAGTAATTACATCATCACTAATCTGATTCTGATCTATGCTCTCTAAAGTAGAATTGAGTTTATTCAACGTCTCTATCTTCTCATTTACAGTTTTAAGCTCCTGCTGGTAATCCAATGCTGCAGTTACCATTGGAACAAATACAAAGATCGTTAAAAGTAAAGATATCACACCAATAGAGATGGGAATAATTAGATCAGAGGGTTTGATTTTTGTTTTCTTCATCTTTTCACTGATCGCTTCAACCTCTCTGTTAATCTTCTTTTGTTTTGCACTGATCTGTACCGCCATTATGTATTCTTGATAAATTTGCTAGATACTAATTTACCCTCAAATGTGAATCTTGCACCATTTTCTGTCTTACCCACAGATTCAAGATTTACTGTTTCAATACTCTCACTTACTCCTAGTAAATACCAAAGCTTAGACACCTCTTCTAACGAAGAAGCACTACCAACAAGTGAGAATGTCAGATTATCTGACACCTCAATGCTTCTTAATTCGATATTACCTGTTTTAGTAACTACAGATTGTATAAAATCAACTACCTCTTTGTGAGAGAATGAGTTTTTCCTAATGTCCTCATACAAAAGAACCCTATCTACAATACTGTCATTTGATATCATTAGATCTATCTTCTGATGAACAGTATTCTCCTGAGCATGTAGTTTCTCCTTACTTTGATTAAGCATCTGCTTAGATACAATATTAAAAGCAAGTATGATGAGACTTAAGGCTACAAGTGCAATAAAGCTGAGCACAGAGCCGATATTAAAGGTAGATTTCTTTGTTTCAATAGCTTTCTGCTCCTCTGTAATTTTGGGCATTAAGTTGAAACCTTCTCCTAAAGTATTATCTAATGGCTCTGCTAATGACTTTTTAAGTATGGATTGAATAGCAGGATTAACATCCTTTTGAGAAGGATTAGTAACAGGTTTTACTTGTGTTACATTCGGTGTATTATTCATCTTTTAATGCTAAGCCTATTGCTACAGAGTATGAGGGTCCACCCTTGGCTACAATATCTTTAAACTTACTATCTACTACTATGTTGTTCCAAGGATTTGCTACCTGTGTATTAACCCCTAAAGCTTTAGATACATATTCAGGGAGATTAGGAAGTAGAGCTCCATCTCCGTTTAACATATACTCTGTTGGAGCAGAGGACATCGTTTTGTTCTTGTAAAATTCTACCCCTCTTTGTACTTCTACCATTATTGATTCCATGATGGGAGAGAGTACTGAGTAGATCTTTCCTTCTAATACGCTTGGTACTAATCCGTAGTTTCGCTTAAATTCCTCAGCTCTACTGTACTCAAAGTTAAACTTATTAACTATGGCTTGAGTAAGTGAGTCAGACCCTATAGATATGCTCTGTGAGAATACTAGATAACCATTGGACATTATGCTCATATCTGTACTGTTAGCACCAAAGTCTAACATAACTAGATCTTTCTTATGAGTAGATTTAAACATAGCTCTACCCATTGCAACTGCTTCAGTCTCTATAGCAACTAGATCCAAACCTGACATACCAGCAATATCCATATATATATCAATTATTTTCTTGGGTGCTGCTACTAGTAGTACTCTTGGAGCATTCTTCTCTTCATTAAAACCAATCGTTACAAAGCTCATCTGCACATCATCAATTGGAAGTGGTATATACTGCTTAGCCTCAAAGAATACAGCATCCCTAAGCTCTTCCTTTTTTACACCAGGGAACTCTAAGAACCTTGTAAATACAGAAAACTCAGGAAGTGCCATAACAGCAGTTTTATTTCTAATCTTGGAATTGTCATACAGCTTCTTTAATACATCAGCTAGTTTCTTTTGGTCCTCTTTCTCTCCACTGTTTATTACTCCCTTTGGTGTTAACTGACTACCAAGATTAACTAGAGTAGGGGTACTAGTTATACCTTTCAGTTCAACAGCTTTTACAGAATGTGTTCCAAAGTCTATACCGACATGGTCAGGCAGTTTCGCCATACAAACGGACAGTTTAAATTATGACTTAAAATATAATAGCAGAAATTAGTATGGTTTAAAACCTAC
>CAYVBS010000018.1:2509-11393 GCA_964449955.1 uncultured Candidatus Saccharibacteria bacterium | reverse complement strand
AAACAGAGCTTACTAAGAGATAATATAGGTAACTATGTAGACAACTGGAGTATGTCTGGCCTACTCTCTCCTGATAAGAAGTTGATGGTAGGCCCTATGAAAGCACAATTAATCGTAACCTACAGAAGTTTCCAACCAGGATTTGCGACACTTAATGGACAAGCAGATTTCTGGATAGTACCATGGAAGTTGCTCATAACTGTACTGTCTGCTGTAATAGCTGTATCAGCAGTACTAATAGCACGAAAGAAAATTTCTAAGAGAAGATAATGAAAAAACCTATTAATATATTCACAACTCTCCTGGTGCTAGGTATTGTAGTATGCCTTAATATCAAGGACTCTTCTGCACATTCAATATCTCCGATAACTCAGGATGTCAGGATTGCAACAGGACAAAGAGCTTTTGCTTCTGTTACATTCACAAATGATGATAATAGGGAAATAGAAGTAGAACTAGGAGCATATGCATACAATTCCAAAACAGAAGATATTGTTGATGACAAACGACAAATATTTCTTAAGCTAGATACAGATACCATAACCGTTAAACCTAAGCAAAGTGCTGAGATAAAGTATGAGATATATCCAATTGAGAATCTTGAAACAGGTACATATACAAATATAGTAACCCTTACTCCTGTGAATCAGAGTGAAGATATATCTCTAACAAACAGTATAGCTCAATTAGTAGTACTCCATCTCACTACACCAGAGAATGATGTAAAAGGAATAACTACTACTAACTACAAAGTATCTCTAGATGTTGTAGATAAAGGGATTCCATTTATAAAGCCCGCTGTACTCAAATACTCTATCCAAAACAGCTCGAACTTCATTATCCAACCAGATGGAACCATTAGAGTATTTAACAGTAAATCTAAAACAGAACCCAAATCCTTCGCTATTAATCCAGAGTCTAGAAAACTGTATCCGGGTGAAAGTATAGAAGAAATGATAGAGATAAAAGATTTTAAGCTAGTAGACCTAATATTCAACAGAAGTGTAGTTGGTCACTTCTATAACGGACTTGACTCGCAACCACAAGATATTACTACTTCAATCAATAGTTACAAAGTTGAACTACTCTTTGGATTAATAGTAATAGTTGGGATATTTGTACTTATCAAATCAGTAGCAGCGGATAACAGAGGTAAACTAAAAAAGAGTTAGTACCTGTTTAGTAGTCTTAAAACCTACCTTAGCAACATTACTTAACTCTTCTACTCCATACTCCGACACAAATTGCTTAGCCTCCCCTAGTACATTGGAAGAACCCTTGGGAAATTTAAAATTGTATTTCTTACACATCTTCTCCCATTCCTCCAAAAATACCCCTCTAGCTATTATAGAGGCTGCTGCAACAGCAATATCCGACTCCCCCTTATGAAACTGTTCTAACTCTACACACCTTCCCAGTTCACCCAACTCATCTAATATCCTCTCTTTCTTTGAGGAGAACTGATCTACTACAACCCTAGTACAATCTATGCCCTTCTCTTTTAAGTCTATTAAGGCTTTCTCAATAACGATACTATGTTGTTTTGCAAGGAGTATAGAAGCATTCTTGTAATCAAGTATCAACTTGTTGTACTCAGTAGGCTCCACTATCGATACATAGTAGTAAGGATACTCCCTAATCATATTAAAAAGGTCCACTATTTTCTTGTCCGTGATCTTCTTAGAATCTGTAAATCCTAAATATGTGATCTTTTCTAGAAACTGTGTATTCACAAAACAAGAAACAACTACCAAGGGACCAAAGTAATCCCCCTTACCTACTTCATCAACCCCTATATGAGGTAAAAAATCTACAATGGAGGCATCCTCTTCCTGCCCCTTTAAACTTGCAATTATGGTTGTAAAATCCTCTTTACCCTGAAATACAAGCTTACCACTTGTATACATTGTAGCTACGGAACCTTTAGGACTCCTTACCTTAAAACATACGTATGGATTGTTACTTACCTCTTCATGCAACCAATTACTTGCCTTAAGTATTCCCTCTACTTTAAAGATCTCATCTTTCTTAAATTGTATTGAAACAGTATTCTGATTACTCATTACGTTTTACCACCTGTCCTTGAGAAGTATCTAATACCTGATATCCCTTCTCTAGTAATATATCTCTTAATCTATCTGATTCTACAAAATCTTTGTTTGCTCGTGCTTGTGCTCTTTGGTCTAGAAGACTTTGAACCTCTTCAGGGATATCTTCCCTCTCATTAATACTCTTCTTAAGATCTAATCCCAATACCCTATCAAAATCATATACTGTTTCTAAGATATCTTCTGCTTTGTTGTTAGACTTAAGTACTTCATTAAGTACAGCAAATGCTTCAGACATATTTAAGTTATCCTCCAAAGCCTGCTTAAATCTGTCCACATACTCATCAATTAACTTACCCTTACCCTCTGCTTTAGTAGTTAAGGACTGAACTCGAGATATTAATGAAAGTCTTGCACTTCTAGCCCCCTCTAAAGCTTGCTTAGAAAATCTTAACTGCACTCTGTAGTTTACAGATGCATACAGATATCTAAGATCTAAAGGAGAGAAGCCTAGCTCTACAATATCTGGAACTGTTAATGCTCCACCTTTGCTCTTTGAAAGCTTGTCCTCATCGCTACCCACTATAAATTCATTATGAACCCAGTACTTCACAACAGGGTGTCCAGTAAATCCAATATTTTGAGCTCTTTCATTAGGATGATGAACAGAGAGATGATCTACTCCACCAGTATGTATATCGAACATGTCTCCCAAAGCTTTAATGCTCATAGCGGAACACTCAATATGCCAGCCTGGGAAACCGTCTCCCCATGGAGAATTCCAGTGCATTATATGATTTGCATACTTACCTACTCTCTTCATCCACAGTACAAAGTCTGCAGGGTTTCTCTTTTCAGGATCTTCTTGGACATCCTCTCTTACCGCGGTCTGTTTCTCTGAAAGATCCTGTCCTGTGAATATGGTGTAATCAGGAATTTTGGTTACATCGAAATATATTGCTCTATCAGTTTCATATGTATACCCATTCTCTTCGATCCTCCTTATACTCTCAATCATCTCATTTACATACTCTGTAGCTCTTAACCAACCGTACTGACCAAGAGTATGTACATCCCATTCAGGATCTACAGTATCTCCACTTGGAGTAAGAATATTAAGAGCATTGAAGTCTTCCAATACTGTCTTAATATATTCATTAGCAATTTCAATGGGTTGCTTCCCTGTTTGGGTAGCCTGTTTTTCTACCTTGTCTTCACCAAAATCCTCATCAGATGTCATATGACCAACATCAGTGAAGTTCATTACCCTATTTACTTCAAAACCTAGATATTCAAGAGCTCTATGTAATATATCCCAGCTTACATATGCTCTACAGTTTCCAACATGCATTCGGCTGTAAACTGTAGGACCACAGTTATATACAGAGATTCTATTAGGTACAATTGGCTCTATCTCTACCACTTTCCTATCCAAAGTTGAATACAGTTTCATTGTAGTAAGACATGTATTAATTAAATATCTCTACGACCCTCTAAAGCTCGCTTTAGAGTCAACTTATCTGCATACTCTAAATCTGCCCCCGTAGGGAGTCCCATTGCAAGCCTAGTTATCTTGATTCTACCCTCTTTGAGCAAATTGTTAAACAAATCGAGGATATAGCTGGCAGTAGCCTCCCCCTCCAGACTTGGATTAGTAGCCACTATTACCTCTACATCAGCATTTTCTACCAGAGTATTTACTCTGTTTTCTAACTCTTTAAATCTAAGCTCCTCTGCTCCAATACCCTCTGCAGGAGATATCACTCCTCCAAGTACAAAGTACATACCACTGTACACACCTGAATTCTCAAATGCTACTACATCTAACGGTTCTTCTACTACACAAAGTTTAGAAGAATCTCTTGAATCACTAGAACATATATCACAGATATCTTTGTCTGCTACATTAAAACATTGAGAACAGAAACGAATATCCTCATCCATTCGCTTTAGTGCCTCTGCTAGTTTGGAAGCATCCTTATTGGGAGAGCGTAGGTAGTGATAGGTCATTCTAGCTGCAGATTTAGGTCCTACTCCAGGTAGCTTACTGAACTCTGAAATTACCTTTTCAACAGACTCAGGAAGTACAGACATATTAACCTAGCATATTCCTTAACTGATCCAGATCTATATCCTGTGCCATCTCTTTCTGTAAGTTCTTTTGATAGTCCTTAAAGGCCTCTTTCATGTTCTTCTTGAACCTATCCATGTAATCAGAATCTAGAAGATCCTCATCAACCCAGATATCTTCAAATTCCTGTGCTGCATTCATGAAAACTTTTACCATTCCATCTTTAGATTCCCCTACTACCTTTTTCTCTCTCAATCGCTTTTGCATTTTTCTAGCTTCCTGCTGCATTCTGAATATTTCTTTAGGATTTAACATCGACATATTTAACAAAATTAATATATTTATATATGGATTATACCATTAAACAAAGCAACCCTGTAGACGAACACTATCCCTACATACCTTCAAAAATGGCTTCTACATCTGCACTAATCTTTTTCTTCTTGTAGGATTTCTGCTCATCCTCCACCTTTTTCTCATTTTTTTTCTCTTTAGGAGGAATATTTTTTAAGACAACATCGGCATTAGCTTGCATACGAGGTTTAACATTCTCATTAACAGTACACTTTACTCTGCAGGATGATACACCTAGTACATTCTGTATTGCAGTACATATTATCTGCTTACTCACTGGATTATCTATCTGATCTTTGTGAAATTTGAAAGGCACTTCAATATCTAAGGTATCTCCATTAACAGAGAGAGGCCTTGAAGAGCCTAGGAATGCGTAAAGGTGACTATGAATCGGTTTAATATCTTCCGCTATCTTATTCCAATTCTTCCGAATCTCTTCTAGATTTAGTTCTGTCACATCAGAACATACAACCTCAACCTTCTCACTTTCTTTCTCTACAATTGTTTCTCCAGCCTTTTCATTAGATTGTTTCTCTTTCTTAAAAGGAAGGATATCCTTTACCCTCTTCTCTTTCTTAGGAGTATTAGTAACTACATCTGTTTTTACTTCTTCCGTACACAGGAGTGGTATTAGCATCTCAAGTACAAGTATCTGGTTGGTTGTATTCTTTAAATCTCTCTCAACCCCAAGAAATATATTTATATATGAAGATATCTGTTTAGAATTCAAATCTTTAGCAAAAGTATACTCACCAGGGAGCTCTTCTCCAGATATTTTACATACTAGAACCTCTCTTAAGATCTCTAATACAAAGTTAGTAAACTGCTGTAGATTGACTCCCTTTGCTTCTAGCTCTTGAACAACTGTCAGTGCTTTCTTACTATCACTCTCAACAAAGGCTGAGAGTAGATCATTAACCATATATACCTCTGGGATACCCAGTACTTCTCTACACTCCGCTTCAGTAATTACCTTTGTACTTCCCTTTTTAGTTTGTCCATTTACAACAACATCAAGTAATGAGAGAGCATCACGGTAACTACCCTTTGCATTTCTAACAAGGATATCTAATGCACCATCTTCTAATGAAAGGCCTTCCTGTTTAGCGATATCTGTTAAGGTTGTTCTAATCTCTTCATTACTTCCTAGTCTAAAATCATATCTTTGACATCTAGAAAGAATTGTAGCTGGAAGTTTATGTACATCAGTTGTAGCCAAGATGAATATTACATGGCTTGGAGGCTCCTCTAGGGTCTTAAGAAGAGCATTAAAGGCCTCATTGGTCAACATATGCACCTCATCAATTATATATACCTTGTAGCTCCCCTCACTGGGAGAGAACTCTATACGCTCCTTTAACTCCCTAATTTGGTCAATACCTCTGTTTGATGCTGCATCTACCTCTATCAAATCCAAGAAGTTACCATTGGATATTGAGGTACATACAACACATTTACCACATGGGTTACCATCTTTCTTAAGTTTTTTACAGTTAACTGCCTTCGCTAATATCCTTGCAGTACTAGTCTTACCAGTACCCCTTGAACCTACAAAGAGATATGCATGAGAAAGCTGATCACTCTTAACTGCATTTTTAAGAATTTTGGTAATATGCTGTTGACCAACTAGTTCGTCAAAATCAGAAGCTCGGTATTTTCGGTATAGGACGGTTGACATAGTAAGTACATGTTAAACCACCCGAAGCTACCCCACAAGTGAAAATATTTTACCCAAGGAAAAGTATGCTTACTTAGCACCTTTTAGGCCATCCACTGCTTCCTTCAAAAGCTGTGTATACAAACCGTAACCAACTGCGTTTATGGTTCCACTCTGACGCTTACCCAATATGTCCCCTGCACCCCTAATCTCCAAATCTCGGTTTGAGAGAATGAACCCAGAACCAAGTGATTGAGATTCCCTTATAGCTTCGAGCCTTAATGCTGCATCACCCTTTAACTTATCAAAGAAGAAACATGCATATGCCTGCCTATCACCTCTACCTACCCTCCCCCTGATCTGATACATCTGCGACAGACCCAATCTGTTAACATCATCCACTATTAGTGTATTAGCATTTGAGATATCTAATCCATTCTCAATTATAGTTGTACAAAGTAATACATCAATCTCTTGATTAAGGAAACGATCCATAACGGTAAGAAGAGCTTTTCCACTTAACTGCCCATGAGCTATTTCAACCTTAGCATCAGGTACAATGTTCTCTAATTTCTTTTTAAGAAACTGAATATTACTGACCCTGTTATGAAGGTAGTAAACCTGACCACCCCTCTCTATCTCACGCTGTATACAGTTCCTTATCCCTATCCAATCAAAGCTATGGAACTCATTCTTGATCTCTCTCCTGCCTGCTGGTGGAACTGCAAGTACACTAATATCCCTAACCCCCATCAATGCCATGTTAAGAGTTCTAGGAATGGGAGTAGCTGTCATGGAGAGTACATGAGTATTAATTCTGCTTCCCTTGAGGGCTTCTTTCTGCTTTACACCAAACTTCTGCTCTTCATCTACTACAATTAAGCCTAGGTTTTTAAACTTTATACTTTTAGAAAGCAAGGTATGAGTCCCTATAACAATATCTACCGTCCCCTTCTCCAATCCCTCTCTTACTTCCTGCTTTTCTTTCTCTGATTGAAATCTGGAAAGGACTTGAATATTAAATGGGTACTTCTTAAATCTCTCTTTAAATACTCTGCCATGCTGATTAGCAAGTACAGTAGTTGGAGCAAGTACTGCTACCTGCCTACCACTGTTTGCAACTGCAAACGTTGCTCGCATAGCGATCTCTGTCTTTCCAAAACCAACGTCACCTACCAGAAGCCTATCCATTGGCCTATCTCCTTTAAGATCATTTGCAATGTTTTTAGTAGCGATAAGCTGATCCTCTGTATCTGTAAATTCAAACTCATTTGCAAACCTCCAGTAAGCATCAAAGTCATTTTCATCCTTTATTACTGCCTCTGTCTTTGATACCTCCCTTAGTGCATATATCCTAAGTAGCTCCTTTGCAATATTTTCTACATCCTCTTTTGCTTTCTGAGATATTCTTTTCCATACACCGCTGTTCAGTCCGGTCAAAGTTGGCATTGCTTTACCACTTCCTATGTATTTCATAAGCTTGGTAGATGCTTTTAGTGGAACAAAGAGTCTATCATTACCTGCATACCCTATCTCAAGATATGTTTCGTTTTCTTTCTCTGTTACTCCTACAAACTTACCTATACCATGGTCTTCATGTACAACAAAATCCCCCGGTACAATTTTCTTAAGTATTTCTACAGAGGAAGGATCAAGTTTCTTACCCTTTTCAGAGAGTTTTAGATTTATTTCTCCCAATACCTCTGTGTCTGTTAGAACTATTAGTTTAGCTGGTTCATATACAAAACCTTTCTTTAAAGAACTTTCTACTTGATCTGATACCTCAAAGCACTTGTCTACATATCTAAAGAGTATATTGTCTTCCTCGAACTTAAAAAGATCTTTGGAAACATACCATATTTTGTACCCCCTTGCTTTGTAATCAGCAATAATATTCTCACTACTCTTAGTAGATGAGTGAACATTTAGATTAGGGATATTTCTAAAAGAGATATCTACTACCTCAGGTTCTTCACTAAATGGCCTGTTATCATATCTTAGTACTAACATATCTCCGGCATACTGATTACCAGATACTGTATTTCTACTGTCATCAAATATTCTTACACTCTTTAAACTTTTTACTTTCCTTCTACTCTCATTCTCAACTACATCAATATATTCAATACTCTTCCCCCAGAGACTTAACCTAATTAGCTCTTTACCACTAAACGGCCATATTACAACACTATCTCCCAATACAGAGAACTCACCCTCATTCCAGACTCTTTCAACCAGTTCATACCCTAACTCTGTTAACGCCCTGTTGTCCCATAGGTCATCTAATTCAAATTGTATATATTTAAAGTCTTCATTAGATTCAGTAAATGGTACTAGGCATATATTCTTGTTTAGAGAGGTACCTAAGATCTCCGCAACGAATTCGGAGTAGTCTTCATCCATATTCAATATATTTTCTTTCTCTAGTTTTGGTTTTTTAAACAGAGAAAGGAACTCTTTAAGAAAGAGATTTTTACTAAAATCTGTCATAGGTCTTAATTTTATCAGTAAAGTGTATATAATGGTAAAGTTTTACTTGAATATTTCGTACCAATGTTTATAGCCCATGGGCCAATATCATACCTTGCAAATGAAAAAATACAAGAGAAAGAGATCAAGAAGCTAGATACTCAAAGCTATGTTTTAGTAACACTTCTCACTCTTCTGTTTGGAATACTGCCTGACTTTGATATGTTCGTACAGGTAATGCTCCAGCAATCAGTGTATAATCACCACTCTCTTTTTACACACAGT
>CAYVBS010000018.1:0-2409 GCA_964449955.1 uncultured Candidatus Saccharibacteria bacterium | reverse complement strand
AATCTGTTCAGTGGATATTTCTTCTCTTTCGCTATGGCTGTTGAGATTGTAATACTTGTGCTCTTTCTGGTTTACATATACAGGAAGTTTTTCAGAAAGAACTCCCTAGCTTCCTTTGGTCTTTACTCTTTAATGACTCTTTCTGTACTGTACTTAAGTTTTTCTCTCTTTGTGAATGTTAATACATACAACTTTAGTTCACATATGAGCAATGGAGTAAAAATATATGATGCTGATTTGGATACTGTTTTGGACAGGAGAGATTTCGATACTGACAACAACTTCGTAAACAATATTGAGGATGTTGATCACAGTTTACTTACTCAGGATATTTTAGATATTGTTAACAGAGAGCCTTTAGCTTCTTCTAAGAAGAGTGTTCTGGGGAATATATATTACAAGCTAGGAGCCTTTGATTCATACAGGGTGGTATCTCAGGCCTACTTTAACCAGAACAAGAGCTTAGAGCCGGTCTTAGATGAGTTTGCGAGGATTAAATATGGTAGTGGTGCTACTGAGTTGGATGTTAAATATGCAGAACTTCTCTATGAGTATTTCTTGGATAGTGGTAGATTAGTGAGTGTCAATGATATACAGGGTAATTTATCCTCTGGGAGAATACTGTTTGTTCAGGATATGGATGGAGAATTAGTAAATATGGGGGTTGTACTTGAGGATGAAAAGGTGTGTATTGTGTTTGAGAATGATGAGAGGTTAGCTATACACTCTTTCTCAGAGGTTAGAGATTTGTACACAGGGAACTTACTGTATATTCAGATCTAATAGGATATCTGTAACTGATTCTTCTATGCTGGTCATTAAGATATCTTTCTCCTGAGAAGTGTATTTTCGAAGTACATAATCTTCCCCAGGTATATTCATATCTCCTCTGTTCTCTATTCCAATTCTTACCCGTAGGAAGTCTGTACTGTTTAAACTGGTCTCTACACTTAGGACTCCTTTGTGTCCTCTTGGTGATTTACCTAGCTGTACTTTTACTTCCCCTAGTTTAATATCTAGATCATCGTGTACTAATACAAAGCTCTCTATATCAAACTTCTCCATAATACTTCTTACTGCTTGTCCAGAGAGATTCATATATGTAGTTGGTTTTTGAAGCAGTCCTACTACCTCCCCACCCTTTCTTACCTTGCATATTAAGGAATTAAAGAGTTTACTTTCATCTTCCCATTCATCTACTTGGTAAGAGGGCATACTTTCAACCCTTTTCTTTAGTGTGTCTAGAAAAAGAAATCCTGCATTATGCGGCGTATCTTCGTACTCTTTACCTGGATTTCCTAAACCTGTTACTAAGAACATGCTTTTAGCATTTTTAAAAGTAATTTTTCTTGAAGTACAAACATCTCTTCATCTGGACTATCATTGAGACTCTCTTTGTGGTCATGTCCTAATATATGTAATGTTCCGTGTATTATCAACCTTAGTATCTCTTCTTCATACTCATTTCCCTGGAAGCTTTTGTATACGTATTCAGGTGATATGTATATTTCTCCTAGTTTTTCATCTTCTGTAAATTGAAATGAGAGTACATCTGTTGGAGCATCTATATCTCTGTACTGTTTATTAAGATCTTGAATGTATTCTGATTCTACAAATACAATGTTTACCTCATCCAAAGGTGAGTCTAAAAAAAGTGTTTCGTAGGACTTCTTTATGTCATCCCAGGAAAGATTGAATGTAGGTTCTGTATCTTCTACTATATTTGTGTTGAATATGTTTACAGAAAGCTTTTGCATTAAGAAAGTTTCTTCTGAACTATATTTTTTACTTCGTTTCCATCTGCTTTCCCATTTAATTCCTGCATTACTGCTCCCATTACTCTTCCCATATCTCTCATTTCAGTAGCGTTTAGTTCTGATATTTTAGTTTCAACGATCTGCTCTATTTGCTCTGTGCTCATTAAGGCTGGTAGGTATCTGGCAAGTACTCCTAGCTGTACTTTTTCTTTTTCAACTAGGTCTGTTCTTCCCATTTTCTCAAATTCGGAGATTGAATCTTCTATCTTTTTACTTTCTCTTCTTAATATTTTTATTACAGCTTCATCTGTTAGTGTTTCTCCTGTAGAAATTTCTTCATTCTTCACTGAAGCCATTACCATTTTAAGTATTTCTACTTCAGCAATATTACCAGTTTTACTGGCGTTTAACATATCATTACGGATATCATTGATAAGGGACATTTCAGAAGATTAAAAATTTACTTAGCTCTTCTTCTAGCAGTTCTTCTTCTTCTCTTCATTTTAGCCCATGTTCTTCTTTTTTGGGCATCTAAGTCAGCTTTCCTTATTCTATACACCTTGTTTCTGTAGGTTTCCAAGATCTTCTCTCTCATTACCTCTCGGTGTAGTCTTTTAAGGGCACTATCTATGTTTTCGTTGGCATGAACTAT
>CAYVBS010000017.1:8951-11677 GCA_964449955.1 uncultured Candidatus Saccharibacteria bacterium | reverse complement strand
AGGTTGTGGATTGTAGCAAGGGTAAGTGCTGTTGCTTCTGTATTTTTGAACATATGGTGGATATATGCTCGTGAGTAGGTTGTACATGCTTCACAGTTACAATGCCTATCTATTGGATTCATATCTAAAGCCATGCTTGAATTGTTTATACGTATCTCCCCTTCAGATGTATACAAAGTACCATGTCTAGCATTTCTAGTTACCAGTACTGTATCGAAGAGGTTGTATCCTACTTGTGCTGCTAGGAATATATCCTGAGGTTTACCTACTCCCATTGCATACTTGATTGTATTAGGGGGAGTGCTTTCGATTACAGCTTTCATTTCATCTAGTACTAATAATCCCTCACTATCCACTACAAAACCACCGAAGTTGTAACCATCAAAACCAATATCTACTAATGCCTTAGCACATTGTGCTCGAAGTTCTGGATAGTTGGCTCCCTGTACTACACAGGTTAGTAGTTTTCCGGTTTTAGGAGTACCACCATATACAGAAACAAAATGGGCTTTACATCGTTTAGCCCATTCAATTGTTCTCTCTACTGATTCCTGAGCCTGTTCATATGTCAGATCTGTTTTTCTACAATCATCTAATGTAACTAAAATGTCCGAATCTATCTTCATCTGTATATCTATACTACTCTCTGGAGTAAGCTCATATGTTTTACCCTCTCTGGGGGATTGGAATGTAGCACCGTTTTCATGGACCTTACCTTTCCATTTCTTAGAATGGATGAGAGAGAATACTTGGAAACCACCGGAGTCTGTAAGCACTGGACCATCCCAGTTCATCATCTCCTTTATACCTCCCAGTTTCTGTACTGTATCTGGTCCTGGATGTATGAGCAGATGTAGTGTATTGGTCACTATGGCCTCTGTACCAGTTTCTTTTAACTGTTTAGTAGTTAGGTATCTAACTGCTCCTCTAGTAGCATCTGGCATGAATACTAGGTTGTCTTTCAGAATGTCTAAGTTTGTCATATTACTTCCCATTACCGTTTAATATTAACATACTGTCTCCATAGCTGAGGAACTTGTAACCTTTCTCTAAAGCTTCACTGTATGCCCCTTTAATATTCTCTACACCTGCGAAAGAAGACACAAGCAATATCAAGCTAGAATCCGGCATATGGAAGTTAGTAACAAGTACATCTACACACTTCCATTCATATCCTGGATATATGTAAAGTTTAGTATCACCAGCGTACTCCTTAATTAAACCACTCTCATCAGCAACAGACTCCAAAGTTCTTGCTACAGTTGTACCAAATGCCCAGATCCTGTTCCCATTCAGCTTAGCTTCATTAATGATATCCGCAGACTCTTTAGAAACAGAGATTCGCTCTGTATGAATTTCATGCTCCTCAATATCCTCTTCCCTTACCGGTGCAAATGTACCCCATCCTACCTCCAGTTCCACCTTAGCGACTTTAGCACCCCTGTTCTGTATCTTAGCAAGTATTCCATCCGTCAAGTTCAAACTAGCTGTAGGAGCAGCCACAGAGCCCTCCATACGAGCAAATACAGTATTGTAACGTATGAAATCCTCTGGAATATCCTCTCTCTTCATATATGGAGGAATGGGAGTATGACCCACCCTCTCAAAAATATCCTCAACCTTTACTTCACAAGGTTCAACTAGAAAACCATCCCCCTCTCTTTGAACAACCCTAATTTTAATACTCTCATCTTCTCCACCTACCAACACATCACCCTCTTTGACATACCTAGCCCCCTTTATCAAACAGTACCACCTCTCATCCCCCACGAGATTTAAGAAAAGTACTTCCACCCTCCTACCCTTAGTAGTTAAAAAGTAAGTTCTCCTCTTCTCAACCTTAGTCTCATTAAGCACAACTACATCACCCGGTCTAATATACTCCGGTATATTGAAATATCTCCTATGCTCAATTGCACCACTACCCCTATCCAATACCAACAGTTTAGTAGTACCCCTCTCTCTCGGGGGAAACTTAGCAATACTTTCCTCTGGCAAATTGTATGTAAAATCCGATAACTTCATACCGCTATTATATCACCCCGGGCTTACAAAAGTGGCTTTACAATACAAAATATTAACACACCTGGGGTTAGGGGTGTATAATGGGAGAGAATGAGAAGTTTAACTGAACAACCTGTTAAAACACTGTTTCTAGGAACTGACTGGGAATCCGTAGAAACATTAAGAGCCCTAGATCAAGACCCAAGGTTTAATATTGTTGGTGTGATAACTACAGTAGACAAACCTGTAGGAAGAAAACAAACACTTACCCCTTCTAAAGTAAAAGAGTACGCATTAGAGAAGAATATTAAGGTATTTCATACAGAGAAACAGAAAGAAAAGTACAAAGAAGCATTAGAAATTTTTGAACCTGAACTGGTTGTATGCAAAGCTTTTGGAGAGATCGTTCCGCAGTTTTTCTTAGAATATCCTAAGTACAAAGCTATAAATGTCCATTTCTCAATTCTTCCTAAATACAGAGGAGCAGTCCCCATACAGAAAGCTGTTCTAGAAGGAGAGAGAGAAACAGGTATTTCAATCATGCTCATGTCTGCTGGTTTAGATGAAGGAGATGTGTTAGCAGTGTTTAAGGAACCAATATTGGAGGATGATACCAATCAGAGTTTGAGAGAGAGATTAGTAAAAAAATCTGCAGATGTTTTGGGAAATGTTTTAGAGGATTGGATTAATGGTAAGATTACTCCAGTTAAACAGGATGACTC
>CAYVBS010000017.1:0-8851 GCA_964449955.1 uncultured Candidatus Saccharibacteria bacterium | reverse complement strand
TTTGTAAAGGATAGTATGTGTTTGGTTACTACCAAAGATCCAAATATATGCCTTAGACTTAAAGATTTACAAATAGAAGGAAAGAACAGGGTGAATGAAAAAGATTTCGTAAATGGAATTCGAAAAAATTAGAGCAAACTCTCCCAATTCTCAAGTGCCATATTACACCCACCCGAAAGTTCATTAATTCTGCAATTTATTTTTTCTTTAGCTACAGCAAGCTCTACAGGATCATCTATCGCTAGCTCATACACCAATATCTGCTCCAAAGCAGTAAACCCATTAGTATCTGAAGGATTATCATCTGTAATCCTGCCTATCAAAAGCTGCTTGGCAATACTGTTTATAACAAATCTTCTCTCCTCTTCCTCTTCCGGATCATAGTCGGAGTTCCAGTATTCTGGATACATATTTTAGTATTAAAATATTAATAAGAGGGGAAAAAACACGCAAGTACCAAGTAAGCCGGATTCTGTCTAGGATGGTCATCTATCTATGCGGTACTAACCTTGCTCCAGGGGGGGTTGCCACGCAGTACTGCATTACTACAGTACCCGGTGGTCTCTTACACCACCATTTCACCCTTACCTAAGTAAACTTAGGCGGTATAACTTTCTGTTGCCCTTTTCTCCGAAAGATCACTCCCTCCCAACTTTCGTTGGCACCTATCTCTAATGTGAGACAACATGGAGTCCGGACTTTCCTCACTAATTATTAATTAGCGCGACCATCTATGAATACTTGCGCCACATATTATACCATTTTAAGCCGTTTTAGTCCCTTTTCTCGCTACTAACCAAACTATACCAACAGGAATTAATACAACTGGAGAGAATACTAATACCCATATCCCTAGATTAACCACACTCCTAAATACACTAACCAAGGTATTCAAAGCTACTTTAAATTCTCCCAACGGCTTCCACTCATCATCAGTAATATTTAATCCCGTCTTATCTATATTAAACAGTACAGTAACGTAAGAGTAGTCAGCCTGACTATCGAAATATCTCTTCTGAGCTTCATACCTCTCTATCTCACCCCTCACTTTGGTCAACTCACTTTGAACAGCCAAAATGTCCTCAACTGTCTCTGCTTGGGCAAGAATACCTACTAACTGACTCTCTACGCTCTCTAGATTAGAAAGCCTAGATGTAATATCAATATATTCATCAGTTACATCTACAGTATTAATATTGGCATATGTCACCTCTCCACCCATACCACGCACAGCTTCATAGTAAGACTCAAACTCCTCTACGGGAACCTTTACCACAACCTGTATATATCTATCATTACCCTTACCAGAATCATATATATTTGTTACCTCTCCAGAATGTTGACCATTAACACTTACCAAACCATCATATGCCTCATCCAGATCCTCTACAAGAAAAGTTATATATCCACTCTTCTTAATCTTTGAGCCCTCACTATTGTTATACTCTAACTCCTGAGCAGGAGTTGGATTTACTACACTTCTTTCAGTACTACCTACACTATCTGCAGTAGGACCCCCTGTACCCAGCTCTGCTTTTCTAATGTAAAGAGAGATGACAAAGAGTAGTAAGATTAAAAATGCCAGTATGCCAAGTACTGATAAGATCCAGACGGTAGCTTTTTTCATGTTGAAGATTGATAAGTTAAACTACATTATAGTAGCATGTGGTCATAAAAAAAGCATCAACAAATTCTTACTCTAACTAAAGCACTCCGTCAGGAATAAAGAGTAATTCTCCAACTTTTAATGTAAATGGATAATCCAACCAGTTAAAGTCTTTAATATCCTGCTGGTTAGCCTCATACTTCTCAGCAAGACTCTCGACTGTATCACCTTCACTTACGGTAACAAGTATTCCATCTGCAGGTGGGATGTACAGAGTTTGTCCTACTGTTAACTCCTCACTTTCTAGACTGTTGGACCATACAATGGAGCTCTTTGATAGTTCATATTCAGCTGCTAATGAATCCAATGTATCACCCTCTTTCACAGTATAGCTGTAATCAGAATCCTCTCGCTCCATTCCTAGGTTAGTAAGTATGTTACTTCTTATCTCATCTATATTTGCAGGTGGTGTAGTACTATTATTCCCGAAATATCCTGCAAGATACAGGAAGGCAACGATAACAGCGATAAGGATTAAGGCTGTCATTAGAAGTGGTTTTTTAGACATATAGAAAAGGGACTAATTTATTACAGAATTATACTGTAAGAAAATAAAAAAAAGCACCTTTCGGTGCTTTCCATACTCTTAACGTTTTGAGAATTGTGGCTTCTTTCTTGCCTTGATCTGATGATATTTCTTTCTCTCAACTTCTCTAGGATCTCTTGTTACAAACCCAGCTTTTCTTAGTACTGGTTTTAGTGTTTCATCCATCTCTATTAATGCTCTTCCAATACCTAACTTGATTGCATCTGCCTGAGACATTATACCACCCCCTCTTACAGTTGCAGTAAAGTACGCTTTCCCTTCTAATTCTGTAACCTTCAAAGGTTCATTTATTACATTTATGCTATCTTTAATGATAGAGAAATACACGTCTACCGATTTACCATTTATAGTACTGGCCTTATCACCCTTATAGACTCTTACTCTACATGTTGATGTTTTTCTTCTACCTATTCCTTCAAAGTATTTTTCCTTACTCACTCTTTAGTCAATTATAATTTATACTCAACTGGTTTCTGAGCTTGGTGCTTATGCTCTTCACCTGTATATACAAAAAGTCTTGCCATTCTACTATCTCTTAGTTTGTTTTTGGGTAACATATTCTTTACAGCTCCCTCTAAAATCTTTCTAGAGTCTTTCTTTAACTGTTCATCAAATCTAGTTTCTTTTAGTCCTCCTGGATATCCAGAGTAGTTGTAATACATTTTCTTTACCTCTTTCTCTCTAGTCAGCTTTATCTCATCACTGTTAATGACTACTACAAAATCTCCTACATCTACATTTGGAACAAACTCTGTCTTAGCTTTACCTATTAAAAGAGATGCTATCTGAGTAGCTACTCTTCCAAGAATCTGGTCTTTTACATCCACTATATACCAATTCCTTTGTACTTCTTCTTTTTTTGTCCATTTAGTTTTGTACTTCATTCTCGTTATCTATCTAAATTATAGTCCTGATCTAGTTCTAGCTCTTTCCTTAGATACTGTACCAGCCTTCTTAACAGATTTCTTTCCTAACTTCTCAATATCTTCCCTATTCATACCCTTTGCTTCCTGCTTCTCACTCTTAGGTTCTTTCTCTTCAGCAACCTTTCTACTCTTCCTTGCTTTCTTACCTCTCATTCCAGCTAATTCTAATCTTGATACCTCTGCATTGTCTCCACTTCTAAAACCAACTTTTACATATGTAACAGTAGCACTCTCTTTCTTTCCATACTCAAGAGCTTTCTTAACTAAAGAGTCATTACCAAGAACAATCTGAAGCTTTCTTCGAAGATTTATATCTCCATCATCAGTTTTCTTAATACTTGCAACCAAGGACTCAGCCTTAGCCTTTACAACCTTAGCCTTTGGAGTAGTGGTATTAAGGATACCCTTACTAAAAAGAGTTCTCAACTGATTGTTTACCACAGCATCTCTGTGAGATCTTCGCATTCCTAGTTTTTTTACGCTAACCTTCTTATACATGTTCTTAATTACTCATTCTTAATATTAATACCGTATTGGTTCAGTAATTCTACTACTTCATTAAGTGACTTGTTTCCAAATCCAGAGAGTGAGAGTAAATCTTCAACAGATACGCTCTTTAGATCTCCCAATGTCTTGTATCCACCTGATAGCAATCCAGTCTTAGATCTCTTAGATATTGGTAATTCCTCTATTCTTAGATCATTAACCTCATCTAATTCCTCTACTACTTCCTCTTCAATTTCAATCTTGTTAGCTTCTTCTGCTAGCTCTTCTACCTCTTTCTTTGAAACTCCCATAGCTGCCATTACCTTACCTGCAAACTCCTGTAATATCTTTGAAGATTCTAACAAGGCTTCTTTTGGAGCAATACTTCCATCTGTTTCAACTCCGATTACTACAGAGTCCAAATCAGTTTCCTGACCCTTACGAGCCTGCTCTACACTTAGACTTACCTGTTCAATTGGAGTAAAGTCACAGTCTAGAGGGATAACACCAACTTCTTCTCTATCAATATTTCTAGCATCAAAGAACCCTACACCAGATTCCACAGTAATCTCAATATCCAACTCAGATGAGGCATCTGTCAGGGTAGCGATCTCAACATCAGGTGTTGCTACTTCTACACCAGCTTCAAGTTCAATATCTGAAGCCTTAACTATCTTCTTTCCCTTTACAGATATCTTTCCACTCTTAGGCTCATCTGATTCCATCTTGAACTTAATCTGCTTAAGATTAAGAATTATACTTGTAACATCCTCTTTGACTCCCTCTATAGTAGAATATTCGTGCTTAGCACCCTTTACCTTGACACTGGTAATACCAGAGCCCTTCAAACTAGAGTAAAGAATTCTTCTTAATGCGTTACCTAAAGTATGACCATATCCTCTTGGAAGAGGTGATATTTCATACAGGCCATAGTTGCCTTCTTCTTCTCTAATTGTAACATTAATATCTTTAAATGCTTCCATTTGATATTCAAATTCAAAACAAATTATCTAGAGTAGTACTCGATTATTAGGTTCTCACGAATTCCTTCATCGATTTCATCTCTAATTGGCAATCTTACAACCTTTAGATTTAAATCCTTTGATTCTATCCATGCAGGTACACCAAAGAACTTTTCTGAAGGTACAAGTTTAGCCGATTTCAATTCAACAGTATCACCCTCTTTTAATTCATATGATGGTACTGTAAATTTCTTTCCATTTAGTAAAACATGACCATGTACAATGTACTGTCTTGCAGCAGATCTTGAAGGTGCAAGTCCTGCTAAATACAGAACATTGTCTAGTCTTAACTCTAACAATCTTAGAAGTTCCAAACCCTTATCTGTACTGTATACCTTAGATCTCCTATCAGCTTCCTGATACAGATTCTTAAACTGTTTCTCTCTTAATCCATATGTTCTCTTTACTTTCTGTTTCTCTCTTAGCTGTAAACCGTAGTTAGAAAGTCTAGGTCTTCTAGCATTACCGTGCTGTCCTGGTGCAAATGGTTTTCTTTTTAAACCACTCTTTTCAGAAAAAGATCGTGTACCTTTAAGATGTAGTTCTACACCCTCTCTTCTACTTAATCTTTCTTTTGGTCCTGTATATCTACCCATTTAAATCAAAAATATATTAATATTACTTTCTTGGTATTTTTCTTGGTCTACAACCGTTATGAGGAATAGGGGTTCTGTCTGCGAGCATAGTTACTTTTAAACCTGCAGAATCAAGTCCTTTTACTGCAGCATTTCTACCTGCCCCAGGACCTTTAATTAGAACCTTTACCTCTCGTAAACCATATTTTTTAATTGCTTTCTCAGCAGCATCATTTGCAGCTTTAGTAGCAGCAAAGGCTGTACTTCTCTTAGCTCCTTTGAAACCTACAACACTTGGACTACTCTGTACCAAAACTTCTCCCTCAGGGTCAGTTATTGATATGATCGTATTGTTAAATGTAGCTTGTACAGTAACAACACCAGATGTAATATTTTTCTTAGCTTTCTTCTTAGTATTTGCCATTTATTTTACGTCTTTTCTAATTTACGATTTAATCCACCAACAGGTCTGCTTCTACCTTTTCTGGTATGAGCATTATGTCTGGTTCTCTGACCTCTTACAGGGAGTCCAACCTTGTGCCTTACACCTTTGTAGCTGTTTGTATCTTTAAGTCTTTTAATATTTCTAAAGATTACCTGTCTTAATTCTCCCTCAACCTGAATATTCTGATCTAAATATCCTCTGATTACATCTAGTTCCGCTTCTGTTAGATCTTTTACAAACTTGTCTTTATCTATATTGGTAGTAGCACATATGTCTTTAGCAGTCTTTTCTCCCACTCCGTATATGTTCATAAGGGAGACCCACAATCTCTTATCATTTGGTATTTCAATTCCTGCGACTCTAGCCATCTTTAAAAGTAAATATTATCTTATATTATCCCTGCCTCTGCTTATGCTTAGGATTCTTTTTACAATATACATACACTACGCCCTTTCTTCGGACTATGTAACAATCAGCACATCTCTTTTTTACAGAAGCTTTGACTTTCATTATTGTTTTAATCTATATGTTATTCTTCCCTGTGTTTTATCATAAGGAGATATTTCAATCTTTACCTTATCTCCCTCCACAATGCGTATATAGTGCATTCGCATCTTACCTGCAAGATATCCTATTACATCATGCTTAGTACCATTTACTTCTATTTCCACTACAAATTTTGTATTAGGTAAACATTCTTTTACAGTACCTTCAAACTCATAAACTTTCTTTGTATCTTCAGCCATTATCAATCATTAAACGAACTAAACAGAGTCCTGAGAATTATATCAAAGAATTAACCTTTTTCAAAGTATTTAAGCGTATTTCTTTGAAATATTCTGTAGCTCTGACGGAACAAAGTAAGCATATCAAAAAGAGAAACTTTTTACAACCCTAGGCGTTGTACTACCTCTTTGTGAATATCCTCGATACTAGGACTTGCATCTATCTCTACTAAAACACCTCTACTTGAGTATGCTTCTAGTATTGGTCCTATTGTACGGTTGTACTCCATTAATCTTAACTTAATACGCTCAGGCTGATCATCTTCGCGCTGTATAAGCATTGTTCCACACTTATCACAATATCCTTTCACTTTCTCCTTTTTGAATTTCTCATGATACGTAGCATCACATCTAGAACATACCCACCTTAGTGCCATTCTCTCTATGGCTGCCTCTTCAGAGAGTTTGAAGTGTATAAAGTAGTCTAATTTTCTGTCTATATTCTCAAGTACCTTGTCAAACATTGGTACCTGTCCTGGATCTCTAACTACAGATACAAATGCCCAATCTTTCTCTGGATTAAACTGCTTTACCCACCTATTTAGCATACTGTAGGTAAGTTCATTAGGTACAAACAAACCTTTGCTCCAGTATCCATGTGCCTTTATAGCTTCAACATCTCCCTGAGCATACATAGTTCTAAACATATTACCTGTACCAATATTCTCGAATTCATATTTCTCTACTAAAAGATCCACCTGTGTATCTTTACCACTACCTGAGGGTCCATGAAAGAGTACTGTTTTCATAATGCATGTGTTGAAGTTATTCAAAAAATGATATCACTTATACCCCACCCCTGCCAACTAACCCTATCAATACAGCCCTCTCATAAGCTCGGGGTTATTTTAAAGATATCGGTCGTAGTCTCTTACAACTACCATTGATTTAAGTTGCCTCCTGATTTCTAATACCACACTTACCATGATGAGAAGACCTGTACCTGTTACAACAGTGGCTGTCATTAGGTTTAAGGATATTAATATGTTAGGGAGTATTGAGATTATGCCAAGGAATACTGCTCCTACTGCTGCTAATCTGAACGATACTCTTCTTAGATATTGAGATGTGGCTTTTCCTGGACGAATGCCGGGTATAAAGCCACCCTGTTTCTGGAGATTTTCAGCTAAGTCATCGGTATTGAATACAACTGTTAGATAGAAGAATGCGAAGCCTACAATGAACAGGAATGTTGAAATGTTGTTGAAGTAGGGGTTGTTTATCAACTCAAGTGCCCTATTAGTTATCTCGATCACTTTGTCACTGTAATCTCTGCTTAGTATGAATTGTCCGATTAATTGTGGGAATGAAAGTAGTGAGACTGCAAAGATAACGGGCATAACACCAAATTGGGTAAGTTTGACTGGTATGTAGCTGTCCATAGCTCCACCGGCTCTTACTCTTCTGGAGTACTGAACTTTTACTCTACGTTCTGCCTCTGAGATATATACAACTGATGCAACTAGAAGTAAGGCTATCACTATGAATACAACCTTCTGTAATGGATCCATTAAGGTAAAGTTAGCTCTAATTGTACCAGGGATACCTGCTACAATACCCAAAAAGATTATGTATGAGGAACCTCCTCCGAAGCCACTTTCTGAAGTTAGCTCTGCAAACCACATCATTATCATAGAGCCAGCGGTAAGTGTTGCAGACATGGCGACTAGCTCTAGAGGGCCTAATTCCCCTATTAATCCAAATCCTCTTAAGGTTGAATATATTACAAAAGATTGCATGATTGCCAAGGGTACAGTTAGTAATCGGGTATACATACTAATCACCCTTCTTCCTTCTGCTCCTTCTTTCTTTAACTCTTCAAGTTTAGGTACAACAGAACCAAGTAACTGGAAAACAATGGAAGCATTAATATATGGACTTAATCCGATAGCGACCATTGATGCTGTTTCAAGAACACCTCCCGAAACAGTAGAGAGTAGATCTCCGAAATCACTTCCTTCAAAAAGTTGCTGAAGTGCAGTAGCTGGAATTCCTACAACAGGGATTGATGCTAGTAGTCTAAATACGACAAGTATTAACAGTGAGAATACTATTTTCTTCCTAATTTCCTCTGTTTTGAGGATTCTTTGAATCGTTAGCAAATACTTATTCATTTCAAAAGAGGCTATTTAATAGAACCCCCTGCTTTTATGATTTTCTCCTTTGCACTTTCAGATGCAGGGATACCTTCAATGCTTAGCTTTTTATCTAATTCTCCTACTCCTAATATTTTTACAGATGTTGTTTTCTTTGCAATCAAAGCTTTCTCCTTAAGAGTTTCCAAACTTACAACCTCTCCATTCTTATAGTTACTGTTTAGTATATCAATATTGATAGCAGTTGCTTCTACTTTCTCTGGTTTATTGAATCCCTTATACTTAGGCATTCTTCTGAAGAAT
>CAYVBS010000016.1:0-12190 GCA_964449955.1 uncultured Candidatus Saccharibacteria bacterium | reverse complement strand
TTCTACTTTCTCTGGTTTATTGAATCCCTTATACTTAGGCATTCTTCTGAAGAATGGAACATTTCCACCTTCAAAGAATACTAGTGATTTATGACCAGATCTGGATTTTTGACCCTTAGAACCTCTTGTAGAAGTGTGTCCACCTACTCCAGATCCATATCCTCTTCCTATTCTCTTGGCCTGTCCTTTTCTATTTTTTCTTTTTGGAATGCTCTCTAAATACATTTTCTAATTATACTTACGTTATTTTGTTTGACTATTATTAGTTGTTTTTGTTTCTCTTCTAGGTCTGTCATTTCCTCTTCTGCCACCTCTTCTCTGTCCTTTCTTGTTAGCAAATTCTTTCTTTTTCTCTGCTCTTTTAGCTGCTCTCTTTTTATCTTCTTTAACCTTTCGCTCCTTATCAGTCTCTTTCTTAATCTCTACCCTATCTCTCATCTTTTTCATCTTTCTTAGTACTCTTCCACTTCTTAATGCTTTTAGTGCTTCAAATGTAGCATATGCTGATGCTATGGAATCTGTAGTTCCAAGTAATTTACCATATACATTATCAATACCAGCCAATTCTAATACTGTTCTTACAGAAGAACCAGCGATCACACCAGTACCAGGTCTTGCAGGTCTAAGTAAAACTTTTGCAGCACCTTTCTTGTATTCAATTTCATGAGGTATTGTATCACCAGCCAATTGTATTCTTTTCATTGCTCGTGTAGCAACTCTCTCACCTTTCTCAACAGCACTCTTAGTATCCAATCCTCTTCCAAGTCCTACTCCAACTGAACCGTTATGATCTCCTACTACTACCATTGCACTAAATCTCAATCTCTTTCCTCCCTTAGTTACCTTAGCAACTCTTCGGATAGAGACTGTCTTTTTGTCATATGGACTTCTTTCTCTTTGGTTTCTTACAAATTCAGCCATTTAATTATTTATTCTAAATCTTAATTCCGTTTTTTCTTAATTCCTCTGCAAATGCAGCTACTAATCCATGATATTTGTATCCACTTCTATCAAATACTGCATTTTCTATTTTCTTTTTCTTTAGATCAGATGCAAATGCTTTTGCCATTCCTAATATTTCTTCCTCTTTCCTTTTTGTTATCTTGCTCATTAGTACCTTACTACTTTCATCATCAGCAGCACCAGCATAGAAGTACCTGTTACTCTTGAATACAAACACTCTTGGTCTGCTCATTGTACCACTTAAACTCTTCCTTATATGCTTTTTTCTTCTTATTCTTTTATCTTCTTTGTTACTCTTCATGTTTTTGTTTACTTACTTTATGCTCCTAGTCCTGCTTTAGAACTCTTTCTTCTTACATATTCACCTTCATACCTTATACCTTTACCTTTGTAAGGTTCTGGTTTCCTGGTTGCTCTGATCTTTGCGGCTATTTCTCCTACTTTCTGCCTATCTGCACCCTTTACCACTATCTTGGTTTCCTCAGGAACTTCAAGAGTTATACCTTCTGGTGCTTCGATCTTTACTGGATGGTTCCAACCAACGCTCAACACCAAGGTTTCTCCTTCCATTCTAGCTCTGTAACCAACTCCTACCAATTCCAATCTTTTTTCAAATCCATTCTTTACTCCATCTACTGCATTAGCGAGTATTGCTCTAAAAGTTCCATGTAATGATTTAGTCTGTTTATCATCGTTACTTCTACCTAGAAGTAATTCATCTTCTTTAACCTCTACACTTAATATGGAAGGTACCTTTAATGTAATTTCACCCAGAGGTCCAACTACATTTACTTTCTTACCTTCTATATTTACACTTACACCTTCTTCTATTTTTATTGGTTGTTCTCCTATTCTAGACATCCTAATTACCAAACTTTACAGATTAATTCACCACCTATCTTTTTACTTTTTGCACTAGATCCAGTCATTAATCCTTGTGATGTAGATATTATCGAAATACCTCTTCCATTCATAACGGGTACTATTTCTTTACTAGTTACATATATTCTTTGACCAGGTTTACTTACCATGTCAAAATGAGAAACGGTAGGTTCCTTGTCTGTATATATTGCATCTACTTCAATATTTTTATCCACTACTCTGTAATCAGCTATCATTTCTTCTTCTTTCAATACTCTCAATATCTCAATATTTAACTTTGTATGAGGAACTATTATTGTTTCCTTCCTCCTATCTATTCCATTTTGTAATCTTGCTAGTAAATCTGCTGTTAAATTGTTCATTTTTATCTTTTTTAATTTACCAAAAAATTCATAATTTTTACCAAATTGCTTTCTTAACACCAGGGATTTGACCCTCACTTGCTAATTTTCTAAAGCAAATTCTACATATACCGTAATGTCTTAAATATCCTCTTGATCTACCACATAGTTCACATCTATTGTATACCCTAGTAGGATATTTAGATTTTTTCTTCAATTGTTTTGCTTTATATTCCTTAGCCTCTGTTGACATCTTTCTTAAATGGAAACCCAAATTTATCTAAAAGTAACTTTCCTTCTTTGTTATCCTTTGCTGTTGTAACTATTGTTATCTGTAAACTTCTAACTCTTTTGATATTGTTTGCATCTATTTCTGGAAATACTGTGTGATCTTCAATTCCGATAGAGTAGTTACCAGATCCATCAAATGCTGATACGTCTAATCCTCTAAAGTCTTTGACCCTTGGTAACACTACATTTACTAACTTATCAAAGAACTCCCACATTCTATCTCCTCTTAAGGTCACAGAAACACCTATTTCCATTCCTTCTCTGATCTTAAAAGCAGATACAGCTTTTCTTGCTTTATTAACTATTGGCTTCTGTCCACTGATAGTTGTCACTATATTTACAATATCATCTAAGGCTTCAGCTTCATTTACAGCAGCACCAGCTCCTACATTAATGACTATTTTACTGAGGGTAGGGACTTCCATTACATTGGAGTATCCTGCCTCTGTCATTACTTCCTGTCTTATTCTATTATTGTATTCTTCTCTTAGTCTTGCCATTTTTACTTACTCTCTTTTTTATTACTTTTTTTAGTTACTTTCTTAGTTGTCTTCTTGGTACTCTTTTTACTTTCCTTCTTAGGCTCTTCTTTTTTCTCTACTACTGCAACTACCTTTCCACATCTTTTACATATTCTCTCTACAGTATCTTTCTCTCTCTTGAGTCCTACTCTTGTTGGTTTATTACAGTTAGGACATACTAACATTACTTTAGATATTGGTAGTGGTTTTACAATATTCAATATCTCTGATGTTCTTGTTCTACCATCTCCCTTTACATGCTTTTTGTAAACGTTAATACCATCTACTACAACTCTGTCATGCTTCATATCTACAGCTACAACAGTACCCTGCCTATCTGCATCTTTTCCGTACAATATCTTTACTGTGTCTCCCTTTTTAATCTTCATTCCTTATTATCAAAAATTTACAATACTTCTGGTGCAAGAGATACAATTTTATCAAATCCTTTCTCTTTTAATTCTCTTGCTACTGGTCCAAATATCCTTGTTCCTTTTGGATTCTTCTTACTATCAATTACTACCGCTGCATTATCATCAAACCTGATATATGATCCATCTTTTCTTTTATGCTCTTTATGTACTCTAATAATTACTGCAGTCAACACCTCATGCTTTTTGACGCCACTATTAGGTAATGCTTTCTGTATAGCGACCTTAACTGTATCTCCTAAACCTGCGAACTTGATCTTGGAGTAACCGGGGATACCGATGACTTTTCCAATCTTAGCTCCACTATTATCTGCAATTATTAACTCTGTTTCTGTCTGTATCATTATTTACTTACTACAACCCATCTTACATTTTTAGAGAAGGGTTTTGCCTCTCTAATACATACTCTATCTCCAATGTTTACCTCTTTATCTGTATGAGCAAAATATACTTTCTTCCTATTTACAACCTTCTTATATTTAGGATGACTTTCAGTAACATCAACACGAACTCTTACAGTGTTCTGCATCTTGTTACTTACTACAACTCCTTCCAATTCTCTCCTTTTGTTTTCTATCTTAGCTGTCATCTTTTTAAAATATATTTTATCTATGTAAAACGGCTAGTATTCTACCAATAATATGAGTTTCTCTCAAGCCTTAGATCTCTTTTTTAGCTACAAACTTAGTCTTCACTGAAAGCTTGTGAGATGCAAGTCTCATAGCTTCTTTCGCAATCTCTCTATCCACACCACCTACTTCAAAAAGCATAGTACCTGGTCTTACAACAGCTACATACCCTTCAACCTCACCTTTACCCGCGACCATCTTACTGTTTGTACCCTTGAAAGTATATGGTTTGTGAGGAAATATCTTAATCCATACCTTACCTTTTCTTTTCATGTAGTTAGTAGCAGCTCTTCTAGCAGCCTCTATCTCTCTTGATTCAATCCATGCACTTTCTGTAGATTTAATACCGTAATCACCAAAATCAATGGTATTATTTACGGATGCTACTCCTCCCATCTTTCCTCTCATATCTTTCCTGTATTTTCTTTTTTTAGGCTGTAACATGATTACTAATTATCAATATATTATTCTTCTTCTATACTTGTTTTATCTCCCTTGTATATCCATACCTTAATACCCATTAATCCTGCATTCAATGTTTTTGCTGTATCCTCCGCATAGTCAATATCTGCCTTAAGTGTTTGTGCTGGAACAGATCCTGCATCAGCCTTTACTGTTCTTGCCTGACTTGCATTGTTAATACGACCTGATACCCATATTCTAATACCCTTTGCTCCTGCCATCATTGCTTTTTCTTTAGCACTTGCCATAAGTAACTTAGATGGTTGTCTTCTTTCAATACCATCTGCAATACTTCTAGCAATTATACTTGCAGAAAGATCTGCTTTCTTAACTTCACGTATTTTCAATTCGACATCTTTCTTGATCATTCTAGAGATATCTTTTTGTAGCTTGTCTATACCTTCTCCACCTCTTCCAATAGCTACACCTGGTCTTGCTACAAACACCTCTATCTCAACTTTATCAAGTGTCCTACTAATCTTTACACAATCAACTCCAGCATCATGCATAGCTTTTGTAACTACATCCTTTACCTTTAAGTCTTGTGCCAAGATATTGGCATACTCTGCCTTATCAGCATACCAGACTGAATTCCATGTCTTATTTATTCCCATTCTAACTGCGTTAGCATTAACCTTTCTTCCCATTATTTAACAGTAAGCTCTAAATTAATATGTGATCTTCTCTTAGTGATCCTGGATACTCTACCTCTTGATGCAAACCTTGCTCTCTTAAGAACAGGAGCTCCATCAACAGAGAGTTTTGATATCTTTAATTCGTTCTTATCTACACTATACAATTCTCTAGCATTAGCAACTCCACTTAGCAAAGCCTTCTTTAATATCTCTGTACCTTTCCTGTTTGTAAGCTGCAAGATGTTTAAAGCCTCTTCAATATCTTTACCTCTTACTAGATCAGCAACCAATCTCAACTTCTGAGGAGTGTGTGCTATATTCTTCACTTGTACTGTTGTTTTTCTATCTTCCATCATATTTAATCGATATATTATTCTTCAAATCTACCGCTACTACCATATACCTTTGCAAGTTTACCTTTCTTTGCATGTCCTTTGAACTTTCTGGTTAAAGAGAACTCTCCAAGCCTATGTCCAATCATTGATTCCTCTATCAATACCTCTTCATGCTTCTTTCCGTTGTATACTGCAATTGTCAAACCTACCATTTCAGGTGTAATTGTAGATGCTCTTGCCCATGTTTTAATGGGCTTTCTGTTACCAGTTTCCAAAGCCTGCTTTACCTTCTTATCTAACTTTTCATCTATGTATGGTCCCTTCTTAAGTGATCTTGACATACCTAATTATCAACAAATTATTTCTTAGCAAAAGGTCTCTGACGAGTCCTTCTTCTTTTAATTATATACTTATCTGTTCTCTTGTTCTTTCTAGTTCTAGTGCCAAGTCTGTTACCCCAAATATCTTTAGCTTTACCAATTACTCCCTTACCTTCACCACCACCGTGTGGATGTTCTACTGCATGCATTGCCAAACCTCTTACAACTGGTCTCCATCCTAGGTTTCTCTTCCTACCAGCTTTTCCAAGCTTTACATTCAATTTGTCTTCGTTACCAACCTGACCTACAGTAGCCATAGCGTCTGCAGGAACCAATCTAATTTCACCTGATGTCATCTTTATCTGTACATATTTACCTGTAGGATCAATACCTTGTACTACAATTTCCTGTCCTGCACTTCTTCCAAATACAGCACCTCTCCCAACTCTATTCTCTACATTGTGAACAATGGTTCCAGAGGGTATATTCTTTATTCTCATTGCATTACCAGGAAGAATATCTACCTGATCTCCTGAGATCAAAGTATCTCCTACCTTAACCTCACGAGGTGCTATTATATACCTTTTCTCACCATCCGCATACTGTAGTAAAGCTAAGTGTGCAGTTCTATTTGGATCAAAGTAAAGTCCTAAAACTTTAGCTGGTACACCAAACTTATCTCTCTTAAAATCTATGATCCTTATTCTTCGCTTTTTACCACCACCTCTATGTCTTACAGTAACCTTCCCCTGGCTATTTCTTCCTGACTTCTGCTTTTTAGCAATAGTTAGGCTCTTTGGACCTCCATCTTTTTCAAGATGAGATCTGTTTGCTAGCTTTGTGCCTCTAAGTGACGAAGTTGTTGGTTTAAACTGTTTTACTGCCATAATTAAATATTTAAGAATTCATCAATCTTATCTCCTTTTTTCAATGTAACAACTGCTTTCTTCTTATCCTCTTTCCTAAAAGACTTGTTGGTTTTCCAATCTCTGGATACTTTTCCAGGTCTATTTACTATATTCACATCTTCTACCTTTACCTTGTACTTCTCTTCTACAGCTTTTTTAACCTCTATTTTGTTAGCTGGTGTATCTACTAAAAATACATACTTGTTCTGTGCATTAGCAAGGTTATAGCTTTTCTCAGAGATCATAGGTTTTAGTGTAATATTCTTACTTTCCATCTGTTAATCTGTCTTCCAAAATCTTAACTGAGTTTTCATCTATTAAAAGTTTCTTAGCATTAACAATATTTTTTACATTCAGTTTCATAGGGCTCACTACTGATATTGTAGGTATATTTCTTGCAGCCATATTAACTTTCTCGTTCTCAGATACTACTACTGTCTTCTTTTCAACATTCTTTTTTACACTGTCTCTAATATCCTTCAATCCCTTCTCTATATCCATATTTACAAATTCAACTGCCTTTTCTCCTAATCTTCTGGAAAGCATCATACATGTAGCTTTCTTTACCATTTTCTTATTAATACTCTTTTTCCAGTTTCTATTACTTGGTACAAACGTAACACCACCACCTACCCATAGAGGAGATCTAATGGAACCGTGTCTTGCTCTTCCTGTACCCTTCTGCTTCCATGGTTTTCTTCCACCTCCCTTTACTTCACCTCTGGTCTTTGCTACTGAAGTTCCCCTTCTTTCGTTGCTAAAGTAAACGTACAGTACTTGTGATATTAAATCTGCATTGTATGGTACTTCCCAAACCTTAGGATTTAATGATACTTCTTCTGTTTTCTTCTTGGTCTTTTTCTCTGCCATCATTCTATTCACTAAAAATTGCAACTAAATCTCCGTTGGAGCCAGGTACTGGACCACTAATTAATACATAGTTGTCTTTAATACCTACGACTTTCTTGTTTTTAACTGTAATATTCTCTGAACCCATTCTTCCACCCATTCTTGTACCTTTGAATACTCTTCCTGGATCTGCACCTGCACCAATTGAACCTGGAGCTCTTAATCTGTCTGACTGACCGTGAGTTCTAGGACCACCCTTGAAACCCCATCTCTTTACTACACCTGCAAAACCCTTACCCTTAGATACTCCACTTAGTGCTACTGCATCACCTTCATTAAATACATTTGCTGTTACATCACTTCCCACATTAAGATCTTCTTCAAAGTTTCCTTTGAATTTCTTTGTAAACTTAGGAACAAACCCTAACTCTTTATACTGACCCTGGATAGCCTTAGTAGCTTTCTTTCTTTCCCCAAGCCCTAATTCAATACTTCCATCTTCCTTCTTTGCAACCTTGCATCCGGAAATGTCTATGACTGTAACAGGGATCACTTTCTCTCCCTGAAATACTCTTGTCATTCCTTTTTTTATTCCTAGTATTGCCTTCATTTCAATATATATTTAATATCCTTATTGCTGTATTTCGATTCCTACTCCAGCAGGCATCTGTAGATGCTGTAATGCATCGATTGTCTTAGGAGTTGGATCGATAATGTCTATTACTCTTTTATGAGTACCTATCTCAAAGTGTTCAACTGAGCTCTTATAGATGAATGTTGACCTGTTAACTGCTACCTTTCTTTTTCTGGTTGGTAGCGGAATAGGACCAGCTACTTTAGCACCTGTGCTAATTGCTGTCTCTATTATGCTTTTTGCTGACCTGTCTAATACAACAGCATCATATCCTTTTAACTTTACTCGTATTTTTGCAGTTCCGTCACTCATTCTATCTTAAAGAGCTAAATTAAAAACTTAAGAGCGAGGAGTGGAGTTAACCCCACTCCTCACATAGTAACCTTACTTAATAATTTCGGTAACAATACCCTTACCTACTGTTTGACCACCTTCTCTAATTGCAAATCCTTGTCCTTTTTCGATTACTACTGGAGCACCTAGTTTAACTGTAAACTGAGTATTATCTCCTGGAGCAACCATTTCAACACCTTCATCCAATGTAACTTCACCAGTTATATCTGCAGTTCTGATATAGAATTGTGGCTTATATCCACTTACAAATGGAGTGTGTCTTCCACCCTCTTCTTTGCTTAGTACATATACCTCTGCCTTAAACTCTGTGTGAGTCTCTGCAGAACCTGGCTTAGATAATGTCTGACCTCTTTCAACATCGGTTCTCTTGAAACCTCTGAGTAAGATACCAACATTATCACCTGCCTGACACTCTTTCATTGACTTGTTGAACATTTCAATTCCTGTTACTGCAGTCTTCTGTGGTTTTCTTCCCATTCCAAGAACATCAACCTCTTCACCAAGCTTCAGAACACCTCTATCAATTCTTCCTGTTACTACTGTACCTCTACCTTCAATTGAGAACACATCTTCAATTGGCATTAAGAATGGTTTGTCTACATCTCTTTCAGGAAGCTCGATATAGCTATCTACTGTATCGATGAGTTCCTTTACAGATGCAAGACCCTCTTCTTCACCCTTTTGAGCACTTAATGCATTTCCTACTATGATAGGAGCATCTGCATCAAATCCGTACTTTTCTAAAAGATCTTGTACGTCAGCCTTAATCAATTCTATGATCTCCTCATCAGCCTCACCAAACTTATTGATGAATACAACTAGCTTAGGAACACCAATCTGCTTTGCAAGAAGTAAGTGCTCTTTGGTCTGAGGCATAGCACCGTCATCAGAAGATACTACTAAAATAGCACCATCCATCTGTGCAGCACCTGTGATCATATTCTTGATATAGTCCTTATGTCCTGGGCAATCTACTAATGCATAATGCCTATTCTCAGTCTCAAACTCTACGTGTGCTACTGAAATAGTAATAGATTTAGCACGAGAATCTGGATCTTTGTCTAACTTATCAATCATCTTTTCAAGGTCACTACCTTCAGGTGTATGAGCTCTTAGAATACCACGAACCAATGTGGTCTTACCGTGGTCGATATGACCTAAGGTTCCGATATTCATGTGTGGCTTTGTTCTATCGAAATCTGCCATGAATATAAAATAAATAATTTATATATAAAATAATAAAAATATAATACACTTACTAATAAGAACTCTGCAACAGTAAACAATATGCGAGCCTGCGTTGAATATTATCAAAAAGATGTAACATATGCAAGTATTTTAAACAAATTTTCACACCTCACCAAGGACTACTTTCACTCTCTAATTATACCCTACAAGTCTTGCTTAAAAAAACATATAATGGTATTTGCCTAAATTAAACTACTTAAATGTGGAAGACAGAAAAGACTTACAAAACCGAAAACCAACAGACAGAGAAGAAGGTTTTCCTGTTAATACAAGTAAAAAGGAAAGAAGACTGTTTGAAATAATCCCAGGATTAATTACCTGGTTACTCCTACTTCTTCCCCTTATTGCTGCCCTTGCCAATTGGGTAAACCTCTTTGTCCTATACATCTCCTTTATTACCGCTTACTGGACTTTTAGAACTATGAAGTTCTTAATAGGTATATGGATAGGGCTAAGAAGAATGAAGAGAGATCTTCGTACTGACTGGATCAAAAATATAAAAGAAGTTGATTCAAAAAGATTTAGTGAATTGAGGTATGTATATCTATGTCCCGTATACTCAGAACCTTTTGAGGTTTTGGATAAATCCTTCGAAGCTTTTTCCTTAAGTGATGTGGGTGCAGAGAAGATTGATGTGGTTATGGCTATGGAAGAAAGGAAAGCAGATTTACAGAAGGAGAACTTCAAAAAACTAAAAGAGAAGTATGGCAGTAAATTTGGAAGTATGAGGTACTATATACATCCAGCAGGTATTCCTGGAGAAATAGTTGGAGTTAAGGGTGCCAACATTAACTGGGCAACCAGATGTTTTGTAGATGATCTACAGAAGGAAGGGAAAGATATTCATAACTACCTCCTTGTTACATGTGATTCAGACTTAAGGCCAGAGCCAAAGTATCTATCAGCTATTACCTATAAATATCTAACGGTAGAGGAACCAGATAATAGATACTATGCAACAGCTGTTCATACATTTAATAACAATATATGGGATGCTCCCCCTATCATTAGAACTCAATCTAGTATGTTAACCTTGGTACTCTTACAAAACTGGGTACTTGAAAAGAAGAAACAAATTCCTGTAATCGGAGGCGAGATATATACAAGGGACTCTTTTTCTTCATACGTTGTTAATTTGAAGACCTTAGTTGATTTTGAGTATTGGGATCCTGAGATAGCTAATGATGATACAGCCTTCTACTGGAATGCTATGGTTAGAACGAAAGGGACTTTCAAAAGTGAGGAGGTCTATGTTCCTACACATAACGATGCTGTACTGAACGAAACCTTTATCAAAAGCCACCAGGCATATTACAAACAGCAGTACAGATGGGGATGGGGAATTGTTAATGCGCCAATTACTCTTGCTGCCATTTGGAAAGACAAGGATTTTCCTTGGTACAGGAAACTTTTCCTGTTTAAAATGATGTTCCAGAACTGGGTTTGGTACTTAACTATAGTGTTTGTACTTACCTTTGGTATGTGGATTATGAACTTTAACAAGAGTTTTCAGTTTACTGCAGTATCATATAATTTACCCCAGTTAATGAGTATCGTATTTACCTTTATTACTCTATCCAATATCCCTATTGTAATATTCAGAAGACAGCTGAGTAAGATACCGGGTGGTTGGAAATGGTGGAGACACTTATGGGATTTCGTAGAGACTTTCCTAATTACGATAAACATGCTCACATTTGCCTTTATCCCTTATGTTCAGGCTCAGACTGAGATGATGCTTGGCTTAAGCAAGTTTAAGAGAAACTTCTATGTTACAGAGAAGGTAGTGAAGAAACAGTAAGTGTAAAAATGCATGAGTTACCAATAACTAGAGTAAAACCAGTAAAGGAAGAGGTTAGACGATAAGGGTAGAGAATTTTACACTTCTTATTTAACCAATCCCAATCTCTCAAACATATTCTGAGAAGCAACTTTCTTCTCTTCTGTAGTAACACCTTTAAATCTTGGAAGAGAGAATGAAAATACAGAACCCTTACCTACTTCACTCTGTACAGATATACTACCTCCCATCTTTTTTACAAGACTAAAGGTCACATACAAACCTAAACCAGTACCACCTGGCCTTATTACATCCACCTTATCATCCTTGCTGGATTCAATATAGTTATTCAGTCTATAGAACTTTTGTCCTAGTTTCGGAATATCTTCTTTGGGAATGCCCTTACCTGTGTCAGCCACAGCTACTGTAACAAAGTTGTCGTTAAATCTTGTAGTAATACCAACTCCTCCTTTATCTGTATATTTAATTGCATTGTTTATTATGTTGTTTAAGACCTCTACTGTCCTAGCTTTATCTGCATATATACTTGGGGTATTGGGATCTGTTTGATTAATTAGTGTTAATCCTTTATCAATTGCTTCCTGTT
>CAYVBS010000015.1:0-12801 GCA_964449955.1 uncultured Candidatus Saccharibacteria bacterium | reverse complement strand
TTATTAATTTTATCTCATTTTCTATTGCATCTTGTATTCGTTTAACATATTTCTTATATCCTTCAGGATCACTTTGTATTTCACCAATAAACTTGTTAAGAAAACCAGCGTTAAGCTTAACAACAGTAGCAGGTGTTCTTAGTTCATGTCCCATTATATCGATCATGTCACTCTCTTTTCTTCTTGCTTCCTGTAGTTCTTCAATCTTTACTTGTAAGTCTTTGGTCTGTTCATTTACTTTTTGTTGGAGTGTTTGATTAAAGCTCTGCAATTGCTCATAAAGGATTGCTCTTTCAATTGCAATATTTGCATTCCTCGTAACACTCTCTAAAAAGGTGATATCTGTTTGTGAGTACTGGGAGTTGTCCTTCTTGTTCCCTAAAATTATTAATCCTTCAACTGAAGATTTAAGCTCAAAAGGAATAATGACTTCAACTTTATACTCTTTCATAAAGTCGAGTATCTCCTTTTTACGGTAATCAATGATTTCTTTACCTGAAGAGAAATGAATATCCATTTCTGAGAATATTAGAACTGGATTGCTGTTTAGATTCTCCCAGTTACTAATGAACTTCATTGTAGTTTCCGATGTTAAAGAAGGGAAATTACTTTCTTCCTGATATATTATTGCTTTGCTTTTACTATCGAAAAGTAAAATCGTTAGCTTATCCGGAGTAATTGTATTTATTATTAGATCTACTGTCTTTTTTAAGATGTTCTTAATATTCAATTCTTGGGAGTTACCACCAGAATACTTCTGTATCTGATCCATCGGATTGTATTTACTGTAAATGAATCTCTTTTGTACAAATAGCTCTGTCTTTTGATTTATCCAATTGAGAATCAATGATAAAACTACTGAAATAGTTACAAGTATAAGGATGAAATTACTGCCCGTAAGATCCGGATTACTCTCATTCCATCTTGTATAGACTAAAAATACTACTAATAAATAACTTGATTTTAGTATAGCTTCTACTACTTTACCCAACACTAATCGAACATCTAAAAAACGTGTGTTGTAGATGGAATAAGCAATTATGATAGCCCAAAGAATATTCCCTAGAGTACTGTATTGATAATACTCCGTTATAGAAAAAAATGTAGGTAATACAAAGTCTAAGAATACTAAAGGTACAATCATAAGAAATCCAGCTATCCAGTAAAATTGAGTCTGCTTTTTCTTTAGACTTTCTAACTTGCTACCTTTAATAATATGGATACCGAATAGGAAGAATAGAGAAATAATTATTGGCAGAAAGTATAGGATATAATCCTGACCCATTTGAGCAACTACTGTACTTTTCACTTCACTAAAGGCCGTGTTTAACACTACAGAATTGTTAATTAGTAAGAGATATGAGCCATAAGTAAATAATGGAGCTAATACCGTTATCATAACTGTTGTTAGCCTCTTTCCTACCCCGTCATGGAACTTAAGCGCAAAGTACAACTGAGCAAAGGTCATTAGGTACGAAATAACATATACGATCTTAAGCCATTGAGTACTATCAAAAAATAGAGGATTGTTGTAGAAGAACAATGATAAAGACCAAATACCCATTGTAAAAGTACACAAGAAATATGCCCTATTAACTGATTTCTTAGTATTACTAGTTAACACTAAAAAACCTAAAAGGATATCTACAAAACCGATCAGAATATTTATGTATCCGATAATATCGTTGGGCATGTTTTAGCACTTTACTCTTTTACCCTAAAACCTTGAGTATCCATAAATGTTGGAAACTCTGGAGGGTTATTTAGATTTTCAAAATTAAGTTTCTCTTCGCTAACAATATTTTTTAAAAGAAAAGAAGGAAATACATCAGAACGATACTCATCTACAACTTTCATTGTTACCTTTAACGACTTGACTGTCTTCATCAATCGAGTAAAATCCATTTTTCTAAGGAGATAGTTACACCACTCAAGGATAAGATATGCTTGTGGTGTATTAAATCCTTTGAGTATTTGGACATCTTCTCCTGGGAAATACTTTGAATTGTTCTTAATCTTATCTCCGTACATATATGTAATGCCTTTCTTAGTGAGAGATGCCCTCATTCTCTTTGGGGCTATCATCTGAGACAGAGTTGTACCAATATCTAGTTGATTTGTATAAAGAGGATTAAGTGAGTCTGCCATAAATACTCCGTCTTTCTTGAGTTTTGAGGGAAGAGTTTTTAAGAAGTTTGTATATTCACCTTTAGATAGATATGCCGTACCGTGAGAGGAATACACACCCTCTACAGATTTTTCAGGGAAGCGATTCAATACTTCGTTTATATTGTCGAGTACTAAAACAACACCCGAGTATTCTCTTCCTTCAACTGTATTATTCATCCATGCTTGTATTTGTGCTAATTCCTGAGGGTTAGCTGCTACTATATGAGCGATACCCTTGTAGGTTAATAGTGTTTGTGTAGCTGCAATAGCATGAGGAGACATATCAACTGAGAATTGCTTAAGTCTAGATTCAGGATATTGCTTCTTAACACTCTCATAGAGCATTACTGTTGCCCACCCTGCTCCAGTTCCTAATTCAAGTATTACAGGATTACTGGATATTGGAGCTTCCTTTGTAAACCACTGAGCACTTTCGTAACTTGTAATTAGGGATGTAGGATTTAATCCTTTCCCAAACATCTTCTCTATTTCTTCATCATTCCATCTTTTTACAGTATCTACTTGGTGATTTTGTATTAATGCTTGGAAGTTCTTTTCAGTTTGAGAAATGAATTCTTCTTGATCTAACACATCAAAATACACTACTCCTTCAGGAGATATTTGATGATATATGGATTCTAGTCTTTGATGAGTTTTACTTTCAACAATTGGTTTCCATACTAGCTCATGTACTTGTATTTGATTTTGTAACTCAGCTTTAATGTTTTGAGATACCACTTGTAAATCTGCTCGCTGTTGAAGTTTTTTTACCGTTGTTTGATTGTTAAGCTCTTGATCTTCTTGATTGGGAATAGATTTTTCAGATTTTTGCTCTGTAACTGGAGTTTGAGGCAACTCTGGTGTTTGGACTTGTACTTCAGGTGCCGAACTTATAGGCTCATTAGTCTCTGTTCGTTCACTTACTTGGGGTTCTCCTTCCATTTGTATATGAGTAAGTTTATTCAACCATTATATTCTAAAGATTTTTAAGAAACAACATATAACTAAGTCTAGGGAGAATTAAAAGAGACCCAGGTACACCCGGGTCTCTTACATTATCTGATCATACTAACATTCTTGATAGCTCGGGGCTATGCTGTAGTACCTGCTACTTGTTCTGCAACATTTTTAGGAACTTCTGCATAGTGTGAAGGCTCGATATTAGCACTACCTCTACCACTAGTAATTGACCTTAATTCACTTGTATATCCGAATAGCTCCGAGAGTGGTACTAATGCATTAATTACTGTAATACCATTTCCGACATCTTCAGTACTCTGGATTTGTCCTCTCTTACTACTTAGAGATGCAGTAACGTCACCCATATGATCCTGTGGGGTTTCTACTGCAACATCCATAACTGGTTCTAAGAGGATAGGGTTTGCTCTTTTGGTTCCGTCTCGGAAGGCCATAGATCCTGCTACTTTAAATGCTGCTTCAGAGGAGTCTACTTCATGGTATGAACCATCGAAGAGAGTAACCTTTACATCTACGACTGGATATCCAGCTACAACTCCAGCTTTCATAGATTCTACTACACCCTTTTGTACTGCAGGGATATATTCCCTAGGAATTGCGCCTCCTTTAATAGCGTCAATGAATTCAAATCCTGCACCCTGCTCGTTGGGCTCAATCTTAAGCCAGCAGTGTCCATACTGTCCCTTACCACCTGACTGCTTAATATACTTACCTTCAGATTGTTCACATACAGATTTAATGGTTTCCCTATATGCTACCTGAGGCTTACCGACATTAGCAGCTACGTTATACTCTCTCTTCATTCTGTCTACCATGATTTCCAGATGTAATTCACCCATACCAGAGATAATGGTCTGACCTGTTTCATTGTTCGTCTCTATTTTGAATGTAGGATCTTCTTTAGCAAGTCTAGCAAGTGCTTCAGACATCTTTTCTTCATCTGACTTTGTAGCAGGTTCAATTGCTTGAGATACAACGGGCTCTGCAAATACAATCTGTTCTAGAATGATTGGATTCTCTGGATCACAGATAGTATCACCTGTAACTGTATCCTTAAGTCCCACTATTGCTCCAATATCTCCTGCTCTAAGCATATCTACTTCCTCCCTATCATCAGCGTGCATAAGGACTAATCTTCCAACCCTCTCTCGGATCCCCTTCGTAGCATTGAATACATATGTTCCTGACTTGATAGTACCGGAATATACTCTGAAGTAAGAAAGGTTACCAATATGAGGATCGCTTACGATCTTGAATACTAATCCTGCAAAAGGTTCATCTTCACTAGGATGCCTCTCTATCTCAGCACCTGTCTTGGGATGATCACCCTGAATAGCAGGTACCTCTAAAGGACTTGGAAGACATGCAGCTACATAGTCAAGAATGGTCTTTGCCATAGGGCTTCTTGAATCTCCTCCCAACACTGGGAACAGTTCGCTTACTAAAGTCCCTTTTCTTAATCCAGCCATTAGCTCATCTGCTGAGATCTCCTCCCCTGCGAAATACTTCTCCATCAAAGCATCATCCTGCTCTACAATAGCTTCTACCAATACTGCTCTATATTTATCAGCCATATCCTTAAGCTCTGCAGGAATTTCCTCTTCCGTTAACTCGTCAGCTTCGACAGAGGTGTATGTATATGCTTTCATCTTTATCAAATCAACGTATCCATGTAGTTCACTCTCTCTTCCAATTGGTAGAGTAACTGCAACAGCTTTGTTACTTAATCTTGTTTTAATGGTTCCAAAGCTCTTCTCAAAATCTCCACCGATGAGGTTGATCTTGTTCATAAAACATATTCTGGGAACACCATACTTGTTAGCCTGTCTCCATACTGTCTCAGACTGAGGTTCTACTCCTTTTCTTCCATCAAATATAACTACTGCACCATCTAAGACACGAAGAGATCTCTCAACCTCTGCAGTGAAATCTACGTGACCTGGTGTATCAATTATATTGATCCTATACCTACTATCTTTGTAGTCCCAGAAACATGTAACAGCCGCAGACTGTATAGTGATACCTCTTTCTCTCTCCTGCTCCATGAAGTCGGTAGTTGCTGCACCTTCGTGCACTTCACCGATCTTGTGTATCTGTCCTGTAAAGTATAGTAATCTTTCAGTTGTTGTTGTCTTACCTGCATCAATGTGGGCGATAATACCAATATTTCTAATCTGCTCTAACGGCATCTTAATATCATAGGTCTGCATATCAAATAATCATAAATTTAAAGTCCTAATGGGAAATTAGGGATAATACGCAATGGGGATTATAACAAACTAATCAATCTGAGCCAATAGCTTCTGAGCATCTTCTGTAACACTCCTATCAATATCATACTCGATTGCTTTCTTTAAATAGTTTCTAGCTTCATCCAATTTCCCTTCCTGGAAACTTAACTGCCCCATTAGAAGATTATACCTTGGGTCAAACTTGTCTACTGTAAAGAAGATATCTAAGTTCCTCTTAGCCTCATCTAATAGACCATCTTCGAGAGCTACTCTAGATTTCCAATATAGATACTCTGTTTTGAAGTTACCTTCAAGCTCATCTAGCTTAATACGTTCTACATAGTAGTCTACTTTCTCCTTCTCTTCCATAAGGTAAGAGAGCTTAAGGTAGGCGATGTTTACCCACTCTTGATCAAATACCTTTTCTGCTTTCCTTATCACTTCCAAAGCCTTAGTAAGTTGATTATCTTTAACTAGAAGGTCGAAGTATTCCTGATACAGCTTTTCCTGGGCATCATCACCCGCATAGGTAAGTGCTCTGTCATAGTAATCAAATGAATTGCTAATATCATTTATCAAGTAGTAGTCTCTTGCTACTGTCCAGTATAGATACTGATTAACTTCGCTTAAGCTAGTTACATTGACTAGGGTATCAATACTCTTCTGATATTCACCGTAATCATAGTACGCTTTCCCAAGTAGATATACACCATCAATATACTCAGACATACTATCTTTCATTGGCTCTAGAAGGGAGATAGCTAGATATGGATATCCAGCATTTACATATACATGAGAGAGTTTAGCAGAATTAAACAGTTCATCTTCATTCAATGAATCTAATATACTACTCCACTGTTGATATTCATCCTTCCATTCATCATTGGGATCTACTCCTGATATTAAAGTTTTTGCTTTTTCTACATCCTTCAATGATTCAATGTAAGAGGATATTAATACAGCTTCAAGTTTAAACTCATCTCCAAAACTTCTATTTAATATTCCCTTTGTTTTTTCTACTTCACCTTTCTGGAGATATACCTTAGCCAAACTTAACTGCACTCTATCCTCTGTATCCCCTATACCATTCGCTAACTCATATGAATTCAATGCTTTGTCATATTCGCTCTGAGCATAGTGAGCATCTCCAATATCTAAATAGAGCTGTGCCCTGTCATTAGCATTTAGCTTGTTAGCTGAATCATCTACTATTGCTTTTGCATCATCTAATCTATTCTTAGTTACAAAGATGGTTATTAAACCTTTGTATGCTTCTGGCTTAGAAGGGATAAGGGAGGTAGCCTCATTAAACTTGTTAACAGCCTGAGAGTACTCTCTTGCTTCCCAGAATGTATTTGCTTCTGTAACTAACTGATCATACCTGTTTACTGTTTCTTCTGATGGTGTGCAACCGGTTAGTAGTAATGCACTAACTGCTATGATTGCTGTATATAGAAAGGTTTTTATATATCGATTCATATTTTCTCCGACTTAATTATCCGTTTCCATTTTACACATGTTTTGGTAATCATGCTATACTTATCCTGCAAGACTACTTCCACTTAGGAAGGTAATATTAGAATACCTGAAAATGGAAAGGAAAAGCTCAAAAGGCGGATCCCAACGTAAAACACTTAAAATACTATTCCTTCTACTCACTATCTCTGTATTCTCAGTACTTATTCTTGTCTACTCTACTCATACAGTAGTACTAGCAGAAAAGAGCGAAGAAAGTAAAGCAGCTGATATGAGACTATTAGCATACGGAGTAACTGATGACGCTGTTAAAGAGAGGTACAATCCTAAAATTGTTAGTATAAAGAGGGGGAAAACCGTATACAAAGTACTAACAAACAAAACAGATATTAAAGATATCCTAAATGATTTTTACATCCAGTTAGACAGTAAGGAGAGATTAACAAGCAATACTGAATTTGTAAGAGAGGGTACTGTCATTAAGATTATTAGATCTGAAATAGTAACAGAGGTTATTAACATCACTATCCCCTATGAAGTTGAAACTATTAAAACTGATAAGTATATGAAGGGAGAGGAGAACGTTGTACAGGCTGGTGTTAAAGGATTAAAAACTCAGAGAATAGTTAACTATTTTGAAGATGGTAAACTACTAAAGCGAGAAGTAGTGGATGAGAAAGTTAAGCAGGAAGCCGTAACCAAGATAGTAGAGGTCGGTACTGCTATATACTCACTAACAGGAATTGATAAAAAGGGATACAATTGCCCCTACTGGTATTCAGTAGTCGATTCAGGACCATATTCCGATGGAGAGAAGGAGTGGCTTAAATTTGTTATGAAGTGCGAGTCTGGCTGTAATGCAGAGTCTACTAAAGGGTACTACAAAGGTCTATTCCAATGGAATCCGGTATTTTGGAGAAAACAGTACTCTGAGAACATCTTTGATGGACATGCACAGATAAAGCATACTGTAGAGAAATTAAGAGCAGGTGCAGCTACTATGTGGCCAGCATGTAACAGAAGTTTTGAGGCTTCTCACTAAAGCTGCCAGCTGTAATATTCACATATATCTTGAGGTATTTCTCCCAAAAATCTGGAAGGTATCTGTGTATTAAAACCCTCTCTACTTCGTCTTACATCTGCAAAAGTCATATACAGTTTCTCTCTTGCCCTAGTTATTCCTACATAGCAGAGTCTTCTTTCCTCTTCTAATCCATCTTCATCGGTAAAAGATCTGGAGTGAGGAAGTATACCCTCTTCCATACCAATTATAAAGACATTATCAAACTCCAAACCTTTAGAGGAGTGTAGTGTCATAAGGGTAATATAGTTGTTACTTCCATCTTCATTCTTGTCCTGCTCCTGCTCTATGAGATTTATCTCCTGTAGAAACATATCCAATGATTTGTTGCCATACTTCTGTACATAACTACCTGCGACATTTTTCAACTCTTCAATATTCTCTTTCCTGTACTCTGCTGCTTCAGAACCATCATCCATCCACTCTACATATTTGGTCTTTGCAAGGATCAGATCAATAGTAGAAAGTACATCTGTATCCTGAGATTGAACATATATTGAGCCGAAGAGATTAACTAGAGAAGTAAACTTACTTAATTCTCCCAGCATGCTCTCGACCTTAGAGTATGTAGTAGCAGATAAAGAGAGACTCTTCCCAAGGTCATTAGCCACTTCATATCCTGCAACAAGAAGCTCACCAAGAGAGCACTCACACTCTTTAGCAATTTCGTACAAAGTAGCTACACTTTTAGGTCCCACTTTCCTAGTAGGAACATTAAGTATCCTATTTAAACTAAGTTCATCCTTTAGGTTATATACAAAACGCATATAGCTGAGAATATCTTTTACTTCCTTTCTTTCATAGAATCTAAAACCCCCAACTAGTCTGTAGGGCAGACCACTTTTAAGAAGAGTCTCCTCAATTACACGGGATTGATAGTTAGTTCTGTACAACACTGCAATATCACACAGAGATATTCCATGACTTTTTAAGGTTTTTATTTCATCAATTACATACTGAGCCTCATCATCCTGATCTCTTGCCTGGTATACTGTAATGTGTTCACCCTCTCCCTTCTCTGTCCACAGACTCTTATCTATACGCAGATTATTCTGCTTGATAACAGCAACAGCAGCATTGATTACATTAGCTGTAGATCTGTAGTTCTGTTCTAATTTAATAACTTTTACATTGTCGAAATCTTTCTCAAATAGCTGAATATTTTTTATATCAGCCCCTCTCCATCCATATATACCTTGGTCATCATCCCCAACTACACAAATATTCTTGTACTTATCAGAAAGTAATTTTGCAAAAAGATACTGAGCATTATTAGTATCTTGATACTCATCTATTAATATATATTTAAAATTCTCTTGATATCTTTCTAATATCTCTTTATTCTCAGAAAGCATTTTTACAGGTAGATACAACAGATCTCCGAAATCTACAGAGTTTTGGGATAAGAGCTGTTTCTGATACAGAGGATAAATATTTGCAACTATATCTTCAATATAACCTCCATAGTGATTATGAAATTTCTCAGGAGATACCATTTCATTCTTAGCTGCAGAAATAAAGTATGAAACTGACTGAGGTCTAATCTGCTTTATATCAATATCCTGTTCAATCATTATCTCCTTCACTAGATTCTCAGAATCATCACTATCATATATTGAAAAGTTAGGGGAAAGACCTAGAGCTTTTGCATTCTGCCTTAAGAGAAGTGCACCTATAGAGTGGAAAGTACCAATTAGAGGAGTACCTATACTAGAAAGAGAAAGCTCTTTTAGGAGTTGTAGTACTCTTTCCTGCATCTCACCAGCAGCTTTCTTTGTAAATGTAACAGCCAAGATATTCTCGGGAGAGACCTGCTTTTGAGTTATAAGGTAGGCAATCCTATTAGTAATAACTCGTGTTTTACCAGAGCCTGCTCCAGCAAAAACAAGCAAGGGTCCCTCTGTATGCTCAACAGCTAATTTCTGTTGAGGATTCAATTTTCCGAGAATAATGTCTTGGGGTGCCACGCCTATGATTATATTCAAAACTAAATAAGAGATACAGAAGAACAGAGTTATAAGACAGAATATATAGATAGTGTATATACTATGAGTTACAGAGCCTTAACATACTTCTGATAGACCCATCCTTTATTTCCCTTTTTATACTCAATTTCATACCAACCTTCTTCTTTCTTTGTTGTGATAAATACATCTCCATCATTTGCTACTTCCACCTTCTCACAAGAATACCATCTACACTCTCTAATATTTACAAATCCATAATCAGGAGAACTCATCTCTACCAACTTATAACTACCTGCCCCTATATTAAATTCTACTTTAAATTCACTATTTTCGAAAACAGAGTTAGGAGATTTCATAAGGTTAAATTCAGCACTATATGAGCCAGGTTTACTCTTAGCAAGTAATTCAAATGCTATTTCGGCTACTTCCCCTGGTTTTACAAAATCACTCTCTAAATGCCCTGGTTTACTGAAGCTATCCCATACAGAGTTAATTGCATATGGACTATCCTTTGAATCTTTAGTAGAGACATATATATAGTCAGAGTCTGCAAACCAAGTAAAATCATTTTCATTCTTAACCTTGACTACTACTTTAAGGGTCTCTCCGATAACGACATCTTTAGAATACTCAACCCCTTCTATAGTCGCCTTGTACTCAAGATGCTCCTTGTCTGACCAATTTACATCTTCCAAAGACTCAGATACAGAATCCGCGAAGGTACCTTTACCTACAATCTCAGCACTAAGGAGAGATATCTCTCCTTCACTTTGATTAATACTAAGAGAAACAGTACTCCAATTTCCATCTTTAATACCGTATTTGTAAGAAAGATCTTCTACCAATGATTGAATAGCTGTGGATGCTCTTGGAGTAAGCATTGTATTAGAAGATAAGTAACCTATCATTACTACATTCTCACCATTACTAAGGCATGGATTAGAACCTGCTCCTCCACTTCTTCCTTCAAATATGTTCCCACTTTCATCTACAAGGTAGTTGTACGGTATATCTTGAAGTTTTAGTCTAGTAACAGAGTAGTAATGGAGTAGTTTGATCCATTTAGAGGAATCATTGGATAGTTTACTATCATATCCTTTTACCTGTGTGATATGTATTTTCTTGGGTTGAGTGAAGAGTAATTGACTGTTATCTGATAACTGTTCATCTATCTTTAACTCAGATCTATTTGTTATTTCTAGAGCAGATACCTTCCCTATACTAAAAAGTAGTATCAGTAAGAGTAGAGGGAGGAGTAGTTTTCTGCAGTTTCCTGTTTTCATGGCAATATTGTATCACAAAATAGTAGGTTACTCCGTAGTAATATAGTCTGGATCTACAGCATTAATATAGAAGGTAGCTGGTACTGAATAGCTATTTTCTTTGTATATTACAGAGCATGTGGCATCTAGTTTGTATACTGGTAGTAGATACTCCTGATCAGTTCCCTTTAAGAGATAGATTACTGTTTTCTCAGATCCTTTACAGTCAGATGCACTTTTCTCAATATCTTCCCACTCATCTGAAAGATAGCTTAACTGTAGGGTATCTTGGAGTACAGAGGTATCAATATATACTTCTTTGGGATATTTAGGACTGTTTACATACTGGTTTAACACAGAGTCTTTTATCAAAGGTATTAATATCTCCAACTTAGTAACTTCTCCTAAAAGTAATCTCCCTGCAATCAATTCTCCCTTCTCGTCAAAAATTAGCATATCAGAATATTCATATGAGAATCCTTTTTCAACAGGAATCTCATCAAGTACTCGAGATGCATAATAGGTTATTCCTCCATAGTTGTTTCGCTGTTCTCTGTTAACTACAAACTCATACTCTTTCTCGAAGTATTTAGAAAATATCTCTTTAAAACTCTCTGTACTCCTTTCAATACTCAAACCTTCATTTAACTTGAATTCAAAGATGCCAGTTATACTATTGTAGGTAACAATATTGTTTTCATCTTTCCATTCAACATAGATATCCTTCTCTATCTCTGTTTTTTTAAGTGACAGTTTGGTCTCGAGTATGAAGTCCTCGACTAGAGCTATATGTGTTTTTTTCTCGACTTTAAAGAGTGGTACATCTTCGTATTTATTTTCTTTATTAATATCTGACAAATCTACTGTTTGTGTAGTTGTCCCTAAGCTTTCTATTGGTACTGGTTCTTCTGGATAGTTTTTGCTTATTTGTGCTTTAATAAATAGTACTAAGACAACTACGAAGAGAATGGAGAATACTATCAGTACTGTTATTAAAACCTTTTTACTTAATTGTATTTTCATCTATAATAGGCATTCAAATATTATCAGGGATCAGCACATCCTGTTTCATCTGGGACATTACAGTTAAAGCCTTGTAAGAGTTTTAGGGGATCTACAGGGACTCCATTTTGGGTTGTTTCTAAATGTAAGTGTGTTCCTGTCCAACACCATCCTTGCTCAAGATTTGTTTGTACATGTGCTACTGCCTGTCCTCCGAAGAGTTTAGTTCCTTCACTTACTCCATCATATGGTTGAACATGTAGTAACTTAAAATGGTGTACATTTTTGCCATCGTCAGCACTGTACTCCACAATTCCACCTGCATTTGTTCCATCTCCACAGTTAATCTTAGCTATTCTTGTAACAAAACAGTTTCCCTTACTTAGTTCACAGAACTGTGGGGCATATATACTACTTATATATACCAAGTCCACAGGTAACCTAGAGGCCATATTTTGATGGCTCCAACCCTGGGTATCTCTGTATCCCTGAGTACAGTATATATTTCCTGTTCCCATGATACATTGTTCTCCAGAAGGAGGAGGAGCTACACGACTATCTCCCCATTCATCCTCCCACCCTGTATCTAGTTCTTGTTCTTCATATTGAGTACATGAGACTACTGTACCGGGGAT
>CAYVBS010000014.1:2055-14531 GCA_964449955.1 uncultured Candidatus Saccharibacteria bacterium | reverse complement strand
ACTGGGGTGAATGATGGGACTTGAACCCACAACCCTCGGTGCCACAAACCGATGCTCTAACCAATTGAGCTACATCCACCATATTCACTGGGAATTATACATTAAAAGTACTAAACACTCTATACTATCTTCTGTATTGGTAACCAATACCCTCCTACAAAAGCGTGCTTTATCTTGTTTAAAGCTCTTTCATGTACCTGCCTGTAGTACTCTCCTGAGATATTCTGTTTGAAGTGCTCTGATATTTGTTTGTAAGTCATGGGATCAGTACCGAAAAATCCATATCTAGCAATTACAACCACTCTCTCTTTTGGGTTTAATCTATTTAAAATGGCATCTATAACAACTTCCTCCCTCTCTTTTCTTTCAACATACTCTTCAACAGGTTCTTTACTAGGTAAATAGGTGGAAACAAGCAGAGGTAGATCATTAATATCTTTATCACAGCACTCAGGATCTTCTACTGGATAATCTTGTGCGAATACGTCTTCAATTAGATGGAATATACCACTCTCACTGTATGATTCGGAGTACTCATACTCTGTAGGTATTTCAACATTCTCTATCATACTATAGGATTTTACCAAAAGGAGAGGAAAAATCAATATCTAGACTAATCACCACCCATGTTTATAAGGACTCTTCTAAGTAACCTGTAATCAATATGTCTTAACCTATTTCTAAAAGTAAAAGGATTTAAAGGAGCACCTAGTATATATTGAAAATGGTAATACAACTGTTTTAACTCCTTCTCAGTTAGATCATCCACTATACTCTCATGTACTGCCCTATCCATCTTCTCTGATATTACATTTAATCTCTTTCTTAAATTATTTAAACTAGGTAATCCATTCTCTTTAGGAATATCCTCTAAAGAATGTTTACTAAAACCAAATATACCAATATACATAGAGAGTATTAGTATCTCTTCGGGAGATAGGCATGCCTTAGTCATTAGAGTATGCAATATCTCTGTATCCCTATTTACTTCCACTATCCACCCTACTCTCAGTTTGAGTATAGCTTTCTCTTTAATACCCCTTACTGTCTCCCTGCCTTTCCCTACCGATTCCTCGATCTGTTCAAGAGGTATTTCCAACACTATGTTTTTGTAAAGTATTTCCTTCTCTTCATGGGATAGGTTCCTATCTATGAAATCTAATTGGTCAAACAAAGTCTCAGTATATATCCTCGTTTCGTCTACCAGTTCTTCGCTCTGCTGTTCTAATGAAAGTACCCTGCTATATCCTTTATGTTCAGTAAGATATTGAAGCTGAGAGTGTAATCTCCTGGCTAAATATGATTTAAAAGGGACATCATAGCTCAGATCAAACTGATCAATTGTGTGATATGTAGTAATTATCTCGATTATCTCTAGATCTTCTCTAGTAAGAGGCCCTGTATACTTTTCATAGTACTTGTGGACTACTTGTTGAATATATGGAATATTGGAAACTATTATCTCATTTTTAATAGTTTGTATTTCTTCTTTGACCTCAGGTGTTTGAGGTAAATCCTTCAGATTATACAGCTGTGTGAACAGCTGAAGTTCTACCTCGTTTGAAAGTTTTTCTAAAGAACCGAAATTGTTCTCTGAGTGCTCAGACATTCTCTGAAGAGTGATAACTTAAAAGATATCCTTAACTAGATCTCTGTATATCCTCCCTTGAAAGTAGAAGATTTAATATTTCTCTCAGATACACCAGCATCTTGAAGAAGCATAGTTATTTCATCTATGAAAGTTGGAGGACCTGATACTTCAAATATACCGGTTGGATATCGCATGTAAAGATCAGAGATCACAAATTCATCTATTCTTCTTGTGTGATATGGTTGTACAGTAAATCTTGCAAACTTCTTAGCAACTTCATCCAATTCTTCACCAAAGATATATTGATCATCTCTGTTAGCAAATATTAAAGTACCTTTCAGCTGCTTATTAGTAAGCTCATACTCTTTCATAATGGAGCGTACAGGAGTGATACCTACTCCTCCTACTAGAAATATGTAATCAAGAGCAGGGTTCTCTGCTTCAAAATTACCTCTGGAATTAAATGGACCGCTTACCTCTACTGTATCTCCCTGTTCTAGATCAAAAAGAGCCTTTTTAAAACTACTTGCATCATCTCCATAGTTTCGAGTCGTAATCATCACAAAGCCCTCACTTGGAGCAGATGAGATTGAAAAAGTTCTTACATCTCCTCTTGCATCCATATTCTCATGAGGGAGATGAACCTCCATAGCCTGACCTGCATTCCATCTAAACTCCTCTTGGGGTTGAAATATTAAAGATATTGCATTCTGCTCTCTTGGAATTTTCTCTTTAAACTCCAATACATGTTTTTGTTCCATATTTAGGAAGGGTTAATTTATATACAGTGTTTAGACTGTCTAAGTACATTCTACAATATATTGACCAGTGAAATCATTAACTTTCAAACTTCTTTTTAAAAGAGGAATCCTCCAATATTTCCTGCATCTCTTTCTCTTGCAGATCGCTCTCTATCCATATATGGGGAGGTATTTCTAATCTTTCTTTAAGGAAATTCTCTAGATCTTTAATTGTTACCTCTTTAGAAGCTTTTACAAACTTGTTACTGTTAAATATCTCATCACCCTCCAACACTGCTGTAATAGCTCCCTCCGCTATCTCCGGATCGAATTTAACAGTTCTTGGAAATATGAAAGAGCTGATCACATCATCAAACCATTCTTTACCTTTTTGTGAATTAAGAAATTCAAAGGTTGTCTCATGTGTCAGCTTGTAAAGCTCTTTTAACATTAACCCGATCTTTTCTTTCTCAGTTACAAATCTAAAGCCCTGCATATTGTAGTGAAAACTAGCATGGTGAACTCTAAAGGGAGTGAGATCATATATTAGGGCTAAACGCTCTCTTAATATGTCATATCCTAACCAATCAATTAGTTTACTGAAAATATTCTCGATTGCATACTCCTTGTAATCGATCTTTTCTTTTTGAGGGGAGAAATATATGAAGGAAAGAGATATACCAGTTGCTCTCTCTTCATGGAAGGTACCTACTCTCCATTCATTCTCCAACTTAATTTTTCTAAAAGTATCACTCTTACCTTTGGGGAATTTTCTTGCTAATTTCTCCAACTTTTTGATCATTACAGGAGAGAGCTCTTCCTGTGATTGAATGGTAAATGCTGTATTACCTGATACAAATCTATTCCTGAAATATTTCTCTAGATGATCTAGTGTAATATCTTTTATATCACTCATCTCTCCAAGTACATCCTCTGTGAACTCTGGTAGCTTTTCTTTAAAAAGAAACTCTAAGCTCATTAAATATCCATCTTTTTCTTTCTTAGCTTTTCTACTTCTCTCTGCTAGTATTACATTCCTTTCCTTTTCCATATATTTTTCAAATATCTCTTTTGGAAACTGTATCTCACTCTCAAGACGTTTAAGTAGTCTGTTAGCTCCTTTTCTGTTAGAGTGACCAGTAAAATATATGTTCTTTTTACTTGTATATGCATTAGTGAATATGGATGGCCTGTATCTGTTACCCTGCTCAAACCTGTCTATCTCCTCTTTGGATGTAAATGTCTCATTTGGATTAAGAAGCATATGTTCAAGGAAGTGAGCTGTACCTCTGGGTACATTCTCTTTTAATTCATATGCAGCTCCTGCTTTGACCACAATTGCAATATCAAAATCAATGGTAGCTGGGTTAATGAGATGAAGGAATTTAACTCCATTTTCTAGTTCATACAGTTTGTAAGTAATATTGTTGTATCTGTTTTTGAATTTGGAGATCAGCTGCATTGTCTTGCTACTCAGATTATATGTTAAAATATATATATGACTTCCCCCATTATATCCAATCTTAAAGAATATATTAATCCCGAGAAGAAAATCTTTTTTCCTAGATTCTTTAAAACAGGAAAAGGTGAGTATGGAGAGGGAGATCTGTTTTGGGGTATTACTGTTCCCAATATGAGAGAGGTTGCTAAGAGATATTACAAGGATATCTCTTTAGATGATGTGAGGGAGCTTACTAAGGATCCCATACATGAGGTAAGAATGGTTGGATATTTAATTCTTACATACAAGTTTGAGAAGGGAAATGATGAAGAGAAAGGAAAAATATATTCCTTCTACCTTTCCAATCTTGAGGGTGTTAACAACTGGGATATCGTTGATCTTTCTTGTTACAAAATTGTTGGAGAGTATTTAGTAAAGTATCCTGAGAAGCGAGATATTCTCTATGAGCTAGCTAAGAGTAATGATCTGTGGAGACAGAGGATATCGATTGTTTCCACTATGACCTTCATTAGAAGGAATGACTTTAAAGATACCTTGAAGATCTCAGAGCTTCTACTTGATCATAAGCATGATCTAATTCACAAAGCTGTTGGGTGGATGTTAAGAGAGGTTGGGAAGAGGGATATTGATATATTGAGAGAGTTCTTAAACAAGAATGTTAAGCATATGTCCAGAACTACACTTAGATATTCCATTGAGAGAATGGATGAGGAGGAGAGGAAAAAGTATCTAAGTTTTTAGTTAACTACCATGGAAATGAATGAGTGGAGAAGAAAAGCTCCAGAGACTTTGAATGAGGCTATTTCAGGTCCAGACTTTTTAAGAGTTGATTTCAGTCGAAAGATGATGACTAAAGCAGAATTTGTGAATCAATTCCAAATGGGAGAAATGGCATTTGATATTAAGAGGATTGTTCATAGGGGGATACGACAGAGAGAAGAAGGAGTAACTGTAGAAGAAGTACTTACTTCTATGGAAGAGAGCTTAAATGAGGATCAGCGGTTTCTACTTAATTGCTGGTTGATCCATGAGATGGTGATATTAAAGGATTGTATATTAGAGAATGGTCTTGCAGATGCTGTGCCTAAGCTTCCTAGTGTTGCTGTAGAGTTAATGGATGGAGATACATCAAAGGAAGTCTTTAATGCTTTTGCTGAATATATTAAGGTACTTGAAAGAGAAGAGTGAATAATTAAGCTTGTCGCTTATAAAAATATTCTATAGTACAATTTCACTGTTCTTTAAAGCATTTATCCTGGATGTAGAAATGGTTCTGGAATAGTTGAGTTAGCTTAACTATGTTTGGTTATAACGACATGTTTCATTATGTCATCCATACAACCAAGCCACCATTATATATCCCTTTCTATTCACCTCTTCCTAAAGTCCAGAATAGGGAGAATCTATTCCAGAGTCAGCTGAATTACCGTTTTACCGGTACACTTTTTAAGTGCTCAGCTGACTCTGTTTTTCTTTTCAGAGAGAAGAGTATATAATCGGGCAAATAATATTACTCTTACCTAACGCATGGGAGAAATGACAGAAACTAGCCTCTCCTCACTAGTAGAGACTTCCCCTTCTTTACTTAACACCTTAAATGGTGAATCCTTTGAAATGGCCTCTCAAGAGGTGCAAGAATGGATGCAAAGCCCTGTTACTGATTGGGAGCAGTATCACAGAGGCGAAGGCCTTCCTCACTTAGATCGTGAGTATGAGGAGAACATTTACCTTACATTGAAAGATATCTGTAAGGGACAAATATCTCCATCTAAATCCTGGTTGCTTGAAACTAAGATGTTCGGTTTGAATTCTGAGCAGTTAGCTGTATTACATACGGTACTACTTAGAAGATTATGTATTAACCGTTACTGTGAACTTAAAGATCCATATATGGAGGAGCTACCTCTTCCAAATGAAGATATCACTTCCACCCTATATGCTTTCATGGATACTGAGTACAGGGTAAGTATGCAAAATAATGGGAGAAAGTAATTGAACTTGTTTCTTGTATACCATATACTAAAAGGAATAAATTAAGTCCACTCTCTTAATATGGCACTCTATATCATATTAGGCATAGTAGCAGTATTAGCTCTATTTTTAATAACACTTTACAACCGACTAGCAAAACAGAAAGTTTTGATAAATGAGGCTGAGTCAGATATTGAGACTTTCCTCAAACAGAGATTTGATATGATCCCTAACCTTGTTGAGATTGTAAAAGGCTATGCAAAGCATGAACGAGAGACCTTTGAAGAGGTTACTAAGCTAAGAGCTCAGGTTATGAATGCTGGTACACTTGAAGAGAGAATACCAATCGAGGATCAGCTAGGTAGAGCTTTAGGTAGACTTATTGCAGTTGCAGAGAACTATCCAGAGCTTAAAGCTAACGAGAACTTCATACAGCTACAGAACAATCTTAAGGAATTGGAAGACAATATTCAGAAGTCTAGAAGGTTCTACAATGGTACGGTTAGAGACTTTAATGCCCAGATTGTAGTATTCCCCAACAACCTTGTAGCAGGTATCTTTGGATTTACTGCAATGCCTTTCTTTGAGGCTAGTGAGCAGGAGAAAGAGAATGTAACCATTAAGTTCTAAGGTTTCCTGTATGAAAACTCTTAGAGGTCTGGTAGTAATATGTATACTTTTTCTGTCTTCCCTTGCAGTCATTCCTGTTAATGCACAAGGGTCGGTAGAGGAAATTAGAAGCTTTGATAGTGAGGTAACTGTAAGTAGTGATGCTACTACCAAAGTTAGAGAAGAAATTACCTACAATTTCCCTACAGCAAGGCATGGGATCATATGGAGAATACCATATGTATATGAGGTAAAGTTTTTTAGAAGACCAACATTAATAGATATTAACTCCGTTTCCTACTATCCTACTTCTAATCCACAAAACATTGTAAGAGGTAAATATACTGAAAGTAGAACTAGTGGATGGCTGGAGCTTCAAATTGGTGATGCTAATACCACTATCACTGGAGAATATGTGTATGTGATTGAATACACAATGACATATACAGGTATCACCCGATTCGATGATCATGAAGAGGTATATTTGAATGCAATTGGTCCTGGTTGGGAGGTTCCCATAAGGGAGGCTTCTGTAACTATCAATACCCCTAGTGAGGTACAGGATGTTGTTTGTTATGCAGGTACAGCGGATAGTACAGAGTCTAACTGTACTATTGAAGCTGAGGGTAGTACTGTAACTCTTTCTATTACAGAACAGTTAGATAGATATGAAGGTCTAACTTACGCAATTTCTTTTCCTGTTGGTACTTTTGAGAACACAACCAAACAGCAGATCTTTGAAGCTATATTAGCTAATATTGGAATTCTTCTACCTATACCTGCAGGTATACTGCTTTGGGGATATATTAAAAGAAGAGGTAAGAATGAAAAGTTGACTGTAATTCCAAGTTTTACTCCTGAGAAGGATTGGAATCCGCTTAGAAGTGGATTTGTATACTCTATTTCCAAGAACAACAAGTATGTTAGTGCTTTACTAATAGACTTGGCAGTAAATGGATATCTCACTATCAATCAGTATGGTAGAAACAAGTACGAAGTTAGTAAAACAGAAAAGAGTCCAGATGATCTCCCTGAGTATATTAAAACCTTATACAATGGAATATTTGCTAGTGGAGATACTATACAGTTAAGCAAACTTCCTAACAATTTCTATCTTAAAGTCAGTCTTGCTTTCTCAGAACTTAACAACTATCTAAGAGGAATTGGTATATTCTCTAAAGAAAGAGAAAGTATGAGAACAAAGCTTCTGTTGTTTAGTATCTTGCTTGGTATGGGTGCAATGATTGGTTTGGGTTTCTTTATAAACAATGCTGCACTTGGATGGTTTCTTGGTTTAATTGTTACTGCTCTACTCCTGTTTATCTCTGCATTTAGAGTAGATCTTAGATCTACGGAGGGTAATCAGGAATATCATGAGTTACTTGGTTTAAAGCTGTATATTAATACTGCAGAGAAGCGTAGGATTGAGTTTCATAACAATCCTGAGAAGTTCAACAGAGTATTTGAAAGATTACTACCCTATGCAATGATATTTGGTTTAGAGCGTAAATGGGCGAAAGAGTTTGAAGATATATATACTCAACCTCCTGAGTGGTATCAAGGAGATTTTACAACCTTTAATGCTTACTATCTTTCCAGATCATTGGGAAGCTTTAATACTACAGTTGCTGCAAAGAGTGTAGCTCCTAGAAGCTACAGTAGTAGTGGAGGTCATAGATCTAGTGGATGGAGCTCAGGTGGTTCAGGTTTTGGAGGTGGTGGCTCTGTTGGAGGCGGTGGAGGTGGTAGTGGTGGAGGCAGCTGGTAATATATAATGTAATAGTATGTCTATATTCGACTTTATATTTGGTAACAATATCAGGACTACTACATTTTCACAATTGCATAAAAAGATTGTAGATTTAAGAGCTGCAAACCTATATCCTTTTCCATACAACTTGCCTGAAGCTGTATCCTTTCCATCTGATTTCTGGGAGGATTTGGTAAATATATATAGAAAGACTGATGCAGATGGTCTGGAGAGAGCTTTCTCTGTATTCTGGGCAGATGGGGAGGTAGTATTGACTGAGATCAATACTGGCTCTATTAGTTCTGTAAAGAGTGGAGGCTCTATCCAGGTCAAATACTCTCATCATCCAACTAAGAAGGGGTATGCAAGGAAAGAGTTGATATTGGATGGAAGGATCATCAAGAAGAAAGATGTATATCACAAACAGATACCTAAGGCTTTAGAAGTACAGTATCTTTTTAATATCCATACTCATCCTAAACATACTAGAAGTGATGGTACTTACTACTACAATTTCTTCTCTGCACTGGATATTAAATCTCTGCTCTCCTCTAAAGCCATTATGACTGGAGTTGTTACGGATAAATTGTGGTTATTAATTAGAACTAACAAGACTCCAGAGAGTGCAGATTACTTAACAGATTCACAGGTTACCCCTGAGTATGTAGAAGATACTCTGCATATTGGAGTGTACAGAGCAGATTTCTACAAGAAAGCTCTTAGATACAAATATACTGTAGAGCCTACTTAACTGTTACTGATTTTGCTAAATTCCTCGGCTTATCTATACTATTCCCTAAAGCTAGTGCTAAGAAGTAAGATATTAGTTGGAACGGTACTACATTCGCAATTGATCTTAACTCTTTGCTTGTGGCAACAGGTATGAAAGAGTCAAAACATTGTATATCTTTAAACTTACTGTCTCCTACTCCTACTGTATATGCACCTCTTGCTTTTACTTCTTGAGTAGCAGATATCATATCTTTTTCATTACCGTCCTCAGAGATTATTGATATTACTGGAGTACCCTTCTCTATCAGAGCTATTACTCCATGTTTTAGTTCTCCAGCAGCAAAACCTTCAAAGTGTTTGTATGATATTTCCTTTATCTTTAATGCTCCCTCCTGAGCTATACTGAAGTTCTGTCCTTTACCTAGTATGAAGAAGTGTTCACTAGGGAGAAGTTTTTTAGATATTTTCTGTATATTTTTAAATAGATCATCATTAAAGTATGTTTTAAGGTTTCTTGAAAGTAGTTTTACTTCTTTCTGTGCATTTTCATACTCTTTAACATATGACTTAGCGAGTAAGTAACCAAAAGAGATTTGAGAGGTAAATACCTTAGTAGAGGCTACACATACCTCTGGACCTGCATTGGACATTACAGTGGTATTAGAGAGTCTGGATATGGTTGATCCAGGCATATTAACTATGGATGCTATCTTAGCACCCTTCTCTTTTGCATATTCTATTGTTTCAATGGTGTCTGCTGTTTCTCCACTTTGTGAGACTGCTATTATTAAGTCATCTTTACCAATTAGGTCTATGTATGAATCTGATTCATATGATTTAAAGGATATTGTATTTAATTTGGAGATCTTTCTTAGGTAATATGCTATCTGATCTGCTGCAAAACCTGCAGTACCTGCTCCTATGATATATATGTTCTTAGAGCTCCTTAGAAGATCTAAGAGTGGTCTGATCTCATCTTCAGTATACTTAGTAGCTGAGAGTACTGTCTTACTCTGTTCTACTATTTCTTTGAGCATGTAGTGTTTGTACTCTCCCTTATCCAACTCTGTATCCTCTAAGTGTATATCTTTCTCTCTTCTGTTAACTTTCTTGTCATCAGTTATACTGAATATGGAGTACTTGCCATTTTGTATATGTATCAGCTCGTTGTTTTGTATCTCCACTATCTTTGATGTAAGGTTGCTGAAAGCTAATGGATCCGAAGCTAGAAATATTTCTTTCTCTGATATCCCTAGTATTAATGGACTTCCATTCCTAATTGCATATATCTGTTTTTCTTTCTGATCTAGTAGTATTACTGTATTCCTACCCTCTAACTGTTTGAAGGTATTGATAAGGGCCTCCCTTAAGTCCTTCTTTTTATCTAGCTGTTGCTCTATTAACCTAAGTATTACTTCTGTATCTACTTGGGTTTTAAATATGTATCCTTTCTTTGTAAGCTTCTGTTTTAAGTATTCGTAGTTTTCTACAATACCGTTTTGAGCTATGGTGAAACTATATTTATTAGAGAAATGGGGGTGAGCATTTTGTACTGTTACTCCTCCATGTGTTGCCCACCTTGTGTGCCCTATTCCGATATTGCTTGTAGTTGAGAGTTTCTTTACTTCTGAGGGTATGTATCCTGTGTCTTTTTCCGTCTCTATTATTTCTTTCCCATTTATTACACTTATTCCCCATGAGTCATATCCTCTGTACTCTAAACGTTTGAGTCCGTTTAGTATCGTTTGGGGAGCAGATTTTTCTCCCACGTAGCCAAAAATACCACACATATGTGTAGAGTTAATATTTTAGTTTGTGGGGATATGCTGAGAGATTTTTGTTTGTTTGTAATCTCTCTTGTAGGTTTGCATATGACCTGAAGGTACCCGCTGATTGTTCGAATTTCCTTCACCTCGTAGCCCGAAGGCCCAGCCGCTTGTTAAATATATGTTCCCCTACTTCCATTATACATGTTCCTTTTGGTTTGTTAACTTCTTCTTCTGAATATGCTCATGAAATAGAGGAGTTGTAGTAGTGATGTTAGTAGTGCTGCTATGTATGTAAGTGCTGCAGCTGTTAGTACCTGTTTAGCTCCAGATATTTTTTCTTCTGTAATTAGATCGTACTTTCTTACAAAGGCTAATCCTCTTCTGCTAGCATCTATTTCCAAGGGTACTGTAATTAGTGCAAAGAGAGTTGTTCCTGCAAAGAGTATGAGCCCTATTTGTGCAAGACTAAGTAGATTTAATATTAATCCTGCTATGAAGAGTATATATCCGAGATTAGAACCGATGTTAACTACTGGTACTAGTATACTTCTTACTCCATATATTACTGTTTTGTTAAATTTCTGTTGTACATGTCCAAACTCATGAGCTACGATAGCGATGTCCGCTACTGATGAATTAGTTGCAGAGGGATTCGATATGCTTACACTGTTTCTTAGTGGATCGAAGTGATCAGAGAGTGCATCTCCTTTTACTTCTAGAGATATCGGGTATTCTTCATTTTTAGTTAGTATTTTTGCAGCATCTAATCCGGTTAGATTAGTTCCCGGATTCTGTTCAGAGTATTTGTTGTATGCTGAGTGTATCCATATTTGAGCAATTATGGCTAGTATTAGTCCTGGTAATGCATACAGAAAATATATTGGATCAAAAAACATATATAGAGGAGTAAAAAGTTAATGCTTCTTCACATTCTCTATATATGATATCATAAAGAGTGCGAGGAATTAGGAGGGGATTCCTCGCCATTTTTTTAGTAAGTTACTTTTCTTCTTCTGTTTCCTACTATTACTGTTCCTATTAATCCTAATGCTAGGACTCCTAGTACTATCCATGGCCAGTATTTTTCTAGGAAATTACGGGTGTCGTATACTGGTATATCTATTTCTAATTCATCGACATTGGCTGCTAGTACAACTTCTGTAATGTTGTCCTCAGTATCAATGTTCTCTGGTAAAGTGGTTCTGTTTATCTCAATGAAATACTCTCCTGGACATAGATATGTTTCCCAGTAGCCTTGATCATCTGTAGTTAGATCTACAGTAGTTATTTGTTCTCCCTCTATATTCTGATATATCTTGAGTGAGATATTTTCAAAAACGGTTTCTCTTTCATCTCTGGTATCATTACTGTTCCTATCCAGGTATATATATCCATACAGTTTGCTTTTTACATCACATGTTTGCTCCCCCTTTATTTCACTCTCCTCTGGTCCTCCTACTCCTAGTTCTTCTGAGCTTCCTTTGATTGATGATGTTTGAGCTATATTCTTCCTATCACCACTTCCTAGTACTTCCTCATTGTTCTCTTCTTCTGTTACTTCATTTCCCCATTCACTGATAACTCGTATATCAAAGCTGGTGTTACTATTTTGATTGTCATTGTTTGCTAATGGATTGAAGGTGAGTATTAATTCTCTTTGGATACTTTGACCGGGATTAAGATTGGCTACTTGTACTCTGTCTTCATTTAGAAATTGTGTTAGTGTCTTGTTACTTGTAGCTGTTTTGTCTACTATATTTCCAAAGATGTTCTCAATGGCAATGTATATATTTTCAGTAAGAGTGTTACTGCTTCCTACTCCTTTGAAATATATTTTACAGTTGTTGTTTGG
>CAYVBS010000014.1:0-1955 GCA_964449955.1 uncultured Candidatus Saccharibacteria bacterium | reverse complement strand
TCTAGTGTTGTAGCACTGAATGTATTGTTTCTAGATATTTCTATATCTTGGAATACAGCGTATGTTAGTGCAGGTGCTATTAGTAGTAAGGCTGTAAAGAGTATTCTATACTTCTTCATTAGTTTCTTTTTTTGATGAAGTTATTTCTTTTTTCTTTACCATTCCTACGATACTTTCTTTAATATTATTCAATTCAAGAGAGATTATGATTATGCTTGGTACTATTACCATTAGTATGAAGCCTGTTGGTTGTTTAGCAAAGTGTACTGCATATCCTATGAATGGTACTGTGGCGAATACGCTTCCTACTACTTGTTCTTTTGAAGCTGTGTCTGGGTCTGTAGTTTCATTGGCATCTCCTTTGGTTACATATGAGTCTTCGGTTACTTCTACTATTCGGTGAGTGTATGTTTGAGTGGGATCGTTCTTCATCTTCACTGTTATCACATCTTCTAGCTGGTATTGGGTTTGTTCTTTGACCCCTACTATGCTTCCTGTTTTGATAGAGGGTTCCATAGAGCCAGACATTACTACGTAGAAGTTATATCCTTTTATTAGGTCAATGGATGTGAGGGTTATGAATATTGCTATTACTATGAATATTGCAAAGAGTAAGGTGTATGTTACTTTTAGTGCTTTTAAGACTGTTTTCATTTTTTATTTCCTTATCTTATTTACTCATTAACCCCTTTATACTTGATAAAGGGGGTGAGGGTAAACAAGTTGTATTACCAGCCTGGATTAATATCTTGAGTTGCGTCTGCTACGATATCAAATACGACAGCTTCATTCTGGAATTGATTTCCAGCTGATGGTGATAGTCTGAACTGTAAGAAGAAGTCGTGAGTAATATTCAATCCTAAGGATGATGCTACTGTTTTTCCTGATGTAGAATCTATGTAAAGGTTAGCTAATTTCCCTTGATATATGATTGGCCACCCTTCAGGGTTAGTAGTTCCTGCGAAAGTATGCCTTACAATAACTTCAACGTTGTCATAGAGTCCACTCTCTGAATGACTAACAAAGCTATCGTAAAATCTATATTTAATAGGGGTTGTAGAGTGTTCGTTATATAGACTGAGCGACATTATATTAGTCCATACTCCGGGTAGGAGATTCTCGACTGTAAAGGTTTGAGAAGCTTCTCCTGTTAGACGTAGGTCTACTCTCCCTGTTTCTATTCTTGCTCCCTGTACCTCTACTTGATCAGTAAAGTATGCTCTAGTAGCTGCAAATGCACCTGCTGATACTAGTCCTACAGTAAGAATACTTAGAAGTAGTCTTTTCATTAAATTAAGTTATTAGAATTTATATATTGGCAGTTGAAACTATATTGCTTGTTCAAGATTAAACTTGATATCAAAAGAAACGCTGTCGCTTTGGATAATATTACCAATGTTTGTAGGAACCTTAAACTCAAGAACAAGGGGTGAAAGACTAGAGTTACCGGTAATTAATTCCCAGCTACTGTACCCTATCTTTCCAGAGTTTGCCCAATAACTTAGAGGACAACTCCTACCACCATCTATACAACCGGTTCCATGAGGATACATAAAATCTGCAGAACCAGGAGCATTGATCTGAACATAAATATGATCACTTAATTCACCTTCTGAAACTCCAGGGTCCTCACAAGTAGTATCTACATCACTCTCTGATTCATTGCATCCATTTTCATTATCCTGAATATTTACAATTTCTATTGAAGGACGCCCCGTTATGCTTCCAGCGTTTGAAAGAGTCCACTGATAAGTGATAGTTGAATGTTCTGCACCACCTACACCGTCTCCTGGTTTTAAGTTATTAAGATCAATATGGAAGAAGTTCTCTCCATCATCTTCGCCATTAACTTTTAAATCTAAAGTCCCAGAAACAAAAGTATTGGCAGAACTAATCTCCGTATCACTAAAATAAGCAGTAGTTGCTCCAATTGCTAGGGCAGATGTAAGGCCGAG
>CAYVBS010000013.1:13151-15040 GCA_964449955.1 uncultured Candidatus Saccharibacteria bacterium | reverse complement strand
TCTACAAGAGCATCTACCTCTTGAGTAGCTTTTTTTGTTAAAGAGATATTTACGACTCTCCTATCATTCTCATCATAACATCTCTCTAGCCAGCCGCTCTGTACCAGTTTATCTATTTGAGTAGTGATTGTTGCGGGGGTAACATTAAACTCTTTTGCTAAGAGACTAGGTTTTACACATTGCTTCTGCTTTATGAAAACCAATGTCCGAATCTGAAGGGGAGAAAGCTCACCATTTTTTGTAGCTTTGAGATTAATGTGTTTGATTAAATCGAGGGTTTCTTGAACTAAGGCTTTTTTAACAGGCACAGTTCGTATGTTAAAAAATTAAGTATGCAAATTATTCTATCATAACTTTCTTACTAAATCCAAGCACTTTTTTCGATTGTTGTTTTTATGATATATTTGAACAGTTACTTAAGTAATATTCGTATTATGCAAATACCAGAAGGCGCAAAGTTTATGTTTATATCAATACCCCTTGTATTAGTTGCTTCGTTTCTACTTGTCTACTATCTTGGTAAGGAAGATACAGGTAACTACCCATCACTAAACAGTGGTGATGTGTTAAATAATATATCAGAAGGAAAAGCTATGACTGATTTTGAAGAGTTAGAGATAGATGTGGTAAGGAAGGGTAATGGACCTACAGCAGGAGTTGGAGATACTGTAGTTGTCAATTACGAAGGCACTTTAACTGATGGTACAAAGTTTGATAGCTCATATGACAGAGGCGTACCGTATGAATTTACCTTGGGTGAGTATGGAGTTATTGAAGGTTGGGAAGAGGGTGTTAAAGGTATGCAGGTAGGTGAAGAACGGATACTCAAAATTCCTTCAGAAATGGGTTATGGACCAGAGGATTACGGATCTATTCCTGGGGGATCAGGCTTGATCTTTAAGGTAGAGCTTCTGGAAATTAAGTAGTTAGATTATTCCAAAAAACATAAGTAGACCTATTGTAAGCAGTGCGATACCTGCAATTAGATGTAGTTTCCTAACATTTTTCTCTCTCCAGTCGGAGATATCTTCAACACGCTTGCTACCGAAGAATATTAGCAGTACAACTATTACCATTGGTAGTACAAATATGAGATTGTACAGAAGCAAATATGGCATAGCGGTTAGAAATCCACTCTCTGCTACCATTCCACCTAGGATAATGTATGGTCCAATTGTGCAGGGAAGTAAGAACAAAGTTACAAACAATCCTAAACCAAATGCTCCTAGTGGAGATGTTACTCTGGCTATTAAACTCTGTACCTTCGGTCTTAGAAAAAGAGGCATTTCAGTACCTATTCCCCCCGGCTTATACCTAAAGTAGTCTCTTAATTCTAACAATCCTAACAGAATTGCAACAACAGCCAATCCTTTGTAGATGTACAGTTTAACAAGAGCAATAGATTGAATAAATTCAAAGGCTTTAACAATTAGAAAGCCATAAAAAAGATACATAACGATGACAGCAAGTACAAAGGCAAGCCCTGAGAAGAGAACCTGCTTCCTACTACCGGGATTATACGTAATAATCGACAGAAGGACCAAAGCTAGTACAGAGAGAGCACAAGGGTTAACAGAATCTGCTAGAGCAAGTCCTACTGTTTTACCAAGACTAATTGTAGAACCAGAAGTTGTAACTTCAGATGCAGTGGTATCTGTACTACTTCCCTCAACAGAGGGTCCATCCCATTGGAGTAACCAACCATTGATCTCTATTGCGTTCTCAAAAGTCAAAGATCCACCGGGATATGAAACTCTAGAAGGATTAACAGATTTCCCTTCCAAACCTTTTATTGCTTCTTCAATATTCTCTATTCCAATAAAGTTCTTTATCATCCTATTCTGTTCTTGGGAGATTGTGGTGATAGACTTCCTTGTCGCGATTCTATT
>CAYVBS010000013.1:0-13051 GCA_964449955.1 uncultured Candidatus Saccharibacteria bacterium | reverse complement strand
GCATTAGCAATATTCCTATACATTTCATATTCAATCATTACAAAACCACCTTCGTTTACCTTGTCATGCAGAAACGGAGATACTACTGCACAGTGAGGACATCCTATTCCACCAATATAGGTGGCATACTTGGTACTACTCTCTTGTGCTCTAACTTTTGTAAGGGGTAAAAAGAGTAAGACAAAAAACAGCAGGTATACAATATTTTTTACAAGATTTTTCATACTGAGCGATATTATACTATATTATATTGTCTTAATTCACGTACCAAGTTCATGAAAGAAGTTTCGCTATCCATTATACAAGAAAATGCTATACAAGATATATTAGGGTGGCTAAACAGCAGTAAAACTCAATATCTCACTCTAGGTGGATATGCAGGTACTGGAAAGACCACCTTACTTGGTCATCTAACTAAAGTTCTGCACAAAGAGAATCCTAAACTTCGAATTGCTTTCTGTAGCTACACAGGAAAGGCTACAAGGGTACTGAACAGAAAGCTCTCTGATACAAAATCAATAGTTGAGAAGGATTACATAGGCACAATACACAGATTAATATACAAACCCATCCTAGATGAGGAAGATACGGTTGTTGGTTGGGAAACACTACCCGAAGAAGATTTTGAATATGATCTAATCATTATCGATGAAGCTTCTATGGTAACAGAAGAGATCTGGAAGGACCTACTAAGCTATGAGAGACCCATATTGGCAGTTGGAGATCATGGTCAACTTCCACCTATTAACAGTAACTTTAACTTAATGGCAAAACCAGAGATTAGGTTAGAAGAAATATATAGGCAGGAGAGGGACAATCCCATTATCAATGTCTCGGAGATTGCTAGAAAATATGGATCTTTACCATATGAAGAGTTCTCTCCTACTGTAAAGAAGATAAGGAAAACAGAACCAGACACTCAGGATATACTTACAAGCATATTCGAATCTTTCAACAATGACACAATGGTACTTTGTGGCTACAACAAAACGCGAATCTCTCTAAACCAGGCGATCAGAGCTTTGCACTTTGATTCTCCCAACCCCACCTCTGGAGACAGAGTAATATGTCTTAAGAACAACAGGAAAATGGATATATTTAATGGTATGACTGGGACAATACTTGATATTGAAAAAGTTGAGATCAATGACTTTGCCTACTATGATGCTGAAATAGCATTAGATTATGAAGACTTCCCTTTCTTTGGAAAGATATCACTGGAGCAGTTCAACTCTCCTGAACTAGTTGAAAGAAAAGTCGAAGACTTGAACTATTTCGATTACGGCTATGCCCTCACAGTACACAAAGCACAGGGTAGCCAAGCAAAGCGGGTTGTAGTATTTGAAGAACGCTTCCCTAAAATGGATGACGAAACCTTTAGACGTTGGTTGTATACTGCAGTAACAAGGGCTGAAGAAGAGCTATACATCATCGGGTAGACCCTATTCTAATAGAACAACTTGTTTAAGACATAATTTCATATACCTGGGTCATTTTTCTTATTAGTTTTTCGTCTATATATTTCCAAGGGTACTCCTCAAAGCTGTTTGCCAATCCACATTTAACTGGATTCATCTTTATATATTCCACCACCATACTAAAATAAATTACAGAATTGATTCTCCATGCCCCAAACCTACTTTGGAAAATGTGGCCCACCCATTTGTATTTCTTTCTCATATGAAAGGCATATGTGCAATTAACTCTATGCATAGCTTTAGATAAGTATCCCTCTTGAACATTATAAAGAAGCAAGTGATAATGGTTTGGCATTAAGCAATATTCAAATATCGGGATATTATATATTGCCATGTATTTATGTAAAATCTTCTGAAAGTATTTATAATCCTTATCTTGTAAAAAGATATCTTCTTTTTGATTTCCCCTAGCAGTAATGTGATAGGGATATCCTGATTTAAAGTTCCTAGGCTTGGACATATATCTATTTTATCCCAGGTATATGAATTAAGCATTAAAACAGCAACACTTTATTAGACCATGGTCTACCTGTATAATCTAGTATGACCATTACAAGACCAAAAGAAGAAAGATTGCTTAGAGAGGCTTCTGATATTTCAAAGAATATATTAAAGAAGCTAGGTGATAGTATTGCGGTTGGTACTACTTCGCTTGAGATTGATGAGTTAGCGGGTTATTTATGCAAGAAGTATGGAGTTCAACCTGCGTTTAAGCGTGTTTCAGGATATAACTTCAATACCTGTATTTCTGTTAATGATGTTGCTGTTCATGGTGTTCCTACTGATACTCCGTTAAGAAAAGGAGATTTGGTATCTATTGATTTTGGAATTATTCACAGGGGTTTCTATACTGATCATTGTTGGACTTGGAGTGTTGGAGAGCCAAGTAAGAAGGATGAGAAGCTTTTGCAGGCGGGTAGAGATGCTGTTGAAAATGCCCTCAGTGAAGCGGTTGTTGGTAATTACACTGGTGATTTGGGCTATGTAATGGAGAAGACTGCTAAAGATAGTGGCTTTAATGTAATGAGAATGTTTGTAGGACACGGTATTGGTAAGTCTCTTCATGGCAGACCTGATATCCCAGCTTATGGTAAGAGAGGCACGGGAGAGCTCCTAGTGGATGGTATGGTTATTTGTATTGAGTGTCAGGTTGTAGATGATACAGGGGATGTAGTTATTGCTGATGATGGTTGGTCTGCTAAGACAGAGAACGGCGGTAATTCGGTTATGTTTGAATATATGGTCATAGTTAGAGAGGATTTTCCTGATATTCTTACTGATACTAGAGATTGGAATACTGTTGTGATATAATCCTATAGTTTTTACTTAGTAAAAGCATATACCTCACTTTTGTGAGGTTTGTTCTTTAAAAAGATCTATTCATATTAATTCCACTTGGTTGGTCTATACATCGTATTTATATCTATAGATATTGTGTATGGATCAACCACCTTAAGGTGGAATTATGAAAAGGAGAGGAAGAGATGGAAGAAGAGAGAGAAGTAAAAGTTGAAGAAAAGAAAAGGAGGGTTAGGAAACAGTACACCCAGAGAGAAAAGAAACTTTTGACAGTAATAGCGGTAATTGTTAGTGGAGTAATTATTAGTGGATTAATTTGGCTTGGAAGTTTTCTGGCCAAGAATTTCGAGCAAGGGGAGGAGCAAGCAACCCATATTCATTCTCAGATGCAATACCTAGGATCTTTGCACTGGTATGCTGATGAGTATCGCCTAAGGGCTCTTATCTTCTGCGAAGATCATAAAATCTTTGTAGAAAACTCACAGCAGTACAGTGCTTCCGAATTGGTGGGATGCGACTCATATGCCATGGCAAAAGGCGTATTTGTCAAATTTCATTCAAACATATTTACAGGGGAAGGCCTCCTCTCATTCGAAGTTCCCAAACAATCTCCTCAACAAACTGAATAGATCTTTTGAGGGGTATCCTCTACTCGGCTTTTATGCCTGGATACCCCTCTTTAGATCCCCCTAATGTTAATTAAAAAAATGTATAAAGTATGGTATAATACGCTGTGGGTCTAATACATCCATGTTAATACTTTATTTACTTATGTAAAAAGTATTACTGCTCTTTAAAAAGGCCTATTTAAACACTTTTTCACTCTCCTTTTAATATCGACACTACAGCTATTTATAGCTATATAGATACTTGTATGTCGATATTAACCACCGCTATGGTGGATTTTTCTTTTAAGGAGAACATGAGATGAGGAAGATCTTTTTTGCATTAATCATTGTTGTGCTGTTTTTAACAGCGTGCGGTTCCGACCCTGCTCCCATTCCATGGGAACAAATTTCTTTCGTTGTTGAGGAAAACCCCGACTATGTCGGGTCTTACTCCCTGACCAGGAGCTCAGCAGGCCAGGATTGGGTCGAATGGGGAGAATGGACCCCTATAGAGAAAGTGGTATCAGATACCACTGTGTGTTTTGGTTACTTCGGTGACCAAAATTATGCAACCTTTCGATCCCGCTCAGATTACGAGTGGGTCGAAGTTAACAAAGACGGGAGGCTATGCCTTCGTCTTCAAAAAAGAAAATAGGCCAAGAAAGGGTCTTCTGTTAATAGCCCAGTGCTATTGTACCAATAGGAGACCCTTTCAAAACCAATATATATGTTGATATAATACGCTGTTAGTAAATATTTACTAATGGTATATCTTATCAATAAGATTACTCCCCTCTATGTTCTTTAAAAAGATCTATTTAGTATATTGATACGTACTTAATGTTTTGTATTTTTATTAATAAAGATATTAGGTACGTATTAATATCAACCTGACTATGTCAGGATTATTCTTTTATGGAGGAGAAGAAGTGATGAAAAAGTTTTGGGTTATAGCAACTCTCTTTATGTTTCTTCTTTCTGCTTGTGGCTCATTACTTCAATATGAGCCCGTCCCCGAAGAGGATCGTACGATTCTCTTTGAAAAAGAAACCAATCCTGAATGGATTGGATCTTATAATGCAGTATTCCTATTAGATGGAAAACAAAACATTCAAGAAGGATACTGGCAAAATGAGTTAGAGTTATTGGTTGATCCTCCAATTGCAAAGTGTATTGGCATAACATTTGCAACCGAAGTAACACTTCGGGCAGCCGATGGCTGGCAATGGGTAGAGGATACCAAAGATGCCGGAAGGCTTTGTTATCGTTTAGAAAAAACTAAATAGATCTTGGGGGTCTCTTGGTTGGTTTAAATACCAAACATTAGCGTAATGCTATGTACTAAGAGACCTCTCAGATCCCCTAACTATACATTTCTAGCAGTGGTGGTAATATCTGTTTCTTTCTACTAAGTACTCCCGGTAAATACATCTTGTTCTCTTGTAACTTAGCATGAAATATATCTTCCAAGATACTAAGGTTTTCTCCTACTACAAGAAGAATGCAATCATTTCGAAGTAGATCTGTAAGCATTACCATACGAAGAGATACAGGCTCTTTCTCATTCATTCTGTTCAACTCTTCTATAATCTCCAGTTCTTTCTTCTCTAGTTTTCTGTTGTCCATGGTCTCTACTTGACTAATAACTACCTTCTTACCATTAACATCAAAATCCTTTATATCCATCTCTATGATATCCGTAATACTCAAAGTACCCCATATATCCTTCTGATTAAAAAGCTCTCTCGCAAACGAGTTAAGATCCCCTATTGAAGAAGCTATAGCTAACTCTCCTGCCATGCTCTTGTCTACTTGAGTAGTTGTAGGAGCTCTCAGTGCTAAAGTGTCATCCAGTATTGCAGCAAGTAGTACACTTGCTATCTCTGGCTTAATTGGAAGTCTAGCTCTAACCATCTTTTGTGCTACAAGGGTTGCTGTAGAACCATATGGCCTAACCGTTATCTTAGGAGGGTCAACAGTTTCGAGTTTAAGCTTGTGATGATCCAAAACCTCTAGGATCTTTGCATTCTCCCAACCAGGAGGTCGACTTTCTGGATCAGAGTGATCCACTAGTACCAACTGCATTCCAGAGACATTTGGAACCTGCATCGGAAGCTGAGTTTTGAACTTCTTAAATACCCATTCTGTTACAGGGTTAATATCTCCACAATATATTGCTATGTAATTGAAATCACCTTGTGAGTGTCTGTACATTTGATAACCTAAAGCAGATGCAATTGAATCTAAGTCCGGTTTCTCATGTCCTACAATATATACAGTTTCTCCAACTAATATGTTCTTGTCCTTTGAGGGACTATTCTCTGCTTTGTAAAAGAAAGATATGGGTTCCATTTGGCAGTTGTATGAAATTTGTTAATAGATAATAGCAGGAAAACTCAATTAAAAACAGTAAATGTGTAAAGATGTGGTAAAATATATGCTGTATAAATTATTTACATGTCTTCATGCTATGAATAACTCGAATATATATGACATTGCAATAGTTGGTAGCGGTCCTGCTGGGTACTCTGCAAGTATCTATGCTAGCAGGTACAAACTGAAGAATATTGTTTTTGGGAAAATGATAGGAGGAACTATATCAGAAGCTCACAAGGTGTGTAACTATCCAGGTGTATCTGATATCAGTGGTATAGAACTGGGAATGAAGTTCCAGGAACAGGCAAAGACTCTTGGAGGAGAGTCTTCCTTCGAGAGTGTAGTAGATATTAAGAAAGATGGAGATATTTTCAAAGTGCTTACCGATGGAAAGAATGAATACTTGGCTAGGACTGTAATAATTGCAACTGGAACTGCTAGAAACAAGTTAGCATTACCCAATGAGAACAAATTCCTAGGAAAAGGTTTGTCCTACTGTGCTACCTGTGATGCAGCTTTTTACAAAAACAAGGTCGTTGCTGTAGTAGGAGGTAGTAATGCTGCTACCATGGCAGCTACAATGCTCGCTGATGTAGCTAAGAAGGTGTATATCATCTATCGTGGTACTGAGCTTAAGGGAGAGCCAATGTGGATTGACCAAGTATTGAATCAGAAAAATATTGAAATTTTACTTACAACAGTAGTAATAGGTCTGGAAGGAAATGATCATTTAGAAAAAGTAAAGCTTTCTAAAGAGTACAATGGTTCTGAATATCTAGATGTAGATGGATTGTTCATTGAGATAGGGTCTGCTCCTAGTACAGATTTGCCAATTAAGTTAGACCTGGAGCTTGATAGCTCTAAATATATTAAAGTTGATGAAAATCAATCTACAAGTGTAGAGGGTATATGGGCAGCAGGAGACTGTACCAGTGCTTCTAACAGGTTTAGACAGGTAATTACAGCTGCTTCAGAGGGTGCAGTTGCTGCTAACTCAATATACGGGTATTTAAAGAAAGATAAAGGGGGGATTGAGGTATATTAGCCTTCTTTCACTTTGGAAAATTCGACCCAATCTTTTAGATAGTCTGAACTAGACCATACTTTGGGATCCCCGACATTGTATTCTACTCTTCCTCCATTCGATTCAACTATATCTACTTCTGGAACATTAGCTTTTGCATCTCGATCTCCACCCTTCGTAAAAACATCTGGCCTTATACTCGCTATCGCTTCACAAGAATCTAGTCTTTCTGGATGGTCATACAGTACTACATAGTCAACATCTTTAAGGGAATCCACTACATATGCCCTATCTTTTGCTGAAATAAAAGGCTTACCTTTTTTAGTTACACATTGCATATCTCCATTAACTACTACTACGAGTACTTCACCAAACTTCTTGGATTCACGAATACAGGATATGTGGCCTGGATGAATGGGGTCAAAGTAGCCTGAAGTACACACAACCTTCCTATCTTTTAGCTCTGTATCTCGAAGTTTGGCAAACTGGTCCATGGTTACTACCATTGCTCTGAATTTACAATTTATCTAACAAGAACTTCTCTATTTTTTTTACAGATTCAGTATCTATCTGGAAAGGGTAACCATTTTTAGTAATTAGATAGCTTTCTACGTTCTCTCTTCCCACTACCCTTCTTAGATATTCTACCTGATTGTAAAGATCTTCTTTGTAAAGCACAAGTAGTTTACTTTGTACAAGCCTGTTTAGATGTAGAGAGAGATCTGTATTGTAGTATCTATATATCGATTCCCCTATCACTTTGGAATCCATACTGTTGAGCATATGCATATACACATTCAATATACTTTGATCGAACATATCGCTTAAGAGTATCTTACTTTTAATTCTAAATTGAGATATGTAGTAGTTTTTCACTAGCTGTCCAAGATTCAACCTCTTTATTAATTTGCATAGCATCCTATACTTACTTGAAACTAATGATCTCTTAAATACAGGATTTATCAGTACTACAGATTCAATTCTGTCTTCACTGTTTACAAGAGATGTAACTATGGAAGCTCCGTACTCTATTCCTACTACTGAATACTTTTTCAATTTAAGATATTTAGCGATACTTTTTGATATGTTTACCAGCTTATATATTGGTGTATATTCTGGCTCTAAGTACTTTTCACCTGTCCATCCAGGTATATCAAAGGATATTAGAGTTAGTTGATCAAGCATTTCTTCCTCTAAAAACTTTACCATTAGCATTCCAGAGTGTGGTATGGGGGAGAAGAGAAAGACCTTCTTTGGTCCGTTACCTAGTACATATGTTTTAACAGTGAGATTATCAAAGCTATGATTGAATATCTTTAGAGAGTATTTACTGTATCGTTGGACTTTCTTTGCCATTATGAATGGTTACCAACTTATTATTAAGTGTACATTAAATTTTAATATATTTCCTAATCCTATATCATTATATTTTACCTCATAGTATTCGTTCTTGAGATGTGATTTAACGTTTTAACAACAATAACTCATTTTTACATCACTACAGGATTTTGACAGACCCAACCGGTTGGGGTAAGTTTGATAACTAAATACAATATATTGTATATGAAGTGTCCGTTCTGTGCATGTACAACATCAAAGGTTGTAGACAAGAGAGATAATAATGAAGATCACTCCACCAGAAGGAGGAGGCAGTGTTTAAGGTGCGGAAGAAGATATACAACATACGAACGTATTGAAAAGGTTGATGTAAGTATAATTAAACGAGATGGTTCTTTAGAAAATTTTGATTGTGAGAAGCTTAAAAAAGGTATCAAGAAGGCTGTTGATCTAAACAGGATATCAGAGGATGAGATCGATGATTTCTGTGAAGGTATCGAAAGAAAAGTTCTAGTTAGTACCCAACCTCTTTCAACTACAGATATTGGAGGTATGGTTCTAGAATGGTTAAGGAGTCTTGATCCGCTTGCATATATGAGATTTGCCTCTGTATACAAGAATTTTGAAACAGTTAATGATTTGAAAAAAGAAATAGAAAATTTAGTTTAGTATTTAACATTAATTTAAACTGCCATGTCCCGTACGAAGTCCCAGAATCCTGCCACTTTCAATTTCAAGGTCAAGAAGAGAGATGGGAGAGTTGTTGAATTTGATGCAGTTCGTATCACCAGTGGAATATTTAAAGCTGCAGAGAGTGTTGGTGGGGATGATAGAGAAAGAGCTGAGGAAGTTTCTAACGAGGTTGTAAAGAGAATACAAAGTAAATACAACAAAAAGAGAGTAGTTACTACTGAAGAGATTGGAGATACCGTTAAAGAAACTTTAAAGGATATGGGTCATGGTAAGACTGCTGTTGCATTTGAACTTTTCATAGATCTAAGAAACAAGGTAAAGAATATTAACTCTCTGGTTGATGCTGAAAAACTTGTTAAGGAGTATATCGGAGAGGAGGATTGGAGAGTTAAGGAGAACAGCAATATGGCATATTCATGGCAAGGTTTAAACAATCATATTTCTAGCTCTGTGCAGGCTAATTACTGGCTCTACAGTATATATCCTAAACAGATTTCCAATGCCCATATTAATGCAGATATTCATATTCACGATCTGGGAATGCTCGCTACTTACTGTTGTGGCTGGGATTTACAGGCTCTCCTTATGAAAGGTTTTACTGGTGTACCAGGTAAGATTTCATCTGCCCCTGCAAAGCATTTTGGTGCTGCACTAGGACAATGTGTAAACTACCTTTATACTCTTCAGCATGAGGCAGCGGGTGCTCAAGCATTTTCCAGTTTTGATACTTTACTTGCTCCGTTCATTAGGTATGACAAGCTTACATATGATGAAGTAAAACAGAAGATGCAAGAGTTTCTGTTCAATATGAATGTACCTACTAGAGTTGGATGTCAGACACCATTTACCAATATCACTATGGATTTGCAACCTCACGGTATGCTTGCAAATGAGCACGTCATCATCGGAGGTGAGCCTCAAAAAGAAACATACTCTGAGTTTCAGAAGGAGATGGACATGTTAAATAAGGCATTCTGTGAAGTAATGATGGAGGGCGATGCTCAGGGTAGACTGTTCTCATACCCCATTCCCACCTACAATTTAACAAAAGATTTTGACTGGGAAAATCCTAAATACAAATATTTGTGGGATATGACCTCCAAGTATGGTATACCCTACTTCTCCAATTTCATTAATTCAGACATGAATCCTGATGATGCTAGATCTATGTGTTGCAGGTTGAGATTGGACAACAGAGAATTAAGAAGAAGGGGAGGTGGATTGTTTGGAGCCAATCCTTTAACTGGGAGTGTTGGAGTTGTCACTATCAATATGCCTAGGATTGGGTATTTGGCTAAATCAAAAGATGATTTCTACAAGAGACTTGATGAGCTAATGGACATTGCAAGGGACAGCTTGATGATCAAAAGAAAATTTGTTGAGGGATACATGGAAGGAGGGCTCTACCCTTACTCTAAGTTTTATCTACAAGATATTAAAGAAAGGTTTGGTGAGTACTTTAAGAATCACTTTAATACCATTGGTATATTAGGTTTGAATGAAGCATTGGTAAATCTTCTAGGAAAAGACAGGGATATTACAACAGAAGAGGGTAAAACGTTTGGTCTTGAAGTTATGGAGCATATGAGAGAGAAGTTGATGGACTATCAAATTGAAACAGATCAACTTTTCAACTTAGAAGCAACTCCAGGAGAATCAACTACATACAGGTTTGCAAAAGCTGATAAAAAGAAATTTGGTAATGACATTATTGCTGCCTCAGATATTGGTAAGACTAAATCGAGAAACCCCTACTATACCAACTCTTCACAACTACCCGTCGGTTTTACTGATGATATCTTTGAAGCATTGGATAAACAGGATGAGTTCCAGTGTATGTATACTGGAGGAACTGTACTACATATATTTCTAGGTGAGCGTATGCCCTCTGCTGCGAGTGTTAGACATTTTGTGAAAAGAGTCGCAGAGAATTACAAGTTACCTTACTTTTCACTTACTCCAACTTTTAGTATATGCCCTATCCATGGTTACTTAGCTGGTGAGTATGAATACTGTCCAAAGTGTGATGCCGAGAGTGGATATATTGACGGCATGACATTTGAAGAATCTATTTAATATATTAACACTTATTTAAATGACTAAGAAAGTTGTAAGACAAAGATGCGAGGTATACTCCAGAGTTGTAGGATATATTAGGCCTGTTAATCAGTGGAATCTTGGAAAACAGGCAGAGTTCGCAGACAGAACTACCTTTACTGTTAAGTAAATGTTAATTGCAGGATTTCAAAAATCTACTCTCCTGGACTATCCAGGTAAATTAGCAGCTATGGTATTTACATACGGCTGTAACTTGAGGTGTGAGTACTGTCATAACCCAGAGCTAGTAACACAACCATGCACTAAAGAGAGACTTTTCTCCGAGAAAGAGATATATGACCATTTAAAGAAGCGGATGGGTCTTCTCGATGCCTTGGTCATTACAGGAGGGGAACCCACTATACAAAAAGACTTAGAAGCTTTTATAGTGAAACTTAAAGAAATTAACTTGCTAATTAAGTTGGATACAAACGGTACTAAACCCGATGTGGTAGAACGACTGATCAAAAAGGGACTGGTTGATTATTGGGCTATGGATGTTAAATATGAAGAAGAGATGTACAGACAGGTTCTCCAAGAACAAATTAATTATGAAAATATTAAACAATCGATATCATTGATAATGGGATCTGGCAAAGACTACGAATTTAGGACTACCTATGTAAAGGGTATACATAGCCCTGCTTCAGCAAAAAAAATAGGGAAATTGATAAAAGGAGCAAAGGTATACTACATCCAGAACTTTAGACCAGGTAAAACCATTAAACCCGATATGAACAGAACTAATTCTTTTACACAGAAGGAATTACAAAAGATAAAGGAGGCTATCTCTCCCTTCGTTGAACATGTAGAGATAAGGGAGTAGCTTTTACCTGTTAGGATTTTCCAACACCTTTACCACTTTTCCATTAACAAAAGCATCACTATTTACATCAAGATATATGGGTTTGTGAATTGGATTGCTGGACTGAGGATAAAGGATGACCATGTCATCATTCTTCTGAATATTTTTTACAGTAGCCCCTCCATCCAAAACAGCAAGCACGGTATCACCATTCTCGAATTCAACACCCTTCTGTATGATAATATAGTTACCATCTTCAAGCATCTGCCCATCAATACTACACATATTCATAGAATCTCCCTTAACAATCAATCCAAAAAGATTTTCTTTCTTACCAACCAGTGCAGGATCTAATTTAAGAATACCCAAATTCTCCTCTTCTGCAGAAACGAGTGGAGTACCAGCATTTGCATATCCTAGGATAGGTATACCAACAAGATACTCGTATACTGGTTCTTCTAATTCATCTAAGATCTGTATACCCCTTGGCTCGCTAGTCCTAATTATAAAGCCTTTCTTTTCCAACGCCTCCAGATGACTTACAACACCTCTTTTAGTTGTAATATTTAGTAAACTCTGAAGCTCCCCCAGCGATGGAGCGTATCCGTACTCTAGAAAGTAACTCCTAATTACTCTAAGAACATTCTCCTGTTTATCTGTCAAAGTTGTATCCATACTTGCGGTATACTCAACTTAATACTCTAGTATACCATTGGAGGTATACTAGTCAACGCCCTGTAGTATACCCTTGAAGTATTTTAAGAACATATATATACTGGAGGTATATAAAATAAGTATCTCTCATAAATGGAAGAGAAAAAGGCAAAAAAAGTATATTCATTGAACGAGGTTAGCTTTAAGGAGGAAAACAAAACAATGGCTATACTTGCATGTATCCCAGTTGTAGGTTTAATTCTACTCTTCGTAGAAAAGAACGATACTTTCGTCAGATACTATGCAGCTCAGTACACTATCCTTGGTGCTGTTTCAATAGTAATATCTATCTTGCTTAGCATTCTTTGGGTAATAGCAGTCTTCTTTGGATGGATCATTTGGTTAGGGATAACTGTATTGATAGTTTTGGGTATGATTAAAGCTTCACAGGGTGAGAGGTTTGATATCCCTGTAATATCAGAGTACGCTCTAAAGCTAATGAGTGCATTAGAGTAGTATATCTTTTACTGCAATACTAAAAGGAGAGATTAAATCTCTCCTTTTTTATTTTACAAACATATGTTAAAATCTCCTTATTTACCGGGGAGTAGTTCAGTTGGCTAGAACGCTGCGTTTGGGACGCAGAGGCCGCAGGTTCAAGTCCTGTCTCCCCGACCAT
>CAYVBS010000012.1:5325-16205 GCA_964449955.1 uncultured Candidatus Saccharibacteria bacterium | reverse complement strand
ATTATCCATTCTATTACTTTTACTATTTTCTTTATATTCATAGTTAGTAGCATAGTATAGCTATGCTACTTTAATGAACACAAGGTTATGGTAGTTGAGTACCGGTAAACACAATATTCATATCGCTGATCTCTTTTTCTGAATATGTATTGTCATATTGAGAGCCCATTCTTAAATGAACTAAGAATTTTGTCTCATCTCCTTGATTAAGTGTTGTAACTTTTCTAGCTTGTGTGTTCCATTCTGACAACGTATACCAAGGTGTTTGAGTTCCTGGCACGCATGCATGGGATTGCTCAACAGGATCATCTTCACAGAATCTCATTTCAATGGCATCTTTTAGTAAATTCCAATTGCCTCCTGCAGTAGTTATTTGAGCTACTATGGCCAAGTTTAATGGATCCCCATCCATACCATCACTAAGATTTTTTAAATGGAACTCTGCATAATCTCCACCTCCAGGGACAAGAGGGCCAAAGGGATTATCATCAGGGAATGGAATACTCTCCCCACATCCTATTGCTGGGTCTGCGACATTATCTTTGTGGTGACAAATTTGTAAACCTGGCGTAGCAGTTCCGATTGTTACACCTTGGATAGAGGCTGTGTCTGTAAACAAAGCATAACCTACTCCAGCTACTACTCCTACTACTAAGAATAGGCCAATAAAACCTGATAAGATTTTACTCATCTTACAAAGATTAAAATTTAATTAACCTACTTAAATTGAAAAAATTACCAACCTAAGCAGTTAAAGAACTAACTTAGATCGGTTTCGCCATGAGCTCAACATATCCTAAGGGCGACCAAAAAGTTAGATATGTATCAAAGCTTCTAGTAGCATCTTTACTACAAGCTATACACTCTCTGAAAATTTGTCAAGCATATTAACGTTATGCCTTTGTACTAAGTCTTTTTCTGTATGAAAAAGCAAGTAAACCAACCCCACTACCAATTAAAGCAGTAACTAACTGTATATATCCCATAGATGTTAGGAATACTTCAGGTAAACCAATTAAGTTCATTAATATGTTTACTACTGTAAAAAGAAATACAGCTTTAAGGATTGAAGCTAGTACTACTCCTAACACACTCTTCTTTTTACTAAGAACGAATGCAAGTATTAAATTGGATATTACAATGAAGGGGATCAAATACAGTATGAAAGGAGTAGCACCTGAAAAGAGTATTCCTGTTAGAAATGTAGAAGTTGAGGGAAGAACTAGTACAGGAATACTCTTCTTAAGACCGTATTTAAATACAGTAAAAGCAATTAGGAAATTAACAATACTTCCAATGAGTAACTGAGGTTTACCAAAGTATGTAGGAATGAGAAATGCTAAAAGATATATTGAAAAGAGAAATATGGTATCCAGTTTTAATATTGATATTACTCTTTCTTTGGCAGTAAGTAGTTGCATAAGATAATTTAACATAAAATTCATTGATTAAAAAGTTTTAAATGAGGTAGTATAGAGAGTGGAATTCAAAACAGATACAAAATACCTATGCATGCTAGCTCCTTCATTCGTTGCAGAGTATGAATATCCTCAGATTGTTTACAGACTAAGAGCATTAGGATTTGAAAAAGTTATAGAAATTACATTCGGAGCTAAGATGACCAATCTTGCTTACTACGAACTACTCAAAGAAAAGAATGACCGAACATGGATAGCTTCACCATGTCCTACATTGGTTAATCTAATACGTACTCAGTATCCCCATCTAGTTAAGAATCTAGTACCAGTTCACTCTCCAATGGGTAGTATGGGATTAATATGTAAAAAGTTCTTTCCTGATCACAAGGTTGTATTTGTAGGACCATGTATCACCAAAAAGCTTGAAGCTAAGGAGCTGGGATTCATAGATGAAGCGCTTACATTTAAAGAGTTAGATCAACTGTTCTTAGAGAAGAATATCCCAGAAGAGATCACAGAGAACAAGTACTGTATTACATTTGATAGGTTCTACAATGATTACACTAAGATATATCCACTCTCAGGGGGTCTCTCATCTACTCTTAACTACTCTAAGATCCTTAACAAGAAAGATATTTTAGTTACAGATGGAATGAAGAATGTAAAGAAAGTATTGGATGGATTTAAGGATGGATATTACAAGAAATACAAATTCCTAGATATTCTTAACTGTGAAGGTGGATGTATCAATGGTCCTGGTATGGTAGGAAGGTATGATCTTAAGAAGAGGAAGAAAAGGGTTCTTCAATACAAAGACTTTGCTTCTAGATATGAGCATGATCTAGGAAGAACAGGTAAGAAGGTTCATGCTGATGGAATTGATTTTAAAAGAGAGATATAGATGAATGAATATATGGAGATAGCAATTAAGGAGGCTCATAAGGGTATGAAGCATGGTTATGGTGGTCCATTTGGAGCTGTGATTGTTAAAGATGGTAAGGTAATTGCTAAGAGTTGTAATACTGTTTTGAGAAAACGGGATGCTACATGTCATGCAGAGATCAACGTAATTAGAGTAGCTAGTAGAAAGTTAAGAAGCTTTGATCTTTCTTCCTGTGAGCTGTATACGACTGGTAAGCCATGTAAGATGTGCGAAGCCGCTATTAACTGGGCTAAGATAAAGAGGGTGTACTACGGTAATACGTACAAGGATGCTTTAAATATGGGTTTTGATGATGACAAGGGTAACAATCAGGGTTTAGAAATGGAAAGAATAGAGGCAAGCGAAACACAGAAGCTGATTGAGGAGTGGAACAGCTTGTCTAAAAAGAGGGTGTACTAGCTTCATCTTCTCTGAAATATATAGAGCCTCCATCTTCATACAGTACAAGCTTAGTATCATTTTCCATAGGTATACCTAGTATTGGCTGGTTCTCATCTTGTAAGTCAGGTCTGTAGTAAGGTTCTACTAACAGCTCATGATCTAACACAATTCTTTTTACTTCCTTGTTAAAGCTTTCCAGGTAATCCTTCTGTATAAGTTTAAACAGAGCAAACAGATGAACAATCTCTATCTCTCTTCTATCACTTTCCTCATCTATCTTCATTAAGACACTATCTTCCTTCTCAGCGTAAGCACAGATACAGCTATTAAGGTCATCAACTGTTATCGTCTCCCACTTGTTTGAAGTGAGTTCATATATCTCTTTAAGGAGTGTCTGTTCTACCAACTCACTACTGTGTCCGATATCTTCTTTCATATAGTATCAGTATATATCCAAAGTAATAGCGAGACAAATATTTAGGAAATGAAACATTTGACAAAGCAGTTAATGCTAGATACGCTATCTAATAACCTCAGTTATCATATCTATGTCTAAATACATATTTGTATCAGGTGGAGTCATTTCTGGAATTGGAAAGGGTATTTCAGCTGCTTCAATAGCTTTTCTTCTTAAGTCCTACGGTCAGAAAGTTACAATGATAAAGGCAGATCCATATTTAAATGTGGATGCTGGCACTATGAATCCCTTAGAACATGGAGAGACCTTCGTACTGGAAGATGGTTTTGAAACAGATATGGATATTGGTACATATGAAAGATTTGTGAATGAATCATTCTCCAGACCCAACTCTATGACATGTGGTGCAGTGCTTGAGAAAGTAATCCAAGATGAGAGATCTTTAGCATATGATGGTAAATGGGTCAGTATGGATTTCCATGTTCCTGATGAGATAGTGACTTGGATAAAGAATGTAGCCAAGGAGAGCAAAGCAGATATTACGATCATTGAGATTGGTGGTACTGTGGGAGAGATTGGCAATGGATTGTTCCTTGAGGCTAACAAGATGATGAAGGCTCAAGCTCCTGACGATGTATTGCATATTCATGTTTCCTACCTACCTGTTCCTGGTACTTTGGGTGAGATGAAGAGCAAACCTGTTCAGATCTCTACACAGCTTCTTAACGGACATGGTATTCTTCCTGATTTCCTCATTGCTAGATCCAAGACTCCCATTGATGATATTAGACGAGAGAAGCTCTCTAGGTACTGTTTAGTTGCTCAAGAGTTCATTATTCCTGCTCATGATACTAGCTGTATATATGATATTCCAGTTACTTTTGAGAAGTTTAATATCGGTAAGAATATTCTTAAGAAGTTAGGTATTAAACCTAAGAACACTCAGTTACTCTCTAACTGGGAGAGCAAGATGAAGAGAATCAAGAATCTTAAGAAAGAGGTAAATATCGGTATCGTAGGTAAATATTACAAAAGTGGTAAATATGATCTTAAAGATTCATATGTATCTGTAATTGAAGCGATTAACCACGCCTGCTGGGAGAAGAATATTAAGGCTAAAATACATTGGATAGTGGCAGATAACTTAAAGAATGAGCCCAAACTTCAAAAGAAGTTAAAGAGTATGGATGGAATACTGGTACCACAAGGATGGGGTAGTAGAGGTGCAGAGGGGAAGATATTGGCAATTGAAATAGCTAGAAAGAGTAAGATCCCCTACCTTGGTCTCTGTTACGGTATGCAGATGGCTACCATTGAGTATGCTAGAAATGTATTGCGTATTACTGATGCTAATTCGCAGGAGGTAGATCCTAATACAGGGAATCCTGTAATTCATCTGATGGAAGAACAGAAGAAGAATCTCGAAGATGGTAAGTTTGGAGGCACCATTAGATTGGGTGCATGGCCATGTAAGATCAGGGAGGGTAGTTTGCTTGAAAGTATGTATACAAAGTACAGTAATGAACTGTTTGATTCACTTCCAATAGTTCAGGAGAGACACAGGCATAGGTATGAGTTTAACAATGAGTACAGACAGAGATTTGAAGAGAAAGGCTTTGTAATATCTGGTACAAGTCCAGATGGTACTCTAGTTGAAGCAGTTGAGCTGAACAGGAAGTCTCATCCATTCTTTCTAGCTACCCAGTATCATCCAGAGCTTAAAAGTAGATTCTTAGCACCTCATCCCATATTTTTAGGATTTGTTGATGCCTGTATTACAAATATTTAAGATATGGTAAAGTAAATACTAACTTTTGACCTATATATACATATGCAAGTAAAGAAAGCAGTCATTGTTACAGCAGGATACTCTACCCGATTTCTACCCGTATGTAAAAGTATTCCTAAACCAATGCTTCCCCTTCTAGAGGTTCCCATCATTCATGAATTAGTAAAGGAATGTATAGATGGGGGTATTACCAATGTAATACTTGTAACCTCTTTTGGTAACAATCCGGTTGAGGATTACTTTGATAGTAGGCCAGATCTAGAGGCTTTCTTAGAGAGAACTGGTAAAGAGGAGAGATACAAAAGGTTTGAAGAGGTGTTTGGTAAAGCTAATATTACCTGTGTTAGGCAGAACAAAGCACTGCCATACGGTAGTGGCTCTGCAGTGTTAGCTGCTAAACCATGGATATCAGAGGGTGAACCATTTGCTGTAATGTATGGTGATGACTTAGTGCTTTCTAAAGTTTCTGGTATTGGTCAATTAAAACAGCTCTATGAAGAGAAGTTAGTTGAAAATCCAAACACTGGTGGTGCTATCGCTACACAGTTAGTGGAAAAGGAAGAGGTTGTAAAGTATGGTATGGTTAAATTTAAGGATGAGGATGAGCAGATTGTAGATACAGTATTAGAGAAACCATCTGTAGAAGAGACACCATCTCTTCTAGCTTCATACGGACGATATATCGTTGATTATGAAATATTCAAACACTTGGATCCCAATGTACTTCACAATGGTGAGCTGTTCTTCTCATATGCACTAGATCAGCTCTGTAATATTAAGGATGTATATTCTAAGAGTGTAGATGGTAAATGGTTAACAACAGGGGATCCTCTCAATTACCTCAAGGCTTCTCTCTCTTTCGCTATGGAGCGTGATGAGTACAGGGATGAGCTTAGAGAATTTCTTAAAACATTTCAGTAAACATGCAAAACAGATATACAGGTAAAAAGGTATTAATATTTGGATTAGGTCTTAATGATGGTGGCCTTGGTATGGCTGAGTTCTTTCTTAAAAATGGTGCACTAGTCACTATCACAGATGGTAAGACACAGCAACAGCTTTCTGAGACATTAGAGAAGCTTGATAGGTATAAGGGGAGTATTACTCTTCACTTAGGTGGCCATATCAAAGAAGACTTTCTAGAGAATGATATCATTGTTAGAAACCCTGCCATTAAGTCCGACAATGAGTGGTTAAAGATAGCTAGAGATGCTGGGAAGGAGATTGTAATGGAGATGGCTCTTTTCCATCAATTAGCACCCTGCCCCATTATCGGTGTTACAGGTACAAGAGGTAAATCTACAACAACTACGCTCATCTATGAATTTCTTAAAGCTGAATATGGAGAGAGAGTCTTTCTTGGAGGAAATATTGGTAAGAGTGCTTTAAGGGAGTTAGACTCTCTTAAAAATACCAGTATTGCAGTACTAGAGATATCCTCATTTCAGTTAGATGGTATGGGAGAGAGTAAAATATCTCCAAATGTTGCTGTTGTTACCAATATATATCAAGATCATTTGAACTGGCACAGAGATATGGATGATTACATCAATTCCAAAAAGATGATCTTTCTTAATCAGGGTAGTACAGATCACTTGGTTGTTAATGTAGATAATGGGGTTACAAAAGAGTTCACTAAGGAGGCAAAAGGATCTGTAATTACCTTTTCCTTGCTAGACATGAATGCCAAGTACTTCTTAGACAAGGACTCTTTAACAATATATTCATCTGGAAACAAAGTACTAGAGATAAAGGATCTGCTACTAGATGGTACACACAATCTTTACAATATATTAGGGGCATATGCTGTAGCTAAGATATACAATGTCTCAGATAGGAGCATATTGAAGGTGCTTTCCACCTTTAAAGGGGTTGAGGGTAGAGAGGAATTAATACGTGAGTTAGATGGTATTAGGTTTTACAATGATACTACCGCTACTTCCATTGAAGCTATGCTTTCAATGTTCGAGCGATTTGGAGAGAAGAACAGAGGAAAGATCGTAATGATAGCAGGAGGTGAAGACAAAGGACTTGATTACAGTAGGGTAATACCTGATATGAAGAAATATCTAAAGAGTTTAGTTCTTCTGGAAGGATCTGCCTCTGAAAAGATCAAAGAGTATCTTTCCTCTGATTTAGATGTACACGGTTTGTATGGAGAGTTTGAAAGTGCAGTAAAGAAAGCATATGAGTTGGCTGATGAGGGAGATATGGTAATTCTGTGTCCTGCTGCTGCTAGTTTTAATATGTTTGCCAATGAGTTTGATAGGGGAAAGCAATTTGTTAATTTAGTTAAATCACTTTAAGTATGTTAAGTAGAGAGGAAGCTTTAAACATTGACATAGGTCAGCTAAAAAGAGTTCACCTAATCGGTATTACATCTGGGTTTAATAGTTTCTGTGCTAACTTCCTCATTGAAAGAGGTCTTCATGTTACAGCATCTGAGATCGATCAGGAGAATGAAGAGGCAAGAAAGTGGATAGAGAGAGGCGTGCTGTATGAGGGTGGTCATGATGCTAGATATATATCTTCAGATATTGATCTGGTTGTATATCCCAATGGTCCCATACCAGGTAATCCTGAATGTGATGCTGCACAGAGGATGAATATCCCTGCAATTACGATAGGGCAGTTGACTGGTTTAGTTAGCAGATCTTTTAAAGTTATCGCTGTTGCCGGTACACATGGCAAGACTACTACTAGTGCACTGATCGTATGGTTGTTCAAGAATAATTTGGGAACACCTAATTTCATAATTGGAGACCGAATCCTTGACCTAAATACCAGCTGGAACTACGATCCAAGTAGTGAATATTTAGTGATAGAGGCGTGTGAATACAAGAGACAGTTTCTAGACAGGGCCCCTACTCCATATATTTCTGTAGTTACTAACATTGATCTAGATCATACAGATTACTACAAGGATCAGAATGATTACAACAGTGCTTTTGTAGAGTTCTTGAGCAACACAACAGGATCAATTGTAATGGATAGTAGTGGTAAGAATGAGAGTGATGTGCTAAGTAAGCTTTCTAATATTAACTTTGTAGATGTTAAAGATATTGATATTAATACTTCAGTTGAAAATCTGTATGGAAGTCATAACTTTGAGAACTTATCTAGAGCATATGGAGTAGCCAAAGCTTTGAACATTTCTCCTAACTTTTCTAATTTCCCTGGTGTAGCATCTAGATTTGAATATCAGGGAGAGACTCTTAATGGAATGAAGGTATTCCTCGACTATGCTCATAATCCAAAAAAAATAGAATCATGTATACAGGGAGCCAAGTCTCAGTTTCCAGAGAAAAGAGTTGTATTAGTATGGCAGCCTCATAGTTTTGAAAGATCTTTTTCATTCAAAGATGATTTTGCAAAGGCTATCTCTAATGCTGATATGGTATATATTCCTAACATATTCTCTCCTAAAAGAGAAAGTGAGGAGCAGAGAAGTATGATCTCAGAAGAAGAGTTTGTACAATATATGTCTAATTCTAATCCGGATATTGATATTCAATTAACTAAATCTTTTGAAAATACAGCATTAAGACTTACAGAGAGTAATTTTGATGATAGCTGGATTGCAGTACTTGCAAGTGCTGGGGATCTTAAAGATATCTTACCTATGCTTAATTTAGTAAAAAAGTAGAATGAACTACAGAGATATGAAAAGTGTAACAGTACTTGGAATTGGTGGTAAGGGTGCTTACTACATTACAAAGTTTCTGCTTTTACTGGGTAAGGATGTGTATGGGTATGATTTAAAAAAGAATGAAAGGTGTGAAGATCTAGAAAGGCTGGGAGCAAAGATTACCTATGACAATCCTGCTTTGGATGAGAAGTTTAGTACTGATGCATACATATATTCAAATGATTTGCCTCAAAAGATACAGAAACCTATCCAAGATGCAAATACCCATATTCCTGGCTGGGAGGTGGGTGAGATGTATCACAAGATATTGGAGGATTATGAATCCAATATGTTTGATGAGAGGGAGTTGAAAGCTTTTGTAGAGTCTGAGATAGCACCTCTCTATCAAGTAGACCAGAGTAAGATGAAATATATTGCAGTGACTGGTACAGATGGAAAGACTACTACTGCTACAATGATATATTACATATTAAAGGAGAACGGTTTTAAGCCTGCACTTGTTACTACTGTTTCTGCCAAGATTGGAGAGATGGATATTGATACTGGTTTTCATACAACCACCCCTACTTCGCAGGAGATATTTAACCTTATACAAAGAGCCCAAGAGGAAGAGTGCTCTCACATTATTCTCGAGACTACATCTCATGGCTTGATACAGGGAAGGATAATGGGACTGAAGTTTGATGCTGTAGCATATACTAATGTTACAGAAGAGCACTTGGACTATCACAAAAGCTGGGAGAATCTTCTAGCTGCTAAATCACTCCTTATCACTAAGCATACAAAGGTAGAGAGTATTGTAGTATTGAATAGGGATGATGAGAGAAGTTTTTCTAAGCTTAAAGAGCTTCATACTTTTGTAGAGTACAGTAAGGAAGAACAAGCTGATATATATGCTTCAGATATTGAAGTGCTGGGTGATGGTATATCTTTTCAACTTACTAGTAAGGGTGAATCTGTTCTTACTAAGCTTCCAATACTTGGAGAGTACAATGTAAGTAACTTTTTAGCTGCTAGTGGTGTAGTAAAATTTTTAGAGGGAGTGTCTTTGAGTGATATCGCTTCCAGTATTGCTTCATTTGAAACTATTAAGGGTCGAATGGAGGTAATACAGAAAGATCCGTTTGTAGTAATTGTTGACTATGCTCATACTCCCAATTCTCTAGAGAGTGTGCTTACTTCGGCAAAACAGCTTACTAAGGGAAGGGTGATTCATATCTTTGGCTGTGCAGGACATAGGGATTTCTACAAAAGACCCGTCATGGGTGAAATATCTAACAGGTTAGCTGATATTACTATTCTTACTGCAGAGGATCCAAGATTAGAGAGTTTGAGAGAGATCAACGATCAAATTGAGGAGGGTTGGAGAAAGGGAGGAAGAAGTGAGAGTGAGTTGATCCGTTTTGATGATGATACAAGAGATGTTGAGGTAAGAAGGGAGAGTATAAGGAGGGGTATTAAATTAGCTCAGGAAGGAGATCTTGTAATAGTTACTGGTAAGGCTCATGAGACGTCTCTCTGTTTTGGTCAGATAGAGTATCCTTGGAACGATATTGATGAAGTCAAACAGCTTCTTAATACTACTTCTTAATATATATCTTTACATCTACAGCACATGCTCTCTCTCCCGTGAGAATAACAGGGTTGATATCAATACTTACTATTTCAGGATACGTTACTAACATTCTTTGAACCTTATCTATTAGTTCAACTAATTCCTTCTTCGCAAGTGGAGGCTTTCCTCTATATCCATCTATTATCTTAGAGATCTTGGTCTCATTCAGTGCTCGCTCTATATTCTGTTTGGTCTCAGGAACCAATATATGTTCAATGTCCTTGTAAACTTCAGTGTATATTCCTCCCTGCCCTAATGCTATTAAGTGTCCAAATCCATGACCATTGGGTTCATATATATCTACACTACCCTCTCTGTTAGCGCCTACAAAGAACTCTGCCTTAGGATCTATCATTTCCTGAATGAGAATCTCTGGACTGTGTGTTCCTGTAACACTCTCTATGTTTTTAGATAGCTCTTCAAACTTACTCTCTAGTTCAGACACTGTCCTTATATCCAGAAACAATCCTTTAAAGTCTGTTTTGTGTGCAAGATCTTTGGCAGTTGCTTTGATGGCTACAGGGAAATGTGTAACGGCAAATTCAATAGCTTCATCAATGCTTGGAGTTATCATCTGCTTAGGCGTATCTATTTCAAACTCTTTCACTATCTCAATTGCTACCTTGTCATCAAGAACTTCTACCTCTTCTGTAAGATGTAAGTGTAC
>CAYVBS010000012.1:0-5225 GCA_964449955.1 uncultured Candidatus Saccharibacteria bacterium | reverse complement strand
ATACACTCTGCTGTTCCTGCAATATCGGTTATAAGTTGGGGGGTAAGAATTACTAGCACAGAGTCAACGTTCTTATCTTCTATGACTGTAGTAATTGCCTGCTCGTATCGATCTGCTTTTGCATCGCCAAGAATATCTATGGGGTTTTTAACACTAGCAGCAACTGGAAGGGCAGATTTGAGTTTCTCTGTACTCTCTTCGCTCAATTGAGCAAGCTCTAGATTAAATACTTCAATGAAATCAGTAGCTATTATTCCAGGACCTCCCGCATTGGTTACTATTGCAACTCGCTTATTAACGGGGAATCGTTTGTATGCAACTAGTTTAACTATATCAAAAAGTTCTTCAGAATTTTCGGCCTTAATTAGATTACCCTTCTCGATTGCTGCAAGGGTTGTATCATATGATGTGGCTAATGATCCGGTGTGTGATGCTATTGCTTGTTTTGCTTTCTCTGAGCATCCAGGTGCTACAATGACCATGGGTTTAGAAGATCTTTGAGCAATTTCTACAAAGTCCTTACCATCATCAAAGTCTTCTAGATACAGTGCAATAGCTTCTGTATCTTTGTCTTTTTGTAGATACTCTATTAATTCATTCTCTGATACATCTGCTTTGTTTCCAATGGATATTATCTTTGAGAACCCCACGTTATCTTTACATGCCATATCTAGTATTGCAGTACAGAATGCTCCAGATTGAGATATGAAAGCTACGTTCCCTTTTAGAGGTACACATCTAGCAAATGAGAGATTTAGGTTAGCATTGTTGTTAATATATCCTAAACTGTTGGGTCCAATTAATCTTATATTCGCATCTTTAAGCTTACTTGATATACGTTCTTCCAACTTCTTACCCTCTTCACCTGTTTCTTTAAAACCAGCTGAGATTATTAGCACAGTAGAAACTTTCTTCTCTATACATTGGTCAACCACACTTTCAACGAATTGTGATGGTATTACAATACATACAAGATCTACTTTATCTTTTATTGAAACAATATCTGGGAAGCATACCTTACTCCCTATCTTTTTGTACTTAGGGTTAACTGGAAAGAGCTTCCCCTTATATCCTCCATCTAATATATTGTTAAATATGACTGTTCCAATCTTCTCTTCCTCTTTTGAAACACCTACAACTGCTATGCTTTTAGGAGATATTATATTTTCTTTCATGTTAATCAAAATGTTTTAATATATTCTTAATGCTGTACGATCTAACCTCGTCTACTAATTCTCGTTTCCTGTTCTTTCTGTTCTCAAGTTTGCTGTAGAAGTCTGGCATCTTACTATTTTGATATATGACTCCTGTGTAGAGATGATCAGGGTTATTCACTAATCCTAATGCTTTATCTAGTTCTTCTGTTTTTTCAGTCTTTTTGATCTTTGAATTAAACCACTCAATATTACACTCCGGGTTATACGTAGGGCATATCTGCATTACCTCTACAACACTCAAACCCTTGTGCTTTATACCTGCCTTTACGATCTCACTTAGGTGAAGAGGATCTCCAGAGAAACCTCTAGCATAGAAGGAGGGGTTGAGACTTAGTACAAGGTTTGCAATACTGAGTGAGTTTTCAGGTTTACCGTCAGGTAGTGCATACATTCTTTTCTTACTTTGGGTAGTAGCAGTAGCCTGTCCAGTGGTTAGTGCGAAGTTTTGATTGTTATGTATTAGAACGGTAATGTTGTAATTTGATCTAACTGCGTGTATTAAATGCTCTATCCCTTCATGAAGTACTCCTCCATCCCCTATATCAGCAATTACAGTAAATCTTCTGTTAGCAAGATGTGCTCCTACAGCTAATGGTATAGATCGGCCATGTAATCCCTTGAACCTATACCCCCCTACTGTGTCAGCACCATTTCCATTACATCCAATATCAAAGGATATCATAACTTCCCTGGGAGATATGTTGAGGTCTGTTAAACTTTTCTTAAGTGCGGTATGTATTGCGAAGTTACCACATCCAGGACACCAGGAAGGATTTTGTGCTGTATTGTAATCAGTTATCTTTGTCTTCATTCTTGGCTAAGGAAATCTAAAATATCTTCTACAAAGAAGGGTCTTCCATCAAATTTAAGCAACTTCTCCACTATCTCAATACCTGATTCAGTTAGGATATGGTCTGTAAGCTGTCCTGTCTGGTTGTTTTCAACTGAAATTAATCTAACTTCTTCCTCATACAGTTTTTCGAGAGTATCTGTTCTAAGAGGATATATATATTTGTAGTGCAGATATCCTACCTCTCTGTTTTGGTTAGTTAGGGCATCAAGGATACAGTTCTTTACACTACCTGTACCCACAAACACTATTTCTGGTTTACTACTACCAAAGTATTCGGGTTCAGGAATCTCTTTGTAGAGAGTAGAGAGTTTCCTTGAGCGCTTCCCCATCATTTCAGATACACTTTCTGCATTCTCTGTACTAGTTCCATCTTCAAGATGTTCATCACTAGTTGAAAGATACGGTACATTTTTACTACTTGGTATCCACCTGGGTGATATGCCACTCTCGGTTACTTCGTATCTTGTTTTACCTTCTTTAAAATATCTTTTTACTTTCTCAGTTTTAGGCAATTTAGAGATATTGAATATTGATTCTGCTACCTGTTTTTCAGTAAGTAGTATTACGGGTATCTGATATTTCTCAGCAATATCAAAGGCTTTCTGTGTTAGTTCAAAACACTCGCTTGGATCACCTACAGAGAGTACACACCTTGGGAACTCTCCATGACCACAGCCAAGAGCTACTCTTAAGTCTCCTGCACCTGTCCATGTTGGAACACCTGTTCCTGGCCCATTACGTTGAGCTAATATCACGACAAATGGAGTTTCAGACATTCCAGAGCATGATATGGTTTCTGTCATTAGATCGAAACCACCTCCCGAGGTAGCTGTCATGGCTCTAGTTCCCATGTACATGCTTCCTAATACCATTTGAGCTGCTGTAATTTCACTCTCTGCCTGCTTTATTAGTATCCCTGTCTCTTTGTATGTATTCCCTAGTACCTCAAGTATTGAGGTAGCTGGAGTCATTGGATATGCGTAGTAGGCCCTACAGCCTGCTGCTATTGCTCCAAGTGCTATCGCATCATTACCTGTAAGAAGTTTTGACTTACTCCATCCCTTAATTCTTTTTACCAACTTACTACTCAGTGATATATCTCCTATCTCCTTAGCATCGAATCCACCTTTTAGACATCTTACTTCAGCTTCAATATCGACATCTTTCTTCGCAAAGTATTTCCTAATTACTCTCTCTAATGGTTTTACCTCTACTCCTAACACTCTCCAAATGCTTCCAAGCATTACAACATTTGCCATTATCTCATTCCCTCTGTTATCCAGAGCTATTTTAACAGTATCAATATATATCAGAGATATATTCTTTTCCTTTACATATTTCTTCTCATCAGCTGTAAATGCTATCTCTTTGTCATCGTAAAGAACTATTCCTCCCATATTCAATGATTGAATATATTGGTGCATTGCGTCTTCATCTAAAACGGCCAATATATCACAGTTAGCTGAAGATGAAGCAATTTCTTTAGAGGAAATATCTACCTGGTATGAAGCAAATCCTCCCTTTATCAATGATGGATACTCTCTGTATGCAAAGATCCCAAATCCCGTATCTTTTAGTGCTTTACTAAGAAGCTTGCCTAGTGTATTTATTCCCTGGCCTGATTCACCTGCGAATTTAACAGCAACTCTATTAGTAGACATACTGGTAATAAAAAAGTTAGGATATTCTATTCAGATTATCACCAGGTACTCAGCTTGTCAAAGTATGGACAAGAGAGAGAATGGTAAATACAATATTGCAATGAATCCAGAATTACCTGAAAAAGAATACTCCCTTCAGAACGAACTAGTAGAGCTATTTGAGAAAGCTGAGGTTCCAAAAGAGTTAGCTTCTGAATACCTGGAACTCTATTCCCACTATCAAAATGAAATCTTAGTGGAATATGCTGATCAGGCACCCTCCCTTCTACTTCCAGAAGATATTCCTACTAAACTCCCTCCAGAAGTCTTAGAGATGTACAGTAAAGGTCACAGCAAATTCTATGAAGCAAAGTTGCAAGAACTAATCAATACATATGAAGAGTGGGATCTTCTGGTCATGCAAAGTGGAATGTACGGTGGAAAGAGCTCTTGTGCATTTGAACTAATTGATCGATTAAGAGAGGAAGGGGTAGAAACTTCACTATTCATCTCTGCTAGTATGGGAGAAGGGTTTGTCACAGGAAGAGGTTTTGGAAAGACTGGAGAAAGAAGAAATGCAAAGAAGTTTGGAGGCTTTGGTATTACTCTCTCAGACGAATTAAGAAGAAGGGTCTTAGTCGAGGTAATAACTACCAAAACTCCTGTTATATGCGTAGATGAATATACCTTTTCTAATCCAGACGAAATTACTACATTGATGAATGTAGCTAAGGCATACGGTAAAAAGTTAATACTACTAGGCCTAGACACTAACTACCTTGGAGATGAGTTACCCATATTTAAAACCAAGTATTTTCAGGAAACTTTAAAAAACAGAAGAACACAGATATTAGATTGTTACTCATATGTAAATGCTAATAATACGGAATCACCTCCCAATGGAAAAGGAACAATTAGATACTTAAGAATTGGTGATCGGTGGGTATTGGATCTAGGTATTGGTGAGCTGGTTATCTCGAAAGAGAACGCTGACCTTGTACTCTATTTCCCAAGTATTGAAACATTAAAAAATTTACTAAAGGGGAACAGTTTCTTTAAGTACATACTCAATGAAACTGTTCAACCCAATTCTGAATTGGCTTCTGTTCAGAGAGCAATTACACAGACGCTGATAGGTGGAAAATAGCTTAAATATGTTAAAAAGGGTAAAATACCCACGATGAGAGACTTAGTGAATATACAAATACAATCTGGTAAGGGTGGAGATGGAATTATCGCTTTTGATAGAAGCAGAAAAGCAGATGGTGGTAATGGAGGAAAAGGTGGTGATGTATACCTTGAGGGTACGACCAATGCTTTTGACTTTAGAAATCTAGATTCTGGTAAAACATACAAGGCAGAGGATGGAGGCAGAGGTGAAAAGTACAAAAAGACAGGAGCTGACGGAGAGGATCTAGTTATTAAAGTTCCATTGGTTACAAAGGTATTTAATGGTGATGGTTCTGAAATTATTTCAATCAGTAAGCCTAATCAAAGAGTAAAACTTCTCTCTGG
>CAYVBS010000011.1:6325-17306 GCA_964449955.1 uncultured Candidatus Saccharibacteria bacterium | reverse complement strand
GAGTAGGTATAGACTTTGTATTAAATGTAAGTACAATATAATACATAAATAAAATAATACTTCTTAAAATGGAAGGAGAACCACAGGTAAGTGAGAAACTTACACCCTCTGAAGTTAGTTCATTTGTAGTTCAACCAGAACCATCAGAAGAATCAACAGAGGTATCTACTGCTTCTATGCAATCCCAGATAGAAAGTAGGGAAGTCCCAGTTACAGACTCTAGGGAGTTACATGAGCCCCAATTACAACCTCGGAATCTTCAGTACAAACAAGTAGGTGTCGTGGGTGAAAACCCTGTACTTTCTACCGATGCAGTTAATTTCCCTTTAAGTCCTAATCCTAAATATCTAGAAAAGTTAGAAACTATTAGTCCAGAAGATAGTAGTCTTGGAAGAGTAATCAAGCTTATTAATGTCGCAGGAACAGATACAGCCTTACTTAGTCTCTTAGCAAAAGGTATTAGAACAGGACTAGCTCATGGAACTATGGATATCATATATCGTATAGGAGTAGGGGACAAAGTTAGAGAAGTTTTGGATAACTTGGATATTGCAGTTGGATCCTTACAAAGGAGAGTAATAGTATCAGATTTAATAGGGAAGGCTATTAATGAATCCGGAGCGAAAAAGGTATTTTCAATAGCGGGTGGGAGCTGTCTCTTACCAATTGAAGGAATATATCAATCAGGGAAAGAAGGGCTTCGTATAGTAAATGTAGATAGATCGGAAAAAGCAAACGAAAAAGCACAGCGAACATTGAGCGATATAAATATGAAGTCTAACATTGGACTTGCTCTTGAGTTTGAACAAAGAGATATATTAAAAAATGGTTTAAATCTTTCACCAAGTGAAGGTGAATCTGAAATAATAGAGTGTACAGGGTTCTGGGAATATATTAACGATGAGGAAAGGGGAGCGTTGTTACAAAAAGTTTCTGAAAGTATGGGTAATGATGATAGGTTTATCCTAACTGCTTTAGTGAATAATCCACAGCAACATATTTTTGAAGCTATAAAGTTCAAGAAACTGTCCCCTCACAATCTAGAAGATTTACTTGAGAAAGTTAGCAAGCATTTTGGAAACATTGATAAGGTTGTATTAACTCCGAATGGAACGTATGCGACTTTGGTATTAAGAAAATAGTTTAGTATTATTGATAAATGGCAAGCTACTCATATGCCCTAATAGTAGTAGGTCTAATAAACATATTTTTTGCCATATATACATGGCGAAGCTCTAGACACTCACAGTCTGTTCGGTTTTTCGCAGCAAGTGTTTTAAGTGTAGGTCTGTGGGGTTTGGGATTGGCAGGCTTCTTAGGAAGTAATACCGAATCACTAGCTATTGCACTAGCTAAATTTCATTATGTGGCTTCTATATATCTAGGTTACTTCTTGTTGATATTTATATTGGCGATTTCTAAAAAAGGAAAGGTTCTAATATCTCAACAAGCTCTTTTTCAAATCCCGATATTATTGGTTGCATTAGTCACTATATTTTCTGACAAGTTGCTTATAACTGGAGTGCACTTAGAAGAAACTGGAAATGTAGCTCTTCTTTATAGACCAGGTCATATAGTGTATGGAGTTGTGTTTGTGATCTATTATCTTTCAACGCTAGTAATTAACTTGTACTACATATTAAGATCCCGAGGTATTGCCCAAAAGCAGCTATTACTAATATTCTGGGGATTATTCTTAGCTGGAATATTAGGAGGTATTTTTAACCTAATTCTTCCCATCCTTGGGAATTATAAGTTGATATGGGTAGGCCCACAGTTTACAATCATTTTTCTTGGTTTAACCTTTATCGGAATTCTTAAGTATCAACTATTTAATATCCGTTTACTATTTAGTAAGGTATCATTCGTTGTTGGAAGTGCACTTCTGCTTTACGCTACGTTTATAATACTGTTCTGGGTAAATGATCGATTGTTTGAAAGTCTTTTTGATTGGGAAGCGATTGTTTTTGGTATGTTTGTAGCTTTAGTTTTTGCAGTTGTTTATGAAAAATATAAAGGGTTTCTCTTAGCAAAGATTTCTTCTAAAATATTAAATCCTGGGTTTGAAGCTTCTAGGTATATAAAGAAGTTTAATAACAATTTGGGGAAAGTTGTTACGGAAGAAAATATCTTAAGTGAATTATCCCAGGTAATAAAAGAAACAATAAATCCCATATATTTCTCAGTTATTCTTAATAGGGAGGCTGACGTAATTAATAAACAGTTCACTGGTAACAAAGTTTTTAATCAAAAGCACATATTTAATACTATAAAAAGTACTCCACGGTTAAATAGAGAGAGTATTACTCTGAGTGAATTAGTAGGTGCGTTCCAAATACAAAGTGATGATGTAATATCTACCAACCAAGAATTTATTGATACTCTAGAAAAAAACGACATCCAACTCCTGATACCTGTGTACTATGATAAGGTCTTAACAGCTATTCTTGTATTAGGGAAGAGAGATTTAAATAATTCCCTGTATATAGACCAAGAGCTTTCATTTTTAGAATCTTTAGCATCTGTAACGGGAGTATCATTAGCTAGAGCCAAGCTATATGAACAAGTAGAAGATCTAAACCGCAATCTCCAACAAAAAGTAAACGAACAAACCAAAGAATTACAGATAAAGGTTGAACAATTAGAAGAAGCTAGAAGAAAAGAAAATGACATGATCGATATAATGGGACATGAACTAAGAACACCAGCTACTGTAGTAAAGCTCAATGCAAGTTTCCTTACCAAGTTCATAGATGAAGTACAAAGTGATCCAGAAGGATACAAGAAATATGTTAAACGAATACAAGATGCAATAGAAAATGAGATAAAATTAATAAACACACTACTCAGTAGTGCTAAGTTAGAAGGAGATAAAATTGAGTTAAACCCAGAGGAAATAGATATTAGGCAGGAGATTGAGATGGCACTACATGGTAATGAACAGGAAGCAATTGATAAAGGATTAACACTAATTAATCAAACAGATCCCAATACACCAAGTATATATGCAGACAAGGCAAGAATAGTGGAGGTACTTAATAATCTAATAAGTAATGCAATTAAATATACAGAGAATGGAGGGGTAGGAATAATTACAAGATATGATGATGACTTTGTCAGAGTATCTGTATCAGATACTGGTAAAGGAATACCAAAGGAAGATATTCCGAAACTAGGACAGAAATTCTACAGAGTAAATACATACATTGAATCAAGTGAAGATGATCAAGTGGGAGTAATTAGACCAGGTGGAACTGGATTAGGACTGTATGTGACCTTTAGTCTTGTAAAAAAGATGGGGGGTGAGATCACAGTTACCAGTGAAGTAGGAAAGGGTTCTACTTTTACATTCTCCATTCCTAGGTTTAAAGGGCAGAGCACTCCTGTTACTGTTAAGTCCTCATCAAATATGTTCGAGAGACTAGGTTTAGTTAAAGGTAAGGCCTAGGGATATCTTTTTGTCTAGCATTCCATAAAGTGGTAAAATCCTTGTAATAAAGATATTTCATTAGTTTCTAAATATGTCAGGACATTCGAAGTGGTCAACAATTAAACACAAGAAAGCTGCTAATGATGCAAAGAAAGGAAAGATTTTTTCTAAACTCTCTGCACAGATTACTCAAGCTGCAAGACAGGGAGGGGGAGATACTGAAATGAATCCTACACTTAGATTGTATGTGGATAAAGCTAAATCAGCAGGATTTCCAATAGATCGTATTGAGAAAGCAATTGCAAAGGGAACAGGGGAGAGTATAGATGGAGTGACCTATGAAGAATCTACATACGAAGGTTTTGGTCCTGCAGGGGTACAGATGATCGTAGATACCCTTACAGATAACAGGAATAGAACTGTATCAGATCTTAGGCAGATATTTGAAGAAATAGGGGGTAGGCTAGGGGAGGAAGGCTCTGTATCATGGAACTTTGATACAAGGGGTCTACTCATTGTTAAGGCAGGTCATATGGAAAAGTCTGAGAAATATGGAGAAGGTGATAAGTTTGTAGCTGATGATATAGAAGAAGTAACAATGAACTTGATGGATATTGAAGGTATAGAGGATATTGTAGAAATAGATCTAGAAGATGAAGTAAAGGGTTTAGAGGTATATACCAAGTACAATGACCTAGCTAAAGTAAGAGATTCTATACTTTCTCTCGGATATGTACTAGATGAGTCTATGATAATTAAGGAGCCAAAGATGTTTAAAGATATTTCAGAGAGTGAATTAGAGAAGGTACAGAGTGCAATAGAGCGTATAGAGGAGTTAGATGGTGTGCAGAATGTTTGGAGTGATATAAAAGCATAGAACTTTTTCATAAATAGAAGTGATATACTCTACCTATGAGAATATTAGGTATAGACCCAGGTCTAGCAATAACAGGGTGGTCAATTGTTGACTTTAATAGTGATGGTAAGCCGGAAGTAATAGATTACGGTGCAATACTTACGGAGAAAGGTTTAACTGTATCTGAGAGACTCTCTGAAATATACAAAGACATGCTGGAGATACTTAAAGAGTTTAAACCAGAGTACTGTGGTATTGAGACACTCCTTTTCTACAACAATGCTAAAACAGCAATTGTAGTGGGAGAGGCGAGAGGAGTAGTATTACTAGCCCTGCAAACAGAGTTAATACCAATACACGAGTTTACACCTCTACAAGTAAAAAGCAGTATTACAGGGTACGGTAAAGCAAACAAAAAACAGGTTCAAGAAAATGTTAAAGTGCTCTGTAACCTAGATCACTTACCCCAACCAGATGATGCTGCCGATGCTATTGCAGTAGCTGTTGCCTGTCATGACAGACTCAAAATGGATCAACTACTCTAGGATAGGTGAATATGATAATATTGTTTAAGTATGATTTCATATATTTCTGGTAAAGTACTAAAAAACCAGACATCTAAAAACAGTTTTGTAGATATACTTACCAATGCTGGAGTAGCATACAGGGTATATGTAACCTCTCAACATCCTGTACAGGAGAAGGAAAGTAATATAGAGATGTATACAAGTTTCCAGGTAAGAGAAGACAGTCAGACACTGTATGGATTTAGTACGGAAGAGGAGAGGGATTTCTTTGAACAGTTACTGACAGTGTCGGGTGTTGGACCAAAGGTAGCTATCGCTATACTCTCTACATATACGATAGGGCAGGTGAGAGAGATAGTGCTGGAGGGAGATTCTAAAAAACTAAGTAAAGCACCAGGATTAGGATCTAAGGGAGCACAGAAGATAATATTGGAACTAAGAGGGAGAATAGATTTTGATAAGGAGAGTAGGGGAAGTGAGAATTCTGATAAGGTAAAAGAGTTGAAAGAAGCTCTTAAATCACTTGGATATAGTGGGAAATCTCTACAAGAGGGCATTGATAAAGCTGAGGATATCCTTGAAGAGGAGAGTGTGGATATTGAAACTTTAATTAGGAAAGTACTAGTTGCACAGTAATGATCAAATCAAGTAAGAAGACAGAAGAAAAGAATGTGTTAAAAAACAGTAAGGTAGTTGTTAATACTAACTGTGTTGATGAACCTGAGCAGAAGATCCGTCCTTCGAAGCTTCGTGAAATGATTGGTAGAAAGCAGGAGAAGGAAGCTATACAGATGATGATCGAGTCTGCTAAAAAAAGGAAAGAGGTTGTAGACCATATTCTTTTCTATGGACCACCAGGATTGGGTAAGACTACCTTTGCTTTAGCTATCGCAAATGAGATAGGTTCTTCAATTAGAATTACTTCGGGTCCTGCAATAGAGAGACAGGGGGATTTAGCTGCAATACTGACAAATCTTAAGGCAAATGATGTCCTTTTCATTGATGAGATCCATCGGCTATCAAGAGTAGTAGAGGAAGTTTTGTACCCAGCTATGGAAGACAGAGCATTGGATATTGTAATGGGTAAAGGTCCATCTGCTAAAACAATTAGGTTGAACTTAGAACCGTTCACTTTAATTGGGGCAACTACGCAGATAGGGAAGATAAGTTCACCTATGAGAGATAGATTTGGATTGATACAGAGATTAGATTTCTTTGAAGCAGGGGATATGATAGAAATACTTAGAAGAGCATGCCGGTTATGGGAGATACAGATAGAGGAGGAAGCACTAAGAGCAGTTTCTGATGGTTCTCGAGGTACAGCCCGTGTAGGGTTAAGATTGCTTAGGAGGGTAAGAGACTATGCTCAAAATTTAGATAGTAAGAATGTTACATCAGATATGGTATACAAGACTATGGACCTGTTGGGGATAGATAGGATAGGATTGGAGAATATAGATAGAGAAATACTTCGAGTTATGTTCTTTAACTTTGATGGAGGACCAGTAGGACTCTCTACCTTAGCTGCATCTGTTTCAGAAGATATTTCTACAGTTACAGATGTACATGAGCCATACCTTATGAAATGTGGTTTAATAAAGAGATCGAGTAGGGGTAGGGTATTAACTCCAAAAGGTATAAAATATGTTCAAGAAATATGGCAATAGATATGACTACATCAACAAGTGAAGATACAGTAAAAAGAGGTAAACTCCTATCTCTTTCATTACTAATTGCGCTTTCAATATTCATACAGACACTGCTTCAATTCAATCAGGGAAGAACAGTACAAACCTTTCTCATTGCAATAGGTTACTTCGTACTCTCATTTGTAGGTTTAATATGGGCATTCAATTTCCAGGTAAAGTTCAAATCTATACCATTCCTAATTCAAAGTGCTCTCTTTGTTCTCTCCGAGTACCTCTTTATACAACTCTTCTTTGTAGATAAGTTTAGCCGTATATATGAGGGACTCTTACTTTTAGTACTCATTGGATTGGTATTTGTAGCTACATATACCTCATTTCTCATGGCCAATGTATTTAATGTAAATCTTTACAAGAACATTCCATTAGTTCATGTAGGTCGTACAACCTCATACATAGTTTCTTCGTTCACACTCTTTTTCCTGCTCTTTGCTCTACTTGCAAGTGAATTACCTGTATATGTACTTCTCCCACTAGCTGCAGTAGTGATCTGCTATCTCTCATATATCCACTTAAAGAATCTTGGCTTTGAATCTAGTTCACTTTTTAGAAAGAATATACTGGTATCACTTGTAGTCTTCTTTCTTTTTCTTGGGTCTTTTCTGAGTGGAGCTTTGCACGAGGTTTCTTCAATTCCTCCCGTAGTAGGGTACTTTGGAGGTATAGGGATCGCCAATATCAATAACAGTAATATGTCCAAAACATGGGAACTGTTCCTGTACTTTGTAATTATATTAATTGCAGTTATTTTCAATTTACGAATTGCAATTTTTTCATGAGTCTCTGAGTAGAAGAGGGGGGAGGGGGCCTGTAGTAGGGAAAAGCCTTTAATAGCCCATAGTTTCACGTATCCTATAGTTTTAACAATGTGGATAACTAAGTGCTAATACTCTATGTAGTAAGTAAATATTTAATATATACCAGCACAGGGTATTTAGATTACTTAAATATCTGTTACTAATCATACCACTCTAGAGGAGTATACCCTCTTGCAAAACGTTACGATTCTATATATTATATAACCGAGTATAATCACTCTTATATGCGGTCTTGGTGTTGAAAACCCAGAGGAGTGCTTCAATGCTCAAACTTTTATTAATTTTATTATTCCTTAAATATATCTGTATATATTAGAAGAAACAGAAAATATATTTTTTAATAAACAACCCCTATTCCCATCCCTTTCTAAAAACAGAGAACCCCTACTTTGATTTAAAATCTTTTTAACATAAGATATACATATGGATAAGAAAGAACTTCTAAACAAAATACCAAAGCTTCCTAATCAGGATGACTACCTCTTAGATCTCCAAAACAACAACTACAGTCTGCAGACCATACTTAACTATGCACGAGATCTGTCCATATTTTCTGTTTACTTACACTTCCGAGGAGTTAAATTTGAAAAGGTCTCTAAGCAGGACATATCTATGTACAAAGGGTACCTTCGATCGGGTAATCATCTTAAAGATTTGGACAAAGTGAGGAAGGAATACTTGAAAAAGGTTTTAGATAAAGGGTTAATTAAGGGTGAGGCCCTGAGAGGCCCTAGGACGAATGAAAGCGACATGGATGGTATGAATACGCCTAGGGAGAATATAGAAACTGATGAGAAAGAGCCCATGGTCTATGAAGATGACTTCCTGACCCAGGTGTACAGTAAGGTGTACGGTTCACTCGGTATACTTGAACGACCACTTAACTCCAGAGCTCGAAGTGAGAACGGTCTGGATGTAAAAAGTATAAACCGAATGCTTTCAGCTCTAAGATCATATCTTAAGTTCAGAATTGAATGGGATCTGGATATACCTCTGCCTCCTGATGCGATAAAGATGGTAAGAGGTGAAAAGAAAGTTAAAAAGGTCGCTTCACTGGAAGAGCTTGTTAAGTTGATTGAAGCACCCATGGAGTTTGAAAAGGATGAAAAGGTAGCATTGAGAAACAGATGTATGTTGGAAATGCTTTTTGCAACAGGTATGCGTATATCTGAGCTGATAAACTTGGATATAGAACAGGTTAATTCAGAGGGTAAGATGTATATCTTTGGTAAGGGTAAGAAAGAAAGAACAGTATTCTTAACACCGAGATCATTGAACTGGCTTAACAAGTACTTAAAGTTAAGGCTAGTGCATGCATTTAGTGATAAAGCTAAGGAGGAACAGCCTGGGAATGTAGATAGCTTGTTTGCAGATCTAGGTGTAGAGAAAGGAAACACTCCACCTCGTGAAACAAATGAAGACAACCGTGAAAAGATTAAAGACTCTGATAGTTTGAATCTCGAAGTTTTTGATTCTGATAACCGGAAATATATTAAGTTGGTAGAAAGCTATCGTAAATCTGGATTCATTGAAAAGTTCGACTCCCCTGCCCTCTTTATTCCGTTCGCTGGTTCTAGGTTTGGAAAAGAGAACTACAGAATATCTACTAACTACTTTCAGGAAAAGATAGCGGATTACAGAAGGAAGTTAGGTATACAGATACCTACATCAGCACACAGTCTTAGACATGGATTTGCAACTTACCTTGCTGAGAAAGGTGCGAGCCCTGCAGCAATACAGGTACTACTTGGTCACGAGAGCTTGAATACAACTACTCGGTATGTACATGCTAGTGAGAAGTTTGCTGAAGAGACTGTTAAGAAGGACCACCCACTGAAGTAGGTAAACCCTAGTCTAACATTTTATCGTAGTAGAAAGCTAAACTGATATATCAGGGACAGTGTGTTTAGTTTACATTATTAAAGGGTCTATTTATCTTCCATAACGTTCTTAAAGGTATCGGTCTGCTGTGCTTTGTTTAACAAATCTTGAGCGGTTTGGTCTCCCTGCTGCGCTCTGTTTACTAAGTCTTGAGCATCTTTAATACTTTTTTCTAGAGTATCTATGAGTACAAAATAGTCATTCTTAAGATGATCCATTGCATTATCACCATATACAGTTACAGCTATCTCATTTAAGATTGTCTGTAGATGATCAGGAGATTTTGATTCATTAATTCTATTCTCATATACTTGTAAATCCTCATCACTGGATATATCTGCTAACTGGGCAAAGAGATTATCAAACACCTCTTCAGAGAGTAAGTTGAATACCTCTTCAACCTGTTCTTCCTGTATACCGATACTCCTTATTTTGTTCTTTATTTCTTCTAACATTTCAATATCTTTTAAAATATATTAACTACTTGTTAATAATGTTAAGTAAATTCTTCGCTCCTTCTGTACCAATATTGTTCAAAGCATCAACAAGATTAGGATCTGCAGTGCCAGACTGTATGGCTTGTAGATATTCATTGAGTAACTGATGAGTTCCAGGAGTTCCTAAGTTGTCTAATAGTTGAGTTCTTGTAAGCCCATTAGATATTAAGTCATTCTCTAACATCCTAGGAGCCATCTCATGCCATCCTCCTGTGTAATTGGAGTAATTAAGAGCTTCTCCTGGAAGATTCCCAGCAGCCTCTCCAGCCAAGTTACCATTCCATGCACTACCAGGTAAATCAACTCTACCATTCTGTACTAAGACTCCATCAGAAGGTAACGTCTCTGGACCACTAGGAGGAGTTACTGGTTCTACTGGAGGAGTATCTGGACCTATCGAAGCTTCCTCTGGTCCCAAAGGTCCTTTAGCTTGTCCACCACTTATATCACCTTGTGTAACTTCTGGTCCGTTACCTGCTCCTGTTATACCTTGCCATCCAAACAGAGCTTGTGCAAATTTACCTAAACCGTATCCAGCGGTACCACCTGATACTACTGCTGCAACTTCACCTAATCGGTTAGCCCACCACTCATTTCTTCTCTGTCTTTTGTCCATATCATTAAGCTGCTCTAATGTAGCAGTACTTCTATCGGAATATTTAAGATGTTCCGATCTATTCCTTAAACTGTTTGCAGCTTTTCTGATCAAAGGTGTAGCAAATCTACCACCCAGTGTAATAGCTACTACAGCTGCTATCGATACTGGCGGTGTAGCTAAAGCTATTCCAGCACCAGCTACTCCAGCAACTATTTTAACAATTTTTTCTTTTCTTATTCTCTTTCTCTCACTTTCTTGTACTTCTGCACTGATTTCCTTAGCTAACTTCTGCCTTTCTATACTTAAATCTATAAACTGTAATTTCTCAGCATCAGATAGTTCGGATAGCTCCTTCTCACCCAGTATTTCTTTCATTTGTTTATCTAATGCCACTATCCTTTGTTCGGGAGTATCCTCTCTTCTTAATTCTTTAAGCTGACTTTCTAGATCATCCGCAACCTCTACTTCTGCAGAAGCTTCCTGCTCTTCTGGTAGAGGTGGTTGCTGTGGAGTAACTACCCCTTGTCTTAGTTCTTCTAATCTCTTGTTTAACTCATCAACCTGAGCTTGTATCTTGTTAATAGCTTCAATCCTTGCATCCTCTGCTACCTTATCTTGATTAGCAAAAAAGTTCTGTCCTTTCTCTGAGAGTGGAGTTAATGGTTTAA
>CAYVBS010000011.1:0-6225 GCA_964449955.1 uncultured Candidatus Saccharibacteria bacterium | reverse complement strand
TCTTGATTAGCAAAAAAGTTCTGTCCTTTCTCTGAGAGTGGAGTTAATGGTTTAAAACCTTCATTGGCCTTGTCATTACTATCTAGTGCTTCTTGGTGTAATGCCTCCTTCTTTGCATCCTCTGCTACCTTATCTTGATTAGCAAAAAAGTTCTGTCCTTTCTCTGAGAGTGGAGTTAATGGTTTAATACTTTGGTTAGCCTGGGAGTTTTTTTCTAAGGTAGCTTCATGCTTGTTCTTAATATCTGCACTATTAAGCTCATTTTGTACATTCTTTGCAAATTCTTCCTGCTGTTTGCTCTGTTCTTCTGCTAACTTCTTTTGAAGCTCTTTAAGTGGATCCTCAGCAACTCTTTCTTCAACCTCACTTAACTTCTTTTGTAAAAATCTCTCCTGTCCAGGTTTAATATCAGCTAACTCATTCGCCGGTTTCTGCTCAATTGGAGTAGGAGTTACTTGAGGAGGAACATTCTCTCCTGGTGCAAATGGTTTGTTCTGATCTTGAAAATGTTTTAAAGCTTCCTGTCTAACCATGGGATCATCAGAGTTAACATCAGGAGCTGGTAAATCATATCCATACTTCTTCTCAAAATCTTCATTACCCTGATTAATTACATTCTGAATATTCTCATTACCTTTGTTAATAATATTTTGAATATCTTGATTGCCCTGAGAGATGACACTGTTTAGTTCATCGTTACCCTGTGGGTCATTAACGATTTCTCCGTACTGATTATGTGGCATATATGTATTTAATTAGGTTATTTGTATACAAACACCTATTAAACTTTGAAGGGTATTAATAGGCAGGTTCTATTAATAGAATAGTAATTTGGGAAAAATATGTCAACAGTTTTTGTACTTTAAAAACATCTTGAAAGAAGTGCTAAGGTGGTCTTTGTTTTTTTTATAGAAACTCTCATATTGAGAGACAAAGACCGCCAAAGCGATGAGCGATCAACGAATGGGGACGATGTCTTTTCCCTCAAATTGTGGGTCCCCGAAATGGGACTCCAAGCAGACATCATCGCCTTCGTACAAATATGCTAGCGCAGTATCATCGTAGAAGCTTATCCAGGCATCTGGGTAAACTGCTAGTACCGCATTAGATAACGGACTCGGATCAATGACCATTGCTGGTCCATCGATCTGAACTCCGGGGGGAATCATGTTCCCATCCGGGTCCCCTCCCTCTCTGAAACCGCATAGCGGCTCCGGAGTTCCATTTCCTCCCATAATAATGGGAAGGAATACCTGGTGGAACGACCCACCATCAGCCTCAACCTTCTGGGGTTGGGAGAACATGGTAGCAGCAACTGCTGCCAAAATAACAATTGCAATCAACGCTTTTTTCATTTTTCTCTCCTTTCAAAAAACCTCTGACGAGGTTAAAATACCCTTTCGGGTACTGCCATTTAAATCTTTAAACATTAAAAACTTAAAAAGCAGACCCGTATAGGATAGATGGAGAAAATCTCATCGCTTACTTGTAAAACATGGATTACATAAGTAATCACATATACAAGATATTTTTAAAGAACAAATATTTAAAATACGCCTAATTCTATCACAAAACAGCTGTACTTTGTAGCACTATAGGGTTGTGTGCTGTTTGGTAAAAATATATAGTAGTTTTACTCAATCTTTTGTTTAGTAAACACACTCAATCTGATATATTATCTATATATATGCAAACACCTGTATTCAATCAATTGATCAAGTTTGTAAAAAAAAGATACGGACAAATACTTTTAGCAGTAATACTGCTAACGATAATTGGACTCTCCATTAAGTGGGGATACTACCTACTCTCAAATGACAACTACTCACCAGAGTTAAATCCCCGACTCTCAATATCAAGATATCTAGAATCTCCTGCATGGAGAAGCTACAGAACAGTAGGATTTGCATCAGACAGTGAGCAGGCAGACATATTTAGATCAATATTCTTCTTCTTACTTAAGCCCATACTCCCTGGTTGGATATTAGGTCAACTTTTTTACTTTGTATGCCTGTTTGTAGGAAGCTGGTTTACAGCATTACTAGTTTCATCTTTTGTTAAGGAGAGCAAAGTAAAGAAATATACACAATTAGCATTCCTTTTCTCTGGCTTCATATACATATCTACACTTTGGACAATGTGGCTCTACTACCAAGATATGTCTCCATACATATCTAACTTTGGATTCCTTCCTTTACTTCTTTGGAGTATATATAGGTATGTAAGGACTCCTAATACTAAAAGGGCATTAATACTGGTAATATCATCAATATTCTTCACCTCCACAAGTGTGATCTCCACCCTCTTTTTAGTAGATCTAGTGCTAATTACTGTATTTACATTTTTTGTGGTATTGATAGTTAGGAAAGAAAGAGGAGCAAGTATACGAAGAGCATTGAGAGCGATAATGCTTCTCCTGCTTACCCAGCTCTTTTGGATACTACCCTTCATTTACTACACCTTCACAACTAGCCAGGACATTGTAGACTCATATACAAACAGAACAATTACTACTAGTACAATTGATCTAGAAACAGAAATGCAGAATGCACTAAACTCTGCAAGATTGTATAACCGAAATCTCTTTGAAGTAGAAGATGAGCAGTACATATTTCCTTTAGCTGAAGAATTCCAAACATATGACTTCTACAAAGTAGCAGGTGTACTACCTGCATTCTTCTCTGTCTTAGCCTTAATATTTGGAGTGATTAGAAGTAACAAGAAGTTACTCTTCTGGGGAGTTATAGCGATTGGATCTTGGTTTCTAATTAAAGTAATAAATCCTCCTTTTGAAAACATATTCATATGGATGCAGGAAAATATTCCACTCTTTAAACAGGTGTTCAGATGGCCATTCTCTAAACTTGGTCAGATATATTTAATATCAATATCTCTACTCTCAGCATTTGGTATTGTATATTTAGTTTCATTCCTAAGCTCCTTCATACGCAGAAGGAAGATTAGGAGGATATTTGTAATACTACTTTCAATATTTCTTTTCATCCTTCCCCTTGCCTACTCTGAGTATCTCTTTAGAGGATATATATTCCCTCAAAGAGCTTTGGTAGAGATACCAAATGATTACTACGAACTTAAAGATTACTTAGTAAACAACAAACTAGATGGACGTATATACTATGCTCCACCTGCTAACAACAATTACTTTAGAGAATATGATTGGGGATTTTGGGGTTCTCAATTCATCTCCTACATCATTCCGAACCCCATGATGGATATGTCATCTGCAATAGGGTCTGTTCATGGAGAGAAAGCTTTACTCGAGTTAAACAATGTCGTGAGGGTTGGTGATGCCAATACCTTTAACTTGTTAATGCACAGATATGATATTGAGTATGTACTGTTAGATGAAAGCTTAGAATATGAGGGATACTCCTTTGATATTGAGGGAGGAAAACTTCAAAAGCTGTTTGCTCAGTATGAGAAGCTCTGGGAGTCAGATACTCTTAAATTGTACAAAGTTCCTTCTAAAAAGGTGGAGTATGTAGAATCTCTCTCCTCACTTTCAAATATTGAAAAAGATACATTTGTAAGAGATATATCTAGAAACCCACTACTCTCTCCTACTGACATAGAGGTGGGAAATATTGAAATTAGAAACAATGAGATTGTTGGTGAGTTTGAATATACAGGAAACAGTACTTACATATCCTCTAATATCAATCCAGATCTACTAGGTACATATCCTGCATATCTCCTACTACAGAATGGGCAAGTGAGAAGTACTCCAAGCTTCCCATACCTGGTTGGTGATACCAGTACCAGACCGTACAAACTGTTTACAGGGGGAAATTTCGATTACTACATACTTGGGACACAGGTATTCTCCTCTACTCTGTTAGAAGAAGGAATAACGGTTTCAGATAAATATTCATCTTTGAATAGTATATATGGAGTAAGTGATAGTGATTTTAAGAGTGTCAACTTAATACCAAGATTTGCAGATTCACCAGGAAGTGACTGTTCAGGGGGACATGCAGTAAACGACACCTCTGTATTTGGAGAAGAGAGAACGACCGGTTTCAATCTCAAGGGAGCAAGTGATCTGCCATGTGCATATACAAGGATTCACTCACTGGATATTAATAGCGGATATGTAGTTAAAGTAAAGCTTAACTGGGAGACAGAACCAGGTAACTATCCAGGTTACTGTCTGTATTCTGAAACACAGGAAAGATGTTTAAACAGCGACAAGTTCTTTGACACACAAGGTTCATTTGGAGAGCAAGAAGTAACCGTAGAAACAGTAGTATATGGATCAGAGAAGCTCTCTCTAATTCTGTATACCATGAATACCAACAAACAGTTCTCCTCTGAAACTACATTTAGAGAGGTAACATTGAAATATGCTCCCATTCTAAACAAACTGGATATGGTAGATACCTCAGATATTTGGAAGAAAGAGGATATCTTTCTTGATGGAGGAAATATATATGAAGTATCAATACCGCTCATATTTGGGAATTCTTCTTACATATATCAAAAAGAAAACAGCAATGGCCATATATGGCAGCCTAACAAACCGGATTCAGGCAATACACTCTTTGAGATATCAGCATCTAGTGGAATGTATCAGAAAACTCAGAATGACTACATTGACCAGATATCGAATCTGTTTGTTACAAAACCTTCTACAAAATATCTTCTCTACTGGAATGGAGAGAACATCTCTAATATCCCAGCTGATATCTGTCTAATTTATGACAAAGAAGAGAAATGCTGGTTAGTAGATATGTTTGCAGACTCAGTGCAAGCATCTTACAGAAATTTCTTTGTAAGTGATTCAGAATCCAAGTTGTTAAACATTATCTACGGAAGCTCAAGCTACAAACTACTTACAGAGAACAGATTGGATGATTTTGTAGTAATGGAATATCCTCAAATATGGAGCAATGTGGAGTATGTACAAAGCAGTATAAGGGAGTACGATGAAATGGAAATGTTTAGAACCTTTGATTCGGTAAACTCTACTTACTACAAATTAAGACCTGAGAAAGAATCTCTCAGTAACAAGAATGTACTAGCTTCCATACCTCAGGCATCAAACGATGGCTGGATAGCGGTTGGTAGAAAGGGTCTTAACTTTGAAGTACTTAGTGAAAACAGAAGGGTCAGTATTAATGGATGGAAACAGGGATGGGATATATCCAATACCTCATATGATTCAATTTCTGTAATATATTGGCCTAACCTACTTTCATATTTTGGGTATTTAGTAATTGCAGGAGAAATATCATACCTCACGTATAAGTTGATAAGAAATCGAAGATATGCAAAACGATAATCCGTTAGTTTCAGTAGTTATACCTGTTCACAATGGAGAGAAATATATTAAGGAGTCCATTAACAGCTGTCTTAATCAGACATATACCAATATAGAGATAGTTGTTGTAGATGATGCTAGTACAGATAGTACAGTGGAGTTACTTAAAGAATATGGTAATCAGATCAATGTAATTTCTGTAGAGAAACAGAATGGTTTAGGTAATGTAATTAATATTGGTATTAGAGCTTCTAAGGGAAAATATATAGCGAGGATGGATGCTGATGATGTAATGTACCCTACTCGTTTAGAAAAACAGGTTGAATATCTAGAGAACAATTCGGATTGTGTAGCTGTGGGTGGTCAGATAGATATGATCGATGAGAGTGGTAATGTTACTGGTCATAGGGAGTATCCTCTTACTGATAGGGAGTTAAGAAAAAATCTTTTTCTTTTTCAACCTTTTGCTCATCCTGCAGTAACATTAAGAAAAGATACTTTAGAGGAGATAGGGTTGTATCCAGAGGATATGTGGAAGGTAGAGGATGTAAAGCTTTTCTTAATTCTCAGTACTAAGGGTAAGTTTGCAAATATACCTGATACTGTACTTAAATACAGGCTTACCTTTGATACTCAATCTCAATCTAAGATGTTAGAGCATTTTAAAAAGACTTCAGAGATTAGAGAGTGGGCAAAAAAAGAGCTGGGTATTAAACCCAGCTTTAGAGAATTCGTTATTTGGAAATTAGAGATTGTTGGTGTAAGTATTCTTAGTATTTTACCTCCAAAAGCTTTTATGAAAGCTTTTGATTTAGTAAGGAATGTTCTTAAGTGAATCTTTCGTCCTTAGTATATTTATACATGGACTCATCAGTAAGATTTATTAATCTTAGAGATTCTAGCGTGTGATGCAACGGAGCTTGGTGAGCGGGTGTTTTAATGTC
>CAYVBS010000010.1:0-20797 GCA_964449955.1 uncultured Candidatus Saccharibacteria bacterium | reverse complement strand
TGGATGAAAAGCTTGTAAATGCCATCGAAGCCCATCACATGGATATTGAACCTACATCAGTTGAAGCAGTTATCGTATATATTGCAGATGCAATTTCTGGAGCAAGACCAGGAGCAAGAAAAGATAGCTACGAACAGTATATCCAAAGGATTGAAGGTCTTGAGACTGTGGCAAAAGAATTGGGTGGAGAGAAACTAGAAGAAGTATTTGCCATCAGAGCAGGTAGAGAATTGAGAGTTATAGTAAAACCAAGTTTAGTCTCAGATGATGACATGGTTGTACTTGCTAAAAAGATTGCTCACGAGATTGAGAAGACCCAAAGTTATCCAGGTAATGTAGAAGTGACAGTAATTAGAGAGAATAGAGTGATAGAAGTGGCTAGATAACGAGTAACTTCTAGTATTCACTACTACAGGATAATTTTGTATGCTAATAGAAGGATGGAGGTAAATACTACCTCCATTTTCTTTTTATCTCATTAAATATACATTTTATTGATTCAAATTAATGAAGCACTGATATATAAGGCTTTGTTTAGTATGATGCAAAGAAGGTTGTTAATACAGTGTTTCTGGAAGCAGCGTGTTTTAACACATGAAATGTACACTCAGTTAAAGAGATGTACAATATTTTACACTACAAAATATTTGCTCAATTTACTGCAAAAACACTTGTAAATACTATAGATTGTGATTGTTTACTCGTTAGCCCTATAATAAATAGCTTTCTTGACGCAAAGCTTAATTTGCCATATTTTATTGATGTGATACTACAAATTTGATGATATCAGGATTTGTGGCATCCCATATCTCTCAAGAAAGGAGGTTTACAAATATGTTAAAGAAAGATTTAGTAGAAAAAGTAGCTGGCGCAGCAGGTCTCACAAAGAGACAAGCTGGAGAAGCTGTTGATGCTTTGTTTGAAGCAATCACAGATTCTCTTAAAGCTGGAGAACCTGTATTACTAACAGGTTTCGGTAAATTCGAAGTAAGAGAAAGAGCTGCTAGAACAGGAATCAATCCTAAGACCTTAGAGAAGATAGAACTTCCTTCAACTAAGGTTCCTGCTTTCAAAGCTGGAAAAGCACTTAAGGTTGCTGTTAAGTAAGCAGTCTGCCGGCAATTCTCTTTAGAAGAGAAACCAAATCAAAAGCCTGAGCACCTGACTCAGGCTTTTGTTTAAGGCCTGGCTTTCTAAACTTATAGCAATAGAGGAAGAAGATTTTATAAGTTAGGGAAGGGCTTCTATGGAGGCCAGGCCTAAATCTTTTAACCATTTGTAATCTTCGGATTTTCTTACTAGGCCTGCTTTCACAGGATTTCTTTTTATATAATCCGTGACTCTGTTTAAGCTCTGTTGTGTTCTTATATATCTTGTTTGATAAGGACTTTGAAAGAGTCTTCCTACAAGGAAGTACTTCTTGTTGAGATACATAACATATGAGGTCATAAATCGATGCATAAATAGTGAGATCTCATTGGGAGAAGGACCGGATTGCACAAGCAGGTGAAAGTGGTTGGGCATTAAACAGTATAGATATATTTCTATGTTATAGTCTCTGGAGAATCGACGCATTAAAGAAAGAAATCGAGAATAATCTTGCTGCTCATAGAAAATAGCGTTTTTGCGATTCCCTCTATTATAAATATGATAAAAACTGTTAGGTAGAAAGTTGCGGTATACTGACATATTATATTTTATAGCTCTTTTCTGAAGTTTCTCTAAACTAAGGCCAGGCCTTTAAGAAAGCCTTTACCCTGCGATTTGTATGGAATTGAAGAAGTTATAGGTCTTACAAGCCAGGCCTTATTATGCTACTATGTATAAATAATTCTGATCTTGATGGATACGTGAAGAGATTGTTTGTTCCATGTAGAGGTAATGGATTCCGGCCCTTACTTTTACGAAAACCTGCCTTAGTTGTTTATACAATACTTCTTCTTTTTGTTAATACGTTTGGTGGACTAGTTGGAATCCCAGAGGCTATGGCCAGTACGATTACCCCAACTAATATCATTAAGTTGACGAATCAGGAAAGAGCTTCCTTGGGTTTGAATACTTTGAATGCTAACTCTAAGTTAATGGCTGCTGCACAGGCTAAGGCTAACAATATGTTCCAAGAGCAGTACTGGGATCACTTTGGTCCAAATGGTGAAACTCCGTGGATGTTTATCACACAAGCTGGATATCAGTATGTATATGCTGGTGAGAACTTGGCAAAGGGCTTTAGAACAGCGGAGGGTGTGCATGAGGCATGGATGGCCAGTCCAACGCATAAGGAGAATATTGTAAGCCGTAATTACAAGGATATAGGGGTGGCTGTAGTGGAGGGTGAACTACTTGGTAAACAGACTGTTCTCGTTGTTCAGATGTTTGGTAATCTTACAAGTGATGTGGCGAAGTCTCCTGATGTTAAATCGGAGGTAGAGAAGACTCCTCCCACTAGTACTACTCCAACCGAGAGTGGACAGATTAAATCTATAAAGATAACCAATCCTAAAACAGGAGCCTTACTTAACGATGCGAATATAGATATTAAGGGTGAGGTAGAGAATGTAACTGGGGAATATGTAGTGGAGGTCATGGAGGGAAGTGATTCTGTAGGAGAATCTACATCGAACAACTCTACATGGGAAGTGGACAAGGGTGCTGATTGGGAAGAGGGTGAGCATGATGTATATGCAAGGATAAAGGGATCTACAGTCAAATCAAAATCTGTTAGCTTTGAGATTGATTCTACGCCTCCACAGGTTAATGAAGGTAGTATTTCGGTAGAACGAACAAGCGAGATGTTCAAATTGGTTTTTACAGTATCAGAGGAATGTGAAGAGGTAAAGCTTGTATCAGGAGATAAGACTTATGAACTAGTGAAAGGAGATGATGGCAGTGTAGAGATATCTCTAACCAAGGAAGATATGGGAGACAGATCAGTATTAATGGTATCAGATAAGGCAGGCAATATCTCGGAATTAGATATCTCAGAATACTTCATTGAAGGAGATACTCAGAACATATCACCTAACTTTGTACTCTGGCTTAGAAGCATGTTTAGCTCTACAGATGGTATTAGCTTGGCAATAGTAAGTTTTGTATTTATACTTTTAAGTGTAGAGGTCTATGTGTATTGGAAGAAAGGCTCTCTTGGTAAACATGCAGGAGATTTGTTTACAATAGGTGCGTGGTGGATGGTAATACTAGTTGCTGCATTTAAAGGTTTTGGTGGAATTATTAGTTAACTGCCCAAAAAAGTGAAAAGAAAACTCGGAAGCTTGAAAAGTGAACTGCTTTATCTAGGACTAATTCTATTAGTTACACTCTGTTTCTCATATTTTACACATTCACCTAATACAGCAGTAATGACAATTAGTGGAGTACTGGGAGGTATGTTGATTATTACGTGGTTTGTAAGAGCATTTGCTCTCTATTCAGGACGTAAGATCTCTCAATACAGTGAAGTAATACAAAGAATATCTATCAGAGAAAGATTCTTTACTTACTTTGTTCTACCCTTGCTATTCTACTTATCACTATTAGCATTCCTATACTTCAATACATCTTTGATAATGGAAATAGCATTAATAGTAATCGCTATACTCCAAATCTTTGTTCTCTTCCTCAATGTAAAAGGCTCTCTTAAAAAAATATACTCGATCTCTTCACAAACTCGAGCGGTCTTTGACTTCATATGTATCTCTACTTTCTTTCTAGTACTTAGTGTAATAGTAAGGTTGGGACTTGACCTAGTAGGAGTTGTCCTAACTACATTTCTCTTCTCTTGGGCAATTCTACTCGCAGATTTAAGGGTACATAACAAAGGAGGAATATCTACATTTACCATGTCCCTCTTATCTGCAATTGTAATCTCCGTATTCGTAGGATCTTTCTGGAGCACAAATATATTTGTCATTCCAGCTATTGGCACATTGGGTTACTACTTAATAGTTTCACTTTGGAATGTAAGATTCTCGGGGAAGTACAAACTACTTGATTATCTACCCCCTTTCATTTACGTTATACTTGCTTTAATATTAGTACTTAACCTATGAAGAACAGTTTTGTCTTAAAAGTCGGTGGCTCAATTCTCTACGATCATCTGTTAAATATAAATTTTAACCTGTTTAAAAGGGTTAAAGAATGGTACTGGGAAGCTAAGAAAACGAATGAAAACATTGTACTAGTTACTGGAGGAGGTGGACTATCTAGAACTATGGAAGAAAAGATAACAGGTAATATTGGTGGAGAGGATAACTTCCACGCCATTGCAATGTCCTTAACACAAACAAATGCTAATCTCTTAGCAGCATACCTAGAGGACAAAGATATATACGTACCTAAAAAACTTGGAGATGCCTATGAGTATCTTAATATCGATGAAGGTAAATATATGGTAAGTGGAGGGCTTAAGATAGGGTGGAGTACAGATATGGATGCTGCAGTATTTGCTGATGTACTAGGTGCAGACAAAGTGCATAAGGTTTCAAATATCGACTTTATTCACAACAAGGACCCTAAAGAGTTCTTTGATGCAAAGCCTATCAAAGATATGACATGGGAAGAGTACTTCAAGATGTTTAAGATAGTGGATGGGCAGGAACACTCTCCTAACGCCCATATTCCTGTTGATGTTCAGTGTTCACAGTTCTGTGCTAAGAAGAATATATCCTTCCATATTACAGGAGGAAAATTCCTCTCAGAAAAAGAAAAGATAAAAGAGATCTTAAAAGAAGGTACATTCCTTCACCCATAGAGATCTACTTAGTTTCCACAATGGTCCACTCTGTTTCTCCGCTAGGAGTAGTGATAGTTACTTTCTCCCCTTTCTTCTTTTCCATCAAGGATTGTCCCAGTGGAGACATATATGACACTTTGCCTTCTAGTGGGTTAGCTTCATCTTCACCAACAAGTACAAACTTTTTTACGTTACCATCCTGATCTTTTACTGTTACGTTTGAACCTAATCCAATTTTCCCATTCCCATTAGTAGCTTTGGATATCTCTGCATGGGATAGTATCTTCTTGATCGCTAAAATCCTTTCTTCATTATTTTGGAAATCTTCAATGGCCATTGTATATCCATCGTTCTCTCTTAGATCCCCCTGGTTGCGCATTTGGTTTAGAGTGTCCTGAAGCTTGCTTCTTAACTCTCCTTCTCTGTGGGCAAGTTCTTCTGAAAGCTTCTCATAGCCTTCTTTTGTGAGCAGTACCTTTGGTTCTTTTACTGCCATAGGGTGGAACACTTAATTTATGTTCGCAGAATAATATAGGTATTTAATAAGGTTGTCAAATAATTATGAGCTGATAGTGGATAACAACTATAGGGGCTATTGGGGATGAGATATGTTTGTGGTAAAATAACAGCGAATTCTAAGCCGCTATCGTCTAACGGTTAGGACACATGATTCTCAATCATGTAATCGGGGTTCGATTCCCCGTAGCGGTACCAAGTTAACATTACGAGCTCTCCAATGGTTTTCGATATCACAAAATCTCCTAATGAAAAGATAGAGCTGTTTTACAACCAGTCAATGGAAAAACTAAAAGATTTCTATGGTATTAACTGGTGTAAGAGTACTCCGAAACTGATGATTGTTTCTGACCGTAAGACATATGATTTACTTAAGGGTGAAAAAACAGAGCTATGGATGGTAGGAACAACGCTTGGAAGTAGCCATTCTGTATATCTTCTTTCTCCTGATGTGTATGATACGGATAGTAATCATGAGTACTCAGATGAATACTTCTCTCGCTTAATATGTCATGAGTTAAGTCATCTCTTCACTCGAATTCTTTACAAAGAATATATTCCTGTGTGGCTACTAGAAGGTATCGCTATCTATTCCTCAGACCAGCTTCAAGAGAAAGAAAAACCAAAGGAATTTAAATCTTTTCTTTCATACTTCTATAATGGAGGTAGTGGCGTATACTCGGAATCCGGTTTTGCTGTAGAAATACTTGTCAATGAGTTTGGAAAGGAGAAACTTTTTGATTTCCTCAAATGTTTAGACAAGATTAAAGTTACTGAGGAAAGTTTTAAGGAACTTTTCGAAGAGATGTTCGATATAGAATTAGAGTATAATTGGTTTAATAAAAAGTTAAACAAGTAGTATGATCCAATTCGACATATTAACAATATTTCCAGAATCAATAGGAGCCTACATAAATAGTAGTATAGTTAAACGCGCACAAGAAAAAGGATTAGTACAGATAAACGTACACGATCTAAGAAAATGGACAGAAGACAAACACCATACAGTAGACGACACACCATATGGAGGAGGACCAGGAATGGTAATGAAGATAGAACCAGTATTCAATGCTCTCAAAGAGCTGAAGAAAGAAAACAGTAAAGTGTTAATAACTACACCCAAAGGGGAGAAGCTTACACAAAGTAAATTAGCAGAGTTCTCTAATATGGAGAATGCTCACTACATAATCCTCTGTGGACACTACGAAGGATTTGATCAAAGAATACACGATCATCTAGTAGACTATGAATTCTCAATAGGGGACTATGTACTCTCTGGAGGAGAATTACCAGCACTGGTACTTGTAGATGGAATTGTAAGGCTAATACCTGGGGTCTTGGGTAATGAATACTCATTGGTAAGTGAATCATTCAGTAATGGTGTGTTAGATTTCCCTCAATACACAAAACCATCTTCATTTAACAACTGGGATGTACCTGAAGTACTACTCTCAGGTAACCATAAACAGATAGAAGAGTGGAGAAAAGATCAATCTAAAAATGACACTGAGCAGAAACGCCCAGATATGGGAAGAAAATAGAGCTTGATTTGAATAGCTAAATATTCTACAATCGTACTACCAATTCCTAACTTTATTTTCAAACACATGGTCAAACCCGTTAATTACAAAATAACAGAAGAAAAGAAATTTGAATTAGTCGAAGAATTGAAACATCTCCAAGAGGTAGAATTAAAGGAAATAGCGGATCGCTTAGAAAGAGCAAGGAACGAAGATCTAAGCGAAGAAGTAATAGAATTGGGAAAAGCATTGGAAGAAAGAGATGTCGTAGAGCAAAGAATAGCTGTGGTCAGTGATATTCTGGACAATGCTGAAATAATAAACGATAAGAACTACTGTGACCCAAGCGTAATAATGCTAGGATCATCTGTAAAACTAAAACAGGGGGACAGAATCTTTGATATTAAGATAGTTTCATCACTAGAGGCTGACCCTGAGAAAAACCTCATATCAGATACATCTCCACTAGGAAAAGCACTGTTAGAATCCAAACTAGGAGATACCGTTACTGTTTCCATAAGGGGTAAGTCTACTAAGTACAAGATATTAGACGTTTGTTAGAGTTTGACCATAAAAAGGGGCGTCCGTGGAGGGTCGGGCGTCCCTTTTTAAATATTTCTAAAGAATACTACTTAGATCCTCAATACTAACTCTTCTCTGCTCCATACTATCCCTATCCCTTACAGTAACAGTACTGTTCTCTAATGTCTCATAATCAACCGTAATACAGTTAGGAGTACCAATCTCATCCTGATACCTATATCGCTTACCAATATTACCTCGAGCATCCCAAGTTACTTTGTGATTCTCAGAAAGCATCTCAAATATCTCTCTTGCTTTGTTTACAATATCCTCTTTGTTAGAAACCAGTGGAAATACAGCTGCCCTGTAAGCTGCAATATCTGGATGTATCTTTAATACACTCCTTGTATTACCATTACCCAAATCCTCCTCCTCATATGCATCAAACAGAAGCATTAAGAACGTCCTGTCTACACCACCAGAAGTTTCAACAATATGAGGTATATATCTCTCTCCTGTTTGAGAATCTGTATATGAAAGATCCTTACCTGAGAACTTACTGTGCTGTGTTAGATCGTAATCACCTCTCCAGTGTATACCCTCATTCTCTGACCAACCCCACGGAGCTTTGTACTCAATATCAAATGCTTTCTTAGCATAGAAAGCTAACTTGTCCTGAGGATGCTCATAGAATCTCAAATTCTCACTCTTTCTGTACAAAGATTGATAGAACTTCATCCTCTCTTCCTTCCAATATTCAAACCACTTCTCCATATCACTTGGATGAACAAAGAATTGTAAATCCCACTGTTCGAACTCTCTTGATCTAAACGTTAACTTACCAGGAGTAATTTCATTCCTGAAAGCTTTACCAATCTGTGCAATACCAAAAGGTATCTGTTGCCTTGTAGAATCTACAACATTGGGGAAATCCAAATATATGGTCTGACAAGCCTCACCTCTTAAATATGCAGTCATTTTCTCGCCCTCTACTACTCCGACCTCTGTCTCAAAGAGCATATTATGCCTTCTTGGTTCAGTGAACTCTGTATTACCACAGTTAGGACACTTCTCTTCAATATCCTCTGGCCTGAATCTCTGATGACACTTCTTACACTCAATGACCTCATCTGCAAAACCCGCTATATGTCCGGAAGCTTCCCATACTTTAGGATGTGTAATTATAGATCCATCTATACCCACAACATTCTCTCGTTTGTCTACCATATTCTTCCACCAATACCTTTTCAGGTTGTTCTTCATCTCAACCCCTACGGGACCATAGTCATAGAAACCCCCTATACCACCATATATTTCTGAATTAGGAAAAATTATACCTCTTCGCTTTGCTAAAGCAGCTACTTTCTGAAGTAAGTCATTTGACATATACAAACCTATGAATTTAATGCGCTTCATTATACTACAACCAATATTTTGTAGAAACAGTTCATCATGATATATTGTTTGATATATGGACAAGATTTCCAAACTCATCTTGATACTGGATATAGAACTTGTAATACTACTAGGTTTAGTAACCTTCAACTTCACAAAAACAGAACCTGTAAAGCAGGGTTCAGTTGTACTAGGTGTAGAAGAAAATTCACTTCCAGTCTTACCCAAGAAGATATCAGTATGCCTAAAAGATGACTGTCTAGAAATTACCGAAGAAGAGCTGTATGAAGATGGAGCACTTAGTCAGAAATTAATTAATACAGTAGTCTTAGAAAAGATATATCCATACTTTGAGCAGGCTTCTGGAGGAAAAGGGATATTAACTAACTCTCATGGTAGCTACACATACTGGAAGAAGGACAGGGTACCAGATCTTACAAATATATTTAGTGAGATATATTCAGCCTTTGAAAGAAATCTAACCACTGTAAGTATTCAAATGAAAGATTTACCTGGTACAAATGGTAGCTTTGCAGAGAAATATATAGAGGTGGATAACTCAAAGCAGAAATTGTACGTCTGGATAGGGGGGAAGGTTGTAAAAGAGATTCCACTCTCTGCTGCCAGAGAAGGGTATCAGGTATATGGAGTCTTTCCAATTGTAGACAAGGGAGTGAATCCAATAGCTCCTACAGGAAGATACATGCCATATTGGATGGCATTCTACTACTCAAAGACTCAGGACTCTTGGTGGGGACTACACGGCTTAGTATGGTGGTATGAGGATGGTAGGGCAATATATGAACCTGAGAGTAATATCGGGGTAAGAAGAAGTGGCGGATGTATACGTATGCTTGAGAAGGATGCCAAGTATCTGTATGAGATATTTGAGAAGGGAGAATATATCCTAATCCATGAATAGCTGGTATGTATGGTAATGAATGTGTTAAAATCGCTGTATACAGTGATTAATTAAAATTATCTACCGTTCTCAATGGAAGAGCAGCAAAGAAGTGATTTACTAGGACAAAGGAAGTTAAGATTGAAAAAAGTTGCCCATTTAAAAAAGTTAGGAATAGATCCATATCCAGCTAAATCCCACAAACAGTATGAGAATGGTGAAATACTTTCTAACTATGATGAGTTTGAAGGTAAAGAGGTATGCCTAGCAGGTAGATTGGTAGCATGGAGAACACACGGCAAGCTAATCTTTGGAAATATACTAGATCAATCTGGAAGTATACAGTTAATGATAAGGGAATCTGACTTGGAATCCAATCTTGAAAAGGGTTACTTAGATTGGAATCAGTTAGAGCTACTTGATCTAGCAGATTTTGTAGAAGTGTATGGGACCATTGGTAAAACCAGAACAGGTGAAGTTACGATCATGGTTAAAAATATCAGACTACTTACCAAAGCACTACGTCCAATCCCACGAAAACTAGAGAACAAAGAACAACAGTTTAGAAGAAGATATTTAGATCTAGTAATCAACCCTGAAAGACTGAAACTCTTTGAAAGAAAGTCCAAGTTCTGGGATGTACAAAGAGAATTCATGAAAGAAGAAGGCTTCATGGAAGTAGAAGTACCCATACTTGAAGCAGTAACCGGAGGAGCAGATGCTAAACCGTTCGTTACACATCACAATGCACTAGATCAGGATTTCTACCTCAGGATCTCCACAGAACTGTATCAGAAAAGATTAATAGGGGCTGGGTATGAAAAGATATTTGTATTAGGACCAAACTTTAGAAACGAGGGAATGGATGATGAACATCTACAAGAGTACTATCAATTTGAATGGTATTGGGCATACGCTGATTTTAGAGACAATATGGAACTAGTTAGAAGACTCTTCTTAGAAATTGCTAACAGGGTATACGGCAAAACCAAGTTTACTACAAGAGGACACACCTTTGACCTATCAGATGAGTGGAAAGAGATAGATTACACACAGGTAATTAAAGATGAATTTGATATAGATATATTTAACGATCCTGATGAAAAGATATTGGAAGTAGTTAAAGCTAACAATATTGAACTAGAGGGAGAAGTTAACAGGAATAGGTTGATAGATAACCTGTGGAAATTAATAAGGGCAAAAATATCTGGACCTGCATTCTTGATAAATCAGCCCAAGTTCATATCTCCGTTAGCTAAAGCACATCCTGACAACGAAGCATTAACAGAAAGATTCCAAGTAATCATTGCTGGAAGTGAACTAGGAAATGGATACTCTGAGATAAATGATCCACAAGATCAACTAGAGAGATTCCTAGAACAGCAAGAATTAAGAGACCAAGGAGATGATGAAGCACAAATGCTAGACATAGATTTTGTCGAAATGCTTGAGTATGGAATGCCTCCTACAAGTGGATATGGACAAAGCGAAAGAGTCTTCTGGTTTATGGAAGATATTACTGCAAGAGAAGGTACATTCTTCCCACAAATGAGGGTAGAAGTAGACAGTACAACAAGAAAGATATATGGAGACAGACTAGCAAAATATATAAAGAAACCCCAGCCTGTGAAGAAATAGTATAGCTAAGTTGTTTTGGTAAGCCCGGGGCTATGGACTCTATCAAAGACATATTAAATCAGATAGTAAGGAAGGGGGACTCTGAGAAAGACCAAGGTGAGCTCTTTGATACAGAGCAGTATTCTAAAAAGAAGAATATATTAAATGATGACAAACATAAATATATCTCTAAAGAGTATCAGTATTACGGATTAAGATTAGCTGGTAAACTTGGAGACTCAAAAAGAGCCACTATGTATATTAAATGGGCAAAAGAGAAACCAAGAGTTATTCTTGAACAGGCTTTCAGCTTTGCAATTGATTACCCCAATGCAAAGGATAGAAGTAAACTCTTTATGTGGAAAGTAAAACAGCTAGAAGCAGAAAGAGAACAGAAGAATTAACTCTCTTTTAACTCATTAACAACACTTAAAATCTTCTCTACAACCTCCTTAGCACTTTTAGCATCTATCTTTGCAGCAGATGAATACTGATGACCGCCACCACCTAATTTCTCCGCTATCCTATCAACCTCCTGATACCCTTTTGTACTTCTAAAAGATACCTGCCACTTATCTGCTACTGAAAACATTGGTTTTACAACAAAACCCCAGTGTACACCCTGTATATGCCGTATAACTCTGTCCCTTACCTCCTGCTGAGCAGCATTTACACCTAACTTTGTAGCCTCGATCCGTTCAATTTCTTCCTTGGATATATATGTATATGCCATATCATCTATGATAGTAATATTCTCTAGATATATCTTGTATGGAGATATCGTCTCAAATGGAAACTTACTGTTCTTGTAAGAGAATTCCTCTAAATCAAAATTAAAGACCCTTCTCAATTTACCAAAGATCTCAAATGTTTCTGGTTGAGTATTCTCATACAGAAATCTTCCAGTATCAGTCACTATCCCAATCTGACCCAAAATGGAAATACTCTCTGTGATCTTAAATCTTCTTCCCCACATATCCATAGATAGAGCAATTACCTGTTCTGTAGCAGAACTTCTGTTGTTGTTAATGGTAAGAGTATATACATCAGAGGGAGTATCATGATGGTCAATTATCACAACCTTCGCATCTGTATTCTGAATAGTATCCTCATCAGTTACACACATATTCCAATTACCTGCATCTGTAATGATAACTAGATCCTCTCCCTCATCTTCAATACTCTCTACAACCTCTATCTCATCCATATGTGGAATATTACTTCTAGGTCTACTTCTAGTTTTAAAAGCTATCTCTTTATGAGGAAAGTATGTATCAATGACCTCTTTTAATATTAATGCACTACAGAATGCATCAAAATCCGGCCCCTTATGTGTAATTATCAATATCTTCTGTGCTTTCTGTATTAGATTTTTTAACTGTTTGGCTTCTCTGTTCATAGAAGGTGTGTAATATTTAGATACGTAAGTATATCATATGTATCTTGATTTCTTCTGTATTAGTGATGTGATTGCGAACTGTGTTCTTTACATGCACATACTACTTTAATGTAATGCTTGATTCTACAGGTTAGCGATAATATAATACGAATATGTATAAGGATAGGAAAATATTCAGTATTTCTACACAGTTCTCTTCAGTCTGCTTGGCAGACTGTATTACTTTCAAACATAATTAACTAATTAATATATTAAATTAGAAAGGTTCCCGAATGTTAGATATTAAAAGAATAGTAGAAGATAGAGAGAATGTAGAACAGGCCTTACTTAAGCGAATGGGTCAAGAGAACTTGGATTTGAATAGCATAGTACGAATATATGAGGAAAAGAGATCTCTTCAGAGTGAGTTTGAAAGTAAAAGAGCTCAACAGAATAGCTTTAACAGTAAGATGGCTCAGACAGAGAAGGGCTCTGACGAATTCTTAAATCTGGTTAAAGAGCTTAAACAGCTATCAACAGAAGTGAAAGGATTAGAGGAGAAAATGAAGCAGAAAGATGAAGAGCTTAGAGAAAGAATAGAAGTACTTCCAAACATTCCTGATGAAGATGTTGTATCTGGTGGTAAAGAGAGTAATGAGATTGTAAAGAGTGTAGGAGAGAAACCTGTATTTGATTTCCCCATAAAAGATCATGTAGAGCTGGGAGATAGGTTAAACCTCTTTGATTTTGAAAGAGCTTCTAAACTCTCAGGATCTAATTTCGCTATGTATAGAGGTTTAGGTGCAAGATTAGAATGGGCATTGATCAACTACTTTGTAGAAGAACATACTAAAGCTGGATATGAAATGCTCTTACCTCCACATATTGTAGGTAAGGAGTCAGGATATGCTGCTGGTCAACTTCCCAAATTTGAAGAAGATGTATATTGGTTAGATGATGAGGATCAGTTTCTAATCCCAACTGCTGAAACAGCACTAACTAATCTTTACAGAGATGAAATACTAGAAGAGAAAGAGCTACCCAAGAAACTCTTTGCATATACTCCTTGCTACAGAAGAGAAGCAGGTACTTACAGAGCTAGTGAGAAAGGTTTGATCAGAGTTCATCAATTTAACAAGGTAGAGATGTATCAATTTACTACGAAAGAGCAATCAGATGATGCTTTTGAGGAGTTGGTTGCAAGGGCAGAACAGTTAGTCCAAGGGCTAGGTCTTCACTACAGAGTAAGCAAATTAGCTGCAGGAGATTGCTCAGCAGCAGCAGCAAAGACATATGATGTAGAGGTATGGCTTCCTGCTATTGGACAGTACTATGAAGTAAGCTCAGTATCCAATGTACGCGACTATCAGGCAAGAAGAGGTAATATGAGGTACAGACCTCTTAATGGAGAGAAAACTGAATACATGCATACATTAAATGCTTCTGGTCTTGCTACAAGCAGATTGATGGTAGCTATTGTTGAAACATATCAACAGGCAGATGGCAGTATTCTTGTGCCTGAGGTCTTAAGAAAATATATGGGTGTTGATAAGATAGAGGCTGTAAAATAATGAGCTATTTCCTTGGCTTTTTCCCTGATGAGAAAGCTAACTACAAAATTAGAAAGGTAGTAGGTGAAATAGGTAGAGTATTTAAAGATTTTAGTATTCCTGTAAGATGGGTATCTCCTGAAACATTCCATATAACTCTCTACTATCTTGGAGATAGTATGTTTCCATTAAGAAAGATACTCTTAAGAAGAAGTCTTTCAAAGCTTAACTTCAAACCATTTACTGTTACCTTTGATCGGGTAAAGCTGGGTATATCAAAGCATCATAGAGGATTAGTATACCTAGATCTAAAAGAGGGAGGTGAACCGCTTCGAACTATGCTTCTAGAGCTTAGAAAGGTAGTACGGGTTAAGGATATGTCTAGCTTTGTGCCTCATCTAACAATTGGAAGAGTTAACAAAGACCTCTCTGATGAGGAGTATAGGAATTTGGTTAAAGATATTTCTAACGTATCTAAGACTTTAGATATATCGGACATATCATTTGAGGTAAGAGATATGTATTTGATAAAGAGTGACCAGGGTGGTTACTCTGTTGCAATGAAGGTAGAAGCTAAATCTACAATGCTTTCATAGCTATTAACCCATACAGAATTTTTGTTTCTTCTAAACCACGTCCTCTGTCTTTTAATATATTGCATAGTATGTTTAATGATATCTTCTTTTACCATCTCTATGCTCTTTCTACCATTAAAATACTCTTCAAACTCCTGATACCCTATACTTCTTAAAGCATTATCCTTGTAAGTGTATCCCTTATCTAACAATCTCTTGTTCTCTTCCTCAAGACCTTCCTCAAACATACTGTTTACTCTCTGTATGACTTTTTTTCTGAGTTTTTCCTTCTCCACATCTATTACAAAATACATATGATCCAATGGTTTACCCCTTGCCTTGTTTAAACCTCCCCTCTGTATGGCTCTGATCAATCTATGCCTATTACTCCTATCACTCTCACTCATGTCTGGTAGAAAGTCTTTAGCCAACTCTTGTAATTGAGATAGGGTGTATGAAGAGAGGTCATCTGTAAGATCATTCTGCTTTAGATCGTAATTAAAGACTACACTATCAATATACAGACCTGTCCCTCCTAGTAGGATGGGGGCTTGGTTTGAGCTCTTTTTCCTCTCTAGGACTTCCTGTACTGCATTCTGATATTCAAAAAGAGTAAAACTTTCATTAGGAGAAACCATATCATACAGGTAATGCTCAATACCCCCTATGATCCATGTGCCATCTGAATGTATGTTGTCTGGCTGAGGTTTAGCAGTACCAATATTTAATTCTTTGTAAAGCTGTCTTGAATCAGCATTGATAATGTATCCATTAATTACTTTTGCAAGCTTGAGACCAATATCTGATTTCCCTGAAGCTGTTGGTCCTGCAATTACTACTACTTTACCTTGGTATTCGATCATTTGAGAATATATTTGGATATTCCATAGATACTCCAGACTGGTATAAGGGTAGATAGTACTGATATTGCTAGTATTGCCTGGGTTTGGGTAGATACAAACAGGAACATAGAGAGTGATAGTAGTATTAGAAAGATTGTTTGTTTAACTGTATCTGCAAAATACTCTGCTCTTAGTGTAGAGTATTTAAACGACTTTCTGTTTCTTTGTGCAATGAAGAAACCTGTAAGTAATCCTAGATTGCTTACTAGAAGTATTGATGTTATCACAGGTATTAATCTGAATATCTCTGTAACTTGTATCTTAAATACTGCAGAGGTAAGTATTAGTCCAATTACATTTAGAATTGCAGCAAGTACTAATGCAATTGCAGAGAGTAAGGTGATCTTGCTTTCCTTTGTAGCATAGTAGATTGCTACCAGAACTAGAATGAATATTAACAAGAGGAATCCTCCCTCTGTTAACTTTTCATAGGTGGTCCATGTATTCCAAAGGTTTGTTAATATGTTCATACTCTTAATACTCCTTTTATTTTGTTTATATAAAATGCTGAAATTAACTGACTAACATTTCCTAATATTATTAGGATCAGCATGTCAAATGCAAAGAGTTTTACATACCCAGTACCCAGTACTATTGCAACTGAGGTTATCAACGCTGTTAGTATGTTTACAATTAAATGAGATTCTCTGTTTTCGGTTGTAATACGTAGTATCGCAATTACAGCAATTACCTCTATTGCAAGGATTGATATATCGACTGGAATAGCAGCTATCTTAAGATATGTTATCCATGAAGCCAGGGTAATTAAGGTTGAGAGTCCCGCTGTTACTAAAACTTTCTTAGGTGTTCTATCTATCAGTAACAGATACAGATATATTAATACTACGGCAATCAGTATTCCCTCTGTAATCTTTACATAGTCACTCTCTATCTGTTCTACTTGAACAGCTGTCTGCTCTGTAAGGGTATAGCTAGTAGGCATTACACCCGAGTTGTAAAGAATACTTATTAACTTCATCTCATCTCTTTCTGTAGTTGAAATGGGTAGTGCAAAATTGGATATATCATCTAATGGTATTTGCATAGGAGTTACAAATCCATCTATTGATACACCAATCAGCTCACCCTGATGATCTTTTAAGAATGTATTCCACTTACTTTCCCAAGGCCATGTCTTAAAGAGTGCAAAGTATGAATATTCATTAGCAGAATTCTTAAGTTGAGTGATATATATATTCCTAAAAGTACTTCGTGTAAATTCTGTAGATTCATAGTTTTGACCCAGATATGCAGCGTAAGGATCTTCTGGATCATCGAAATTAACATCTCCCTTTCTGGTTACAATGTTTAGTATAAAGGGACTTCTTACTAACTCATCAACAAAGATTTGGGGCTTTGTACTTTGTACAGACACTTTTACAATATCCTTCTCATCCAAACTCTCAGAAGTAATTGTTCGTTTTTCAACACCCAGAGATACCAATCTCTTATCCAATATGTTCTTTACACCATTTATAGCTTCTTCTTTGTTTATCAAATCTGTAGTATACAGCTCTAATGTATACTCCTTTGCCCAGTACAGTTCATTCTTTGTTTCAAGATCGTAAGAAACAAGATTGGTTACTCTCTCTGTTAATGGTAGTGCAATTAGTATATCTACAAAGATTACGGAGGTTAATAGTATTACTAATATGTAATTAAAAAAACCTGCAACTGAGGATCCTTTGAGGTTTACTTTCGGTAGTCTGAATCGTTTCATTAGCTAGATTAAGTCAGAAATATTTCCAATTAGAATTATATTATCCTTCATTAGGTTGTTCATAAGGATGGGATCTTTTTTCTTCTTACCAAACTCATATGCATCTTTCTTCATCGCAGTGAATCTAATTTCCCTCCCTATTTCCTTCTCAATTGCACTCATGGTAGAAGTTAAATCTCTTACCTTCATATCTCCAATAAAGAGCATATCCAGATCTGTATCATCAGTATACTTACCCTTTAAGAAGGTTTCAGTAATGAGTGCTACCTGTACACCCTCTAGTACTGAGAGTCTGGAGTAGAGCATATTACCTAGATCTGAATCTTTAAAAAACATAGATCTTAATTCTTTGATCATGGGACTACTGTTGTTAAGCTTGTAAACAAGTTTGTTACCCTCTGCTGCAGATTTAAGTATTCCTGCAGTCTTTAGATTTAGTAACTCTCTCCTTACTGCGTTGATCTCTTCCCCCAACTCTCTCACCAGTCCTCTTACGTGGTACGCTGGTTTAGGTTCTAGCATATACTTCTCAAGTATTCGGATTCTTACTTTTGAGATGAATAAATTTTTTAACATGTCCCTTAATATTTAGAATATATTAAATAGACCGAGAGTACCTCTCGGCATTGGGGCATTTTCTTACTCGATTATATCAAATTTCCCCTCACTTCGTGGTATGGCCGCTATCCATGTTCTTCCCCTGTTAAAATGTACCTCCTCACCCTTACTATCATAGTATGTAGTTCTATCTGTTCTAGAAGTCTTTTTCCATGTTCCCTCTGTTACTTTACCATCTATTAAATATACTGCTTTACCCTGCCCTATGGTTTCGATAATGATACGAGATTTCTCATCATATGTTGGAGTAAGACTTACCTCTTGGATAATTACATTCTTTGCATATACCTGAGTGTTTGTTTCCTGGTCAATATCAACCTTGCCTCCTACCTGTCTTAGGTAATTGTTACTCTTAGGATCATATGTCCATATAGTATTGTATAACCCAGCATTGTTTAATCTTTGATGGAATATAACACTCACTTTAGATTTAGCCCCTCGTTCAGAAATCCCTGCATCACTCTTAAACTTCCAGCCTTCAACATTTGGAAAACTATCCCAACCAACCTTCTTTGCATACTCCCAGGTATTAGAAACAGATGAGTACTCATTGTGAGGTGCATATCTTCTTCCATCATTCCATCTCCACGCTCCAATGGTTGCAATATTTTTAAGGTTGTATGAATATATATTCCCACAAGCATTAACTCTAACATCATTAGAAGAAGCACAACCATCATATACAAAGAGTGGATCAAACGGACTTAACCATTCTAAGTAGTACTGTCTTGCACTTCTAATGGGACCGACCTTTTTAGGAGAGTCGCTCCAGAATATTGCAAGATATCTAGTAATCCCACCCTCTACATCAGTCTCATATACAATATCAGCACTGTTTAATCCTGATTGTGGTCTAGCACCAGCATGATTGTTCATCATTACTGCTACTGGTCTTTTACTTTTAAGTTCTTTCATCTCTGTTTTAGTAAACAGTAAGCCATTAATAGGGCTTACTTCTGTTCTTGGTTCCTCTGGAGATTTAACTAAGTTTCTGAAGAAAGAGAATGGATTACTGTTAGAAAGCAGATATTCATTGTTAAGGTTAACAATATCAGAAGGTTTTCTGTAAGGTTTTAGCTTGTAAATACCAAAGTAGTAGAAAGCAGATATTCCAAGGAGCATTAAAAGAGCTCCGGCTATGATTAGTGGAACTGTTAACTTCTTCTCCTTTATCTTTGTAAAAATACTCTTCTTTGGAAGTTTCTCCTTGGGAGGAATGCTAGCTTCCTGTTTGCTGGTCTCAGCTTTTGGTGCTTCTTCAACCGTAGTATCTTTAACTTTGTCTGTCATATTTATCTCTTTTGCCATGATTTTGGTATATATTAGTATATTAATACTTCTCTACTAATACAATATCTCTACTAACTTTACCATTAGATGTTCAAATTGTTAAATCTTTCTATCACATTTCCTCTGTGCTAGTATTTAATGTAAATATTTTAAGAAAGAATCTGATGAAAAAGAAATACATACTATATATCTCAGTACTACTACTTAGTACTTTACTCTTAACAGGATGTACTAAAGAAGATCCGGAGTATGATACTTCCAAAGTAAAGGTTGTAGGCTCTGATGAGGGTGAAGAGGAAATTGAGAATCCAGTAGAAGAGAGCAACGAAGAGAGTGGGAGTAATACTGACTTAGGATATCTCTCTGATCCTAGTCAATTTACTAAAACAAAACAAACAGTAGGTGAAGTAACAGATGGAGGTATTGAAATACAGAGTATAGAGGAGAGTAGTAACAGTGGATATCACCAAATATCTTTTACTGTAAATTCAGCAGGAGATGTTAAATCTCTTCCTCTAGTTACTGCCGAGCCTGTTTTGGATAGGGGGGTAATTAGAGTAACATTTACTGGTGTTGAGAAAGATAGTAGTGGAATTGCTTACCAACAAAGCAGAGCTATTGATTTGGGTGCAATAGGGGGTATATATCATGCTGTTACATCAAAGGAAAAGAGTGCAATATATGAGATAGGGGTAGCTGGTAACAATCCATTTAAACTTGAATATCAGGAATTAGATGAAGGTTCATGGAGTGTGATCCTGAAAGTAGCATATGATTTGAAATATGCAGCTCCTGATATTGATTACGGTAGTACACAATTTAGTAGTGAAGAGCAGAGTATTAAGGGAATGACCTCATCCGATGGAGCAAAGATATCTTCTTACTCATACAGTGTGACTGGAGGAGTCTTAAAGTTCATATATAGTGTAGCTAGTGGTACTAGTAACCCCATACCATCAGTTACAGCCTCATATGATGATCAGAATATTCTCATTGTTACCTTTGAGAGTCTAAGCTCTGACAAGGTTAGTACATGGGGTAAGAGCATTACTCTTCCTGGTGGAATTGTAGTTGAAGTAAGCAGAAGTGGTGAGCAGAGTATTTACAGGTTTGGAGGTATTGGTGGAAAGAAAGATTTTAAGCTAAGTGCAGGAAAGAGTCCTAATCAGGTTGTAGTTGAAATTAAGATGTAGTTAGTATGTCTCACTTTGCAGTTGTATGGGATCTGAATGGTGTGCTTTTTAAATCAGGAAGAGTGGATCAAGCAACGCTCTCCATTGTTAAGACTCTTTATCAGAAAGGTATAGATCAATATATCTGTACTAATACAAGTAGTAGTACACTTAATACTTGGTTGGAAGAAGATCTTCTTAAATATTTTAATTCTATCTTTACTGCAGGAGAGGTTGGCTATTGGAAACCAGATTCAAGGGTATTTAAGTACCTAAAAGAGCATATTGCAGAGAAAGATATCATTCTTGTTGATGATCTAGCTGTAAATGTAAAAGCAGCAAATCTTGTTGGTATTCACAGTATTAGATATACTTCAGACGAACAATTGATC
>CAYVBS010000009.1:22529-26396 GCA_964449955.1 uncultured Candidatus Saccharibacteria bacterium | reverse complement strand
TATGAGAAGATTATACCTTAATTTCCTAGACTGGATATTTCTACTAATCCTTATCATCGGTGGTTTAAACTGGGGACTAGTAGGAGTATTTGATTACAATTTAGTAACTGCACTACTGGGTGTAGGAACATCACTAACCAACATAATTTACATATTAGTTGGAGTATCTGCTATATATTTCATATTTAGACCTTTAGTAGGAGTAGAAGAAACTGTAGTAGTAGCGGAGTAGTTTCTACGTTGCATACAGAACACATTCACACAGATTAAGTTCCCTACTATTATAGGCTTGAATTCCTTGTGCCTATTTTTGGGCTTATCAAAGCCTATCTGACGAAGGAGTATTAATTTGCTTCTCTTACTATTTGACAGGCGTATAATGGCAAGATATCATTTGTACAATGAACATATGAATGAGATATTGAGAATATATAAATTATTAAACAAGGAGGTTAAAATATTTTCTCTACTACTCTAGATACAGACATGGTCAAGATTTTAGACAAAGTGGATACCTTAGATACAGAAGTTAAAAATTTTAAACTTTAAGTACGATATTATGAAATGTAGTATTTGCAATGCTTCAATTCATAAAGGTAGTATCCATTATTTGATATCTGTTACTCCCTTTAGAGAAAAGAAGACTCCTAAAAACAGTAATCCCGTCCTATTCGGGAAAAGAAAATCCAATATCCTTTGTGCTGATTGTATGAAGAGCTTAGGTAAGAATACACATGTAGCTGAGAAAGTGCTACTATTCTATCTTTAAAAAGTAAAAAGAGGGGGTAATATTACCCCCTCTATTCTTATCCTTCTTAATGATGATCTTCCGCTTCCATTGCCTCCTGCTTAGTAACATGAACTGTACCATCAGGATGATTAGGAGGTGCATAGATAGTGTAAAGCTTTAAAGGCTCTGTATCAGAGGTGTTAATAATATTGTGAACTGTACCAGCAGGTACAATTACAACCATATCGTCCTCAACCATATGCTCCTGTCCACCCATTATGACTTTTCCCTGACCCTTTTCAAATCTAAAGAACTGATCAACATCATTATGGACCTCTTCACCTATATCCTCACCAGGTAATAGTGACATTACTACTAACTGCATATGAGAACCGGTAAAAAGTACTGTTCTAAAGTTATCATTCTCCAATGTAACTTTCTCTATATCATCTATATATCCCATATTTTGGAAGGTAACAATTTAAATAACTATACTTACAGTATACCCGTTTTATACAAAGAGGTTAAACCATTCATATTCGGACATACATATTTGCTTCTAGAACCGCTTCTATACAACATTCTTGACTATTACACCTAGCTATGCTTAGATATATTAATAGTTAGACTTGCAATTTATTAGTAAACGATATAAAGTAGAAATATAGTGACCATTAAGAAAATAGAAAGACCGAACAATCATTTAAACAATATTTAATATCTTTTAACAAAAGTTCTAGCATACGAACTTTAAACGGATATTAACAATTAAGAACAGTACTCGAGCTTAAGTACACAAACAATAATCAGGCAGAAAAAGTTTTAAATACGTAATGTATATTAATTTTAATGCCCCTCTTACATGCGAAAAACTGATCACCTTATAAACTTTTTCTTTCCAAAGAAAGAGCTTAGTCAAAAGAGAAAATACTCTGCTAAGAATTTTACAACTGCTGTACTAATACCCTCGTACGCTCCTACAGAAGATACATATATCTTACTTAGGAGAATAAGTAGATGGTATCCGGATATAGAGGTTGTAATAATAGATGACCACACACCACTCACTCCTGAGAATCTTCCAATGATACTAAAGATTAGAGAGCTCTCTTCCAACAAGGAGAACATTACATATCTCAGAACTCCTGCCAATGCATTAAAAGCTGGAGCTTTAAATTTTGGTCTTCAATATCTACAAACTCATCCCCAAAAGCCTCGTATAGTATTTACAATGGATGATGATATCAAGATAGCAAAAGACACTATTCTAAAGCTTAAGGATGCCCTCTATTCAAATATAGGGACAGGAGCTGTTTCTTCCCGTGTAAGGATATTAAACAAAAATAGAAGTATTCTTACACGTTTACAATCACTCGAATATCACAGTTTCAATATTACTAAGATAGCAGATAACACTCTCCTTCAAGGACCATTAGTAATGCAGGGAATGATAACTGCATTTAGAATGAGTGTATTAAGACAGGTAAAAGGATTTACTTCAGGACATCTGATCGAGGACTATGATATTACAGCAAGGATCAAGGAAAAAGGTTGGAAAGTGAAAATGGAACCCACAGCTGTAGCATGGACTACAGTACCAGAGAATTTAGAGAAACTTTGGAAACAGAGAGTCAGATGGACCTATGGAGGTCTTAAGGTCGTAGGTAAGCACTGGAAAAATATTCCCTCCGTCTTTCAAGATCTAGTTGGACACTCTCTATTCGCAATACTAGTCTTTTTCATACTACTCTCACTATTCATCCGAGGACCTGAGAGTGTAGACAGTAACTATGCATTAGTATTGGCTGTGTTAGCACTCGTACAATTAACATTAGCATCTATCTACAACCTCTTACTCCTTTACTCGTATAGGGATGGGGAGAGAGAGGATTGGATATTAAAACTTTCAGTTATACCTGAGTTTGTATATTCAAACTTACTCTCGTTGATCTTGATCGGTTCATATCTATTTATCATATATCAGAAAGTAGTCGGCTCATTGGCCAACAAATTTAACAACCTGACGTATTTTTACGTCTCTGGTTTATCTTTATTTAAAAAGCTTGGATATTCCTCTACATGGGGAACCAAGGTGTTAGAAAAGAAAGGAGGTAATAACATATGACAGATTATGGAAGAGGAGGTGTGCTAGGAGCTGCAACATCTCTACCAGCTACTGCAGCAGCTGGACTATTAGTAATGGATTCTACACATCCATTGATAATTATTGGATTTATAGGTGTTACCTGTATTTCTCTAATATTTTTAGCTGCATATATTAGCAGATATTTAATTAATAGAAGGAATAAATAGCTGTGAACAACATAGGAACCAAAATAACAATAACAGCTGTACTGGCTGTAAGTATATGGCAGTTGGATACTTTAATACAGAAGTTCCAACCTCTACTAGCAACAGATACTGTTGTACAGGAAGAAAAGAACAAGGAAGCGCAAGAGAGAGCTAAACAGTTAATAGATTACACCATAAAAGATCAGAGCACCTCTCAAGAGGATATGCCACTTCAGCCAGACAGGATCTCTATAGCTAAGATAAATCTCGAATTGCCGGTAATAGCAGTACCTTTAGAAAATGGTACTTGGGAAGTCAAACCCAATGTAGCTAACTATGCAATGGGTACAAGTATGATCTCTGAAAGTGGCGGGAATGTAGGAATATATGGTCATGCAAGAGATGAAGTGTTCGCTGATATAAAAAATCTAAAAACAGGGGATGAAATTATCCTGTACAGCAATGACCGTAAAGCAATATACAAGGTATCGAAATCATCAGTAGTTACACCGGATGCAGTAGATGTCTTCTATCCAACTGATGATCCGACATTAACCCTCGTTACCTGTGACGGTAATTACTCCGAGAAGAGATATATCGTTACAGCTATATTAGTTAATAAGGAGTAACACTATGAGAAAAGTATACATAAAATTAAGGCGGCTACTACTACTCCTCTCCATAACAGGGGTAGTACTCTTCATCTTTAGTAGCCGAATATATGCTCAAACAGGTGGGCTAACTGATGCGAAGGTATCATTTACCTTTGATGATGCTTTTGAATCAGTATATACCAATGCCCTCCCCGTAATGTCTTCAAAGGGAATGAAGGGTGCTGTCTTTGT
>CAYVBS010000009.1:0-22429 GCA_964449955.1 uncultured Candidatus Saccharibacteria bacterium | reverse complement strand
ATACCAATGCCCTCCCCGTAATGTCTTCAAAGGGAATGAAGGGTGCTGTCTTTGTACCGACCTCATATGTTGGTCAAGCAGGTCAGTTAACATGGACAGAGATCTTAACTTTACAAAATACACATGGATGGGAAATAGGTAATCATACCGTTAATCATGCAGAACTTCCACTACTTACTGCAAATCAGATTAGAACAGAAATCAATCAAGCAAAAACTGTTCTAACTAACAAAGGAGCAAAGGTTACCTCTTTTGCGTCTCCATTTGGAGCACATAACAACAGAGTATTAATTGAAATGGCAAAAACACATAATCTCCACAGGGGTTTCTGGGAAAGAGGATATCTAAACACATACCCATATGAAAGAACTGTTGTTGCTGTACAATCTGTAGACTCAGGTACAACAGTAGCACAGGTGAAAGACTGGATTGATCAGGCAAAAGCAGAGAAGAAGTGGTTAGTACTTGTGTTCCATGATATACAACCAGAATTGAACCCTGACTACTTCTATACAACCACTATCAGTGACTTTACTCAGATAGTGGAATATGTAAAGGATAGTGGTATTGATGTAGTACTACCTAATCACTCACTTCAGAAACCAGGACCCAATCTCTTTACAACTCCTTCATTCACCAAAGGGCTTAGTGAAGGATGGAGTACAGATAATTCTACCCAGATATCCTTTAATACAGGAAACAATGGTAGCTACCCCTCTTCAAGAGAGTCGGTTCTGATAAAGGGATCTAACAAGAATTCACATCTTTTCTCTAATCTAATAACTCATACCACTTCTTCTAAGTACAGCTTTGAAGTCTTTGTTAATGCAAATGCTCTTACAGCTGGAGAAGTAGGCTTTTACATGGATGAGTATAACTCTAGTGGAGAGTGGATATCAGGACAATGGTTGGGAGCAATGTATCCTGGTACAGTAGCACACTACAGTACTCCATATACACCTACCTCTACCTCTGTTAAAACCTTTAGTCTACAAACATATATTGATGCAGGTTCCAAGGGTAGAGTATTTGTAGATAACTATGAACTCTACAATATGACAGGAACTAATCCTCCAACAACTCCTCCCCCTGCAAGTGAAAACTTAGTATTAAATGGAAGCTTTGAGGAATTAGTTTCTGGATGGGCAAACAATTGGAGAAAAGACAATGATAAGTTTGTAATAGATACATCTTCTAAGGGTAACAGTGGAACAAACAGTTTACACTTAACCTCAACATTAACTTCTGCACACACCTTCAGTGATATCATTCCTGTACAGTATGGCAAACAGTATATCTGGAAGCAGTATATTAAGATGCAGTATGTAGGCGGAGAGTTCGGCTTCTATATTGACGAGTACAACTCTAATGGTGATTGGATATCAGGACAGTGGAAAGGTATGGTCGGAAGCAGCTTTACTGGAGAGAAAGAGATTCAATATACACCTACCAGTAGTAATGTAAAAACTGTAGGTCTTCAGTACTATGTGACTCCAGGAAGCAATATCAATCTTTACCTAGACTCTGTTAAATTTATTAGCATGTAAAAATGAAATTAATATTGATGATAGTCACTATCTTCATCTCTGGACTTGCCGCTATACCAATAGTTGTAGGTAATCTAGCTGTAATAGATAAAAATGTTGAAATTACAGAGGGTGTAACAGGAGAAAACCTTATCGAGGATTCAAAGAAGATAGTAAACAATATTAAAGAGAAATTAACAAAGGACAAAAGCAGTTCTGATAATACTACTGTCAGCACTGCTGATAGATTTAAGATGCTCAAAGATGTTGGTGAAGCATACATGGACAACTTTGGTCTAACTGATACAGACTTCAAAATAATTAGTGAAGCTGGTATTGATGTCATAGAGAGTAATTTTGATATATGTGCAGATGATGAAGATGTAAAGTATTTCTTAGACCAAAGCAACAAATATGACCTAAAAGTAGTAATGCCCGCTGGAAGTGGAGAAGCTGAATGGGGATATGAATGTGGAAGAGAAAATTTCCCTTCAACCCAAAGACCAGAATGGAACAGGGAGAGGGTAGTAACATGGATAAATAAATGGAAAGATCATCCAGCAGTATATGCATGGGATACATCAAACGAAGCAGGTTCGGTATTCCCTAACCCCTCCAAAGAGAATATGCTTACTGAAGAGCAGTTAAAGCAGGCATACCGTGATGTTAAAGTTACAGATCCTAATCATCCAGTTCTAATTCGTATGAATGGATGGTTCTTCTATGATCACGATATTAATTTCTTTAGAGAGGGTAATCCCTTTGCAAAGAATGTAGCAGATATTGTAATGGTAAATGCATACAGTAATGTAGATGAATATTTCAATGATTTTGTAACTACAGTAACAGAGCGCTCCATATCCAATATTCATCTTCTAGACCCCGACACATCTATAATCATATCCCTAGGAGTATGGAAAGAACCACCAATTTGGGAAATGCCAAGAGAGGAAAACCTTGAGAGAGAGATATCTCAACTAAGACAGTATGAAGAAGTTGATGGAATTGCGTACTTTAAATATGGTGCAAAAGGTAGTGAATGGTATCTACCAGATCCCGTAACTGGTGCTCCCAATCTTTTAGAGATAATTTCGAAGGGATGATTATTGTACTATCGAGGATATTGATAGTAGAAGGGATCATTACATACAAAGTTATACCAAATATCATGACGTTCAGTATTATCTAGTGGTATCTGATCCATTTCCCAACGTAGTAATCTTTCATTTCTCCCAACGGGATGATTCCATGTACAGTATGTAAGCAGTCGTGGATGAACAAAATCCTCACCTACCTTCGCTTTAGATGGAAATATATCTACATTAAAATTAAAAGGCTCTATTTCATGCTCTTCAACTCTTAGCATGAAAGCAGACCTATACAGTACTCGGCTATACATACGAGGCATCTCTAATCTCACTCACTCAGCTCTCTCAAAGAATATTTCTCTAAAGAGATCATCTTTAAGAAAATCTCTCTGCATAGTGGTCATTTTTTCAGAGGGTAATACAACTGCTTCTACAGAAGGAATAACTAGTTCTGCTAATTCCATGCGCTTACATGTTAGATTAGATGATCATGGTATCGTGTCTATCAGGACCATAAGTAAGCATTACTGGGTTAGTATTACTGTACTGTGAAAAGTAATCTATAAATTTGTGTATTTCACTAGAGAGCTTTGAATATTCACTAAATGATTTAAATTCCTTCTTCCATGGTTCAAATTCCTTGTATACAGCCCTTACCTCATTTAAATGCTCCTGATCTGGACGATATTCAACTCGGTCATTACCCTTTGCATACTCTACACAGACCTTTACTGGATGTTCATAGACAATATCCATATGGGTAAATACGAGCTCTTCAATACCACTTACTTTACAGTAATACTTGAGCATAACTAGATCCATATATGCAATATCTCTTGGTCTACCAGTAGTAGTACCATACTCATGAGCATCATCTCGTAGCACACTTGCAAACTCCTCTTCCATGAATGTCGGAAGCTTACGTTTACCTACACTTGATGTATATGTTGATTTAATTACTCCAAGCCTTGCAGATATATCTGAAGCATTAATTACTCCCTCAGTAGAGTAGGTTATACCATCTAAGCTACAATTAGAGGCAGAGACATCAGGATATATCCCCCATCTAGGATCCAAACCAATTGCTTGAGCTTTCTCAAATATGAAAGGAGTTGTACCCTCCCACTGTTCTTTTAAGAAATCATGAATATCTTTAACATATGGTTTAAGCTGTTCTTTACTCTTCTCTAAATCTTCTAAAAAGACATCTAAACTCCCGACAGTATGCTCCCTTCCCTTGTATCTCTGTATTACCATCTCTTCCAAACTGTACCCCATACTTCCAACCCACTCAGAGTATCTCTCATAGTGGTCTGTTAGTAATTCCTTCCAGTTCTCCTTATACAAGTCTCTAATTCTAATGGGAAAACGATATGTAACATCTGCATATGCAGGAGCAATACCTCTCCCAGTAGCAGCCTGACTTCCAAGTGTTTGAGATTTACGATTCTTTAGTGCTGATTCAAATGCCCTATGAGTATCCAAACTTAATACAGCCATTTCATCTATCATCAAAGTAGCAGGCAGTTCTTTTAACTCGAAGACCTCTTTAACCTCTCCTATCTCCTCAAGTAAATCGGAGGGATGAATTACCATACCCTTACCCAAGACCACCCAACACCCCTCATGCAGTATTCCAGACCCTATCTGATGTAAGCCAATCTTCTTACCATTCATGGAGATCGTATGTCCTGCATTTGCACCTCCATTATCTCTATATACCACTATCTCCTTAAACCCTTGCTTGTTTAAAAAGTAATCTGTTAATTCATCAGTTATCCTTCCCTTGCCCTCATCTCCAAAAAGAGCTCCAATTACGGCAACAGAATTAGCCCTCCGGCCTTTCTTGTTAAGTGCTTTCTCTAGATTAGTCATATTGGGTAATGTATTAGGTTATTAAATATAGTAGCACAGATTACAATCAAACTATACTGTATGCTATACTTTTTTAATTTAAAATATCTATTATTAAAATGGACAAGAAACAAGAGTACAAACCAGGAACATATACTGCACTAGGTTTAATATTTGGATCGGCAATTGGATTTGCATTTGCACAGAACATATTAAACAATATTGTTTATGCACCATTTGGAATTGGAATAGGGTTGATAATTGGAGCAATAATTGATTCGAATATACAGAAGAAGAAATAATTGCTAAAAATATGAATATATCGTTAGCATTACTCTTACTCTCTATCTGTTACATCCTTGTAACTGTAGTAGGTATTACTCACACAGTCATTCTATGGAAAGTGTTCAAAGTAGGAGATAGCAATTCTAACATAAAAGCAACACAGGTTCCTGCATATAAAGCTACTGAGAAGTATCATCCACTTTACAATATTCTCCTTTTCCCAATCTTTGCATATCTTTACTTCATGTATACTCCATATACTGATATCCATTTAACAGCCCTTTATCTAGGTCTCTTCTGGACTGCTATAACAGTAGTGGTAGATTTAATTGGATGGGTTATTATAAAACACCCATGGAGCATGACTGTGAAAGAGATGTACATTGATTATCAACCTTGGATCACACTGATATATATAGCTATATTAGCTAGTCCTTTCCTAGCAGCTATCATAATACAATTGTAGTAAATCACCTATTTAAGATAGTTAAAATACTCACCATCTTGATCAATCGAAATACTTTCAACTATCTCATCCATCTCACTTAAGATCGCAGAATCCATTTTGTATCCATTCTCCATATTACTATGTGTAAAGAGGGTGGAAATAATCTCAATATTTAAAGTCAGAGGGATGTCAGAAAATGTAATACAGAAAGGAAGGTAATATACATCAGTACCATTATCTAATGTCTCCTCAAAGACAGCCTGATAGAACTGTACAACAGGATACCTATCTTTTACATCTGTAATAATTCGATACTTACCATCCTCAAATCGATACCTCGCAATTCTATATTTATCATCTATTTCCAATATTTTATAATTTTCACCAACCGTTCCGAAACCCGTTTCCCCACCACAACTTTTATCTATATACTCTCCTACAACTATCTCTAAACTCCATTCACCATCCTTAGTTAAAATGATCACTTCTGTATCACTATATGAAGATATAATTGTATGCTTATACAAAGTCTCTATTACTGTTTCTCCATTTTTATTTTCTACTGTATACTCATATGGCTCTTCAATATAGCTTTCTCCTTTCTTCAGTTGAATAATTTCAATATCCCAACTGTCAGGATACTTAAAAGTATATCCATACTTCTCACTAACAAACTGGTCATAATTTGTCTCACTATTTCTTTCACTTTCTGAAGATGTTTGACTAGAATTTTTGATATACAAGAAAATTAGCGCTAAGAATACCAGAAGCAGAAAGGAAAGTGCTATTACCAAAACCTTAGAAATTTTAGAAGCTTTCCGGAAATCCAACAGATTGTTCATTTAACTAATATATAGTGAGTAAATTTCTTTGTAAAGCTGATTACAATAGCTCTCTGTAATCCTCTACAACTATATCTGCCAAGTCATATACAAACTCATCATTCCATCCTGGATTTAGTATTCCAACTGTAAACAGGTTAGCGCTTTTTGCAGATCGCAATCCAAAGAGTGAATCCTCAAACGCTATACATTCGTTAATATTAAAACCTGTATACTCAACCGCTTTAAGAAATACATCAGGATGAGGCTTACCATTCGTAATACTGTCCCTGTCAAACACCTTTTCAAAATATCCATATATCTCAAAATATGAAAGGATCTTCTCAACATACTCCTTCTTAGAAGAAGTAACAATTACAGAAGTTCTTGTTCTGTTACTCTCCAAGAACTTCTCAATTCCAGGAAGTAAATATATATCATTCATCATACTACCTTCTAGGGTATCCCTTTTTATTGAAGTGAACATATCATTTATCTTAACCTCATCAAATTCATTAATACCATTTATCTCCAAGTACTCTCGTATACCATCTTCAGATCCCCTGCCAGATATGTACTTCATAAAATCATGGCGTGTAAACTCCAAACCGAAACCATCTCGAAAGATATTTCCAAAAATATCTACATGCAAGTTATCTAAATTAGCTACTGTACCATCGAAATCAAAAAGGTGTGCTTTAGCATCTCTAACAAGAACCTTAGCTTCTCCAACTGTCTTCATATTCTGTTCATGTAATATTACCTAGACTTAAATGATAGTCAGAAAGAGAGAGTTTGTAAACGATTTTAAATTCCCAAGTCCCTTACTGCATTTAAAACATAAGAGAGAATTACTACACCAAATACTGAAAGAAGTAGAGAGATAACGACAACGAGTGATGCTCTTTTGATATCTTTCATAAAGAGAAAGGAAATAGCCATCCCAATTAGTATCATTCCTAGATATATAGTGCTGACACCCCAATTAGAAAAGAAGTACTCTTTAGATATGAGAATGTAGTAGACATTCTCGGAGATAATGAGAACAGGTAGAAGTACAAAAGCGCCAACCTTTTTGTAAACATCCTTAGAATATTTCCATACAGAGCCTGCAGTTCCATAGAGAGTACCAATTACTACTGCTATTAATGACCATACATAGGTGGCTTTAAGAAGAGTATCTATCATAATGTCTGTACGATTGCCAAGTGCTCTTCCATATATGTAATAGCTGAACACAGCTGTTAGTAACAGTAGTATTCCCAGAAAAGCAGATTGCTTCTTTGAACTGGAAAGAGTCCCAACTAAGAACGCGGATACTGCCCACAGAGTAGGGGTATTAAAGTAATTGCTAACAAGCCACACAATATCAAACTGTCCACTATTAGACAGCGTATCTCCATATGCAGCCACTATTCCAATTAGCAGTCCACCTATAAGGGAGAGTAATATGTTTCTAGAAGTATTCATTACACTATTCATCTTTCTTCTTTTCCTCTTTTCTTACCCACTTATCTCCTACCTTTTTGTACACCTTCTTTACAGCACTCCACGCTATCTTGTGAGAAACCTCCTCTCTACTAATACCTCCCCTTCTTTTCTCAGGGTCTTTGTACTGTCTCCATGCATTGTTGAATGCTTCTTTGTATATGGTCTCTGCATGAGCAGGGAGAGCTTCTCTTACACTATCAGGTAGATCTTTCTTAAATTTGTATGGCATGGTAGCTAAAGTAACAATTTAAATACAAAATTGTTCTTGTACCAAGGAAATATGCTCAGGTTGGTGTATATATTTAAATCGTATAATCTCTACACTTTGATGTCAAACTTAAGCCTTACTTGACAGACATTTCGAATATTTGGTACCCTAAATATATACATTACTAAATGTATAGATAAATTAAAAGGGAGAAAGCATATGGAAATCTTAGCATGGTTAGTCGTAGGATTAATCGCTGGATGGCTGGCATCAGTCATTATGAAGACTAATGAACAGCAGGGAATTCTAGCTGATATCCTTCTGGGTATAGTAGGAGCCTTTGTAGGTGGTTTCATTGTAGATCTAATAGGACTACCTGAAGTAAACGGCTTCTCTGTATACAGTGTTCTAGTAGCTGTACTAGGCGCTATCGTAGTAATCTGGATCGGAAGACTAATCCGAGGAAGTACTGCCAGAGTTTAAGATTTAGTCTTTTCCTTTAATCGAATCTATCCTTACCCCTTGAGTACCTATCGGTATTCTGGGGGTAAGTAGTTAAGTTCTTACCCCTCTTCAAATGCAAAACGTTAAATATATACTTCCTACACTTCCATATGATTACAATGCTTTGGAACCATATATCTCCGAAGAGATAATGAGCTTACATCACAAAAAGCATCATCAAGCATATGTAGATGGAGCAAACAAAGAAATCGATCAGTTAGAAATAGCTAGGCAGGAGAATATGGATATTAATATTAAAGCCGTTATGAGAGACCTAAGCTTTAATTTAAATGGGCATCTTCTCCATGAGCTCTTTTGGAACAATATGAGACCCTATACAGAGGAAAATGTAATGGAGGATATGCTTGCCAACCTTCTTCTAGAGAATTTCGGATCAGTCGAAAACTTTAAGAAAGAATTCATAGAGGCTGGGAAAGCTGTAGAAGCTTCTGGATGGGTAACACTTCTTAAAGATGAAACCAACAACCTACTTGTAATGCAGATACAGAATCACAATCTTCTAGGTGTTAATGGTTTTAAACCTGTACTTGTATGTGATGTATGGGAACATGCTTACTACCTAGATTACAAGAATGACAGAGGTAAGTATTTGGAAAACTGGTGGAATGTAGTGAACTGGAGTGATGTATCTAACCGAATATCTACTACTCAGCAGGAATAGGACCTCCATGGTCACCACTGATAACGATATCCTTCAATGCCCCCGCCTCGAGCATATCCATTAATTCGCCAATTGTTAACTGATCTGCTGCCTGTTGACCAGGAGCATATCCTACGCTTTCAAGTATCTCTTCCAACTGAGATTGATATATTTCTGACTTCTCAACCGGAATATTCTCTTTCTTTTCTTCTTCTTTGACTTCCATATATAACAATTTACCAATTTATATACTCTTAGTTTACTACATCTGTGGTAACGAAGGTAGAAGTGTAGTGATATAATAGAGGGAAGAGATATAAGATTGTCTTTCTTTTAAAATGAAGAAATGGATCTTACTAATATCATTACCGCTACTGCTAATAGCACTACTACTAGCTATTTCATTCTACATCTATCCGAACATACAGCAACAAAGAGATAATGATACTGAAAACAATATAGATGCAACCCAGGAGAACTGTATAGAGAGCAGTACAGTTACATTGCCTGAAGAGATAAAGAGTACTCTTAAATCAAGTTGCATTACTGAACATACAACCAATGAAACCCAAACAAATATTGTACTGATACCAAAAGATACTACATACCCAGAGATACTTTACGCACTTAGACAAACTGATTGGAAGATATCGAATGTAGAAGAAGATGGTCTAGAAGTTGTCTTTACACTAGGGAACAGAAAGCTAGTTCTAAGCAGAGAGAATGAAAATGTATATATTTTACTAGAAACAGTACAGACAAGTACTCCATCTGACACTAACACAGCAAAACCAAAACCTACTCCAGTAGAATCACCAAGTAGCAAAACGGAATATACTGTAACTTCTACTGAAATATCTAAAATATCCACTACGCAGAAAGTGATTGTCTTTACCTTTGATGGAGGAGCAGGGATACAATCATTGGATAGAATACTTACAATACTAGAGAATCATAATGTAAAAGGGACCTTCTTTGTAACAGGCAAGTGGGCAGATCAACAGAGTACATCTTTAAAAAAGATCTCTAATGCAGGACACGAGATCTTTAATCATACATACTCTCACCCCAATTTAACTACACTTTCTGATAGTCAGATTAGAGAAGAGCTCTCTCTAGCAGAGAGTAAGATATCAGCTGTAACAGGTAGAACCACTAAACCATTCTACAGACCTCCATATGGAGCTAGAGATAGTAGAGTAAGAGAGGTAGCTGCTAATGCTGGTTACCAGACAGTATACTGGACTGTAGATGCTCTAGACTGGAAAGAGAGTGAAGGAATTACTGAACAGGAGGTAAAAAACAGGATATTGAACAATGTAACACCTGGAACCATATACCTAATGCATATTGGAGACAATATCACAGGTAATATTCTAGACGATGTCTTTGTAGAGATAGAGAACAGGGGATATCAAATTAAAAGTCTTTCAGAAGTCCTAATTAAAAACTAAATATCCATATTCCCTACAATATTACTTCTTACACATATATAATATAGATATGGAATACAACCAATTAACCAAAGAAGAGAAAAGAGTGATCCTTGATAAACAGACTGAGCCTCCCTTTACAGGAGAGTATGACAACTTCTACCAGGAGGGAATATATATCTGTAGACAGTGTAACCAACCACTCTTTGATTCTAGTACAAAGTTCAAATCAGGATGCGGATGGCCATCTTTTGATGACCATTTTGAAGGCTCTGTAGAAAGAGTACCAGATCCAGATGGAGTAAGAACTGAAATAGTATGCTCACGATGTAAAGGACACCTAGGTCATGTATTTGAAGGAGAGAAGTTTACTCAGAAAGATACCAGACACTGTGTTAATTCTGTATCGATAAGGTTTGTACCAAAAGAGAGGGCAGATAAGATGTTAAAGGAAGAGAAACATGAGTAATATAGCAAGCATTGTACTAGGTGGAGGATGCTTTTGGTGTACAGAAGCAGTATACAAGAGAGTACTAGGTGTAGTGGAGGTCACCCCCGGTTATGCAGGAGGTGAAACTCCCAATCCTACATATGAGGATGTATTGACTGGTAGAACTGGTCATGCTGAGGTCATAAAAGTGGATTTTGATTCTAACACGGTATCACTCGAAGAGATACTTAATGTATTCTTTGCTGCACATGATCCAACAACCCCCAATAGACAGGGTGCTGATGTTGGAACACAGTACAGATCTATCATTCTGTATACTAGTGAAGATCAAAAAGAGGTAATTGAGAGGATAGTAAAAGAAAAACAGAATGATTTTAGCAACAAGATAGTGACAGAGATCAAGCCATTGGAGAAGTTTTACAAAGCTGAAGAGTATCATATGGAGTACTACGAAAACAATAAAAGTAATACATACTGTAAAGTAGTTATATCCCCAAAGCTCAAAGAGCTAACAGAGAAGGGGATTGTTTCTTAAGAGAGTACAAAATGTTAAAATATATCCTTTAGTAAGTTTAATATTTGGTGTATGGAAGAAAAGATATACTACTTTGACCACGCAGCTACAACACAAATCAAACCAGAGGTATTAGAAGCTATGATGCCCTTCTTAACTAATAGCTATGGAAATCCTTCGAGTGTATATGCTCTAGGAAGAGAAAGCCGAAGTGCAATAGAGCAAGCAAGGCTTGCAGTTGCTAAAGCACTTAATGCTAGTACTAAAGAGATATACTTTACAGGTTCTGGTACAGAATCTGACAACTGGGCAATTAGGGGAGTAGCATATGCAAATCAAAATAGAGGGAAACATATAGTTACATCGGCAATAGAGCACCATGCAGTACTACACACATGTCAATATTTAGAGAAACAGGGTTTTGAAGTTACATATCTTCCTGTAGATAGTAATGGGTTGGTAAGCGTAGAGAGTGTAAGAGATGCCATACGAACCGATACAATACTGATCTCCATTATGTATGCAAACAATGAGATAGGGACCATACAACCCATTAAAGAAATTGGAGAGATCGCAAAAGAGAAAAATATATATTTCCATACAGATGCTGTACAGGCGGTAGGAAATATCCCAATTGATGTTAACGAATTAAATGTAGATTTACTCTCACTTTCCTCTCATAAGTTTAACGGACCAAAGGGTGTGGGAGCTTTGTATGTAAGAGATGGAGTTATCATAGACAACTTAATACATGGTGGCGGTCAGGAGAGAAAGAAAAGATCAGGAACAGAGAATGTTGCAGGCATTGTAGGCCTTGGTAAAGCTATTACTCTTGCCACAGAAGATATTGAAGAGAAGAACAGAAAGCTCATTGAACTTAGGGATACAACGATAAAGGAGCTAATGGAAAAAATACCGTACACCAGATTAAATGGTGATCCCAAGAAGAGATTACCTGGAAATGTTAATTTAAGTTTTGAATATATAGAAGGAGAATCTATGCTGCTTCTACTTGATATGAAGGGTATATCAGCTTCTAGTGGATCAGCATGCACCTCAGGCTCTCTAGATCCCTCTCATGTGCTCTTAGCAATAGGACTACCTCATGAGATAGCACATGGTTCCCTCAGAGTAACTTTTGGAGAGGAGAATACCATGGAAGATATACAGTATCTGGTAGAAGTACTACCTCCAATTGTTGAAAAATTAAGAGGTATGTCCCCTTTATTTGAAAAGAACAAAAATCATGGAACCATATAGTGAGAAAGTAATGGAACATTTCCTCAATCCACAGAATGTAGGAGAGTTGGAACACGCAGATGGAATTGGAGAGGTAGGCAACCCTAAGTGTGGAGACATTATGAGAATGTATATAAAGGTTGAGAATGATGTAATTACAGATATTAAATTTAAAACTTTCGGATGTGGAGCAGCTGTAGCTACAAGTAGTATGGCTACTGAACTAGTAAAAGGGAAAACCATAGAAGAAGCATTACAGATCACAAATCAGCATGTAGCAGAAGCACTAGAAGGACTTCCACCGATAAAGATGCACTGCTCTAATCTTGCCCAGCAAGCAATTAAAGCAGCAATAGATGATTACAAAAAGAAGCATGACAAAGGGGAATAGCAAGAAAAAAGTTCTACTAGGAATGAGTGGTGGAGTGGATAGCTCTGTAGCCGCTCATATTTTAATTGAAGAAGGGTTTCAAGTTATAGGTGCTTCCATACAGATGAAGCCAGAGGAAAAGTGCTGTACAACAACCAATATAAGTGATGCCAAGAAAGTTGCAGACAGGTTAGGTATTGAATACTACGAATTTGATATGCATGAAGAATTTCAGAAATGTGTAATTGAGTACTTCATAGCAGAGTATCAAGCAGGGAGAACACCTAATCCCTGTGTAGTATGCAACAGATTTATTAAATTTGAAACATTACTACAGAAGGCAGATGAGCTAGGCATTGAATATATTGCAACAGGACACTATGTTCAGGTAGAGAGGGATAGTGATACTAAAAGATATATATTAAAGAAAGCAGTAGATACCTCTAAAGATCAAAGCTACGTACTTTACACTCTTTCACAGGAGCAGTTATCACGTGCTGTATTTCCCTTAGGTAAGTATGAAAAGAGTGAGATCCGAAACATTGCCAAGAAACTCGGTCTAGAGGTAGCAGGTAAGCCAGATAGTCAGGAGATCTGCTTTATTGAGGACAATGATTACAACCGCTTTATCAAAGAGAACTCTGATATACGGAGTAAACCTGGTGAGTTTGTTGATATCCATGGAAATGTACTTGGTCAACATGAAGGAATTACTAAGTATACGGTAGGGCAAAGGAAAGGAATTGGTATCTCTCTTGGTATTCCAATATATGTAGTTGATATTGATATTGAGAATAACCGAGTAGTACTTGCTTCTAATGACGAACTTTTCAGAAAAGAATTTATAGCAGAGAAAGTTAACTATATATCTATAGAAGATTTAGAAACAGATATGAAGATCAATGCTAAGATACGATACAAGGCAATCGAATCACCCGCAACCATATCCCCACTTTCTTCAAATACAGTAAAAGTAGTATTTGAGAAACCCCAAAGAGCAGTTACTCCTGGACAATCAGTTGTCTTCTATGATGGTGATACTGTAGTAGGGGGTGGAGTAATATCTAAGTAGCTTTAACAATTCCATAAATCTATATACAATAGTTTAAGAATATAAATTACCAAACCCTTACTGTGAACTTCTTAGATAAATATAAACACATATTACTGCCAATACTGATCGTATTAATAAGCATACTTGGTTTAAGCATAAGATTAACCCTTTTAAATACAGGAGATTTCTGGTTGGATGAGGCATTTACTGGAATATTTGTAAGAGCCAATTGGAATGAAATGTTTAGAATGATAATCATTGACCTTGTGCATCCACCTCTTTACTACTCACTACTTAAACTTTGGACAGAGATGTTTAGCAGTACCTCTGTACAAACAATTCGATACTTCTCCTTAGTCTGGGGAGTTGCTCTCATACCATTATCCTATCTCTTTATGGACAAACTGTTAGAAGGTAGTAAGAGATATATATCAATATTAACGGCTTTGATCTTTGCAGTTAATCCATTCTTTATCAGCTATTCAATAGAAGCAAGGGCATACTCCATGCTTGCAGTACTAGGAATAGTTAACGCTATGTTCTTTCTAGATATTCTAAGAAGTAAGAAGATAGAGAGGAATGTATATATATACTTTGTGTTAACTTCAATACTGCTAGTATCTACCCACTACATATCTACAATATATCTTTTAAGCTTAGGATTACTCTACTTAATTAGTAAAACCAAGACCTTAAATTTCAAGAATATATATCAATCAATTTTGCAAATATTAAAACTGTTCACTCCAGCTTTACTAACTGTTATCACAATACTTACTTCATTCTATTTTATAAGAGGAAGTATACTTGGATCTCTGGGTTACAGTACAAGTAATAATGCGTGGATACCACAAATAGATATACTTAATTTGCCAGTCACTGTATACAACTTTCTGTTTGGAGTTCAATCTCAAACGATGGGAGTACCACCTTCCAACACTTTTACTGTTGATTTCCTTAAACCAGAGATTACTGGAGGTGTAATATTCATACTTTTACTACTTGGTATTCTACTAGTTTTAAGAGTGCGAGAGACTCGTTTAAATATACTATTCTTATTATCAATATCAATATTTCCAATACTTTTAGTAATGTTACTCTCCGTTATAGGAGTAGAGATGTACATTGAAAGGTATATGATCATTTTTGGAGTAGGACTACTACTTTTAACTATGTACCTACTTTCATATACTGGAAGATATGCTCCTTTCTTAATAGTTACACTATACCTCTTACTTCTATCATTTATAAGTACTCCTACAGCTAACACAGCATACAGTGATATATGCAGGAGTATAAATGGGAGTACTGTACTAGTTGATGATCCTAGTAGCTATATATTAACTCAGTACTACTGCAATGAGAGTAGCATATTACTGTTTACAGATAACAAGGAGTTCTACAGAGAGTATTGGCTTGTAGTTGGATATGAAAGAGTCGTAGACAGGCTACCGAGAAATATTACATATATCATCTCTACGCAAGGTAGAATTACAGAAGATATGATAAGTGAAAATCAAGTACTAATAGATATTAGCAAGTAACTATCCGTGTATTCTTCTTACATTTATTAACTCTGCAAATGTCTTGAAGTAATCAAGTGGCTTAACCTTACTATCACCAACTGCACTCCATTCAACAGGCATTTCAAGAACCTTAAGGTAGTTCCTCTTTAAAAGGTACAGGAATTCAAAATCATATCCCCATCTATTATTCTTACACATCAGGAAGTACTTCTTAGCTTCCTTATTAAACATTTTAAAACCACATTGAGTATCTTTAAATGTAAGCCCAAGTATGGATCTTATAGCTAGATTGCTCAGATTCCCTAGAAGCTTTCTTAAAGCTGATACTTCCACTCGGTTTGTATCAAGAGCTCTAGAGCCAATTACACAGTCTACTTCCTTAATATTTTTAAAAAAATGTTCTAATTCAGTAATAGGGGTTGAGAAATCTGCATCTGCTATATATACATATTCACCACTACTGTACTTAACTCCCTCTCTTAATGCATAGCCCTTCCCCATATTGGTATTGTAACTGACTATTTCAATATCCTTAACAAAATCTCTCATGATACTGTATGTTTCATCTGTAGAACCATCATTTACTACGATGACCTCAGTTTTAAGAGAGTGTTTTTTACTAAATTCTTTTATATATTCAATAGCTTGGGGCAAGGTTTTTCCTAATCTATTTTCTTCATTATATGCTGGTATTACTACAGAGAGATCCATGGTATTTCCCCTCAATTTACATCCATGGTATTATAACAAAATTTTTCACCAACATAGTCATGTACTTAAAAGAACTACTTAAATCTAAAAACACCCAGCAATTTATTAAATTCCTAGTGGTCGGAAGTACCGCATTCTTAGTAGATATCTCTATTAATATCCTCATTGTTACTACATTGAGCATAGAGATAAGGAAAGAGGCTGCCATAGCTAATGTACTGTCATATAGCATAGCATTGATATACAACTTCATACTTAGTAACTACTGGTCATTTAAGAGTGAAGATGGTGAGCAGAGAGGTGTAGACACTATGATTAGATTTGTTGGTGTAAACCTCTTTAATCTTGCATGGACCTCAGTAGCCGTATGGTATGTGGTAGGAATTGTAAGTAGTATGGATATACTTCCTAGTGAAAACTTTGTACAACCAGTATCTAAGCTTTTGGTAAATGCACTACTTACAGTAGTTAGTTTCCTTCTTTACAAAAAGTTTGTATTTAGTAAGAAGCAAGATATTCCAATTGAGGAACCTGTATACAACTAGGAGTAGGACTTACACTTTCAACAAACTTCATATACATATCAAATGGATATTTGTTCTCTAGTGAATCTCTCTTTAAGATTTCCAATGCTTTAACGTAGGATACTGCTTTTCTGTACGGCCTTTTATCTGATGTCATTGCTTCAAAGGAATCGACTAAACCCACAAGTATATCAAAGTGCGTTAATGGAAAATCTTCTCTTACATCAGGATATCCTGTTCCATCTATTCTTCTATGATGATTATATATTGCACTTAATATGTTCTTACTCTTTATATCCATTTTCAGAGCAACTTCATATCCAATCTTGGGATGTTCCATTACAATCTGCTTCTCGCTTTCGGAAAATATTCGATTACTTTGAACTAGATTCATCATCTCAAACTTCCCTACATCATGTAGAAGTGAACCTAGTATGACTTCCTCTATGGATATATCAGAGAAATCCTCTTTAAACATACGGTAGTAGTTAACTACCAAAGCAACAGTATTAATACTGTGACAGATAGTAGTGTAGTCATATTCAGGTTTAAACAAGAAGGAAAGCCTACTGTTGTAGCTATTCAATATTCCTTCTATTACATCTTTAGTACTCAATATCCTTTTAGAATTACTTAAATATTGTAATGAGAGTGGAGCTGTCAGAGGTACAACTAATTTGCATGGTATCAGTTAAGATTCTTTTTAGCAATACAAGTAGTGGAAGCATCTAGTATGTTCTGATAAAATATTAGTATGTCTAAATAATTTAAGCCCTCTTTTTAGTGAATGATATAAATACTCAAAAAGAGCAGTTAATAGAGGTACTAAGAAGAGACATCTCTGATGAAAGAGTGTTACAGGCACTAAGAGATACCCCCAGAGAGATGTTTGTTCCCGAAGATATTAGACAGTTCTCATATATGAACATTCCACTTGGTATTGGATATGACCAAACTATTTCTCAACCATATATTGTGGCATTGATGTGTGAGATCTTAGATGTAAGAGAGAGCGATATTGTACTAGATATTGGAACTGGTTCAGGATATCATGCTGCAGTATTAAGCAGGTTGTGTGACAGAGTCATTAGCATAGAGGTTGTACCAGAGCTTGCCATACAGGCTAAACAGAGACTAAATGAATTAGGCTATGAAAATATAGATGTTATAGTGGGGGATGGTAGAGAGGGGTACAAGGCTACAGCTCCATATGACAAGATCACAAGTGCAGCTGCTACTACAGAGATTCCCAATGAATGGAAGGAACAGTTAAAAGAAGGAGGTAGGATCGTAGCTCCAATCGTAGTGGATGATACTCAAAGGTTGATGTCCTTTACAAAGGAAAACAGTGCTCTTACTTCAGAGGAGCATGGTGTAGTAAGATTTGTTCCATTAATTAGTACTTAACCAACAAAAGTTAAGGCGTATCCTTTCTTACCAGCTCTACCTGTTCTACCAATTCTATGGATATAGTCGTCGTAATTCTCAGGAGGGTCAAAGTTTATCACATGAGAAATATTTGATACATCTAAACCTCTAGAAGCTACATCTGTAGCTACAAGAAAATTAAACTTACCACTCTTAAAACCATCAATTATTCTGGATCTCTGAGCCTGTCTCTTATCACCATGAAGTGCATCTGAGTTAATACCAGCACCATTAAGCTTCTTAGACAACTTGTCTGCTCCAAACTTAGTTCTAGTAAATATTAAAGCTCTAGTAACATCTCCTTTACTAAGTATATTACGTAGTACCTCTACCTTATCCTCATTAGCAGATACCCTTACAATATCTTGATCTACATTTTTAATAGGGGATTGCATCTCGGTTTCAATCTTGACTGGATTTCTAAGTAAGGAGTTAGCTACTGATTCTGCTTTAGGAGTCATAGTAGCTGAGAAGAACAGAGACTGCCTATCACTATTTAATTTGGAGGTAATATATTTAATATCTTCTATAAAGCCCATATCAAGCATTCTATCAACTTCATCGAGAACAATATTGTTAATTCTACCTAGATTAATAGCCCTTCTATCAGAAATATCCTTTAATCTACCTGGTGTAGCAATTACAAACTGAGGATCTCTACTTAGTATACTTATTTGAGTTCTTATACTGTTACCACCAATTATTAATACCGATTTCAAACCAGTATCTCTACCTAACTGATTAAACTCATCTTGAATCTGCATACCCAATTCTCTAGTTGGTACAACAATTAAGCACCTCTGTGCTCTATCTTTTATAACCTTGTTCATCAAGGGAATTAGAAATGCTGCTGTTTTACCAGATCCTGTACTTGCAGTTCCTAACACATCTCTTCCATCTAAAATATTTGGAATAGCTTGGTATTGGATTTTAGTAGGACAGGAATACTTCTTGTTAAAGATATTCTTCTTTAAAGAAGGAGCAATGTTAAAATCAGAGAATTTACTATTCTCTACATATATACTAGGAACTTCTATGTCAGTAGCCTTAGCTACAAACTTATCAGAACTAATTGTATTAGTCTTCCTATTATTTCTTTTATTGTAATATTTCTTTCTACCGGAAAATTTGCCTGAACGGCTATGCCCGCTAGATCTATACTTGTTGTATCTCACAGTATTAACACAAAAATTTATTTTTCAGTTCTATATAGAGTAACCGAAAATAAATATCTGTATCCTGTGGGTCAGTTAATTTCGTTTAGATCTACATTAAAACAACTTGCCATTATATCAGATATATGGGAAATCTCCTAATTACAATATTTCTAAGACTCAGAGTATTTTGTAACAATATCTGCAATATGTGAAGTTACACTGTCATCTGTAAGAGATGTTACCTCAGAATCCTCTTCTAAATACTTCTTCGAGCATTCAACTCTTACATTTCCATTTGCATCAGTTATTCTAAGTATGGAGTAATCCTCTAGGGGCATCTTGTTTCCTAGAGTATCCTCCATCTCAAAAACATGCACATAGTCTACCAACTCCCATGGCTCCTCTTTCCTTACAGTACTCTGCCAAGATCTATTTCTAATGGGACTACTAAAACGTCCTATCTTAATATACATCGATGCAAGTTTTGCTTCTCCAACAGTTAGCTCACTAATACTCTGAAAGAGTTTAGAGATATCACCTTTCGATACTCTGTGGGCTTCATAATCCATGACTCCAAACCTAGAACCGTGCTGGGGATCTGCATTAGCACCTTTTTTAAGATCATACCAGTAAAGTCTTGGTAAATTACCCTCAAATATCCTATTCATGTCTTCAAGATATTTCTCATTTATATTTTCCCTTTCAATAGACATAGTAAATTACAACAAAATTAAAACAATCTCTAATTATATAAAAGCGGTATACATCTAACAACCCTTCATACTTTTTACAAAACAAAGCAAAAAGTATACACTCAAGAGTGAGTTTACTAAATTATCTACATCTGCCATGTCAGTACAAAGAGCACCACTTTCCTTACTCTCATGTAAATCTGGAGAAACATTTGCAAAGAAAATAGTTAAACATTTAAACAAGAAACGAGAGAAGAAAGAGCATGTCTTGGATTCTCAGGAAGTAATATTTGCTAATACAGAGATAAAGAGTGTAGTTAACGAAAGTATTAGAGGTAGAGATGTTTTCATAGTACAGGATGTAGAGAATCATACAGAAGGTATGTCTGTAGATGAGAATCTAAGAGCACTCTATACTATGGTAGATGCATGTAAAAGGTGTGATGCTGAAAAGATAACGGCAGTAATTCCATCATATCCATATGCCAGACAGGACAAACAGGATGGAAGAGAGGGTATAACTGCTTCTAGAATTGCGTGGGAATTAGAGGGAGACTTTGGTATTGATCATATATTAACTATAGATTTACATAATGCAGCTATACAGGGCTTCTTTAGAAGAGCACAGATAGATAATCTAAGGGGAAGCTATATACTTAAGCCCCATCTAGCAAAGCTAATTAAAGATCCTACCAACACAGTCATTATGCCAACAGATCTAGGTGGAGCTAAAAGAGCTAATCACTATGCACAGTGTCTTTCAACAGATATTGCCTTCTCATACAAGAAAAGAAACTACTGTGTACCAAACAGTGTAGACTCTGTAGCAGTGCTTGGTGATCTAAAAGGGAAGGATGTATATATTGTAGATGATATGATTTGTACTGGAGGGACCCTTACTCGCACTATTGAGGTTGTACACAGTATGGATGTAAACAGCATTACTGCAGTATGTACACTTGCTTTGTTAAACGGGTCTGCAATTGAACGATTTGATGAGTTATATCAAAAAGGGTATATTAAGAAAGTGATCGGTACTGATGCTACATATCATTCACCTGAGTTCCTTAAAGAACATGAGTGGTTTGAAGAGGTATCAGTAGCGGAGTACTTTGCCGAGATTGTAAATAGGATAAATACCAGGAAATCAATAGGAGATTTGCTAGATTAAGTTAAACCAAAAACATATGAGAAATATACTAGTGACCACCAACAAGGTACTAATATATCTAACAATGTCTGATGTCTTTTCTTGGGGTCCATATCTGATCATTTCAGCCCTATCTAGTCTTTACCTTGCTAACAAGTTGGGAGAGAATGCAGCTGAGTTTGTGGGTATAGGAATAGCTATCTACTACATTACCAGAGGTTTTTTACAGATTCCCCTAGGAGCTCTTACAGATAAATTACAAAGGGATAGAGATGAGATTATACTCCTATTCATAGGTGTACTACTTACTGGTCTACCATTCATCTTCTACCCATTAATTAATGATCAGTATCAATACTACTTACTCCAATTCGTATTCGGACTTGGTACCTCACTAAATGTTACTAACTGGAGAAAACTATTTGCTTTAAACATTCGAGAGGGACGAGAGGGTATAAGCTATGCCAAATATGAAACAGTAATGAGTTTTGCTACTGCTCTTCTCAGTATATTGGTCGGTATAGTAGCAAATTTGGGTGGTGCATATTTTGATCTTGTTATGCCCGTTTCAGGTGTAGTTATGATGTCTGCAAGTATCTGGGTTTCTTTCATATATCGTACAAAGCAGAGAAAAAGTAATACTATATAATTTAACCTCTCCTTAATATGAAAAAGAACTTCTTCATTGTATTAATAGGATTAGTGATGTTACTAGTTACATCTGCCTGGTATCTCTTTGTATATGCTAATGATGATAGTAATACCGATGATGGACAGAATAACAGTAATACTACCAATGAGAATTTCTCTTTAACAAAGAATTACAAAGGAGAGAATAAGTGGGAGTATACAGTTGTTGGTACACTACCAACTCCTTGCCATACTGCTACTGTAGATATAGTAGTACGAGAGAGCTATCCAGAGCAGGTTTCAGTAATGGTTGAGGTAGTAGAGCCGAATGCAGATGAGATATGTGCACAGGTTATAGAGGACTACACATACACTGGAGAGTTTACTGCAAGTGAGGAGGCATCCATAGAATTAGCTTTTAATTAGCACTACTTATCTTTAATCAACTTTCCTAACTCAAAGAAGTTGTTAGGAATAGTCATAATGATCTTCTGAGATGGATCTGCAGAAATCTCCTTTAATGTCTGTAACGTTCTTAATGATAGAGCACCCTCTGATTGAGCAAGAATATTAGCTGCCTCAGCTAACTTAACAGACGCGTCTTTCTCACCCTCTGCCTTTATAATCCTAGCCCGCTTATCCCTCTCCGCCTCAGCCTGTTGAG
>CAYVBS010000008.1:0-32381 GCA_964449955.1 uncultured Candidatus Saccharibacteria bacterium | reverse complement strand
GGTTCTCCTTCCATTTTAAGAAGTATTATTTTATTTATGTATTATATTGTACTTACATTTAATACAAAGTCTATACCTACTCCTCCATCTCAACCTTGTACTCTTCACTCTTCTGGGTATCCTCTATCTTTACCACCACCTCCTCTTTCTTCTTACTCTTTTCCTTCATATTCGACCTGTTTCCACTCTCACTGTAAGTCTGATTACTCCATCTCTGTATCTTCTCCTCTATAACCTCTTTAGAAACTCCATACGTTTCTCTTGAATGCCTTACAACCTCATCTTTCAACCCAAAGGGTTCAAACCTTGGAGGAAGAGATCTAGCACTAAACGGAATAGAGGTCATACCATCAATACACAGCTTAATATACATAGAATGAGCATCTAAAGACACTAGATCATCACAAGATACATTAGGAGCAAACTCCTTCTCAAGAACAGAAGCATCTGACTGACTCACTACAAATGAACCTAAAGTTCCAACATTACCAAATATCGCCTGTCTTACTGTTAAAGGTAATTGATCAATATATTGGTTGGTCATGGTCAGATCTAATTTAAACTTTCTTGCTTCAGAAAGAATCTTAGCAAACGAATCAGTAGCAAAATTCTGGAACTCATCTACAAACAGGAAGAAATCCTTCCTCTCATCAAAAGGTACATCTACTCTCTCCAATGCTGTAGACTGAAGCCTAGTAATCAACATGCCTCCAAGTAAAGATGCTGTCTCTTCTCCAAGCTTACCCTGTGCAAGATTAACAAGCAGAATCTTCTGATTATCCATAACATCTCTAAGATCAATGGTAGATTTAACCTGACCAATGATATTTCTAGTCACAGCAGAAGAAATAAATCTACCAACCTTGTTTTGGATTGGAGAAAGAGTCTCAGAAAGCAATTTAGAGTTCTGTGACATCTGAGCGTACTCCTCAGTCCAAAACTTATACAATATCGGATCATTAACCTGCTTTAATACAAATTTACGATAGTTTCTGTCAGTAAGAAGTCTCATTACAGAAAGTAAGGTTGTACCCTGAGCTTCCAAAGCTGTAGCTACTGCATTGGTCAAAATATATTGCAAACGAGGACCCCATGAATCTCCAAACTGCTTTTTAAAGACCTCCACTACTCCATCTGCAACTAAATCTCTCTGAGACTTGTCTCTCAACTCTAAAAGGTTAAAACCAATGGGATATTGGGTATCCGTTGGATTGAAATATACAACATCTTTAATTCTCTCCTTGGGGATATAGTCGAGAAGCTCCTCTACTGTCTCTCCGTGAGGATCAACAAGACAAGCGCCATCACCTCTTAATATATCTGCAATGAACATGTTCTTAAACACTGTAGACTTACCTACACCAGTTTTACCAAGTAAGTAGAAATGCTTTCTCCTGTCCTCTCGCTTTAAACCAAACTCTGCTCTAGTACCTCTGTAATCTGTTTCTGCAAACACAGTAACACCATCCTCTCCGGCCCTAGGGAGATTCATAGGGGGTTCTAACTTCTTAGATCTGCTCCATGCAATATTGGGGGTTTCTACAGAGATATTGGGCATATGATACACAGAGGCAAGCTCCTCAATGTTAAGAATATCCACTACATCAGAGGTTAAATATCTTTTAACATATTCATCATACAACTCTTCACCACTCTTAACTGGTGCTGAGTGTATGAAACTATTTAAATGTGCAGTAGTGAACTGCTTAAAACTAGCTACAATATCTCTAAATATCTGCTCTGACTCTATCTGAGTAGGAGCCTTTGTTACTACTCTTACGCCAAATTCAAATCCCAGTTTAAGCATCTTAGTCTCTATCTCGCTTAATTCCTCTTCCTGTCCAGGCTGTAACCTCACTATCTCCTTACGCACTCCCTCCTTATCAGCACCCGCAGCTAGAGTTTCTCCAACCCCCTTCAATATCTGTGCCAATTGGTCAAAGAACCCTCCTCCATATGGATCTTTTCCATCCCTAACAGCTGTAATATATTTCTTTGAGTTTACCTGCCAGTAGTTCGATACTGGTCTCACTATTATCTGAACCCATGCAGACTGATCCATTTTTAAATCAGAGAGTGCTCCCGTTATCGCAGCAAGTGGATCTACTTCAAAGTTCCTAAAAGTTTTAATTGGGAATATGAAGTCCTTCTCCAGCTCTATTTCACCAGTTGTAACAAAGAGCTTAGTATTACTAGCACTCTGTTTAGTATAGTCGGCTACGTACTTAATATCTGCATTAGGATACTGAGCATATATCTGACCCTCAACAAACTTTGCTAAATGCTGTGGCACAACGGTGTAGAAACGAATACCATCACTACCAGAGGACACTATTTCAAAGCTAACTAGATCTAGAGACTTTAAAGCATCTCCTAAAATACCATGTATGGAAGCAAACATCTGCTCAGCAGCCAAAGGAGTCCTGTCATTCTCTCTAGGAACTAATATCTGCATTACAAGTGGGTTTCGGACTTCATCTAAAACTTCTACACCTTCATCACTTCTCCTGTTCGCAAAGACCAAAATGAAAAGTACAAAGAGAAATGCCAGAACTAGTAACAAAGATATAGCTATTAACATTGTCATAATATCCATATTCTACAGCACAGAACTACTTCTTGAAAGAGGGTCAGACTAATACTACCTGTTTAGAATGAGTATATACTAGATATGTCCTGACCAAGAACAATTACAATGTCTCCTGTTGTCATAAAGAGAGGACGTTCCTGTAACTGCTCGTACTGACCTGGGAAAAGTTCAGAGATAATGGAAAGTGATTGGGGATAGTAATGAGGGTTGGGGACATAGAATTTGGTTACCTCAACTAGATCAGGAGCATTATCATACCTTACAACATCACATCCTGCATTCTCTATCTTTCTAGCAAATTCTGCTGCAGCACCCGGAATTCCACTCCCGTTATATACCTCTACTCGAACTCTTTCCTGTTCTAACTTCCTGTCCATTAACTTCTCTGTTACCGATCTCCATTTACTATCAAACTCTGTACTAACAAGGTAGTTAACTAAACCTCCAGAACTAGATGATTCCTGATTTAGAAGATATACTCCAGAGCTTAAATCTAAAAGATATGGCTTAGTAGAGTATATACTGCTCTCTATCTGTTTAAGGTTAACAAACACACTCATAATGCTCGCGTTGGATGAATAGATAACTGCATTACTATCCTTAAATTTGTTAGCTGAAATTATCAGCTTACTCCACTTAAGATGGGAAAGAAAACTGTTTAAAAACAGAGAACTACTAGAGAGCTCTCTACTGTTTTGATAGTACTGAGTATATACAACATCACCCTGTATACTACCCAGATTCTCCTCCACTGCCCGAAGAGCTGTTGGAGTAAACCATATGTATTCATCAAAATTAATACCAAGCATCTGCTCCAACTGCCATACACTATATTCCACACCCCTTCCATTTTGAAGAAACTCTCCCGCATAATTGAAACTTGATACAGGGATAGCATTGCCGAAGTCCTCCTCCAACCCTCCAAAGTACAACCAACTGGGTATATATATAAGTACTGATTCCTTTTTCTCCGGATTATTAGCAAATATATAGGCATGTTCTATCCTATCCTGACCGTTGGAATTGTTTTCGAATATCAGAAGCGTTTTCTTAAAATCCTTATTACTTTTGGAGAGTAGATAATGATGACTTCCCTGCTCTCTAATAGGATCTCGTGTCTTTATACTTCTAAAACTTAGAAATGCAAATACAGAATATCCCACAGCCAAGAGCAGTAGAAAGATCAATACAACCCTATCCCATTTTATAGATAATGGTCTACGAGCTTTCTTAACAGTAGCCGAATTGTATTTTCTTACTGTTTTAACTTTCATATGCTTTTACAGTTAATCGCTCTTTATTAGGTCTTACAAAACTTAAAATTACAGACTCCAATTCAATATTAGAGCTTGTATACTCCCTTTTAGATACACCGTATAGGGTATCTCCAAGAATGTGTAATCCTAAATATTCCAAAGTAGCTCTAATTTGATGCATCCTGCCTGTCTCTATCTTTACTAAAACTTCATTAGTAGAAGGAAGCATGTACGACTTAGCATATTTAGCACTCCCCCACTGATACTTTTTAAACTCCATTTTATACCTATCTCTAGTAGATCTCCCTATATATCCCTCTACTGGATACCACTCTAACCAACTTCGCTTCTCTATATTAAACTTCTGAAGTTCTTTCTCAATATCTCTTTCTTTTAGCTCTTTGATAAACTGAGGATCTTTTGTACTTCCCATTTTCTCTACCTTAGCCCTATACACCTTTACTACCGACTTTTCCTTAAACTGCTGTTTAAGAAATTCCTGAACACTCTTCTTCTTAGCTACAACCATTAACCCAGAAACTCCCTTATCCAATCTATGTACAATACCCACTCTATCCAACATCCCGTCGTACTCATTCTTAGACTCAAGGTAATATCTTAAGTAATTAGCTAATGTGTTGTCCCAATTACCTACACCTGGATGTACTGTAATTCCTTTAGGTTTGTATATGACTAGAAGATCACTATCCTCATACCTAATATCCAAGTCCCCCTTCTGAGAGATTATCTCTTCACTAAGATCAAGTGTTTCCTGAAGTCTTCTCCATCCATCAATATCTAATTCTAGAACATCCCCCTTTTTAAGTTTGTATGATTTTTTTTCTTGATTAGAATTAACCTTCGAAAGTTCAGTAATATTCTCCTGTACAATATTTCTAGTAAACGGAAGTCCTTCAGATGTAAGTATATCTGTTACTACTCTATCTAACCGTTTATTTTCCTCCGTCTCTACCTTTATCTGCATAGGTTTCTTTTAGAATATATATTAAAGAAAGTAATACAACTGTAGTAATACCAATATCTACTAGATTAACATGTACTCCAAACAAATCTATGTAATCGCATATATGACCTCTTACTATTCTCTCAACCAGATTTCCAGTACCTAGTATAGCTATACTTAACACATTATATCTTAAAACAGATCTACTTTTCAGGTATATGAGAATTAGAAGCAGTAAAAGTGTTGAAGAAAGAAGTGTGGGAGAATTAAATAGTATGCCAAGTCCTACTCCTTCATTGATAGTGCAGATACTTTCTTCTAGCAGGAAAAATACAAGCAGTATATTCAATACAGATATTAAAAGGGAGAGTGGAATTAATATCTTACCCTTCATCATATTAATCTAACTGTACTCTAGTACTGTTAACCGATCGTACAGTAGAAATACTTTCAATACTTACACTTGCTTTCCTCAAATCTATTACAAAGAAGACACCCGAAACCAGTGACCATATTAGGAAGAGTATTACAAACGCATTCTCTACCAAAGAGAGATTACTAGTAAGGTATATGTACCCTATATATACAGTGGTTAACCATACAAAAAGCAGTCCTACATACCCAATTACTAATTTCTTCTTAACTGGGTTGTTAAGGGTAGAAACAAAGAAGTTGTAAAGACCAAAGAATGCAATGACAGCAGAGATTAGTACTGCCCCTTTAAATATCCAATCGGTTACCTCATTTACAAAACCACTAAAAAGGAAAGAGAAAGACAACATTGATACTGCTGAGAAGTATATTGGGAAGAAGAGATGTTTCCACCTCCATTTTTTAATAACTAGGGTGTAAACAGTAGCTGTAAGTATTAAGGATGCGAACATAGCTACAATTATCAACTCTCCTGTCCAGATATTCAGAAATCTCCAAGGAAGCAGTCTAAAGAGAAAGATTTTGTCTCCATACTTCTCATATGGAAGCCAATACCAAATGAATTGGTAGAATTGAGTCCATTCCACAATGATATATGTGATTCTTCCTACAAGTACACTAAAGATTCCAGATACTAGAAACATATCAAACACGGAGGATCTGTTTTTCCTAGACTCTGCAGTACCTCTCCAAAAGACATACATACCTAGAAAGTAGATTATGAAGAGTATGAAAACCGGATTTATGATTGCTACAAATTCTCTTATAGCTGATATATATTCAGACACTGTGTCATTTAAAAACCTTAATACCTAATTCTACCAGAAATTACTTTTTTTTGTTCTTCTTCTTTCTTCTGTTTTTAGATTTCTTGTTACTCTTAGGAACTTCGTTTTTAATGGGTATCTCCCCTTTACTCTTGTTCTCAACAGTAACACTCTCAACCTCCCTGCTCATAGCAAGGGATTTGTTACTCAAAGCAGAGATAGTGGTTCTGAAACCATTCCATGCTGAAAGAATGGAGTCTCCCAACTTTACAACTAGACTCTTTCCACTTTTATACCTCACTCTATTTGATTCGACTTTCTCTATTGCATCCTCTCTAGTTGCAAGTATCTGCTGCTCCATGACCTCTACTGTAGGATATTCATCTTTCTTCTCTCTAACATTTACTCTAAATCCGCAGAATGAACAGAATTTATCATTCTTGTCTATTAACATCTCACACTTGGGACACTTTATCTTCAATTCATGACCACAGCTAGAACAGTAAACATAGCCAGGGAAAAGCTGGTTACCACACTTAGGACAGTCTCCTAACCCTGCTGTCTCATATTTAAGATATCTTCTCTCTAAATCTGCCCAGTATATCTCCTCAATGGTCTCACTTGGTCTAATTATCAGATATATTATTAATCCGGGAATATTTAAGAAGAAGACGATCAAGAGGTATATTACCCTTGTATATGTCTTAGAAGTTCTTTCTCCAGAATCTATCCAGACCCATCCTAGAATTACAATCCAGAATACTAGAAGGAGAAATATCAATGCTCTCCATAGGAAGTTGAAGTCTAGTTCTCCAACAAATCCAAAGAATCCTAATACTATATTTTCTAAATCCATATTTCGAGGGACTACATATTAATATATGGTCGAGGAGGGAATTGAACCCTCATGCTATTGCTAGCACGGGATTTTGAGTCCCGCGTGTCTGCCAGTTCCACCACTCGACCTTGGACGAATTATACCATTAAGATATCGTTTAAAGAAGTTATTTCGGAGCTTTTTCTCGATACAAATTCCTGAAACTTGCAATTTCTTTTACAAAAGCTAGCTCTATATCACCAGTTGGACCATTTCTGTGCTTAGCAAGTATCAACTGACCAGTTCCTGGTTTCTCTGTGTCAGGATTCCATGTTTCTTCCCTATCAATGAACATTACTACATCGGCATCCTGCTCGATGGAGCCTGATTCTCTCAAGTCTGACAGCTGCGGTCTCCTACTCTGTCTCTGCTCTATAGCACGAGATAGCTGAGAGAGAGCAATTACCGGAACATTTAACTCTTTTGCTAAGTTCTTCAGACCCTGAGATACCTCTGACACCTCTAAAGTTCTACTCTCTTTGCTGTTACCATGCATTAACTGTAGGTAGTCTACAAATATTATATCCACACCCTGTTCGATAGCTAATCTCCTAGCTTTGGTTCTAACTTGATTAATATGCTGACCAGCTTGATCATCTACAAAGATATTGGCATCAGCAAGCTCACCCATTGTATTGGCTAATTTAACCACCTTGTCATCATTCAACTTGTTAGTTCTAATCTCCCAGAAAGGAATACCTGACTGCATACCCAAAAGCCTATCCATGATCTGCATCTTGGACATTTCGAGAGAGAAAAATGCAACATTCTTTTTCTCTACCAATGCAGCATGTCTCATCATATCTAAAGCAAGAGATGTCTTACCAACAGATGGCCTTGCAGCAAGGATTATCAAATCTGATTTCTGGAACCCACCTAGTAAGACATCCAGATCCTTAAAACCTGTGGATACTCCCCTATACTCATCGGAATCTATAGAGTGAGCAGCTCTCTCATATGCCTCTTTAAGCAAATCTTTTATATGCACAAACTGACTCTTTACTCCTTCCTGTGCTACATCGAAAAGCAGCGTCTCTGACTTATCTATTACAACAGGCAGACCCGTCGTTTCATCATATGCAAGTCTAGTGATTTCGGAGGCTGAAGAGATTAACCCCCTTCTAGTAGCATTCTCCTTTACAATATTTCCATACTCTTCTGCATGTGCAGCAGTTGGTACAAAAGAAGCCAATTCCGTTAAGTAAGATCTCCCCCCTATCTTACTGAGGACCTTCTTCTTTTTAAGAATATCAGAGAGAGTAACTAGATCTACAGGTAGACCATTTTCAAAAAGTTCCAATATGTTCTCGTAGATTAATGCATGTCTGTCATCATAGAAGTGAAAAGGCTTAAGCCATCCGGACACGTTGATAATGGCATCCTTCTCGATGAGCATTGAACCTAGTACTGATTTCTCTGCTTCTATATTTTGTGGTGGTACCCTATCCATATGCTTACTTTAGAAATATTACTTGCATACTTTTCTGTTCCTGCTCAGGTGTAGAGGTAATACTGATATATGATTCATCTTTTACATTTGTAAACCCAAAATGTTTGATAAAGGCATCTCTATCTTTAATATCCTTCCCAATCTTTAGACCTTCCCTCTTATACGCACATGGAAGTAAAATTGCAGGATCAATATTTGCAAGTATCTTCTCAATCTTTTCATAATCTATAAACTGATCTCCATTTCCAATTGGTAATATCAATACATCCACATCTCCTAAATCTTTTGTTAATGAAACATCAAATGAATTATCTAGTAGACCCATATATACAACCCTTAACATCTTTTCATCTATTATATAGAAATCTGAGTCCACATCCCTTCTTATCATCACTCCCCCAACCTCAAACTCTCCTGGAGAGGAAATTTCAATTATGGAATCTCTATGTCCGTTATCCACCTTCTTCTTTAAATCACTCTCCTCAATAATATTTTCTTTAGCCAAAAGTTCCTTTTCAGTAAAAAGAACTACATCTGCTTTACTCTTAGGAAAACTCAACCCACTTCTTTTTAAAGCCAGAGGATCTGTCAAGATAGATATATCACTAGAATCTAGAAGAAAAGTAGACCAACCAATATTTCGGATTTTCATGCTTGTCTAAGTATAATATTAATCAGGCAGTATATGAGTATATCAGATTGTGTTCAGTCCGATAACGAGAGGGACTTTTTTACGTCCTCAACCAAGGATTCTTTCATCTGCTTTTTAAGAAGCTCAAGCTTCAAACTCTCCAACGAAGATATCACGGCCTGAAGCTGTGTCATCACCTTATCCTCTTCCTTATCAGAAAGTATCATACGCTTTATACCCCCTACCTGCCCCTCTATTCTGCTAACCCTGTTTTCAATCCGTCTGGAATATTTCATTACGATTAGTATAAACGGTAGACCCTAGACTGTCAAAAGATAATGTGAATAGTACTTACTAAATATACTAGGGTTCTTTTACTTTAAATTCTAGAACTATTTTCTTGTATATATATACCGACCTTTTAATAACACCCTAGTATCTTACAATGTCGCTTAACTACGGTAGATATTGAGACCAAGGTCTACCCAGTTGACACGGTTTAGCAGTCGGGGGTATACTTTGCTAGCAGGATGTATTTAAATTTTAAATTTAAACACACTATGAAGATAGTAAAGGTTAATCCTAAGAAAAGGGATGATTCTTACTATACTCCCGCTGTAAGATCATTCTTTGACGATTTCTTTAGTTATCCCAGATGGGTGTCTCCTTTTGATGAGGCCTTTGGAGCTGTTTCAGCTGATATATGGGATGACAAAGACAATATATATGTAAAAATGGCTATGCCGGGAGTGAAAAAAGAGGATATAAATATCTCTGTCATGGCAGACAGTGTAACCATCGAAGGGAAGAGTATTTCCAAGGATGAGGAGAAGGATAAAGATAGATATTGGATGAGAAACCTTGCTTCCTCATATGAGCAGTCTTTCAGTTTACCCACAAATGTTGACACAGAGTCAGTAGAGGCAAAACTGGAAGATGGTATTCTTACTGTAACCCTACCAAAGGCTAAGGAATACAAGCCTAAGGAGGTTAAAATTAAGTAAGAGAACTAAAGGGGAGTTTAAACTCCCCTTTTTGTTAGCATATTTATAGACACGCTTTCCTACATCTGTTATAATCCTGCTTGTTATGAAGAAAGACATACATCCAAAATACAATCATAAGGTAAAAGTAGTTTGTTCCTGTGGTAACACTTTTGAAACAGGTTCAACTCTTGACGTCGATACTTTAAACGTAGAGCTTTGTTCTAACTGTCACCCCTTCTATACTGGTGAGCAGAAGATTGTAGACACAGATAACGTTGTTAAAAAGTACGAGGAAAGAGCTAAGAAAACTGCAGGGATGTCTTTTAGAAGTAAGAAACAGAAGATGGAAGCTAGAAAGCAGAAAAGATCTAAGACAGAGGGAAGCTCCTCTACCCCAACACTCAAGGATATGCTTTCAAACGCAAATATCTCCAAGTAACAACTATCCCCAAAACTTCTTTAAAATGGTATTATCCATCTAAATGGACATCACACTACTTAAGAAAAAATATTCCGAGAACAAAGCACGTGAGGAGCAGATAGCTTTGGAAAAGAGAATGGTCAATGCACATAATACTGGAGAGAACATGTCCAAAATCAGTGCTGATCTAGCCTACTTCTCAGAACTAGCCTTTCAAATTAGCAATATTCAGAAACATATATCTGATTACTCAGATGCGCAGGAGATGGTACAGAAAGAGAATGATTCTGAGATAAGAGAGCTTGCACAGATCGAGATGGAAGAGAAGCAGAGAAAGATTGAAGAAACAGAGAAAGAGATAAACAGGTTACAGATAGGCAGACAGTTCGCAGATGAAGATGACTCAAGGTCAGCGATACTGGAAATTAGAGCAGGTGCAGGTGGAGAGGAAGCTGCTCTTTTTGCAGCTGATTTGTTTAGGATGTACAAGAATTTTGCAACTACTAAGGGCTGGAGTGTTCAGATTGTAGATAGTAGTATCTCAGAGAATGGTGGTTACAAAGAGATAATTGCACAGATAAATGGTAATCATGTATATAGAAGTTTAAAGTATGAAAGCGGAGTACATAGAGTACAGAGAGTTCCAGTTACAGAAGCTTCTGGCAGAATCCATACTTCAACGGCTTCAGTTGCAGTGCTTCCTGAGGCAAAAGATATTGATATCGAAATCAAGCCAGAGGATATAAGAGTAGATGTAATGCGAGCTTCGGGTGCTGGTGGTCAGTGTGTAAACAGGACTGACTCTGCTGTAAGAATTACTCACTTCGCAACCGGTATTGTTGTAAGCTGCCAGGAGACAAAGTATCAAGGTCAGAATAAAGAGAAAGCTATGGCTCTACTTAGATCTCGTCTCTATGAAAAGAAAAGAAGAGAAGAACAAGAGAAGAGATCTGATATGAGGTCTGCACAGATAGGAACAGGGATGAGAGCTGAAAAGATTAGGACTTACAACTTCCCACAAAATCGTGTTACAGATCACAGAATAAAGAAATCATGGCATAATCTAGAAGAGATTCTCAATGGTTCACTTGAGAATTTGTTAGAAGATATCAGAGAAGGAATACAGTTAGAGATTCTTAAAGATGCACAGTAATCTAGCTTTAATATCTCAAATACAGAAAGAGTTAGAATTAATAAAATATCCTGATTCACACAGGGTATCCATTGAAGTTGCAGAATTCATTTCAGCAAATTCCAATGTCTCTCTTAAGGAAGTCATAAAACGACTTAAAGCAAATGAACCGTGGGAGTATGTAAGAGGTTGGACAGAGTTTTTAGGTAGTAGATTTCAAGTTAATCCGAGTGTATTAATTCCTAGGATAGAGACAGAACAGTTAGTAGTAGATTCTTTGGAGTATATAGAGAGTAAAAAGGTATATAACATTGTAGATGTTGGTACTGGTAGTGGATGTATTGCAATATCTTTAGCCAAGTTAGTACCCTACTCTGTTAATATATATGCAACAGATATATCTAAGGATACACTTGAGATAGCTAAACAGAATGAGAAGAATATTTTAGAAAGGGAGATGATCAACTGGATTAATACTGATCTTGCAGATTCTCTGCCCATTTTAAGTGAAGAGAGTATTGTAATTGCTAATCTTCCATATATACCAACTAAACAGTATTTAGAGTTAGATTCATCTGTTAAGGAGTATGAACCTAGGCTTGCTTTAGATGGAGGAAGCACTGGTGTTGATCTAATCAAAAAGCTCTTTGATCAGATGAAAGCTAAGGATATGGAAATATCCGCCCTATTCTTAGAAACAGAAGAGATTGTATTTACAGATACTATTACATTAACAAGGGAGTATTTTCCTGGGTATAGTATAGAAAAGAAGAGCGATTGCTTTGGTAGAAATCGTTTTGTCTATGCCTTTAAAAAGGTTTAACCCGCTTCCTCAAGTGTAACTGTTACAGATCGAGATTCGCCCTCTTTCCAAAGCTCTATATTTATCTGATCTCCTACTTTATGAGATTGTATTATGGAAGATAGGGAACGGGAAATACCTTCATTATCTATCTTGGTTATGATCTCACCATTTTGTATCTTGGCTTTTTCTGCAGGACTATTTGATTCTACTCTTACTACTAAAGCACCTGGTACTACATTTTCATAGTACATAGCCTCATACTGAGAAATCATCTGATATGAGACACCAAGGTAAGGGATCACAAATTTACCAAATGTTCTGTACTCTTCAAGCCTGTCTTTTACTCTATTTATAGGTAGTGCAAAAGATATATTATCTGCTCCAGATGTAGTTGCGAAGTTAACTCCTATTACCTTACCCTCTGTACTTATCAAAGGTCCACCAGAATTTCCTGGGTTAACTGCGGCATCTGTTTGTATTACATCTTCATATACCTTAGCTGTACTCCCAAACCACCCAGAGGAAGCTGTTACGGATCTATTAAGTCCACTAATTACTCCGGTTGTTACACTTCCTGCATATTGACCAAGAGGTGTCCCTATGGCAATTACTGTTTGACCAACCACCAGAGAGTCTGAATCTCCGAGCTCTAAGGTTGGTAAGTCAGTTGCATCTACTTTGATGATCGCTATATCACTACTATCATCTCTTACAATTTCCGTGGGAGTATATTCTCGACCATCTTTAGTCACTACCTTATATGATACTGATGTATTAGATACTACATGCTGGTTAGTGATAATTATACCGTTAGGATCAACTATAAAGCCGGTACCGATATTACTACTAGAATCAACAACTCCCTCCCCTTCTCTTAATGTAACTCGACTTACTGCAATACTTACAACTGAATCTTCTGAATTCTGTACTACACTAATTACCACATTTTCATCCTCTGTAATGTTTAGTATTGGTGTTTCTCTCTGCTCGTTCTCCAACCCTACCCCAACCCCAAAGTAACCAAGGAAGCTGTCTCTAGCCTGAGGTGAAACTCTAAGAGCAATTAATATCGAAATCAAAAGCATAACTATGATTGTAATTATGATCAGTGCTGCACCTGCTACCTTTAATTCCATATATTTTGGTTTCTTTACTTCCACTTTTTTAATATCCTCGGCCATAATAGTTTTGTAATAATTTAACTACTATTTCGATATTAACTCTAATGCTTTTTCTCTCTGTGGGTCAAGTCCTTTTACAAAATCATCTGTCGTATTCTCTACTTCGACATCAGGGACTATTGGGTTTTCTCTGTTTAACCACTCTCCATCAGGAAGAAGCCACTTTAGTACTGTTACATGTAAGGTTGCTCCATTAGACAAGTCCAGTACACTCTGAGCTGTACCCTTTCCATATGTCTTTGTACCTACTACTTGTGCTCTGCCATTCTTCTGAAGTGCCCCTGAAAATATTTCAGAAGCCGATGCACTACCAGCATCTACCAGAACCACTACTTCTGTGTCCAGTAATCTCCCTCCATTTTTAGCAGAGAAGGTTTCTACTCTTCCATTACCATCTTCCTGTTTAGCAATGACAGTATCTTTACTTAGGAAATCATCAGCAGCATATACTGCAGCATCAAAGTACCCACCTGGATTTCCCCTAAGATCAACAATTACCTTCTTAATACCTCTTCTATTAACCTCTTCTACAACCTGATCCCACTTGTCAATCCACGCTGAGTATGAAGAGTCTGTAAATCTTGCAATATCTATTACAGCTACATTGCTATTCTCCCCTATAAACTCCACAGACATACTTGGTACTGTAATCTCACCTCTTGTGATCTCTATATCAGTAGGTGCTAGTTCTCCCTTATGCAGTATCCTTAATTTCACAGTTGAACCAGATTCTCCACGTATCATATCTACTACTTCATAGATATTTGCATTTTGGCTAATTTCAACATCATCAACTGCAAGAATATAGTCTCCGGCTCTAATACCCGCTGATTTAGCAGGAGAGCCATCTAATGGCGATACAACTACGATTGCACCATCTTCATATCCTAACTCTGCCCCTATACCCTCAAAGTATTTACCTTCATTACTGTCATTAAACTGTTCAGTTTCTTCTGGATTAAGAAATATGGTAGCAGGATCTTCGTAGGAGTCTACTAGTCCTTTAATAGCGCCATATACTTTGTCTTGAAGATCTACCTTATCTTTCTCAACATACCTGCTCTCCATTACATTCCAGACTTCCCAGAAAAGACTCATGTCTACATCTGCTTCTCTGCTATTAAATACTCCCAGTAATCCTCCTGCTGGTGTAGTAAAAGTTCTGCCAAAAAGAATACCCAAAGAGAAGGTAACTACTAACAGAAAAAGCAATCCGAATGTTTTAATTCCTCGATTATTATTCTCCACGATATATAGCAAATGCTTAAATAATGTCTAATTAACATTATATGATGAGTATCTAAGTATTACAAATCTACAAAGCTTACAGTTCCAATATGAACTAGAATAGTTCCCTTACTACCAAAGTCAACGAGTAAATAATTAGAATCTTCATGAATATCTACTACCTTACCAATATATCCGTGGAGTGTTGGTGAATATGATACGACCTTTTGATTAATTACTGTTTTTACAAACCACTCACTATTACACACACTATATTCCCCAACTACAAACATTTGACTTTCTGTACCATCTAAAACAACAAGAGCATCCTTAAAGCTAATTAATTTGGTAATAAACTGAGGATCACAGTGAACAGATCCAAAACCTCCAAGAACCGTTACTGGGAGTCCAATATTTCTAAACTCCTCATATGACATAGCATATGTAATTAAAGCTAAGGCCCCTCTTTCAAATAGTTCTACTGCTATTCTTTTGTAAAGATATGGACCCATCCATACAATCTTCCCACTATAGTCATCTTTAAGTGATTCTTCAGTCACAACACTCCTACCATCATCGAGTATCTCTAATTGACCAAAATATTTAGTATCACTCTTGGTCATAGCTACCGCATCTATAGCAACAGCAGGTGCTGTAATCACTAGTCCATCTGTTGGATTAACACTGTTCACATATCCATCAAAATTACTAATGAATTCACTACTGCCCTCTTCTCCTAAAATATCAACATATCCATTTTGAACTCTACTTAAATCCAACACCCCTGATGCAGGAGCAAATACCTCTGTTACAGAGAGTCCATTTTTAGATTTAATGAAAGCAATTACCTCACCCTGCTCTATATATTCTCCATCTATTCTATTCACACATTTAAGGGTATCTTCTATTTTGCAGTTTAAAGTTTTAGGTATATATATTGACTTCTTTATACTATTACTACTTGATTCAAACATTTTAGTTCCCTTCTTAATATATCCCCCCTGCTTAACAAAGATCTGCTCCTGACCACTTAAAGGAATACTAAATTTGTAGCTATCATATTTTTCAAAAATTCTACTCCTTATTTCCATTCAACCACATTTGCAATTTAACTTTGTTATCTATATTTCTAGGTCCATATACTACTGGTCTGAATCTGGCATCCACTATTAATGAGTCATACAGTACACTCGCTGTTGATGAGATGAAATCAAATGTACTTTCTCTCCCCTGGTTTAACAGTGCACTGTTTTTAAATACTCCTTCCACAAGTACCTTGTTCGATACATATGGTATTGGAAATATCTCAAAATTTGGATTAATTGCATATATTTCTTTCTGTTCAAAATCCTGGGATATTACTCTTGCAGAATATATCACTTTGTTCTTAGCATTTCCTGACCTTAACTCTGGAATTAATACTTTAGAGGCTACTGGAAGTACATCATTTTTTAGAACCAGGATCTCTCTAGAGTTAGAGGCATCTATCATATTTCTTCCATAGGATATTACTGTATTGTTGATATCTACAAACATATCGAAACTCCCATCCAACTCTAGTCCATCTATTATTGAGAGAGCTAGTAGTTTCTTGGGCAGGAGCCTAGGTATCTTTCCTGTTACTAAGATTGCTGATTTATCTGCTTTAGTTCCGAATGCTTCTATTTTATCTTTGTTATCCGATTTTATGGAAAGCAATTGAATTGTAGTAAACGATCTTAGTACATCTTCAATTAATACATCAGATATATTATCTACAGAGTATGCTACAAAGTTTGCCCACTTGTTGAGAAGTTCCTCAGAAGAGGTTTCTGCAGCGATGAATGCTTGTAGTTTGGAATTTCTAATGGAGTCTACTAACCCTATCTCATTGTTCCAGTTAATTTTAGAAGATGTGAAGTTTTTTACAATATCTTGGCTCTTATTAAACACTCCCTTGGTAATGGTATCTGAACGATATCTGAATACTGAGAAGTGGGAAAGATCTAAATCGATCCAAAGAAGGTCATCATATCCCAATCGTTCAACTAAGCCCTCCATTAATGATTTTGTGAAGTTATCATCTACTACTCTCACGACAATATCTTTAGAGAACTCTTTAAGTGAATTAAATATATTGGTAAAGAATGGTTGAGTATCATCTACTAGCACTTTAATACCGTTAACCCCTATTCCTTCCTTTTCAAATTCCAAGAATCTAAAACTACCCTCCCAACCTCTATTAACAATCTCCCATTCAAACTCATGCTCTAAGGCTTCAAAATATTCTCCCCAGAACTTACTATTGAATACTATGTCGTCCATTCTAAACTTAAGGGGTGCCAAATCCGTTATATCAGAGAGTATATATGTTCGTCCTGCAACAAAATCAGCATATGCCAGGTTAGCAAATATATGGTTGTCTTTTATAGCAACTGTTAGGTATGCATTCTTTTGGAGTATGGGCAGTTCATTCATTCTAGGTATAGTTTACGCAACAGATGAGAAATTATCAATGTGTATATGGAGTTAGAAAAAAAGAAGGTGTACCAATATACACCTTCTTGTCCTAGGAGTGATGCCCTTACGGTAGCATCCCTTAATCCTGAGCAGCTACAAGACCAGAATAGAATCCTAGTCAAACCGACAGGTATTAGCCAGACCTAGGAAGCTAATATCATCATTCTCATCCCTCAGTAGTGTTGATGTAGAGATATTGGCTCCAAACCAAACACCTGTCTTTCCGACCAACTGAGTAGGACTTTGAATATCCTAGTATCATTAAAGCTACTAATATTCTATTTTTATGTCAATACTTTTTGTGGAGTTAATAGTTAGAGGCTTATATTTTTTGTGTATAATATATGTATAGGTTACGTACTAGAGGATAAAAGAAAAGAGGCCCGAAGGCCTCTCATATATTCCAGTAATTAATGGATTACACCTCTCGTGATACATATGGAAGTAATGCCATATATCTTGCTCTTTTAATAGCTCGCTTTAGCTGCTTTTGATGTCTATGACATACTCCAGATTTATCAGTAGAAATTATCTTACCTCTAACAGAAGTAAATTTCTTTAACTGATATACATCTTTGTAAGAGATACTTTTTACTCCAGAATCACAAAGAGGACATGAAAGATTCTGAACTATCTTTCTCCTCTTCCTAAGCTTTTTCTTCCCTCCATAGTTATCATCACTCTCTTCTGTGATACTCTTGTCATCAAACACATCTTCCAGAGTAGGACTTACAACTTTTGTCTCTTCAATATCTGCCATTTCTCAACTTCCTTACTTCAAATTAAAATGGTAAATCAGCATCTTCTAAAGGATCTTCATCCTTAGCAGGCTCCTCTGTATCAACTTGATCCTCTGATACTGGCTCTTCAGCTTCTGGAGCTGCCTCCATACCATTCCCCTGCTTACCCTTACTATCTAGAAGAATCATATCGTTAACCCTAACCTCTGTTTTGTATCTAGTATTACCATCTTCTGCTTCCCATGACCTAGTAGAAAGAGATCCTTCAATATATACCTTCATACCTTTTGTTAAAAGCTGCTGACAGATCTCTGCCATCTTGTTCCATGCAACAATATTGTGGAACTCTGCAACCTCTTTTACATTACCATCCTGATCTTTCCAGGATTTATTTGTTGCCAAACCAAATGTAACTACAGGACTTCCAGATGTTGTATATCTCATTTCTGGATCTCTTGTAAGATTACCTATTAGCTGAACCTTGTTTAAAGACCTTGCTGACATTTTTCTTTTACTAAATAAATTTAACTTACCTTAATATTACCAGCCAAAAATTAAAAAATATTTAACTATATCTCAATTTCTTTTTTCTTAATTCTAGTACCAATTTCCTCTGGATGATCTATTTCAACGATCATAAATCTGAGAATCTCCTGCTTAAGCTGAAGTACTCTCTTCATCTCATTGATATGCTCGGGATATGCTTTGAAGTCATACACAATATAGTAACCCTCATTGTGCCCTGCAATCTTGTATGCTAAATACCTCTTACCCCACACATCAACATCTAAAACCTCACCTCCCTCTTTTTCAATCATATCCATAAATTCCTTATGCATAGATTTCCTCACATCATCAGGAAGTAATGGTTTCAATGCAACCATCATTTCATAGTTTTTCAACTTTTTATCTCTAGCAATTAACATCCAACCATATATATAAATTAATCTAAACGCGAATGGATTTTAGCAGAAAAAAAGCAAGATGACAATCATCAGGTAGCCTCCATTCTACAAATTTACACTTATAACACAGCAAACTGATAGGAAGAGGAACATCTACTCACAAAAAGAAAGCAAAGGGTTCCCTAGTATATCTATTTATCTCTACAGACCGGGCTATTTGGAGACCAGGGTTTACCCGTTTGCTAGGATAATGATGTAATCCCCATCCTTTACGGTGTACTCTTTACTGACATTCTTAACACTGCCAGTTTCTTTAGCTTTATTCCAGCCACCTAGCTGTATCATCTCTTCTACATTCACTACATCTGCTGAGATGAAGTTTTTACCAAGATCTGTATGAATAACTCCTGCTGCACTTTTAATATCTGCACCCCTCTCGATAGTCCATGCGTTACACTCCTTTTTAGAACCTGTATAGAAAGTGATAAGGTCTAATCTGTTATATGCATACCCTATTACATCTTCGACAGTCGTAGGCTTCTTCCCTAGCAATTCTGTATACTCTTTCTGCTCTTCTTCACTCATTCCTGCCATTTCTGCAAGTAGCTTTATATCAGCTCTAACAACGAATCTCCTATCAGTATCAGAGGAAAGCTCTCCTAGTTTACTCTCCCACTCTACTAATAGCTCCTCATCCAGTCCTTCTTTTGTGTTCAAAACAAATACCCGAGGTTTGTTACTAAGAAGCCATAGTTCTTCTACGATTGGTTCCTCTTCTTTTGTAAAATGCATATCGATAGCAGGCTTTCCCTCATTCAACTGCTTCAGGATTCGCTCAAGTACTTCTATTTCTATTTTAATTTCACTTGTAATCCCAGACCTTGAGTTCCTTCTCACACTATCAAGTCTTTTCTCTACAACTTCAATATCTTTAAGTATTAACTCAGCCTGTACTATTTCAAAATCATCAACAGGATCAACTCTGTTGTATACATGTACTATTTCAGAACTGTTAAATGCTCTTAGTACATATACGATAACGTCTACTTCTCTAATATGTGAAAGGAATTGATTCCCTAAACCTTCTCCTTTAGATGCACCCTTAACTAATCCCGCTATATCAACAAAAGTCATTGCTGATGGCACTACCTTCTCAGCATCAAAAAAATTTGATAGACTAGCAAGTCTTCTATCAGGTATTTCTACTACTCCAACATTTTTGTCTATAGTGCAGAATGGATAGTTTTCAGCAGGTACGGATTTCTTAGTTAATGCATTAAAAAGGGAAGATTTACCTGCATTAGGCAATCCCACTATACCAAGAGACAATGTATGTGACCTTACAACCTCTCCCATATATTTACAAAGATAGTATAAAACTTTAATATTAAACAGTTCGAATTATACCATCTTTTTATATAATTCCGTCATTTTAATGATAAGAAAACTTGTAACAATATGTACTCTCCTACTCTTTCTGCTCAGTATGCCAGTGAGCTTGTTAAATGCTGCGGGGTATGATTTTAGTATAGATAATAGTACACAGGTTCAATATAAGAACGGTGATGACTTTGTTACTGTACATTCTAGATATTTCCGAAAAGTTAATAACAAGAGTTACTACTATCCTGCAACTGGAGAGAAAATTTTCCATATTCCAGATCTACCTGAGAGTAAAGAGTTTGAAATAGATCTAGAAAGGCAATTTAAGAAAGATTCTCTACTCGTTAAAGATTCAATTGGTAACAGTATTAAGTACACCATTGAAGATCTTAAACCAGGAGAAGGTTTCTATATTAAGGTTCCTAATTACAGACAGACGACCATTTCTAGTCCATATGATATATACATCGAGTATAAAACACATGATTTAGTCAGAAAGGTTCATGACTGGATCGTTATACAGGCCCCTGCCCTTCCTGAGGATGTTACCTTAGAGCAGAAAGATAAGGCTACAGGTACTTCGACTTCTTTTGACTACGCTTTGAGTATTGTTGTAGATAGTGATATACCGAAACTTGCAAAGGCTTTTCCTTCCGAATATTCTACCCAGAAGAAGAAAGATACCACAGTATATTCATTTACTACTAAAGATCGTATAGGACAGGCCCCCTATCTCGAGTTTGGTATCGCTCAGGTATATAAGTTTGAGCTAAGGTACAAAACTCCTAAAACAGATCTGTTAATACCTGAGAAATACTCCTCTGTATTTAAAGCACTTTCTACAAATATATATGAGCTTTCTCTTCCAAGAGAGTTCTCTGAGACCAATCAGTTAGTTCGTATTTCTGATATATATCCAACACCCCAAAAGATTACCAAAGATACTGAGGGTAACATTCTCGCCACTTTCGAGGTAGAGGCCAATAGAGAGAGTGAAATAATTGTAGATGGTTACGTGTGGGTTGAACAGAGTGCTTTAGATGCTAACAGGAGTATCCCTAATCCTTTGTATAGTGATTACAAGGAGGATGTTTTGCAGAGTGAATATGCAGACAAGTATCTTTCTGCTTCTAACTTCTGGGAGGTGGATGATCCTTTTATCAAAGGTGAAGCGGACAAATTGGTTGGTGAGAACAAGTATTTAATGGATGTTGTTAAGGCTGATTACAGATATATTAATGAGCGATTGGAATATGACGAGAGTAAGATTACAGAGGGAAACAATCGTATTGGAGCAAAAGCGGCCTTACAAGGAGGAGGTTCTGTATGTATGGAGTATGCAGATTCAATGATAGCGTTGCTTAGAGCACAGGGTATAGCTGCTAGAGCTGCACTTGGATATGCAAATCTCGAAGAGCTAAAGAATGCTAGTGATGCAAGTATACGTCATCAGTGGGTACAGATTTGGATTCCAGAGTATGGCTGGCTATCCATTGATCCAACCTTTGAGAGCGACAATATGAAAATAGGACAGGAGATTAACAGAGTACTTTGGGAAACATTTAATGGTGACACCCTCTCTAATATTCGTATATATTCTGCTGATAATATAAATACAGCTAGTAGTGTTGATTATAATGTAAAGATATATGCTGTAGATCCTAACACTGTACCTCAAGTGGATACCTTGAAGACTTACTCCGATATTCTTCCAATTAGTGAGAGTACACAACCAGGAGTAGCGGATACATTAAACACTTTTGTAAAAGCTACTACTCTTGGGAAAGCGTTAGTGATCATTATGCCAATAGTGGGAGTTTTAGTACTCACTGTATTACTACTTACAACTGTCACTTCACTCATTAGAAGAGTTAGAACTCGTACAGCTTAGAAAGTTCAACAGATTTCATACCCTGCTCCATTCTTTCTTTTGTAGTTGCATACAGTGTAACAAGAACATCTCCCTTCTCCACCTTATCTCCAGGCATTTTATGCATATACAGTCCTGCCTCTTTTATCTTAGGAGTTCCAAGTGATCTAGCAATTTCAACTATTTCCCTAGTAGATATACTCTTTACTACCCCCTTTTTATCAGCAAGTATATCCTTAGTTATCGCTCCTATTTTGAGATCTGCAGAGTTTATCTCTTTCTTTGCTCCTTGAGCTCTTGCTATATCCCAGAACTTCTTCAAGGCTTGGCCTGAATCTAGAAGCTCTTGTGCAAGTTTCTTACCCTCCCCTGCTTTAGCACGTTTGTTATGTTCAAAGATCTCTGCAGCCATTTTAACGACCACTTCTTCTAAGTCTTTTGACCTATCCTCAGTTCGTTCAAGTATACGTAAACACTCTCTGATCTCTAATGCTGGACCTACTCCTCTTCCATCTGGTCCCTTTATTATCCTTCTAAAGGTTACACACTTTATACCGAACTTCTCGAAGAGTTTCTCAAATTCCTGTTCTAAAAATTCTAAATCATCTGGTCTCTCTATTTTTGTATTCTTACCATATGGGAGATCTATCAATACAAAGGTAGTACCCATTGCAACTTTCTTTGCCACAATACTTACCAGTACTTTTTGGAATTCCTGGATCTTAAGAGATCTCTCAACATTAATAATCTCATCATCAGCTGGGGCTAAAGAAAGTGCTCCACCCCAGATAAGGCAGGCTCCTGTCTTTTCTACTACCTCATATACCTTCTTCTTGTTAAGAGCCACAGGCATAACTACTTCCAATATATCTGTAGTTCCTGCGGGAGATGTAATAGCTCTTGTGGAACTATTAGGTACTACTAAACCATTCGCTGCTAGTATAGAGACTAGAATTGGTGTAACTCCTTTTCCAGCTGTTCCCCCTATTGAGTGCTTGTCTACTACTAGGTTCTTGTTGTTCTTGATGTATTTGAAATCCAATGTGTCACCTGAATGGGCCATTCCTTTGGTCATCCACTCTATCTCTTCATCTGAGAATCCTGGGTTAAAGAAGGTCGCTACGAAAAACGCGACTTCCGTTTCCTTAAGTCTTCTAGACCCAATATCTTGCATGATTGCGACTACTTCTTCCTCATTTAGTCGTAGTCCAGAGATTTTCTTCTTGATAGCTTCTAGTGCTTTACTCTCACCTGGGATCCCAATGTATACTCTACGTTTATCTGGGATATGGTATTCATCAGTAATTTCCTCGTAGAGACCTATATATCCAGAGTCTACCTCTGTGTCTGTAATCATAACTTTTACGTAAAGCTCTATATCATTGTAACCCAGTAAAGCGATATCCCCTTCATGCAACCCTATCTCGTCTGCATCTATCTGATTGAGCAAAACGAAGAGCTCTTTACCCGCTCCTAGATCAATTTTCTTACTCTTGAGGTACATTGTAGTATTTAAGATTTTTAATTTAGTTTTCAAAAAGCCATGGGTATTTCTCCCTAGCAACACTGCTTACCTCTTTGGGCTTAATTACTCCAAATTCAGTTAGGAATCCAGATATCATTCGGTTGTCTACAAATTCAAAAGCGGGATTAAAAATCTTAAGATCTTTGGGAGCATCCTCCCATAATTCACGATCTTCCCTTACTTCAATGGTCATACCTTCTGCAGGAATTTCTGTTTCTAGCTTCAGAAGTGGTGAAACAACATATACTGGCTTCTCTGCGTAGTATGCAGCCATGGCAATGCCCCAACTGCCTATCTTGTTTATACAGTGCCCTCGCATAGTTATAGAATCACAACCTATGAAGAGTGCATCTACCGTTAAAGAGCCTCTCCCTATCATAAAGGACTCAGCTGCAGAGTCAGCTATCATAGTAGTAGAAATACCCGCTTCTAAAAGACTTTTAGCTGTCTTACGGCCTTGGAAAAGAGGCCTTGTTTCTGTACACACTGCATCAAATGAGTCTTTTCCTTGCGCAATACTTTTAATTAAACTAACTGCTGTAGATGAATGACAGTGAGTAAGTACATTTTCAAAAAGTTTTATATATTGAGGACTGTTGTTGATAATATCTTTCTTTGAATTTGATATTATTTCAAGATATTCATCAGTATAGTCGAGTAGTGCTTGTTTCATACTCTCCAAACTTTGTAAATCGTTCTTCCTCTCTCCAACCTTGTACTTAACATACTTGATTGCATTCTGAGCAAGTGGCTCATTAGGTCTGGCATGAGATAGCCTATCTCCAGTTTTGAGAAACATTTCTAGAAGTTGAACTGAAGACTTCTCATCACTCTCTTGTACTAAAATCTTCATACCCTCTAGGGTCGCAATTGCAACATTCGTAGCACCCTGAATGTTCAAATTTTGTATATCTTTTTCGATCTCCTCTATTCTTCTCATCTCTATTTAAGATCAAACTCCTCATTTAACTTAGGAACATCTACCTCTACTTTAAGCTCTTCTTTAATATTGGTTGCAAACCCTATTGCAATCTCTTCGTCACCGTGGGTTATAAAGATTTTCTTTGGAGTATGTCCAAAACTTCTCAGCCAGTATCTTAAGTCTCTCTGATCACCATGAGCAGAGAAACCTCCTAAAGTGTGTATCTTGGCATTAACATCAAATAGATCACCAAAGATCTTTATCTGCTTATTACCATCCACAAGCCTTCTTCCGAGTGTTCCCTCTACCTGATATCCTACAAATACGAGATGAGTATTGGTCTTGTGAATATTGTTCTTCAAATGATGCACTATTCTTCCTCCTGTACACATTCCACTCCCCGCAATGATCACTATTCCATTCTTAGATATCAATCGCTTCGAATCCTCTGCAGATTCCGTAATCATCATACCCTTAAAATGGAATGGGTCATCTCCCTTATCCAGTAGTCTTCTAGCATCTTCATCGTAGAAATTAGGATACTGTTTAAATACCTGAGTTGCTTTAGAAGCCATAGGGCTATCTAAATATACAGGCATTTCTTCAAGCAGTTTATTTTCTACAAACAAATTAATCTCATACAAGATCTCTTGGGTCCTCTCTATTGCAAATGAAGGTATTAGTACATTACCACCCTCTTCCTGAGCCTGTTTAAGTATTGAGAGTAGTTCAAGTACAGTTTCGTCTTTGTTTTTATGCAATCTATTACCATATGTTGACTCACATACTACATAGTCTGCCTCTCTTATCATATCCGGATCTCTTACAATTCTTGCTCCAGGTTGGCCTAGATCTCCAGAGAATACTATCTTTCTTTCCCGACCAGCCTCAGTAGTAAACCAGAACTCCATGATGGAGGATCCTAATATATGTCCCGCATCCCTCATTCTAAACTCAACTCCTGTGTGAAGGTTAACAGATGTACCATATGGATATACTTCAAATAGAGCAACAGCTTCTTCTACATCTGTTGTGGTGAAAAGTGGCTTTTTATCTGCATACAGAGAACCTTCCTCAGATGAATTCCTCTCCCTATTCTCATATTTAGATCTGGATAGCCATCTCTGATACTCTTCTTCCTGTAATTTGGCAGCATCCAACAATATTATCCTTGCTAGATCACGTGTAGGTTGTGTAGAGAATATTCTTCCATGAAAACCCTGCTTTACAAGTATGGGTATCCTTCCACAGTGGTCATAGTGAGCATGTGTAAGGAATACAGCATCTAACTCTGATGGATTAAAAGGAAATGGCTCTTCATTGAGTTTCTCCATTTCATTTGAACCTTGGAAAGCACCACAGTCTACAAGAAATTTAAAATCTCCTGTATCCATGTAGTAACAAGATCCGGTTACTGTTCGAGTAGCTCCGCAAAACTTTAACTTCATTGGGCAGTTAGTCTAAATTATCTAAAAATATATTACAACATCTTTCTTGCTTCCTCCAGCAGTTTTTCCTTACTGTTTAAAAGAGGATCCTCAATTACTTGCTCAAGAAGAGCATTTAATATCTCTCCCATCTTCTTACCTGGCTCTACCCCAAGATGTTTTAAGTCATCACCGGTAATATCCAGGTCTGTTACTTTAAGTGCCATATCCTGCTGTCTGACAGCTGATATGTGTTTTTGCAACTCCGTTATCTCCTCTGGCTTAAAAGCTGTCTTTGGATTAGATGAAGCATCTGCGATCCTTAATTTGAAAAGATCTTCTATATTTTCCTCTCCAACTCTTTTAATGAAACGTCTAACCGCAGCATCACTCCATTGAGAAAGCATTAACCTATCCAACTCTTCCCTATCCATATCCTCAGTAGAATGAGGATAGTAAAACATATGGTTTCTAACCAGAATTTTAACCCTCTCAATATCCGATTTAGAAAATTTGAGCCGTTTCATAATGTCTTCTACCATTTGGGCCCCTACTACATCATGTCCATAGAAGTGGCCGTTACCCATATCTGTTCTAGGCTTAGCAATATCATGAAGTAGTGCAGCTAACTTTACACTGTCCTCTGCATAGTCACATGTTTTCAGACTGTGCCAGTAAACATCATTAGCATGATACAGCTTCTGTTCAACTCCATACCCTTCTAAAAGCTCAGGGAGGAATATATTAAGTAGTCCAGTCTCTCTCATCAATTCAATTCCCTTTGAAGGTTTGGGAGATTTAAGAAGTAGCTTCATAAATTCATCTCGAATACGCTCCATTGAGATCTGTTTGGCAACTGGTAATGCTTGTTTAATAGATTCTAAGGTGTCCTCCTCTATCTCAAACTCTAATTGAGATGCTAATCTACATGCTTTAAATGCTCGCAAACCATCCTCCTTAAACCTCTCTATTGGAGTACCTACGGCCCTAATTAACCTCAAATTAATATCGGTCATACCTCCAAAAGGATCATGAATCTCCCACTCCCTCTCCATATTAGGCTCTTCAGTTCCAACTGGACTCAAATCCAATGCCATTGCATTGATTGTAAAATCTCTCCTCCCAAGATCCTTGTCCAAATCATCAACAAATTTAACTTCGCTTGGCCATCTTCCATCTATATATGTTGATTCACTCCTAAAGGTTGTAACCTCTACCTCTTTGTTCTCACCATTCTCATCAGGTACCAGTGCTAATACTGTTCCAAACTTAGCTCCAGTGGAAATAGATTTAGGAAAGATATTAAGCATTTCATCAGGAAGTGCGTTAGTTGCCAAATCATAGTCATTTGGTTCTTTACCCATGATAATGTCTCTAATAGCACCACCTACTAGATATACATCATACCCTTCTTTTACTAACATTCTAGCTACCTTCTCTACATATGAAGGTAATTTAAATCTAATTTTCATATCTAAACCTCCTGTATAGATAGTACCAAAGAAAGATTACTCCAACAACAAGAATATATTTAATATATCTACCTTCAGAATATGCTGTTTGAGGCAACTTAGATATACCCTTTACCTCTGGCGTATCAAAACTCTGCTCTTGAGAAGTACTTTCCTTTTTCTCTTCCACCTGTTCCTCTACTACCATCTTCATCTCACCAGAATACAGTTTGTACGGAATTCTAGTTACACAAAAGCTATCAACAGGAGGAGTCTCAAGTACTCTAGAACCAACATACTCCTTAGAAGAAGATCCTAAAACCCTAACACCAGTTAGAGGAGTAGAATCCCCCACTATATTTGAGTTAGGAGATTCAGTTTGCACCGCACACTCCTTCTGCATATTTGGATTGTATATACTTGCTAAACCGAAATCCTCTCCTGTAAATGGAATACTGTATTTGAATATATACTCTTCCAAAGGTTCAAATGAATATGTTTCCTGATATTCCAAATGCTCAAACTCAATATTGATCTGCTCCTGATCAGTAACATTCTCTACAGCTACTTCCATATTTACTACATCTCCCTGAACTTCATATTTCCAACTTTTAAAATTCAAAGGTGATCTCATATACACACTATCTAATACAATTGGATTTAAAGGTACTCCTGAGTAATTAACAATACCAAGTCCTGGATATGTTTTTACAAAACCCCTCCTTGGATATGTAAATCCCAGCCAAAGGAACGGTATTTCTTCATTTACACCCTGTATATCTACGACTTTAGATATATCTCCCTGATGTGAGTAATACCTTGTAAGAAAAACTTTAATAGTATCAACATATACATCGTCTCCAGTATCATTGAATCCCCAGTACAAGAAATCAATCTTAGCAAAGGGAGGTAAACTTACCCTATCAAGCACCCTAGGATTTCTTTTCAAACCATATTTTCCAGGAGCATCATAGTATTCAGTAATATCAAACAACTCAGTACTATCTAAAACCGTAGAAGTACTACTACCTTCTACTAATCCCTGTTCATATTCAACACAACCAGGGCACCTCTCATTCAAAGGTGTTTCTCCAACGGTAAAAGCAAGTGCATCGTAGTAGTGATTGAAGTATATATCTCCACTTGGAAAGAATTCATCATACCCTATACAGTAAGTAGTACAAAGAATTAGCAATACTAAAGAAAGAATATATTTAGCCATTAAGTATCTAAAACTAAATTAGATACTTAAAGCTTACAGAGTAGAAATTAAAAAGTACTTAACTCTCCTCTACCCACGTCTCCCTATCAATCCTATCTAGCTCTATACCTTTTTGAAGAATGCTAAACACAAGTACAACAAACATTGCAACAGACATACCTGCAAATACAAGATCATACTGCGTTAAAGAGTGACCATATATATCAAAGTACCTAACTGGAGCAAGAAACATATATATGGTTACAAAGATTCCCATGATTCGTATCTCTGTTGGTCCAATTAATCCAAAAGAGTACCTAAATTCATTTTGTACATATGTAATCATATCTACATGCAGCATCATTGCTAAATACACTGCAGTAAAAAGTAACCCCAACTCTATCTTTACAAAACCAGATAGGCCCAAACCTATTCCAAACACCATTATGGCTAGAGCATCTACAATATGGTCAATGTAGTATCCATAGTTAGGTCTAGTCTTTTTCCTATACCTTGCAAGACTTCCATCAAACGAATCTCCAAACCAGTGTAATATTAATCCTACTACTACCAATCCTAAGTAATATTTGTTAAAAAAACCAAGCACAAATCCAGCTGCCACCATTAATATGGCAATTACTCCCAATCCTGTTAACATATCCGGATTAACCCATTTGGGGATTCTAGGACAGACCCACCTCTTTATTGCTTCCTCTGGTCTAGCTGTAATACCTGTATTGATCGCATTCTGCTCATCTCTTTTGTATTCAATCTTTATCTTCTTTAACTGTTCAGCTATCTCTTTTTCAAAGGTATCACTAAATCTCTGGGTAATACTCTCTACAAGTGCATCCATTGATTCTTTGTCAAAGATATTGAACTCATGATTACTGTTGGGCTTGGAATTGTTAAATCCGAACATGTTTTAGATATTGTTAATTAAGTATTTCAATATATTATGCAAAACTGAGAAAAGCAATATACAAAAGAAACTGGCGGAGAGAGTGGGATTCGAACCCACGGTACGGAAACCCGTACAACGGTTTTCAAGACCGTCACATTCGACCACTCTGTCATCTCTCCACAAACGAAGTAATTATATCATTAAGGGGTTCTTTAAAGAACCCCTTTGTAGCTATACTTTTATCCAGTAATTAAAATACCAACTCTCTAACCTCTACCCATGTTGTAGCATTCCACTCGTAGTTCATCAACTTTACATCACCTCGCCTATCATCTCGCTCAAACTTAATCTCAGCATACCCACTATCTTTAGACTTACTAGTAACAGTCCACTCTGCCTCTTCCAATGCATTAATATACCAATCAAAGGTATCATCTAATGTAGAACTGGTAGAAATCTGTACTTTAATACTCCACTCATCAGAACTAGACCCTATCACCTTACCTCCAGGTAATGGAATATCTGATGGGAAATCACTTGTTACCATAGTACTTTCCTCTAAATCTTGGTCAATTAGAGGAACATCCGCCTCTACAACATCTTCGTCTTCATTCTCCACAGATGTTTGTTGATCAGTATTACTACTATCCTCAACAGCATTCTTAGCATAGTTAAAGAAGCCCTTGAGAGCCATGATCCCAACAATTATAGATATGAGTATCAATCCTCCAACTACAGAAAGAACGATAATTAGAGTTTTCTTAGAACTCTTCTTAGGGGTCTGTACAACCTCTTCCATCAAAAAAAGAAAAACAATTTAAAGTAGAGAAAGGGTAAATATTTAATTTAAGTAGGATCCTAATATAGGTCGACATATATTAAGAACACCTCATTCTACTAACCCTGTATTGCGAAGTCAAAAATATATAGCTCTACATATTTGACTATCATTAAAGATTTACAATATCATCATATATAGAAATGACAAGTAAAAAACTGCTCAAAAATATACCTGCATACCTAGTACTAATATCGATATTAGCTATCCCTTTTCAAGTATTCTCTGTGGAACTAGATTCAGCTAATTACAAGATTGTAGGAGCTAATACAGATGGAAGTGGAATTGTAGAGTCAGATAACTATACTGCCCTCCTTACAACAGGTACCATATCCAATGACCCCAGAAACTACTCTACATCATATATGATGTACAACGATCCACAACATGCCTTTGTTGCTAATGTACCTGAAGTGGCATGTTTTGAAACAGATACCGATGGGTATTCCAACTGTACTACTGGACCTGCAGAATTAACTACAGGCGGCATGGTAGCGATCTGTGGTACAGGCGGCTGTTACAACAGAGCAAGGTTTGAGATATTGGAGAATGGTAATCCAACAGATACCGTCTACTCTATACAGGTATCAAGAGACAATTTTACTTCTGATATATCATATGTAGATGGTTCTACATATAGATTAGAGAGTATTAGCACACACAATATCAATGACTTTATGACCAAAAGCAGTTGGGAAGCAGAGACATTCAATATACAAGGACTCAGTGCTTCAACAACATATTACGTTAGGATAGTAGCCTTGCATGGTACATTTACCCAATCAGACCCAAGTCCAGTAGGCACAGCAACAACAGCTGCAGGTCTGCTGTATTTTGATATAGATATTGCTGATGAGTTTGGAACATCAGCTGAAACATCAGAACCTCACACCATCTCCTTTACTGGTCAAGATGCATTAGTGGGAGGTTCTGCTGCTATTACAGCTACCAACCGAATATGGTTAGATGCAGAGAGTAACTCAGAGGGTGGCTTTGCAATAGTAGTTAGAGGTGCAAACGGAGGTTTACATAGTAGTACAACAAGCCAAACCATTACCTCTGCAACAGCAAATTTAGATACTACCTCTTCTGGTTTTGGTCTACAGAGCGATTACATTAACTTTGACACAAATTCTTTGCTAGGAAGTATTACTGCGGTAGAACCATACACTGGTAATTTAAACAGTGTAGGAGGTGTAACTACAACTGCGGCGAAAATATATGAAGCTGATGGACCAATCTCAAATGGCCGAATGTCCATTAAATTAATTGCAAAACCAGGTACTGATAAAACTCCTGCAAATGATTACCAAGAGGAGGTATTTATCCTCTTCGTTCCTAGGTATTAAATACTTGACAGCTATCAGAAGCACATGTAATCTGTAGTTGAGTTGAGGTGTTTATCCTCTTTGTTCCGAGATATTAAACACTTGACAGCTATCAGAAGCACATGTAATCTGTGGTTGAGTTGAGGAATATTTTTTAATTTGTTACTCTGCCCAATGTGAAAAGTAAGGCAATCCTCCCAAAGGTTTTACTGTTAACAGTGTTAATTGTTTTAAGTACCGCCTTTTTATTCAAGTTTACTACTGATGCAGGTTCTCTAACAGCTGTATATATATATTTAAGTCGTATACAGACCAATCTAAATGGAACATCAGATACTGTAGAAATGGTACTAGCCTTTGCTCCTTCTCAAGCCATCAATAGTGGAGGTACAGTATCTATAGAGTTCCCAGACGCAGAGGATACCACTTGGTGTAGAGCAACCGGAGATTTAGCGGTATTAGCTGTTGATAGCTCTATCACAGATCTCTCAAGTACGAACTGGGAAATTGATGCAGCACTTACTACAAGTGGAACTCTTACCGCTTCATGCTCACAAGGTAGTACTGGTACTGTTGATACAATCCTAATTGAGAATGTAGGTGCACTATCAGCCGGTACTACATATGGTGTAAAGATATCTAATGGAACAACTGGTAAAATTGGAACAC
>CAYVBS010000007.1:0-32991 GCA_964449955.1 uncultured Candidatus Saccharibacteria bacterium | reverse complement strand
CTGTATCTAGTTCTTGTTCTTCATATTGAGTACATGAGACTACTGTACCGGGGATGGTTTGAGATGAGGCATAGTTGATTTTGTTGAATCTCACAAAGCCACCTGTACCCCATATCACTACTAATAGAAATATTGCAATAAGACCGAGTACTACATATTTTGCAATGTTAAGTCCCAAACCTACGAGTTTCATAGCTAAATCGGTTAATATCCAAGTTACAACACCGACTATAAAACTTACTAAAGGTGTCATAGTAAGACCTAGTGCTGCAACTATTGCCGTAACTAGTGATCTAATAAAGACATGAATTCCACCCTTTGCAGCCCACGTTTTGAGTAGTTTTTCAGCCCCAACTCTTATAAGATAGGCTTTCAACTTAGGATTTTTAAGGATGATTTTATCAACGATAAAATGCCTTACCTTACTTAGTTTGTCTTTGAAATAATCGTTGATCTTTGCCTGAATTCTAGACAAATGACTAAATGCATGAGTAAGTTTTTTCAAAGATTTTGAAGCATTTAGTGCTTTTTCGAACTTAGCAAGCTGATCTGGTCGTAGTACTGCAGCGGCTTTACTTATCACTTCACTCACGGCAACATCTATATCGTCTCGATTAAATGCTTCATTCAAATCAATTCCTAACTTAGTGAGTGCAGAGAATTCTGGAGATTTTCTTATACTTTCCAATCGATTATGCAGAAGATATGCAAAACCTTCACCATTATAAAACAAGGTTCTAACAATAGACCGAGGAGTTAGGTAGTAAATGTTTGCTCCCCACTTGTTATACTTTCTGTGAAGAGGTTGCATAACTACCTCTCTACCTTCTCTCGTAAACTTTTCTTTCTCTACCAATATTTCCACACCACCAACTTTTTTCTTCGTAACAGGATTGAAGAGAGTATTTTTGTTTTCATCAAAGAAATCTCCCTTGAGAATACTAGGTACAACGTTAGTCCCTAAAACTCCTCCATATGTATTGTTCAAAGAGTTTATGTACCCCTCAAACTGTCCAATTCTTCCGAAAAAAGTATGCCCCTCTTCAATTCTCAGTGCTTCTTTTGCGTCTTTAAGTTCTTGCTCTAATTCTTTTTTTTGAGTGGGATCACTGGTAGACCTTAAATCTCTCTTGATACGTTCGATTTCTATTTGTATATTCTTTTTGTTATGCTTCAGAAGATAAAGTGTCTTTTGATAAATTCTTTTCTCTTCTGCTTCGGGAGTTCCAGGTGCAGGTTGTCCCAAAGACTTTATTTTATTTTTTATATTTCTTTCCTCTAAAGGCTTATAAAGTTTAGGGTTAAATATAGTTACTTCTTCCTCTTCCTTAACTACAACCTTGTTAGTTGTGGGATCAATCATACTAGCACTAAAATTTGCAACTTCTGGAGAGTTTAATCCGTACTTGTTCTCTAAATAACTTCTTATCTCCGATCTTTTCTTACCACCTGAAATCATTTCAGTAAACCTGAATCTCTCATCTCTGCCCATGGAATCCCAGTTACTAAAGACCTGCCTACCTAAAAGATCTGCAGATCTCTTCGCCATAAAGTCAAGTTCTGTTAATGAAAATCTTCCTGGAGTCTTAGTTCCTTGAAGAGGAGATACTTCATCCCCTGAATGAGAAGCTCCATATTGTCCTAGAGCTCTACGTATCTTGTAACTTTCTGCATCATTAGCAGCTATTGAACCTCTTACAGCAGCCTTTGCTTCCAAATCTCCATATTTTTGAGCCCATGCAGTAGTAACAAAGTCTTCCATAGTAGCACCTAAAAACTTTGCTCTTTGTGATCTGCGAATGGCCTTGTTTGTATTAACTGCTTTCTCAATATAACCAGCAGGATCCCTTAACAAATCTACCACTGAATTAGCTGTAAGTTTTACAGCTCCAATCTCATCAAATGGAATTTTTGCTATTTCGTAATCCAGAGCACCGTTGAACTCATCCACTACAGTGTTACTCATAAATGCACCTGGTTTTTCTAGAGCAGCAAAGATGGCGTCTGTTAACTCCTTCTCCCCAGATATACCGGTAGGTTTAATAGACCGTCTTTGATTAGCAGGTTTATCAGCCTCCTGAAATATGAAGTCAAATATACTTCCTAAAGCATCATAGTTTTCTGATTTAGGCTTGTTAGCCATACTTTTCTAGTTTAATCTACTACTTAAATAGACCTCCAATTAACGGGACTTTAGTGAGACTTGCTTTGGCATTAGCAAATCCTTCTCCTACAGCTTTAGACGAAGCTGCAGGTGGGAACCAAGATTCTAAGAACTTAGGAGCTTGTGCCGCAAAGTAAAGAATAAATACTCTAAATATTAACATTACAAAACCTCCCCCGATGTTTAATCCAACTCCTGACGATAGTATATCTACCAATGTCTGGTCTCCGAAAGTAAGTTTATCTGGCAACCTTAACATGAGATCCGCCCCTCCATAATGAGATATTGCATTCGGAATATTTATAATAGCCAACACTAATGGAAAGACTAATACATTTCTTAAAAGACCTAAAAACCAATTTGTAATCATATGCCTATTCCCAGGTAGAGCTCCAACAGTTATCTGAATCGGTCCAATAATTACACTAAGTAAGATACTAAAGTAAGCTTTAAACAAAACTATTAATACTAATATTGCACCTACAAATACCACCCCTGCAATAACTATCCCAAAAAGAAAAGTCAAAGCTCCAAGGGGAGTTGTAAAGGTTCCAATAGCACCAATGATGATAGAAACTGTATCAAAGAATTTGTCGACACCTGTAATTCCCGTTCTTATAGGGGATAAACTACCTAAATCATTAAACACAGTTGTAAACGCTCCTATTATCATACTTCCAATGTTAGAGATACTACGGATAGGATAATCACCACCACCAAGTATATGTGCTACAACAGACATTATAACCCCTCCCAAATCTATTAAGATACCAGCAATTGCAAAACTAAAAGTGGCAAGTATTAAAGCAAGTACAACTCCCGGTAGTACATTCCCCAAGGTAACCATCATCTGTCCTCCAATCTTGTGTCTAAACATGATCATAAATCCAGCTCCAATCATAACTGCCACAAAAAGAACATATGATATGTTTAAAACTCTATTCCATAAAGTAACTATTCCGCTATCAATTAACTCTTCGTATCCACTACGATAATCAGCAGCATATAAGCTAGTTGCTGAGTTATCGAATCCCGGTACCCACTGTTGAGCCAAGTGATTACCAACATCAACATAAGGATATGCTGCATATATTCCGTTTCCTGCATCTTCTGTCATCCCAAGTAAACCCCTCTTAAGATCATGGGGGATATCAGCTTCACCCATAACTTTCTCTCTGTTTTCAGTAGCTTCTGGAACCAACAAGGAAAAAATAGTCCAGGTAGTATTTAAAAATTCTAACCCCTGCCTACTATTCATATTATCCTCATCAGGTTCAGCTCCGCTAATAATGTTATGGAATTTCTTAGTACCCTCCCAAGCAGGGCTTATCCCAGTAGCATTATCTTCTGCTGCATAAGCATTAAAAACTCCAAAGAAAAGAAGTGTAGCAAAGATACCTATGAAGGAATATTTAAAGGTTTTACTAGTTAAAATACCCTTTAGGGAAAGATATCCGGAATATACTTTACGAGATATGCTCATTTTGTTTAATTATTAATTTAATCTAAAATATACTAATCGCAGGTTCATTACTCCTTCGATTACCTTCTTCAATCAAGAAATCACTATATGCCTTTTTATTAGGTGTTGACTCTATACCAGGTAAATCATCATACTCAGAAAATTTTCTCTCTTTAAACAAATGAGACATATCCCATGCACATTTTATAGAGACATCGGAGTGCCCCTCTATCATTGCAGAGCAATCTGTTAGATAGTAGACCCTGTCCTCATAACTACTTGAAGCAACTGGGGACAGTGCACTTTTGTTCCTTGTATTCATATATGCATTCGTACATACACCATCAGTACAATCCTTGTCCGCACCAAAAGGAGAAGACATTATAACAACAATATCCTCAGCATAAACACAAGTCTCACTCCTTGGCAAAGGATTACCATCCTCATCTAACTTAACTGGTCCATTACACTCACTCCATATACCTTCTAAGATAGATTTAGCTATTGTTACAGGAGATCTAAACAGATGGAAGCTACAAGCATCACGACTAGATGGCCACTCTATGAAGTTCTCTTCATTTGCAGGACACTGTTCAATCTCACCAGGCTCCTTCTTACTTTCGGTACTTTCCCCTGGTGTTTTGTACAAGGAATTTAACATAAATTCGGATATCCTATTAGATTTATCCGGATTCACATTAGACTTGTTGTTACAATGTTCACACTTGTTTACAAGCTTTTTGTCAACAACTATCTCTCCCTCTTCTGAAGAAACATCTGGTTTCTGACCAAAAGCCAAAGAATATTTAGTACTAAATGGTCTGTCTACAACAAACTCCTCCTCTTCTTGAATATTACTACCTGGTATTAAAAGAGCATTCGCTGTACGATCATCTATCTGCTCGCCAGCAGGTTTGTAAATAGGGGTTCGCGAAGTAAGTTTACGATTGGAATCCTTTACATCAGAGCCGGACAGTAATTCTAGTGGCATAGTTACTTTAGTTAAAATAACAGTAGATGTAACACTTACCCTCTCACCAGATCTAGAACCTTTTTTATAATCAACCTCGTCAGATCCACTTCTTGAACATACGGATAAAGAGTCTATCTTTGTTACCGCCTGACTACACTGATTACTGTTTGAGCCCGCAGCAAGAACAGAGGGCTTCTCTGTCCCCTCTGGAATTTTCTCAGGAGTACTGGTATCAGAATTATTCAATATATCTGAAGTACTCTCAACAACATACATTTCCTCGGCTGATTCATTTACTACTTGAGATTCTGTTGTAGATTTGAACTGGTTAACTACCCAAACAATACACAAACATACAACTGTCATTGAAAAAAGAAACAAAACTGGTTTTAGTTTACTATTCTTGATTTTCATACATTCTAAGATACTGATTCTATGCTACTTTGAAGTAATTAGCAATTATCTCTCTCATATATTAACTATTCCATAATCAGAAAGCAATTTAACTTCACTAGCACCCCCTATATAGAGGAAGGAACTATCCAATTCAATATCAGAGGATGTCATTTTAAAATCAAAAAGCTTCTCACTCTTCCCCAGAATATATATATGAATTTCATCATCTGCGGAGTATGTGAAATATTCGCTACCACTACTACTTCTAGCATCACCTACCGTTAATATCCAATTACCATTCTCATCTGGAGTTGTAGAAATATATTCAGAAGAACCAGAAGTCCCTACTTCATTCTTGTCTACTAACTGAGCTACCAATATCCAATCAGAGAGATCCTCCGTTCCTGTTAAGGTGCCTGATTTTGTATCAAATGGAGGAGGAGTATTTAATGTAGAGAGAGTTTCTACTGAGAAAGTATCTCCTAATACCTTGTCCCCAGAGTAAACCTCAAAGTAGTAAGTAGTATCTGGTGTAAGCCTATCTATATCAACCATATGTGAGTAATACTCTCCTCTACTAGTTAGTCCATCTCTGGAGTCTCTACTCTCTTCGTTCAACGAACTCTCAGAGGTACCATACTTAATATATCCTTCCTCTTTCTCTTGAGATCTCCATACTACAGTAAACCCAACATCGGTAAGGTTAGTAACAACAACTGTATCTTCTCCATATTCCAGATCACCTAAACTAGTTCCACTAACCAAATCAACCCACTTTAGGTCATGCACTATACTGTACTCATCAGAGGGAACTTCTTCCTCTTCCTCTTCTTCATCACTTCCTCCTGTATTAGGAGGTAGTATTGGATCTTTGTTCTCTCCTTCATTATTACTTGGAGGTGTCTCTGCAACAAGTTTTACTCCCAGTTTAGATTTTTCTGGAAAGTAAGTGAGTAGGTCAGTAGCATCTGTAATACTCAAAGAGTACAGTTCATTTAACTTACCATTACTATCAAAGAGAGCTGAGTATTTACCCTCTACAGTAATACCTTTGTTAAGATTACTTTTAGCTACCAATATCAATTCTGTATCATCAGTTACAGTAATTAAAGTTTTGTCTGATATTTTTCTGAATGCTGAAAGGTCCATGATCCAGTTACCACCACTTGGGATAATGGTAGATACTGGATATGCACTTTTGTTTTTAAGGAGAGTATATATTACAACATCATCTCCTGAGATTCCTGTTACAGTGCCATGTATGGGGTTAGGGATTGGAGTTTCACTACTTACAGATGCCGTAGTGAATTCGAAGTTATTCCCATCTGAACTACTGTATTTCTTTCCATCTGACACTATCTGAAAAGAGTATCTGGTATCAGGTTCTAAACTTTTCAATTCAACGTAGTGAGAATATCTACGACCACTCCCCCTTTTATCTCTAACAGGGTTTTGCTCAGATCCATTTAATATGGGTACAACATATCCATCTGCTTCTTTCTCAGTAATCCAGCTTATTGTAAGTGAATTAGTTGTAATATTGGATGCTATTACTTCTTTAGGAGTAGCTTCTATACCTGCTTTAGTAAAGTATTGTATACCTTGATATACCGCAAATACTGTTAGTGGTATTCCTACAAGTAGTACTACTATTGTTCTTAATTGTTTCTTTTGATGGGGCGTTAGATACATCTATTCCATATTACAGAGTAGATTTGACAATATCAACGATTATTTTCGTTTACTAGTTACTCCTTCTGCAAAACCACCTATTGCATTCAGTATTGTACCTATTCTTTTCACAGGCCCTATTATCGCATTGTTAATCTCATCTACTGTTTCTTCGACAGTAGAGAGTACTCCATTTGCTCTGCTAACAGTTTCCTGTGTTTCAGTAACTAACCCTCTTGAGTCTCTAAGTAGCATTCCTAATTGATACAACACAAAGCAGATGAAGCCTGCAATGAATGCAAAGACTATCATCCAATATATAGCGGGGATTGTTTCCATAGGTTTTAATAGTATTAAAACTTATCTTAATACTATTGTCCTATTTCGGGATTCCAATTACCAGTACCACTCTTTATTTTAATAAAGTAGGCTTTTTGGAGCTCAATTGGGAAATCAAATCCATATACCATTGGGACACCATTTTCAACATTTTTCTGTAGTCCTTCGTACTTTTGGACACTACTGTCCCATTTGCTTACATTGTCAGTTGTAAAATCTATTTCCTCATAGTTATTTATTCCATCGATAAGACTCTCCGCAGTATATGACTTTACATTTGATCCATACAAACCTACTAGATTCCATCCTGCATTGAAGAGTATAGGGGCGTTGTCCGTATCACTTTCCAGTTGGACAGGTTGTCCTACTATCGATATATCTACATTCCTACTTGCTTTGATCACATATCCCTGACCAGGTAATAGTTGGAAGTCATTGTTGTCATACAGGACAGCATTTTGTCCTACTACTTTCCAGTTACCGTTAAACTTAGATATAGAGTATAAAGCGTCTCCGTATACTTCATTTAGTGTCTTAAGAAGACTTGCTGCAGTTCTACTTTCAGAGTTACTGATAAGGAATGGGAATGATACAAAATTGAAACCCTGTTTCAAAGAGTAGTCATATTTCTGTTGCAAGGAGACAATATTTATCTCAGAGGCTAAGTCTGATATCTTTGTATCCGTTCCCTCATCATACTTGCCATTAGTGTTCGTATCTATGTATACAAGTATCTTACCTTTGCTGTTCTTAAGATCTTCCTTACTTACACTAAATACATATGTCTGATTATTATGTTGAAATACATAGGATCCTTCTACTAATCCTGCAACCATACCAGTACTAGGATCAATTATGTACTTACTTTCTGATACAGTATCCGCTGCTAATACTTCCCCCGTAAGATTATTCACTATATTACCCTTGTCAGGTAGCTTACTTTGTTCTGCTTCACTAGGCACACAAGCACCGTCTTGACATACATTCCCATTAGTATCACAAACGGTTTCATTCGCTACGTTACTTGGGACTCCGTATCCTACTGTCCTAGTACATAACCGTGTCTCGGGGCACCAATTACCACTTTCGACAAATCGGTTCTCTATACTCTTCATACAAAAACAATTAGAGCCATCCTGAGGGTTACAGTAATCTCCGGGCTCAATTAAGGTAACCCCTATTGCCATACTACTTGCATATTTCTCTTCCACACTCCATCGGTAATCAGGTTCTTTATAAATACAGTTAAGAGTTTGACCAGAGCTATTGACGCAAAGACTAAATAGATTATTACATTTTCCTCCTACTTCACATGTGAGATTTTTCGAAGTTCTTTTAAAAGTATTGCCTTCGCAAATATAAGTATCTCCATATTTATCTTGGTAGTATAAACTTCCAAAGATCATCTTTTCCCAACACGATTTGTCTAATACTGTATCCTTACATTGTCCATTAGCATTATACTTTTTACCATCTCCACAAGAACTCCCAATCTCTACACACAAATTAAATTGGTTTAAAACTTTATTTGCTCCACAATCTTGTCCAGAGTCTCCAGTATCACAGTAAAGTAATTGCGATGTTGCTGAAGGAATAGAAATTGGAATCGTTTGGCTTATGGCAGGCTTACACTTACCGGGCTTCGAATCTATCTGACAAGAAGCTCCATCAGATTTCCCTTGACATACATCAAGAGAATAAGTTCTAGTACAGTTACCGAATTCATCATATCTACCGTTATTTGAGCACTGAGCTCCAATTTTAACACACTTTTTGACTTCACTACTATAAGTTTCCCCCTTTTCACAGCCCACTCCTACCCCTAATGCTATACATACTAAAGTTCCGCTACTTGAAAGTTTTTTGCAGGTTCCAGCAACAGTATTTAGAGAACAGTCGGAACCTACTGCCTTTGACTTACACACCTCTGCCGCAGCAAGGATACAATTTCCCGATGAATTATACTCCCCCACGCCACCTCCTACAGGATAGCATTTTGCACCTATTTCGACACATACCTTGGACTCGTTATAAACACCTACTTTCCCCGTACTAAGTGAGCAAGAGCTCCCTTTGTTTTTTGCACTATCACTAGTTGGATCATAACAACCCTTTATTCTATCCCATCTTTTACTTGGTTCATCAATGTTACACTTACAGGTTGCAGAAGTAGGAAGACCCCCAGTTCTTGTACAAAGGTCCTGCCAAGTTTCTTTAGGATTAACACAAGATGTGCCATTCCACGTCCATCCCTTAGCAATACATTCTCGCTTAGCTGCCTCCACCTCCTTATCCTTGAAAACAGTACCATCTGTTGCTCCTTTACAGTGCTTCATGTCCTGCCCCCCTACCCAGCGAGCATAAGTCTTTCCTTCGTTACTACAAACCTTACAATCATTACCAAAAAGAGTATAGTCACCTAAACCTCCTCTTCCAGCACACCCACTGTTACTTTGGGCATTTTTGTTTATCTGTTCTTGGAAAGAAACTTTTGAACCTTCCGAACTACAATCTCGCGCAGCTAATGTTGCAGGATTACACTCTGCATCAACCCATTTACCATCGACCATCTTACCACATGGTCCACAAAAGCCCGCAAACACTCCATAATCGGCAGCAGATACACCCTTCACAATACCTGAACTCATGGAATTTAACTTTATCAAAGATTCCGTGCTTGCTGGATCCTCTATAGAGTTAGGGGTATTTAAAACGATCATTTGCACAGGTGCTGACTCCTGGATATTTACAACCTTTTTCCATGTTCCCAATGGTCCAGCTTCTACAACTACTTCACCTAGTATATTAGTCAGTGTACTACCATACTTCTCAATAAACCTATTCCCCTCCTTATCCACTGCAGTAGAAAGATCAACATACCAGTTACCCTCCTCATTCAATGCACTAGAGAATACGTTACTTCTCTCACCAGTAGCCTCATCTAAGTAGTTAAAATACACTACTCCATCCGATACAGCTAAAAGCTCATCGATAGGCTTGTCTTCATTCTCTGCATTCTTCACAGTACCATATGCAGGTACAGGAGCAGATATCTCATTAGGAACACTTAATGTCTTTACAGCAGGGCTATCAGATGAAAATTTTGTATTTACAAACACAACTCCGTCACCAACCATCACCTTGTATTCAGTATCAGGATTTAAGTTAGGGATAGTGACATGATGAACATAGTATTTGTTAGATTTAATTATTCCTAGATCTCTTACAAAATCCTCAAACTTTACTCCAAAGCCCTCTCTCTCCTCAAGATTCTCACTAGTTTTCTGCGCAGCTTCTAGTTCAGCGACTTTAACATCTCTACTGTCATATGAAAGATTCTGTCCCATACCCCTTACAGAGATGGGCAGTACAAAGTTAGGACCAACTACCATTGCGGTTCCATCGCTCTTGTTGTTTGTAACCCAGGAGATAGTAACAGAGCTAGATGTTACATCGGTAAACTTAACATCTGTTGGTCTTACTCTTAAGTAGGCATATCCTACAATACAAAGAAAAACAGCCCCTAAGCCAAGTAATATCTTGCTTAGTAATCTAATAGTACGGACAGATTTAATTCTCATAGAGGATTTTAAATATCTTAGTTTCTACTATATAAGTATGTTTTACTAAAGAAGTCAACTTAGTAGAAAACACTTTTAATGGTATAATCCCTTCTATGGAAAGATTCTTTGTAAGACACAAATTAAGTGAAGGTGATATTACTCACCTCTCAGACAGTGATAGCGATATTGTAATAAACAGTTTAAAACTGGAAATAGAGGATCCAATAGAGGTAGAAACATATGAAAGTATATTTGTAGCTAGAATTACAGATATTACACCCGGAACCGTAGAGGTAGAAATAATAGAAAAGGTTTTAGACAAGGACATTAAGAGTAATATTGATATTACAGTAATACAATCACTAAGCAACGAAAGTAAGTTTAACTACTTCCTAGAGAAATCTGTAGAGATCGGAGTAGACAGAATAGTACCCGTAGAATCTAGATACTCTTTAAGAAACAGAAACAAAGCATTAAAAGATGTAGGACTTTGGAGAAAGATAGTGAAAGATGCACAGGAACAGTCTAGAAACATTAAACCAACCATAGTAGAAAAACCAATTAAAATTAACGATCTAAGTAAAGAGAACTTTAGTAAGGAAAGTATAAAGATATGCTTAGCAACAGAGGCCGTTAATACTGTACTACTAAGTGAATATATCAAAGAGAAAGATATTTCCAATCCAATTGTCATAGCCATTGGTCCAGAGAAAGGTTGGAGTACATCAGATATTATAGAGTTTGAGAAACTTAATTTTGATTTTGTTAAACTTCAGGGTAATATCCTTAGAACGGAAACAGCCGGATTAGTAATTACAAGCATAATTAAGTATTTGAAAGGAGAGATATAATGAGGGGGAAGAAATTAAGAACAAACTACAGAAAGCCAAGGAGACCTAAGTTCCAAGGTAGTGGTCAAGGGCAAAGTGATAAGTTCTACACAAAAGATGATATCTTCATCTCTAGGATGGCAAGTATATTAAGAATCCCCAAGAGTAAAGTAAGAGAACTTTTTAGTCAGAGAGCAAGAACAGTGATCAGATTAAATGGTTTAATGGCAAGACCAGAGTTTACAAAACGAAATCTACTTAGAAAAGGATATGATCTTGAGGCAATACCATGGGCTCCAAATACCTACTTTGTTAACAACAAGGATAAGTCAGAGGTATCCCAGACTGATGAGTACAGACATGGTGATTTCTACATTCAGGATCTTTCTAGTATTTTAGATACTTTGGTACTAGAGCCTGAGCAGAAAGACAAAATATTAGATATGTGCTCTGCACCTGGTAGTAAAACTACACATATTGCTGATGTTACTAAGAACAAAGCTACAATACTTGCCAACGATATTGAGGTAAGTAGAACTAATTCACTTAGGAATGTTGTAGATCAGTTTGGAGCAGAGAAGAGTGTAAAGATAACATTAAGTAATGCTGCAGAGTTTGGTAAGAAATATCCAGATTACTTTGACAAAGTACTCCTAGACGCTCCCTGTAGTGGAGAGGGAAGAATATATATGAAAGGGGAAAAGCCATTGAGATTTTGGAGTATAAAGAAGGTTAAGAGCTCAGTAATGGTACAGAGGGAGTTAATAGAATCAGCATTTCGGACATTAAAACCTGAGGGTGTACTTGTATATTCAACATGCACTTTAGAGCCAGAAGAGAACGAAGGCATTGTTTCTTACCTATTGGAAAGACATAAGAATGCGGAGCTCATGGATATAGATATTGTAAATGACAAAAGCTTTGAGAGTTTTAAGGATAAGGTTGTACCTGGTATAACACACTGGAGTGGGAATAACTATGATCCCCAAGTAAAGAGAAGTATTAGAGTACTCCCAAGTGCAGAGATGATGGGTTTTTACATTGCAAAGATAACTAAGAAATAAAAAAGGGAGGTTTACCCTCCCTTAGTTAATTCCATACCCCTATTTCTTTGGTTCTTCCTTTCTAGGTTCAACCTCTTTAGCCTGTTTCATACTAAACTTTAGTCTTCCAAGCTTATCTTTTTCCAAAATCTTTACTTTTACAATATCACCAACCTTTAAGAATTGGTTAACATCTTTAACAAAGTCATCTGTTATTTCAGATACATGTACTAAACCTGATACATTAGGAGCAATATCTACGAATGCACCGTAATCCATAATGGAAGCAACTTTACCTTCATATATTTCTCCGATAACTGGTACGAAGTTAAGCATCTGTATCGCTTTGACTGCTGCATCTATAGCTTCCTGATCTCGAGCATATACACTTACAGTACCATCCTCTTCTACAGAAATCTCAGCACCTGTTCTTTCAGTTAGATCTCTAATATTTTTACCACCTGGACCAATCAACTCACCAATCTTGTCTACAGGTATCTTAGCCTGAGCAACCTTAGGTGCAAATGTTGATATTTCCAACCTTGGTTTCTCAATAGCTTCCTCTATCTTCTCGACGATCTTTACTCTTGCTTCTTTTGATTTAGCGAAGGTCTCTCTTACTACTTCCATACTTAGACCAGACATTTTGGTATCCATTTGTACTGCAGTAACACCATCTCTTGTACCAGTAACCTTAAAATCCATATCACCATAGAAGTCTTCTACACCCTGCATATCAACAAGGATTCTAAAAGATCCGTCCTCTTGAGTTACAAGACCGCATGCAATACCACCAACTGTCTTTTTGATAGGGACACCTGCTGCCATTAAGGCTAAGCTAGATCCACATGCTGAAGCCATGGAGCTAGAACCATTCTCACCCTGTACTTCGGACATCACAAGTATTGTGTATGGAAATTCTGTTAAAGATGGTAATACAGGTATCAATGCTTTCTCTGCAAGCATTCCATGTCCTACTGCTCTTCTACTTGGATTAAGTCTCACCCTATCAACCTCTCCATATGCAAATGGTAAGTCATTGTAGTAATGCATATATCTTTTCTCTTTCTCGCCAAGCATATCATCTACTAACTTTGCATCCTTAAGGCCACCCAATGTAGCTATAGAGAGGACTTGTGTTACCCCTCTAGTAAATAGACCAGAGCCATGAACTCTTGGTAACAGGTCTACCTCTGTATGCATTTCTCTAATTTCGTCTAATCCTCTTCCATCAACTCGCTTGTCATTTTCATTTACATACTTCCGTAATGCTTTCTTAAGCAATTTGTCATAGCCTTCAGATATCTGCATTACAGGATATTTCTCTTTAAACTTTTCTGTTAACTCCTCTATAGCTAAAGAGTGTTTCTCTTTCTCACCAGCTAAAAGATTTTCTAAAATCCTTTCACCAAGAAACTCAGAAATTCCATCTAGTAACTCTTGGGGAATAGCAAATGAGGTATATGTCTTGTCTTTCTTCTCAAGCATATCAACAAACTTACTTTGAGCCTCAAGCCATGGTTTCATAGCTTCTAAACCTTTTTCCATAGCTTCTAGGACAGTATCTTCTTCAACTTCATAACAACCAGCATCAATCATTGTAAACACCTTTCCATCTCCACCTAACACATAGTTCATCCTGTTCTCTTCATCAACATCATCTAAGCTCCTGTGAATAGATATAACTTTTCCATCTTCTAATCCCATTCTTACACCTGCGACAGGACCATCAAAAGGAGCCCTGGAGTTCATTAGTGCTACAGAAGCTGCATTTATAGCTAAGAGTACAGGATCATTCTCCTCATCATATGACATAACGGTAACAATGATACTTACCTCATTACGATAGTCATTTGGGAACCTAGATCTTAGCGCTCTATCAATCATACGAGCTTTAAGCACTGCATCATCACTAGGGAATCTTTCGATCTTTACAAATCTAGAGCCACTAATCTTTCCTGATGCATAGAATCTCTCAATATATTCTACTGAAAGTGGAAAGAAGTTCACTTCCTCCCTTGCAGGAGCAGTATTAACATTAACTTCTACTACAGTATCTCCCATTCTTGCAATTATTGCAGATTCTGATTTAAGGGCTAATTTACCCGTACTGAAGGAGCATTTACTTCCCTCTATTTCGAATTCAAACTTTTTTTCATCAAAAAGCATATTAATTATTTAATATATTAGTTATTCAGGACATCTATCATTAATTATTACAGATGCCTGACCATATGACTAGTGTCATATATTTTTGAGAAGTTATGTAAGAGGAAAGGGAGTTAAATCTTTACCTTTTTAGAAAATGCATCATATCTATCAGGCTCATTATCCTGAAGATATTGAATTAATCTTCGTCTTTTACCTACCTTTTGAAGTAATCCTCTTCTTGAATGGTTATCTTTTCTATGATCTTTAAGATGCTCAGTAAGCCTATTTATTTCTTCGGTAAGTATAGCGATTTGAACTTCAGGAGATCCGGTGTCACCTTCGTGTAGACCAAATTCCTGCATCAAATTTTGTTTTTCTTCCTTTGTTAGAGACATATCTTTTCTAGATTATCATCATATATATATTTTTACAATACTTGTTCTGGACAAGATAAATACAAAGCCTATTGTATACTTTTATAGGACTACTGTCAATTACTACTAGCGAGTTTTCTTGTAACAGTAAAGCTCATCACCTGTAGTTACATCTACATCCAAATTCAGTATAGCTCCACACTCCTCTCCCTGCTTTACCTCAGTAACAGTCTCCTTACCTTTCCTTAAGGAAACTATTCTACCCTCTGAGAGTATCTCATCATTTCTAACTAACACTACTTTACAATCTCTCTTCAGAATACCCTCTTTAACACGAGAGCCTATTACCAAAGTACCATCCGAAAGAGTAAATATCATCTTTACAACAGCATTACCTATCTCCTCCTCATCTATATCAGGACTTGCGAACATCTCCAAAGCATCAGTGATCTCTTCAATAAGTTTGTATATTATGCTATATGTTCGGACAAGTACCCCATTCTTTCTTGCAATATCATCTACACCCTGTTCCATAGAGACTTCAAAACCAAGAACGATTGCCTTAGAAAGACGAGCCATTTCAATATCCTTTATAGTAACATCACCAACTCCATCTTGAACAATTTTTACAGTATACCCATCAATATTGACCTTAGCTAAACTATTCCTCAGAGCTTCAAGTGAGCCCTGGGATGAGCTTTTTATAACGACATTTAGGAATGTATCACCATCCTTCTGCTCAGTTTCAAATATGGAATCAAAGATATCATCCTCAACAATGCTTTGATCTTCCTCAACCTTGTAAAGAGGTTTTAGTAGTTTAGGGTCATTCTTTTCTAATATAAATACCTCTGAACCTAATGGTAATAGCTGTGATACACCAAGCACCTTTCCTCCACAACCACTTGCTAGATCACATATATTCTCATTATCTTCAGATATGATACCTTTTACTCTTTCAACACTTACATCTCCGCCATGCTTAAAACCTATCCATGCACCCTTACAGAAGTTACCAGAGGTTAATACTAAGGTAGATACATTACCTCTAGACTTCTCCTTTACTGATTCCAGTACAAAAGCACTACCACCAACTCCGACAGGTAAAGCTTTCCTATCAGAAAGACCCTCTACCTCTGCAACCAGATTTATAACCTCTAAAAGCTCAGGAATACCCTTTCCTGTCTTACCAGATACCTCAACTACAGGAATATCTCCACCCATACCTTCAATTAGAAGACCTTGGTTTACAATATCTCTTTTTATTTTAGCAATATCCACTTCGGGAAGATCTACCTTGTTTATTACTACAATGGGTTTAGCACTAGATTTTTTTATAATCTCTATAGATTCGATAGTCTGAGGCTTAACTCCATCATTAGCAGCAACAATAAGTAGTACAATATCAGCAATACTTCCACCACGGGATCTCATTAGATCAAAAGCTTCATGACCAGGAGTATCTATAAAGGTGACCCTTTTATCTTCCTCACCATTCAGTGCAACTGTAAATACAGAAATTCTTTGAGTAATACCACCCTCTTCACACTCCTGAACATTACTCTTACGGATATAGTCTAGAATTGTGGTTTTCCCATGATCAACATGACCCAAGATAGCAACGATTGGGATCCTACGAGCACCATCTTTAATTGTAGTTTTCTTACTACTTCGAGCCATAATTTACTATTATAAATATTTTTATTCCTCACTATCAACGTTTTCATCGTTGCTTTTATCATTTGTAGATACAACATCTTCTTGTGTTTCATCTGCATACTCTTCTACAGCATCCTTGGCTTCCTCTGCACTCTCACCATCTGGTCCAACAATATCTATCTTGTACCTAGTCAACTTCCATGCAAGTCTTACATTTTGTCCATCTCTTCCAATTGCAAGAGATAGTTGATCTGCAGGAGTCTCAACAACAGCAGTATCATCATCGATCTTTACAGAATCTACCTTAGCAGGACTTAGTGCATTTGCAACGAATCTCTCAGGATCCTCATGCCATTCAATGATATCTATCTTTTCCTCACCAAGCTCATTCATTATATTTGCAATACGAATACCTCTTTGACCTACACATGAGCCAATAGGGTCAATACCCTCCTGATGAGATACAACAGCAATCTTACTTCTAGAACCAGCCTCTCTTGCAACAGCCATAATTTCAACTACACCAGACTCTATCTCAGGTACTTCCAACTTAAAGAGCTCTTTTAAGAACTCAGGATCAGCTCTAGATACTAATATCTGAGAGTCATCTATAGTTTTAAGCAAAACCTTATACCTCTCTCCAACTCTGTAAAATTCATTAGGTATCTGCTCCTCAACTGGCATATATGCAATTGCTTTACCAATTTCAAATATTGCACTACCTCTTTGCATTCTCTGCATTAAAGCGGTATATACCTCTCCGATCTTATCGCTAAATTCGCTAATAACAGCATCTTTCTCAGATTCCCTGATCTTTTGTAAAAGTACCTGCTTTGCAGTCTGTGTTGCTATTCTACCCAAATCATCAGATGGCATCTCAATCTGTACAAAATCACCAATCTCTACATTAGGAGAAATCATCTCAGCCTCACTAAGGGCTATTTCTCTCTCATTATCACCAACCTTTTCTACAACCTCTTTGTTTGCAAAAAGCTTAAACTCTCCGCTCTCTCTATCTACCTCTACAGCAAGATTGTCACCTGCTTTCTCACTATCCTCTTCATCACTCCTCTCTATCTTTCCAAACTTTTCTTTCTTAACAGCACTCAGTATAGCGGTTTCCAAGGCTTTAAAAACCTCATCCTTATCTATACCTCTCTCTGCAGAAATTTGATTAATTGCAGCAACTAACTCGGATGTCATTGCCATATCAAAAAACAAAAACAAATTAACATTGGCATACTTAAAAAAAAAGGCGAGACCCTTAGCCTCACCCTCTCGTATAACCTCTCAAGAGAATAATACCAGAACATTAGTAATATGTAAACCTCTTTACAAATTCTTCATCTCTTCCCAAAGCCTCTTCTCTTCTCTACTCAGCTTCTTGGGTATCTCCACCTCTATCTTTACATAGAGATCTCCTCTACGACTCTCTTCACCAACGACAGGAGCACCCTCATTCTTAATTCTAAATATTGTTCCAGACTGAGTACCCTTAGGAATCTTTAGATTTACAGTACCCTCAACTGTCTCAACAGCTATTTTCCCTCCTAGTACTGCTGTATGAACAGGAATACTCTCAGTTGAGTACAAATCACTACCCCTCCTATCAAACTTAACAGAAGGCTCTACTTCAACAATGACATACAGATCTCCAGGAGGAGAACCAAATGGACCTGCATTACCACCCTCTCTAAACCTTAACTGCATACCATCATATGCACCCTTAGGAATCTTGATCTTTACCTTCTGCTCCTTACTCTCTACTCCACTACCCCCACAAACCTTACACTTCTCTTCAGGAACTTCTCCTAAACCATGACATACTGAACACTCTGTCATTACAGCAATCCTACCTAGGAAACTGTTCTGAACTCTTCGCTCCCTACCAGTTCCATTACAGTTGGAACAGGTAACACGCTTACCCGTTTCACTACCAGTACCCTTACAGTTAGAACATGTAACCTTCCTCTTGATCCCTATCTCAAACTCCTGACCAGACATAGCTTCTTCAAAAGAAAGTTTTACTCTGTATCTTAGATCCTCTCCTCTTAAACTCTCTCTCCTACTAGCTTCACCCTGTCCGAAATCAAAACCAAAGCCTCCCATATTTCCTCCGAAGAAAGTATTAAAAATGTCTCCCATATCAAAGGGCTCACCACTGTAACCTCCACCAAAGCCATTAAATCCCGCACCAGGATTAAAACCTTCAGTTCCAGCCTTTCCATACTGGTCATATGCACTTCGCTTAGTATCATCAGAAAGAGTCTCATATGCTTCTTGAATCTCTTTAAACTTCTTCTCAGCATCCGGTTCCTTGTTTACATCTGGATGATACTTCTTAACCAGCTTTCTGTATGCCTTCTTTATCTCTTCTTTTTTTGAATCCCTGGACACTCCAAGAATATCGTAGTAATCTCCATTGCTCATGACTGTAATTCTAGCAAACAAATGCATAGAGTGCCAAGGAATGACATTGAAAATATTAGTTGATATCATATTGGAGATGAAAAACAGCAACTGGAATATTCCCTCCGAAGATGAAAAGAAAGTAAAAAAGACAAAGAAGGTTGTAGCATGGACTCTAGGAGTAATTGGAATACTTCTAGTTGCAAGCCAGGTTGTTCCATTAACTCGCTCATATGTATTAGGAGAGTTTGAAATATTTAAAGCGAAACTACTGAAAGATCCACTACCTGAATCATACAGACAGTTCATATCAAATGAATTTGCCTACTACGATCCTGGGAAAAGCTACTTTGAGAACCTCTCCTCTACAGCAGGTACTCTGCAATACCAAGGCGAATATACATATGACCCTGTTACTAAAAAGAGCAAACCAATTACAGTGAACAGGGATTACAAAGAGGATATGTATATCACGATAGAGGATATTGGAATAAAGGATATTAAAATATCATCCAATGTGGAGAGTGTAGAGGAGAAAGTATATGACCAATATTTAAAAAGTGGCCTTGCCCATTTCAAAGGAACACCTCTTCCCGGTGATGGAGGAAACTCTTTCATCTATGGACATAGTGCTGTAGAAAATTTCTTCAACAGACACAGAGAACTACCTGAAACAATCTTCACTAGACTAGAGAATGTAGATATTGGTAGCAAGGTTAATATCAAGAGAGATGATGATGTCCTTGAATATATTGTAAGAAGCAAAAAGATAGTGTCTCCCGATGATTTCTCCATCCTATCAACACAGGGAGACAAAGAAACTGTAACTCTAATGACCTGCTGGCCACTGGGAGTTGGAACAAAACGATTAGTAGTTGTAGCAGAAAGATATTAATTTTTGTAGAATGTTTACATGAACGAAAAACAGAAAAAGATCTTACTAATCGGTGGAGCCATATTTGCAGTACTTCTGATCATACTACTAGTATTCTTTCTCATTTCCCGAAACAACCCTTCAAACAACAATGGAAATGGTGGAAACAACACAACAAATGTAACAATTGAATACTGGGGTCTCTGGGAACCAGATGAAGTTATGCACCCCCTAATAGAGAAGTACGAGAGTGAACATCCAGGAGTAAAAATCTCATATGCACAGCAGACATTTAATAACTATGAAGCAAGAGTATATACAAGACTTGAGCAATCCTCTACATCGACAGAACCCGCACCCGATATAATCCGAATTAACAACACATGGCTTCCAAAATATATGAAATATCTCTCTCCATTACCATCCAGTATCATGACAACACAAGAGTACTCTTCTAATTTCTACCCAACTGCTCTAAGTGATTTTACAGGTACAGATGGAAAAATATATGCAATACCATGGGAAATAGATGGATTAGCAGTAATATACAACAAACAGCTTTTAGCTGATGCTGGCTACACTACACCACCTACTGACTGGGATTCGTTTGTAGAGGCAGCTGTAAAACTAACTAAAACAAGTTCATCTGGAAAAATCAGTCAAGCAGGATTAGCAGTAGGAACATCTTCTAATGTAACCCACTCTGCAGATATACTTACCTTCATGATGCTTCAAAACAGTGCAGAGCTAATAGATAGTACAAGAACAGAGGTCAATCTAACATCAGACAGAGCAGTAGCTGCGCTGAACAAATATACTGAATTTGCAAAGAGTGAGGACCCTGTCTGGGCCTCATACCTACCACAAGATATGACCATGTTCTACAGAGGAGACCTTGCAATGATGTTTGCTCCTAGCTGGAGAGCATTTGATATCATTACAGCTGCTCCTCAGATAGAGTTTGGTATTGCACCACTACCACAGCTACCAAACAACGATCCTGTTTACTACTCTATGTACTGGGGAGACACTGTAAGCAGTACCTGTGAACATCCTGAAGTAGCTTGGGATTTTATAAAATTCTTAAGTGAACCTGAACAACAGAGAAGACTTTTTGCAAACGCATCACAAATAAGAGCGTTTGGAGAACCCTATTCCAGAGTATCCATGAACGAAGAATTAGCAGAGAATCCATATACCCAAGCTTTTGCACAAATGGCTCCATATATGAAGTCTTGGCAAATTGGAGACCAAAATTTTGTTGAAAGTTTACTAAGAGAAGCAATAACACAGGTTGTAGAGAATAATAAAATACCAGAATCTGTCCTATCAACTATAGAAGCGGATATTAATGACCAACTTGCGCAGAGTAACAAATAACCCTTATTATATACCTAATGAAATACAGAAACGCCCCGAGAAAAACTGCCAAAGGAAAAAGTTTACTACTAACATTCCTACTACTACTTTCAATCCCCGTATTTGTATATGGAGTACTGCAGGATAGCAACTTTGATATAAGGAATATGGCTTTTGAGGATGTAGAGGTAAGTGAAGAAACTCCATGCGTAATATCATTCCCGAATGTAAATCCCTACTCATTAGAAGTAGATAAAACTGTAAGAGTACAAGTAGATGCTCTTTCTACAACTTTAGGAGTAAAAGCACTTTCAATACAGGATGAAAATCAAAACAAGCTCTTACAGAAAACATATGCTAAACCCGAACTTCAAGTAACAGAGACATTCTCATTTACACCCGAAGAAGTTAAAGGCTACGAACTAACCGGTTTAATGGTAGATGTAAACGAAAAAACATATACATGTATTGTAAGCAGTCCATATGACATTAAAGGTATTAGAGCAATTAGTAACAACAGTAAGCCGATGTTCTCATCTACTGCAAAAGAATCCAAACCTTCTCAATCCATAGTAACAAGTGATACGTATGAATATACCCTAACAGCTACAGATCCCGATGGAGATACAATAAATTACTTCTTCTCTTTCACTCCTGGAACAACATGGCTTAAACCTACTATCATAGAAGATGGAAGTAATGGAAAACTTACACTCAAATTCAAAGGCTCTACAACTAACCCTGCAAGTTACCTAGCTAATGTATTCATACATGATGGATACAGCAAACACTTAGCCTCTCAATCATGGGTCATCAGTGTAAGTCCTAAAGATAATGATAATCCTGCAGTTCGAATACTCGAACCAATACAAAGTATAGAGATAAGGGAAGACAGGAATATAAGAGTTAGCTGGGATGCTACAGATCAAAACCATATAGTAAGATATGAACTTTACCTCTCACCCAATCCTGCAAATGAAAGTACTTGGATAGAGATAGATAAAAATATTACATACAACCAGACCTCTTACTCTCTAGATACAAGTAATATAGAGGACGGTACTTACAGAATAATTGTAAAAGCAATAGACAATCAAACACCAGCAGCTGTAGGTATAGATATCTCAGAAGAGATAGTTATAGCAACTGGTACAGAGAAAACAGAAGATGAGATAGATGACAAGGTTGAACTACCGCAACCACAAATAATAAATGTGTCTCCTACTAGTACAGATGAAATTAAAAACCGCAGACCCACTATCAAGGCATCCCTAATAGCTGCACAGGGAGAAACAGTAGATGAAGACAGTATTGTAGTTAAACTAGACGATATAGACATTACTAACTCCGTCAACTTTAACAGGATCTCAGACAGTGAATATACAGTCATATACCTCCCTGAAGAGAATATAAGTGAGGGATTACATAAAGTAGAAATATCTGTAAAAGATTCTTCAGGAACAGAAGCTATTAAAGACTGGACATTCACAATCCTTTCAGATGACGAAAACGATGGGAACCTAAACATATTCGGTTACAGTATACCAACTAGAACTGCAATAATCATTGGGGGAGGATTGGCACTAATAGCTTTAGCTATAATAATCCCAATAATAATATTTGCTGTATGGAAAGACCAATCTGATGAAACCCCAGTAGAAAATCCTACTCTACCACCTACACTACCAACAGAAGATAGTATTCCATTGGATACAACTCCAAACAACATTAACAACCTTGTTACCCAAGCACCACCTCCAGTACCAGTAGAAGAAACTCCTCCTGTACAGCCCGCACCTCCTCCAGAGCCAAAAGATGATCTTGACTTAATATACTCTCAGATAAAAGAGCTTGAAGGAGAAGATAGTAAACAAACAGACAGTACTCCTCCAGAACCAATACTTTAAATAACTTCTGCCTTTCTGTAAAAATACCTTTGTGGTAAAATCTTTTCTATGAAGAATTACACATACAAAGAAATTAGAGATAAATATTTAGACTTTTTTAAAAGCAAAGGCCATACAGAAATACCAAGCAGTTCATTAGTACCAGAAGATGATCCTTCCGTACTCTTTGTAAATGCAGGAATGTTCCCATTAGTACCATTTCTTAAAGGAGGAAATCATCCTGCAGGAAATAGGCTAACTAATTCACAAAGATGTTTAAGAACAGGAGATATTGAAGAGGTTGGAGACACTGTACACTGTACTACATTTGAAATGCTCGGAAACTGGTCTTTAAACGATTACTTCAAGAAAGAAGCAATAGAGATGACTGTTGAGTTCTTTGTAGAAGTACTCGGATTCGATATTAATCGAATATATGCATCAATATTTGAAGGTGAAGGAGATATACCTCAAGATGAAACCTCCATACAGGCATGGAAAGAAATATTCTCAAAGTATGGAATAGATGCAAAAGTAGGTAAAGAAGAAAGAATAATGCCACTAGGAAGAGAAGATAATTGGTGGGGATTACCAACAGGGGGACCATGTGGACCAGATAGTGAGATCTTTTACAAAACAGATAGTGGTGACCTAGTAGAGATAGGTAATAATGTATTCATGGAGTACCTTTTAGAAGAAGGGGTATACAAACCATTAGGAAGACATAACGTAGATTTTGGAGGAGGTTTAGACAGGTTAGCAATGGTTACACAGAATACAGATTCTGTATTCGAAGTAGATATATACAAACCGATATTGGAGAAAGTAATACTGCTTTCACAAAACCAAGACATTAGATCACAAAGAATTATTACCGACCATATTAAAGCAGCTACCTGGATCATTATGGATGGCATTACCCCAAGTAACAGCAAACAGGGATACATCTTAAGAAGGCTAATTAGAAGGGCAGTAAGACATGGAAGAGTACTTGGTATTGAGAAGAACTTTACAAGAGAGATCGGTAGTATATCCATAGAGCAATTCAAAGAGATATGGCCAAAACTAGAAGAACAGAAGGAATATATACTTACTGTTCTAGAAGAAGAGGAAAGGAAGTTTAAAAAGACCTTAGAACATGGACTGAAAGAACTAGACAAATCTTTAACTAGGGAAGGTCAGATATCTGGAGAGAAAGCTTTCCAGCTATACGAAACCTACGGTTTACCATTAGAAGTAACTGAAGAGATAGTACAAGAGAAAGGACTTGAAATTACAAACAGAGAGGGATTTGATAGTGCACAACAGAAACACCAAGAGAGATCCAGAACAGCTTCAGCAGGACTGTTTAAAGGAGGACTAGCAGACACCTCAGAAATGTCCACTAAGTATCATACAGCCACTCACCTCCTACTCGCAGCCTTAAGAGAGATTGTAGGAGATCATATATATCAAAAAGGAAGTAACATTACTCCAGATAGGTTAAGGTTAGATTTTCCTAACGAAAGTAAGCTAACAGAAGAACAGATAAAACAGGTAGAAGAGTTAGTGAACAGAAAGATAGAGGAAGGTCTAGATATTACATATGAAGAATTACCCAAGCAACAAGCTCTAGAGTTAGTACCATTTGCTGCATTTGAGGAAAGATATGGAGATACACTTAAAGTTTACTACATTGGTGAAAAAGAAAAACCATTCTCTGTAGAGATCTGCTACGGACCACATATGCAAAATACTAAAGGATTAGGTACTCTTAGAATTACCAAACAGGAAAATGTAGGAGCAGGAGTCAAAAGAATTAAGGCCGTGCTAGAATAGTAGATACCATGACAGAGAAACCAATATTAGCAATAGACTATGGAGAAAAAAGATTAGGACTTGCAATCTCAGATAGCAAGGGCATTATTTCTACTCCACTAACAGTACTAGAAATTACCAAGAGAAGAAATGTAGAGAAAGTACTGGAAGATATTAAAAGTATCTGTGAAGAGTACAGAGTTAAAACAATCCTCATAGGTAAGCCACAAGCATTTACAACTGCTCAAGAGAAAAGTGTAGAGAAGATAGAGAGATTTAGTAAAAAACTTTCTACTGTGATAGACTTGCCAGTCATTTACCAGGACGAAAGTTATTCTACAACTGAAGCTCAGAATATGCTACTATCCCTAGGACAGAATACCAGATCTTCAAAAAACAAAATTGATATGATTGCAGCTTCTGTGTTCCTACAAGAATTTTTAAATTCAGAAAGAAAAAACAATGCTTAAAGGTATAGGCAGTTTAATTAAAATATTCTTTTTAGCACTACTTACCGTAGTAATCGCAGGTATACTCATAAAAAGAGACTATGACAGAGCTCTTGTAACACCAAGTAGTGATGAAACACAAAAAGTGGAGGTTACTGTTGAAGAGAGTGAGAGTATAGATTCAATAGCCGGAGAGTTAGTAGAAGCTGGAATATTAAGTGAGAAATGGGCTAACTACTTTAAAATATACGTCAAGTTAAGTAATCTGTACCCTAAGATACAGGCCGGTTCCTACCAGCTTCCTAAAAATCTCAGCATAAAAGAGATTGTGGAAACAATTCAGCATGCTCAAGAACAGAGTATATGGGTTACACTTCCAGAGGGTTTAAGAAAGGATGAAATTGCTAATATCTTAAGCACAGAATTTGTAAAAAGTGGTAGTGATAGCTTTTCTAAAGAACAGTTCCTAAACCTAACTACAGATACCGAATATATATCAACACTAGGTCTGGACTACAAAGTAAGTAACCTCGAAGGATTTCTGTTCCCAGATAAATATGCTTTTGCACCAGATGCAACCACTCAAGAGGTATTAGAGACACTAATTGCAAACTTTAAGAGAAAGGTTAACAACAGTGTAACTTACAAAGATTTAATAATAGCGAGTATGGTAGAGCGAGAAGGATATACCTCTCAAGACAGACCGATCATAGCAGACATAATCAAGAGAAGATATAATGAAGGATGGTTGCTTCAAGTAGATGCAACAATACTGTATCCAATAAAAGATTGGAAATATGTGATCACCAATAAAGATAAAGAAAGTGATAGTGCGTATAACACATATAAGAGACAGGGACTTCCACCAACTCCAATCTGTAATCCAGGAGTACAATCAATAGAAGCAACTATGAACCCACAATCTAATAATTACTACTACTACATACATGACAAAGATGGTAATGCCTACTATGCAGAGACCCTTACTGAGCATAACCAGAATATACAAAAATATCTTAGATAACTTACATTAACTGCCCATGGAAGTATCAATAAATATGAGTGACAAAGAGATGCCCAAAAGAAGGGCAGTAAAAAAAGAAGTCCGAAAAAGTATAGATACCAGTAAACCTAAGAAAAAGATACGATGGTACCTCATACCAGTAGGACTACTCATTGCTGTAGTACTCTCACTGGGAATATATATGCTCTACAAAGCATATAAAGCATCTACCGATATCGGTTTACAATTCTCACCTAGCTCCATCTTTAGTGAAGAGAAACCAGAACTCAAAAAAGACAGTAGTGGGAAATATACAAACGTAATGATCGTTGGAATAGATACAAGAGAGAACAGTGGACTACTTAATACAGACACCATCATGGTTGCTTCTTACAACTATGAAACTAAAAATGTTGTCATGCTATCAATCCCTAGAGACTTGCATGTACAGGTCAATCCTGATGTGTATTGGTTTAACAGAATAAACTCGGTATATGGAACATATGAGCAGAAAGAGCCAGGAACTGGACTAGCAAATCTTAAAAGGGTTGTTGAAGATGTAACAGGCACGCAGATACAGTACTACGGAATGATAGATTACAAAGGATTTGTAGAACTAATTGATTCTGTAGGAGGAGTATATGTAAATGTAGAGAATTCATTTACTGATTACATGTATCCAGATGGATTTGGATATCAAACTGTTAGCTTTAAAGAGGGTCCACAACTAATGGATGGCGATACTGCACTCAAATACTCCAGATCAAGACACTCAATGCACAATGGAGAGGGTTCCGATTTTGCAAGAGCAAGAAGACAACAGAGAGTAATAGTTGCACTTAAAGATGCCCTACTCTCATCTGACACATTACTTAGTCCTAAAAGAGTTACAGACTTAATATCTGCTGTACAGAACAATGTAAAGATATCTGAGTTTAATGTTAAGGATATAGAAGCTGGGGTAGATCTACTAAAAGAATTTGATACCTCAGATGGAAACATCTATAACTTTGTACTAGACCCTACTGCGGGTAACTATACACTTTTCACAAGTGATAATGTTGTAAACACAGGAGCATATGCAATAGGACCAGTAGCAGGACTAGGTAAGTATGATGATATACACCGATACATAGATTTAATAACAGAGAAGCCACAGCTTTACTCAGACAATCCCTCAATATATATCTACAACATTGGACTTGGATATCAGGAATCATATCAGAAGACTCAAGAAATACGAGAACAATTCAAATACCTTAATGTAAAGTTCTTAGGAACCCTGTACGGAAACAAAGAAGGTAACTATATTTACTCCAACTCCACAGATAATTTCATATCCTCTGTCGATATGTTAGCTGGATATCTAGATATTGAAAACAAATCAAAACCCGATTTCATTACCACTAGACTAAATGGAGAGAATATATCAATACTTTTAGGAAAAGCAATACCCGAAGTAAATGAAGAAATTACTTCTGAAGCAGGTAATTAAAAATGTTTAAACTATACATTGGCAATGAACCATATCTCTCCCTGAGAGAAGCTCTTAACCTTGTAATCCAAGTAAGAGAATCTCAAACTGCAGAATATATTTCCATAGATGCAGAGAAAACAGATCCCTCTGTACTAATAGATACACTCTCTTCTCAGAATCTTTTTTCACCTCAAAGAATAATTCTTTTAAAGAGGGTATATAGGAACAAAAACAAGGATGTTCTAATCACTTTCCTACTAGAGCATCTACCAAACAACAGAACTGATACAATCATTATCTGGGAAGACCAGAAAGTCAGCTCTGTTACTAAGTATGTAAAATTCTTCAAATCACAAAACCTTCTGGAAGAGTACAACCAATTAAACAAAAGAACCTTTCAGACATGGGCTAAGCAAGAAGTTGATGACATGAATCTGAAACTAGATAGCAACACTATCAGACTACTAGCAGAGTATTCCAATTATGATCCTGAAAGATTTGAAAACAATCTTAAGAAAATAAAGCTACTAGATAAAGATCTAGTAACACAGGAAGATATAAAGGACATAGCTCCATATACTTTAGAAGATGATATTTGGACATTACTAGATCAGATAAACAGCTCTGACAGAAACACTCTTCTCACACTTGAGAGAATATTAAAACAGGGCATAGATGCTAACTACGTTATCGCTATGATAGCTAGAAATCTCAGACTATTAACAATGATCAAAAGTCTAAAAGAGAAAGGGGTACTTGGAAATGAAATTGCATCAATATTAAGAATACCCCCATTTACAATACCCTCACTCTCCAAAGCTTCAGATAGATATACAATGGACAAATTGAAGTACATATATGAAAAAATATGCAGTCTAGACTATGAAATCAAGGTAGGAAGAATATCTGGAGATCTAGGTTTAACAGTCCTATGTACCATTTTGTAGGTATATTTGTTGACATCTACACTAGTATTTTCATAAACTCTATTGAGAGAAGAAGCTTTAACATACTAACTCTGCCCAGTTAAATGGACCAACAGCAAAAAAATAGGAAAGACATACTAAAAGTACTACTAGTATTTGGTGGTATTCTCCTTTTAGTACTACTAGCAGGAGTAATATATTTCTATACAATTGGAGAAATTGGAGATAATGATCAGGACAGTACAAGCATTGCTTGTGGTTGTTACATGATAGATCCAGCAGTGATCAATGATTGTGGAGATCCCAAAAGAGCATTTCTGTTCAATATAAACAGGGTTGATTCAGACCAGACATGCAGTGCACAGTGTGACACCAATCAAATAACTGAGAATCTTTTAAATAGTACAACCCCTAAAGACTCTTACAAAAGCTGTACAGTCAGAAGTATCTCCGATACCCGATGTGAAAACATGCTCCTTAAAGATGGAAATGACAAAATCATTACAGGAAAGATAACAGAGAGTGATGAAATCAATGTAGAAGCTACCTTTGACCTCTCTACATACACCAATTACCTCTTCAAAATCAATTCCAATACTGTAGAACCGGACAGTATAGATGGGAACAAGATCTCTAAAAAAATTACAGACCTAGGTGAAACAGATTCGATAGAGATAGTAGCAACAGCTACTGATTCACAAGGAGACAGCATTAATTCAATTGTATGCCGTAGAGTTGTAGATATTACTAGAACTAGTGGGACAGGAGTAAACAGCCTCTCTGTTTCAACTGGGAATAAGAGTGATGGTACAACAGAAGTAACTCAGGTAAACATCTCTGTAGGACAAGTTGAAAGTGAAAATGTAAAGATTAGATTCTCCTTTGACAATGGTACTGCCCCAATAGTAGCCACCGACGGTATAACTGTTGCTACTAACAAAGGATCTGTATCTATGTCCAAAGTAGATCTGTATGATAATACAAACTTTGATGCTAACAAAAGTTTCTCCGTATTAGATTCATATGAAGGAGATCTAACGATAACTGCACAGGTATTAATAGATGATGTAAGTATCGGCTCTGCAAGTACAGAGGTTACATTCCTAGAAGCAAGTGAAGGTAACGAGCAGGAAGATCCTCAAGAGGAAGAAACAGAGAAATCCAGTTTTACAACTAATAAAGCGGTAACGCCTACATGTGTAGAAAGAACTGGAGAGAACAGTACTGCAACATTTACAATTACCATTAAAAACAATGGAGACACCCCAGATACAATAGCCTCTGTTAAAGACAAGTTACCTCTAGGCTTTACCTATGAGACCGGCTCTACCGTGATAAATGGAACAACAACTCCAGATACATCTCTCGTTACAGTTACACCTGTTGGAGATAGCCAGGAGCTCCTCTGGGAGCCATCTACACCATGGAGTGTAGAAGCAGGAGCTAACCTAGTCATCGTCTTTGAATCCACAGTAGGAGAATCTGCAATAACAGGACAGAATCTAAATGAAGTAATAGTTAACCCAGAAGAGATACCAAGTGATCCATCCACCTTAAGAGCAGAAGCCACCATTACAGTAGCACAGGATTGTGACAATCCTCCAACCAACGAAGTCCCAAGTACAGGGATATTAGACAGTATGATCACAAGAATACTGTTAGGTATCTTAGTACTAACAACAGGTTGGTTCGTATATACAAGACCGGAAGGAACTGCACTTTCTAGAATGATAGTAGGTTCTGATCTCTACAGGGATGCAGAAATGTTCAAATACAGAATTACAAATCCAAGAAAATACTTCGAAGCAAAAATTCTAAGAAACAGTACTAAAGAGAATCAATCAAGAAAGAAATAGGTAAACCACCCTTACCATAGTTAATACCCTCTGAAACTATCGAGAAATAGTAATGCTTACTACTTAATAAAGATTTAATTACTACAGAATGCTCTCTATTTTTCACCGGATTCTCAGTATCTACTGCAACAAGAGACATATCTTTCATATCCTCTCCATATACAATATATGCAGAACATGAATCTCTAGTCTCCCAAAATATTAATACTGTATTACTCTCTTCTCCCTTAGTAATCTCTACATTAAAAGGATCACACCCATTTATCACTGCAGAATCACCAGAACCAAAAGCCCTAAAGACTACTAGGGCAACTACGAGAGATACTATAACTAAGACACTAATTGTTAATACCACCCACTTCTTCATTTTCTTTTACTAATAAATATTCTACTAATGTACTGCTGTTGTATCCATCCGAAACCCTCAATACCATCTTACCAACACCAACATCCTCTTTAGAGGGTATTCCTCTAACAATATTACTCTCATCAATATGCAACCATGCAGGTCCTTCCTCCATAGTAATACTTACTAAAGTAATATCTTCAGCTACAATCTTTGGTATAAAAATATACTCCTCTCCAACAGATACAACATTAGGAGGCATATTAGAAATATATGGAGCAAAACTCTCTATTTCTCTTTTTACAGAGATTCCCTTTACCGCCCTACTGTCTAAAAAGAGATACACAGCCGTAGAAATTGCTATCATCGGGATAAGGACAGTAAATATCCCAAGGAGTACTCTTTTAGTATTTACCTGAATCATATATGAATTAGTGTAGCAGTTAACTTTCTTGTTTACAAACAATGTTTTAACAGATATAATACATCCGAATTAGTATCAAATTATTTTACAAATCAGGTAATGCCAAATCTAAAAACATCCATAAAGGATTTAAGACAAACAAAAAGAAGGACTGTTTACAATGACAGATTAAGAAACAGATTAAAGAAATCTATCAAAAGATTTGAAACATCTGTAACCCTTGAAAAGAAGGATGATGCCGAGAAATCTCTAAAGCAGGCATACAAAGTCCTTGACAAGGCAGCTAAGAAAAATGTTATAAACAAAGGTAGAGCAAGTCGAAAAAAGTCTAGACTTGCAAATCAACTAAACAAACTGTCCGCCAATAATGTCAAAACTACTGATAAGAGCGCTTAAAACTTCCATACCTCCAGCAATATTAATGATTGCTGGTAAACTTTTTGGAATTATCGCTGTCAGTGCCCTCTACGGGTTGAACTTAAGCATTGGAAACGAAGTAGATGGTCTTTTCTCTACCCAAATATTTTTCCCAGATGAGAAGAGTACTCTCATGGTAAATTCTTTCTCAGATCTAGCAATGTTGCTAGTACTTTTTGTTCCTACTACGTATTTGATAGTTAAGACGGCCCTATTCCAGTCCTCACTTACTAATCCCAAAACCATAGTAAAGATTGTTAAATTCAACGCTCTCTCCTGGATTACTAAAGACAATACTACCTTCCTCACTATCTTTGTATGGAGTGCTTTTACAATAGTTGCATCAGCCCTAGTAATAGCTAATTCGCTTCAGGGTCATTCATATACCTACATGGGATATCTTGCAGTAGCTCTTGCACTTTTTACTGCATTAGGTTCTCTAAAAACATTTGAAGTTGAGATAAATAAGGTATATCCTAATAGTAAGAAGTATTACTAAATATGAATAGATCACCGGTTAAAAACATTGTCATATTAATCCTAGAACCAATAGCCCTAGGTCTTTTAGCACTTCTTTTCATCATCCCCACAATAACTGTTGTTAACTTACAACCGATCACAAAAAAAATTCAGGAGATAAATGTACTTGGAGCTGCTAATAAGTCAGGAATCCAAGTTAATATTGTAGGTGGAACTCACCAAATATTCAGAGATGAGCACATTGAAGAGAAAGATGGAATATATACATATACAACAGAGTTACTTAGAAGAGACTCTGATAGTTACTCAAAACCCATATTAGAGATCAAGAACGGTACAGAGACAGATGTTAATATTGAAATCAATGGAGGTACACAAATACCTACAGGTTCTAATATTGGTTTAATAGTAGGAGATCAGATATACAGATTACAAGAACAGAATGGAGATACAGTTACTCAAAGGATAACGGTATCCCCTAATGAGAAACATATTCTCTACCTCTCAGTAGAAAGCTTCTCAGATGTACAGTTTCAAGAAGAGTTCACCTTAGACCTTAAGGTCCTTAAATAAGGGTACCACCTATTCCTTCTTTCATTCCTCTTCGATAAAAGAAAACTCCGCTTTCTCTTTTCTCTTCGATAAAAGAAAACTCCGCTTTCT
>CAYVBS010000006.1:45640-47560 GCA_964449955.1 uncultured Candidatus Saccharibacteria bacterium | reverse complement strand
CCTCTCGGTGTAGTCTTTTAAGGGCACTATCTATGTTTTCGTTGGCATGAACTATGACAGCCATTGCGACCTCCTTTAAATTAAAAGCGATTGGATTATATCATACATCTTTATCTCTTTTCTACTTTCTTTTCAAATCTTTTCCTTAGTTTACGAATGTTTCTTTCTTTAATGTACACTCTTCTACTTTTAATATGTCCATTAAGAGTGCTAAGAGATATGTTAGGTGATATATATACTAGAGCTCCTATTACTACTAGAGATACTCCTGCTAGTATTCTTCCTGCAGTACTATCAAATATTCCAGTCTGAGGTACTTCTCCTTCAGTTGGTACTTCTGGTACTTCAGGTTCTTCGGGTTCTTCGGGTTCTTCCGTTATTACACAATCTGCTGTAATTGTTGCTTTGTCTGTTTTAGTTTCACTCCCCGTAGTTAGTGTTACTGTATTAGAGTATGTATCGAAGCTGTCTTTGTCTACGACTAAGGTATATGTATATGATATGGATTCTCCAGCTTTAACAGTGGTATTTCCATCCCACACTATCTTTCCATCAGCATATGTTCCTCCTCCTGTAATACTGCTTACCTGTACAAAGCTGTCTTCTACTTTACTGTCTAATACATCCTCTATTTTACTAAACTCTCCATCAGCACCACCTGTGTTAGTTACTGCTATTGTGTATGCTAGTTCTGCAGTTGGATTTGATGTGTCTTCATCAGTACAGCTTTCTACTACACTCTTATTTACTGTTAGGTTAGGAGTTGGAATTGGCTCTTCAACAGCATATGAGACCATTAGGAAGTAATCGTTGAAGTCATAGTCTCCAGCCCACTCTCTCCAGTCAGCCCAACACTGTTCTCCATTTGTAACCTTCTCATATCCCTGTTTTACAGCATTACTACGGAAGGTTGAAATGGAGTATTTAGGATATGCTTCTCGAGCTGATCCACTACTAGGTGGTCCTAACAAACCAGAACCACACTTACCATCACTACTTGGGTCTATCCATCCAAAGGATTCATATTTGGGATTGTTAGTAGTAGGTGCACATTCTGGATCTCCTTGGTTGCTATTATCTACGGATTTAGTAAGTAGTACATACTCACCCTTCTTTACAGTAAAGTCTGTAGCTGTTCTGTCTTCATCTGCTTTAGGAGTATATGAATATGTCTGATTATCATTCCTACTGGTATCTGTACTGACAAGTTTAAACGTTATTGTCGGTCTATATGTTCCGGCTCCAAGTAAGTTCTTAAAGTAAAGTACCAGTTTCCCATCTTTAGGGAATGGTCCTATCTTACTTCTACCTGCATTAGCCTTGTTAAACGAGTATGTTGTTGGTTCTAGGTCTTCATGACAGTCTACTGGAGGAGGTGGAGGTGTTGTCTGATCACATATATAAATCCACCCGCTATACCTTCCATCAGTGGCATAATTACAGTTACCAGTCTCACAACGACCATATTTGCCATCAGATTCACAATTCTTAATAGCTGCTGAATTAGCGCTCTCACACTCAGATTTGGTCACAAAACATGATTCTGGTCCACTTATAGGAGACGAAGTAATCCATCCATATCCTCCCATACAACCTGTCGAGGTATTTTTATAACATCCTGGGGGCATACCTTCACGCATAGCATTATCTATACAATAAGTACCACTCATTGTTTCTTGCACTTTATATTCACCCGGAGCACATTCAAATGCCTCACTATCATCAGGTCCCAAATTAGCTTCCTGATTAACCCTCCATACTAAATATCCTAAAGCAGTGGATAACAAAACAATTGCTATTGCAAATACAATCTTAGTAGTCTTGTTTAGTCTCAGGCGAGCCATATATGGACAGTTTTAAATATTTTCCTAATTAAATATATTCTATTTTAATATGTTCTGCAACTGATCTATAGTAAGG
>CAYVBS010000006.1:20803-45630 GCA_964449955.1 uncultured Candidatus Saccharibacteria bacterium | reverse complement strand
GGATATCCTTAAACATGATACCCACTATGAGAAGTATCAAAAGAATGAAGCTAATATTAATTATCCACGACTCTATTCTTTCATCAAGATCCTTTCTAAATATACCCTCAAAGAAGAGAATGGCTATCCTACCACCATCTAGTGCAGGTATGGGGAGGATATTTATAATAGCTAGAGATATGGATAGGTCTGCCACTATACCAAGGAATATTGGTAATCCTAATGTCTTAAAGTAATCAATTATGAAATATATACCAACAGGACCGCTTACTGATTGAGAAAGAGCCGTGTAATCACCAGTTTCTTTTGCTTCTCTAAAAAGAGAACCAAATACTGTACCAGTTAGTTTAACCATATTCACTGAATGAGCAAGTCCCGCAGTATATTTACTCTGTGAGTAATCTAGAAATACATAGTAGTTATATCCAACATACACCCCTATTCTACCCTCATCTGAGACATTTACTTCAAAGGTTTGACAGTTAGTACTCTCTTCTTCACAAGCATGTATATCTACACTCTCACCTTTGTGTTCTTCAAGTGTTGTAGAAAGGTCTTGGTAATACTCAAGTTGATTACCATTTACTGATTGTATATATCCTCTCTCAAACATTCCTGACTCCTGTGCACTATCATCTGGAGCTACCTCATATGGTATATCTGAAATTCGTTCTCTGGTAATTGTTGCTCCTACTGGATTAAAATTCTCATATTCAGGGCTGATATCCATTTTCCATGAGAAGTTAGCAAGGAATATGTAGTAAAAGATTACTGCAAGAAGTATGTTCATAGTAACACCAGCTACCATGACAAACATTTGTGCTAACTTGCTTTTGTTTTTTAGATTACCAGAATCTTTAGAATTTTCTTTCTCAGTAGATGGATCTCCATCACCAAGTATTTTTACAAAGCCTCCTAGTGGTAAGAGACGAATGTTGTATATAGTATCCTTATATTTCTTAGAAAGTATCTTTGGTCCAAATCCTATTGAGAAATCAAATACCTTAGCTTTAACTAACTTTGCAGCAATGAAATGACCTAATTCATGTACGAAGGTTAGAATTCCAATTACTAGGATTAACAAAAGTATGTTTACTAGAAAGGACATTGCTGTGGGGAGTAAAATTAAATTGTCATTAGTTCTTCTTCTTTACTATCTTTGATTTCTTCTATCTCACTATTTTTCTCTTTGACCAGCTTCTCGACCTCTGCCCTTATCCTATCAGCTTCATCTTCAGAGAGACCTGCTTTTTGTGAATCATCAATATCTTGCATGAATTTCTGTCTTACTTGTCTTACAGCAACCCTTCCATCCTCTATTCTTTCTTTCATGACTTTTACATACTCTTTTCTACGCTCTTCTGTTAGCTCTGGTATGGTAACTCTTACATGGTCTCCTTCTGCTATGGCAGAGAAACCCATGTTTGCAGATGATACTGCTTTGGATATGTTATCTACCAAAGTTTTATCCCAGGGTAGTATGACAAGGGACCTATTGTCTGCAACATTGATAGTAGCATAGTTCTTGATAGGGGCTTCTGTTTCATATGCTTTTACTGGGAGATTTTCTACTAGTTCAGGTGTTGCTCTTCCTGTTCGTATTTGACTGAGGTCTTCTTTTAGATTTGAGATTGCTTTTTCTAAATCAGATTTAAAGACTTCTATATTGGTGGTATCCATATGGTAAAAGTGTATAAACTTATAGCTATATGATAAGCTAAATTTTACAATTTCTCAAATCTACTATTTACCGAATTCCCAGATCAGGAATCTCTTTACTTCTAGTGGTTCTCCAAGTTTTTGAGTATTTTCATCTAGAAGATTTCTAATGGTCTTACTTTCATCTTTAAACCACTTCTGTTCTAGGAGACATTTTTCCTGATAGTATTTGTTTAGCTTACCTTCGATAATTTTCTCTGCCATTTCTGCTGGTTTACCTTCGCTTTCTACTTCTTTCTTGAAGATATCTTTAAGTTCTTCCAACTTCTCAGCTGGGATACTTTCTTTAGAAACATATTCTGGTTTCATTGCTGCTACCTGTAGTACTAGCTCATGTACAAAGTTTCTAAAGTCTTCATTTCTAGCTACAAAGTCTGTTTTACAACCTACTTCTATTAAAGCAGCTAATTTCTGATCCATTCCGTGTACGTAGCTTTCTATAATACCCTCACCCTTTGGTTTCTCTTCATCTTCAATGGGTTCATCCCAGCCTCTTGTTTTGATTAATTCTACCGCTTTCTCAAAATCGTTATCTGTCTCTTCTAGGGCTAATTTGCAGTGACCTATTTTTGCTCCAGTTACATTATGTAACCTACTAACTACATCACTTCTTTCATTTACATATTCTATTGCTTTTTGCATATCTCCATTTGTTGCTACCAATGCTTCTTTGCACAGACCCATTCCTGCAGATGTCTTAGCTCTTAATGTCTTTATATCTTCTATTGAAACTGCCATGGTTTTCAAATGTCAAAGTTATTTAATAGCTTTTAGGATCTCATCTACTGTCTTTTCTCCGATTCCTTTTACTACCATTAGATCTTCCTTGGTTTTACCAGAGAGATCTTCTACTGTTTCCAATCCTGCTTCTCTGAGTGCCTTTTCTACTCTTGCGGAGAGCCCTAGGTCTTCTATTTTCCTAGAGTTAGACACCGCTTTGAGTGCTTGTGCTGCTTCGTAGTCATCTTCTATATTCTTCTGTTTTTTTACTACACGTACAACTCCTGTAGAAACTGTCTCTGCTTTTCCTTCTCTCATTGCTTTCATTCTTAATCTTTCTTCTTCAAGCATTCTTTCCTCCTTTTCTTTCTCTTCTTCAAATTTCTTTCTCATACTTTCTAGTGATGCGTAGTAGTTCTTTCTTAGGGCTACTAGTGATTGAGATTTCTTTCCTTCTTTGATCACTTCTGCGAAGAGTCCAACAAAGAGTGCAATACTTTTTATAGAGTCATCATTTGCGGGGACAGGATATTCAACGATATCTGGATCACAGTTGGTATCTATTAATGCAATTACTGGGATTCCAGCAATGTTAGCTTCGTTGATTGTATTCTTTTCTACCTTGCTATCTATTACGATTATAGCTTTTGGTAGTTCGTCCATGAACTTAATACCTTCATATACTTTGTTTAATCTTTGTACTTCTGTTTCCATTTGTAAGATTTCTTTTTTGACAAGTCCTTCTCCACCGGATGCTAGGGCTTCTTCCATCTTTACAAGGTTTTGTACACTCTTTTTTACTACATCAAAGTTAGTAAAGAGTCCACCTGGCCATCTTTTGGTTATATAGAAGGCACCTACTTCTTTTGCAGTTTCTTCTATTATTCCAGCTGCTTGTCCCTTTGTACCAACCATTAAAACGTTTCCTGTGTCTACAATGCTATTTAATTTTTCTAAAGCATTGCCTAAGAGTTTTCTTGTTTTAACAATATCGATAATGTGAACGCCGTTTCTCTGTTCATGGATGTATCCATTCATTTTTGGATTCCATGCACTTGTCTTATGTCCAAAGTGAGCCCCTGCTTTTAGGAATGTTAAGAGTTCGGGGACTTTTACGTTAAGGCTTTTGTTTTTAGTCTCGGCCTTTTTTGTTGAGACTTTGCTATTTTGCTTTTCCATTTTGTCCTTTCCTTTTACCACCTATCTCTGAGGATATTCTCATATCCAGGAAATTACAGAGATATGTGAGATTAAATATTAAACGGATTGATTATATATATATTGTTGATATTTTTCAACCTTTTGCTCTAAAGTTTTACTGGCTTTATCCTTTCGAATGGGTCTTCATGTACTCTGCAGAAGGTTGAGAGGTTTTCTGAATCACCTGGCAGTGCATCTATTCTTTTCCATTCCCACTTTCCAAGAATTTGTAACTTGATGAGAGGGTGTATGGTGGGATCTACAACTTCTACTGCTGTATAGTCGGGGTTCTTCTCCCATGCCCTATATACAGTACTGTACTCTCCACTCTTAATATCAGTTGTAGAGAGTTCGTACTCTTTTATTTTCAAATATGAATCGTCTGATTTCTCTTTCTCCATATTGCTAACCCAATATATTTAGATACTCTAAATATATTATACCGTATTTATGATATCTCTATACACTGCCAACCTTTTTGAGCTATTACAATGTGATCTAGTAGGTTTAACCCTACTAAGTCAAATGCTTCCAAGAGCCTTTTGGTCAGTAGAATATCCTCTTGGCTAGGCTTGCAATCTCCTGAGGGATGGTTATGAGCTAACACAACAAAAGATGCATTGTAGAGAATCGCTGGATATATGACATCTCTTGGTAAAAGGTTTGCACAATTTACACTTCCCAGTACAACTGTTTCCCTCCTTATCATCTCGAACCTCGAATTCAGATATATGGCGTCTACTCTTTCCTTCTTTAGGTTACCTATATCTTTCAGCACCTCATATGCCTGCTGAGAATTGTGTATTAAGGTTGGTACTCCACTACTCAGTAAATACAATCTTCTTCCCAGCTCTATACCACACAGTATTCTCATTGCTACAACCTCCCCTATTCCTTCGACTGTTGTCAAATCAGCAATCTCCATCTGTCTGGAATCTTTTAGCAGCTTTCTAAACTTAAGCAGTACAGATCTAGAAACTTTAGCAAAGCTACGTCCTTTAACACCACTGCCTATTAGTATCGCTACAAGATCCAGGTCGGAGAGTGCATCTATTCCTCTTTGCAAGAACTTCTCTCTTGGAAGCATATTAATATTGTACTTGGGGAAAATGAAGAATGTATTAAATCTATTCCTCTTTTTTCTTGGCTCTCTTTTCCTTCTTTATATACTTACAGTCAGGATATCCACTACACCCGGTGAAGCTTCTGCCCCACTTTCCTCTTCTCTCAACTAACTGCCTACCGCATTCAGGGCATTTCTCATTTAGAAGTAATGGAACTGTTCCTTTACATTCTGGATATTTCTCACATGCCCAGAACTTTCCATACTTACCATTTTTAAGTAGTAACTTGGAACCGCATTCAGGACATTTCTCTGGTCTAAAGTATTTATCAAAGTCTAGATTCTCTTCTCCTCCTGAGAGGTCTTTCATTCCTTTACACTCTGGGAATCGAGAGCAGCTTAGGAACTTACCATATCTACCTAATCTTACTACCATTTCTGCACCACACTCTGTACATTTCTCTTCAGAGGTTTCTAGTATTACTACATCATCTTTCTGCACTTTCTCCTGAGCAGTATCTATGTTTTTGATAAGGGGTTTGTATTCCTTCTCTAAGAATGGCACATACTCTACTTTACCTTCTGCGATCTTATCTAAATCTGATTCTACGTTAGCAGTATATTTGTAATCTACCAAATCTTTAAAATTGTTTTTCAGGAAGTGTGTTACTACTCTTCCAACATCTGTTGGGTAAAGGGTTTTTCCTTCTCGTCCTACATAGTCTCTGGCTTGGATGGTGCTAATTATGGTCGCATATGTAGAAGGTCTTCCAATACCTAGTGCCTCTAGTTTTTTTACTAAAGATGCCTCTGTATATCTTGCTGGTGGTTGAGTAAATTTCTGTTCTTTTACAAACTTATCTTTATCAAAGATATCTCCCTTCTTTACACTACTTATCTCCTGAATTAGTTCGTCAGATTCTTTTGCTTTGCCATATATTTTTCTAAATCCATCGAACAGAACTTTCTCTGCACAAACTGAGAATGTATATTTAGACTTGGTTTTATCTACAGGTTCAAAGTAAAGAGTTAAGTTTTCGACCTCTTTGTTGCTCATTTGAGAAGCTACTGCTCTTTTCCATATTAGGTCATACAGTTTGGCTTCTGCTTCTCCCATTTTCTCCCTTATATGTGAGCTGTGTACTGTAAAATCAGTAGGCCTTATGGCTTCGTGTGCTTCTTGAGCATTCTTGCTTTTAGTTTTGTAGTAGTTAGGTTTCTCTGGTAGATATTCTTCTCCATACTTGTTTACAATTTGAGAGCGTATCTGATCTATGGCTTTACTGCTCATATTTGCAGAATCTGTTCTCATATATGTAATATGGCCGGCCTGGTAGAGTGCCTGTGCTAATGCCATGGTTCTTTTAGTACTGTATCCCAATACATTGTTTGCTGATTGCTGGAGAGTGGATGTTGTGAATGCTGGGTATGGATGTTTGCTTACTTTCTTTACTAGGATATCTACTACTTCATACTTGGAGTTTCCTAATTCTTTCTCTATTCCTTCCACTTCTGTTGAGTTTTGAGGAATATATTTTTTGTCATCTTTCTTAACTAGTTTTGCTCTTAACTTTTCTTCCTTCTTCTTGAGATCTACAAAGAATTCCCAATATTCTTCAGTTTTAAATGCTTCTCTCTCTTCCTCTTTTTCTACTATTAATCTTAATGCTACTGATTGTACTCTTCCTGCGGAGAGACCGTACCATATCTTTTTCCAAAGAAGCTCAGAGAGCTTGTAACCTACCAATCTGTCTAATACTCTTCTAGCTTTTTGTGCTTCTACGAGATTGTCGTCTACATCTCCAGGTTTCTTTAGTGCGTCAAGTATTGCATCTTTCGTTATTTCATGGAATGTCACTCTCTTAGCATTTTTTAGTTTGAGAGAGGTTTTAACATGCCACGCTATGGCTTCTCCTTCACGGTCAGGGTCCATTGCAAGAAATACGGTACCGCCCTTGGGTACTGCTTTTTTAATATCTTTAAGGATTTTCCCCTTTCCGTATATGGTTTCGAAGAGTGGTTCGTAACTATTCTCTACATCTACACCTAATTTGCTTTTAGGCAAGTCAATTACATGGCCTACTGTAGCCATCACCTTGTATTCATCCCCTAAGTACCTGTTAATGGTCTTAGCTTTTGCGGGGGACTCCACTATCAGTAGATTTTTGTATTTATTACTTTTCTTACCCATTGCTCGCTAAAAATACACAATCTGTAAATCATTGTCAAACAGAGTGCATTTTGTTTAGAAATTTTTAACTTAGTCTAGGTATCCGTTTTGCACCATCCATGTGATCATGTTTCGCATTACATTACTTGCGTTAGTACTCATACCACCATCTTCTAGGAAAACAGAGAAGGAATATTTTGGTTTGTCAAATGGAAAGAACCCTCCTGCCCATGCATGTGTGTGCTCATATATTCCTTTTTCATTTACCTTACCGAATTCTGCAGTTCCTGTTTTGGCGGCTACTGTTGTACCTGTAGTTGAAAGGCTTCCTACTATACCACGAGAGCCATTAACTGTTTCCCACATTCCGGTTTTGGTGATCTTTAATGCCTCTTTGCTGACAATATTTGTAGCTTTAGGTGAGTACTCCAATATGTATTCTTGGTTTTTTTCATCTACAAATTTCTTAGCAACATGGGGAGTATGGAGTGTTCCATCGTTGGCTATTGCAGCCATCCAGTTGGCCATTTGTATTGGGGTAACTAATGTAATTCCCTGACCTATCACTGAGTTACATGAGTCTCCTTCTGGATACCATACTGGTTCTAACCAAGGGTTAGTAGTTTTAGCAAGTTTTACTTTGTTTTCTGGTGATGGTAGTCGTCCTGGTGCTTCTCCAGGTATGTCTATTCCTGTATTCTCACCTATTCCAAACTTTTCTAAGTATGGTACAAGTTTGTTCATATCCCAGTCCCTTATTAGTTCACAGAAGTATATATTTGAAGAGACTGCGAGTGCACTTACTACATTTAATGGACCGTAGGAGTGCTTTCTAAACTCCTGAAAGGGAGCTCCATTAGAAAATGTGTAGCCACTTCTACTTATATATGTAGTGCTTGTGTTTATAGCTTTGGCATCTAGTGCAGCCGAGGCTACTATGGTTTTAAATGTAGATCCTGGTGGCATTTGTGCTGCTATTGCCCTGTTTATTAGTGGCTTATCTTTATCATTGAGTAACTTTGTATATGCTTTTGAGGAAATTCCACCTACAAACAAATTTCCATCGTAGCTAGGGTAGCTGACGATGGCAAGTATTTCTCCTGTTTGAACATCTTCTATGACCGCTGCTCCTCCTGTGGCATCATTTTTTTCAACTCCCTCCTTTATATATTCTGTCAACTTCTTTTGAACTTTCATATCTATCGTTAGATGGAGATTTTGGCCTGATACAGGTGCTTTGATCATATATGGTTCGCTTGTTACTGCTCTTCCGAAGGCATCTATTTCTACCGCATACTGTCCATCTGTACCTTGGAATCTCTCATTGTACTGCCTCTCAACCCCTATCTTTCCTACAATATCTCCACTGTTGATCTCCTCACTACTCTCAATTTCAGCTAAGGATGCTTCTCCTGTATATCCCAATATATGGGTTAGATATTCACCGTATATATAGTGGCGTTTACTACCATTATCAAGTATTACACCTGGTAATTCATTTGCTCTAGCTTTAATTTTAATGGCTTCTTCGTTATCTATATCCAGTGCTATTAGTACATTAGAAAGGTATGGATTACTGCTGTACATTGAAAATATCTTCTCAGCTATGCTTGTGTACTCCTTACTACTATCCTCAGGATCTGTCTTCTTCCATTCACCCCCAAGAATACCCTGGAGGGTATTGGAAACCTCCTCTAGCTTCTGATTATCTAACCCCTTCCCCTTTGTTAGAAATGGCTCTATTGATATCGAGACACTCATTGAGGGTATGTTTTCTACCAGTTTCTCCCCATTTGAATCAAATATGACCCCACGATATGCTTTCTCTTCCAATATTCTAATTTTGTTCTCTTCTGATCGTTTGGCCATTTCACTACCCTGCACTATCTGTAGCTTAGCAACATTCACAATCAACACTGTGAAAAGTACTACAAAGAACACAAATGCATAGAGGAAGTTCCATCCTGACACCGAATCCTTATTGGTTCCATTGTGAACTGCTTTTGCAAAGGTATCTTTAATATCAGACTTACCTCTCTTTATGTTCCATTTAAAAGGTTTATCCAGCTCTTTCTTGTCTAATTTTTTATCAATCTTTATATCCATTTCCTTAGTACTACCTTAATCTAATTTTTTCTAACTCCCTGCTTCTAAAGGTCTGAGTGGAGAGTGTAATTACAAGGTAAACAATTACAGATACAAGAGATTTAATTAGGCTGTAAAGCACTGTCGTAAGCGAGATTGCTGGTACTACAGAATCAAGAAGCAGTGATTGTAATATTAAGAATACAGTATAGAAGAGGAAGGTGGCAACAAAAAGGATAATGGATTCCTGAATACTGCTATCTGTTGGGATGAAGAGCTTCGCTATCCAGAGGAAAAGCAAGGGGATTGAGAGTGCAAAGATATGTAATCCTAATGGAAAGTGCATAGTAACATCAAGTATTATGCTTACTACTACAAAGAATAGTAGGTAACTGAATTTCCCGCTTTTATCCCACATATATATTCCTAGCAGGGCAAAGAGAGAAAGGTGAACAGTCTTTAAGAGAAGGTGCTCTAAGAATACCACTGCAAATACCGAAATTATTAACAGCAATGTTTTAATCATATCTAATTAGTCCTAACAAATACTGTAATTAAATTAGCATAGTCAAATACTGGAGAGACAAATCCAGTCTTTGATGTTGATGCTGGGTTGTTTACTAATCCTACAACTCTTCCAACTACTAATATATCCCCTATTCTTTCATCTCTCACTACTACATAGTCTCCATCCTCAACATCTGCATTTATACCGATATTCTCTAGCTTAATACCACCTGTAGAGCCACTAATGACCCCTGTTGCCTTAATTAGACTATTAACCTCAGTAGAGTCAATCTTGGCATCCTTGGCGATAATGGCAACTTCATAATGGCTAGCCTTGTTAATGGGTGTTCTAACCAAACTTCCTCTTTGATCCGCATTAGTTACAATTCCTACAAAGAACTTTCCTACAGATACCACATCCCCCACCTCTACACTATCCTCTGCTCCTACATTGATCCTTAAAGTGCCATCTGGAGAGAAATCCTGTATTTTAGATAGTGCATATGCATCACTACCATTTGTTATGGATATCTGCTGTTTTAGAGCTGCATTCTCTTCTTCAAGTAGTCTTACACTTGTTTCAGTACTCTTAGACTTTGCCAAATCCTCTCGGAGTACATTTAACTCCGCTATATATGAAGAGGCATCAGTAAGCGCATAGCTCCAGCCAGATACTCCTTGAGCAATACTATCTGAAGAGAATGAGACTGGTTCAAATATGTAAGAGATTGGTCTTCGAATCCAATTAGAAAGACCACCCCTATCAAGCGAGATGAGGAGTATACCTAATATGATTAGGATAAAAGGGTGCAGAATTTTAGTATCCAGTTTACTTTTCCCCACAGTTACTCCATTTCATCTTAAGCAAAGCTATATCAACTCCTCCCACGATTTCTGAACTCTCTCCAGCAAATCTATATGATCAAGCATCTGTGCAGTACCACGAGCTACAGCTGATAGTGGGTCTTCAACAATCTTAATGGGCATATTCAACTCTTCCTTCCAGTATTTCTCTAACCCTCTAATCAGTGCTCCTCCACCAGCTACATACATTCCATCATTGGAGAGATCCTTCAAAAGTTCTGGAGGGGTATCCTCGATTGCATCTTTAACCGCTTCAGTTATTTGGGAAAGTGATACCATTATGGCTTCTCGAACCTCTATGCTACTAATCTTTAGAGATTTAGGAAGACCTGTTAACAAGTCTCTTCCCTGTAGTAGAACCTCTTTTTCCTCTTCCAGCGGAGAGGCAGATCCGATTTCAATTTTTACGTCCTCTGCAGTTCTTTCTCCTATTAATATATTGTACTTATCTCTAACATAGTTGACTATATCCTGATTCATTTCATCCCCAGCAATCTTTATGGTGTTGTCTATAACAATGTCTCCCAAAGAGAGTACCGCTATATCTGTAGTACCACCACCTATATCTACGATCATACTTCCTGAAGCACTTTCAACAGGTAAGCCTACTCCAATAGCTGCAGCCATAGCTTCTTCCACTATGAACACTTCCCTTGCACCAGCAGTTTTAGCAGCATCTATTACAGCCTGCCTTTCAACCTCTGTTACTAGAGAGGGTATTCCCATTACAACTCTTGGTCTTGGTATTTTAAATCCTCTTACATAGTTGCTGTGAGCACTGTTAATAAAATGGTGGATCATTGCCTGTGTAGTATCAAAGTCAGATATGATACCATGCTTAAGTGGTCTTACTGCTACAATATTAGCTGGAGTCCTACCTATCATTTCCCTTGCTTTCTGCCCTACTGCTAAAACCTGCTTACTTCGTTTCTCAATAGCTACAACAGATGGCTCTGATACAACGATTCCCTCACCACGAAGATATACCATCGTATTTGCCGTCCCTAGGTCTATTCCTAGATCATATGTAAAAATTTCTAATACCGAATTAATGATTGACATAAAAATATTAACCACCTTAGTTATGGTGATTGTATCACTAATATTTACCCAAGACGAGGAAATAAAATGCTCGTGTGATTAAGCTTCCTTTCGAAGTCTCTTATAACACTTCATACAGACCTGTATGGTTTTAACTTCTCCTTCAACATCTACCTTTATCTTTCTAGTATTAGGAAGGAAAGATCTAACACTTCTAGGTGCTTTGTACTTCCATCCAATAGAATGGTGATGCTGAATTCTTTTTCCAGCTGCTGTAGATTTTCCACAGATCTCACATACTTTTGCCATTTCTTAATATTTTCTTAATTGAACATTTATAAGCTAGATGATATTATCAAAAAGATTTCTATTTATCAAGTTTATTATGCCTCTTTCTTACATAACACAAGATACTCTCTTCTGGATTGTAGTAGCAGTTCCCTCTATTCTAATTGCTTCTACGGTACATGAATATGCTCATGCATATACTGCTTTTAGGCTGGGAGATGTTACTGCAAAAGCAAATGGAAGACTTACACTCAACCCTATTAAACATATAGATCCGATTGGTGCGTTAAGTATGATAATTTTTAGGTTTGGATGGAGTAAGCCAGTACCTATTAATGAGTACAACTTTGAAAGAAGAGAATTTTACACTGGATTAACAGCTATTGCTGGCCCTATCTCTAATATTTTACTTGCTATATTAACAGCAGTCGTTAATCAAGTTCTAAATCCTCCACCAGGAAGCCTTATAGAATTGTTACTATATATATTTGTCACTATAAATATATCCCTAGCTATTTTCAACTTGCTTCCCTTTCCTCCCCTAGATGGACACAAGATAGTAAGAGCTCTTCTCCCAAGACAGCTTAGATATTACTGGGAGTCTCTCGAGAAGTACTCTTTAATAATAATTGCTTTAATATTACTACCCATATCCCCTCTTTCTAGGCTTACAATAAATTTCATTTCTGCTTCACTAAGAGAAATACTTACACTACTAGGTTTCTAGTACATACCCATATATTTCTTTGAAAGAGTCTCCTAATGTTATAAAATATGCTAACCCGGTTGGACAAAGAGGTTCATAGCTCTACAATCATAAGCTTGGAATCCCAACCAGATGAATAATCGCTCAGTCCCTTGGGATTGAGTTGAGGGAATCCACCCTATTATTAGGGCTCTATGATTCCTCTCCAACTGGGCTCCTTTGTTGACTATATCCTTACTATATATTAAACTTGCGATATATTTTGGCCGGAGTAGCTCAGTTGGTCAGAGCAACGGTTTTGTAAACCGTAGGTCGAGAGTTCGAATCTCTCCTCCGGCTCCATATGCAGGGATGGCGGAGTGGTCAAACGCATCGGTCTGTAAAACCGACTCCTTCGGGATACGCTGGTTCAAGTCCAGCTCCCTGCACTCTTTTTAAATTTACTGCCTTATATCTATGAGTGAGATCCTCCCCCTGGTTATCTTCATTATTTCTTCTATACTGTCTGTCCTTTTTGTCGGAGGAATAATATATTTAATAGTGTCACTGATAAAGAACAAGGATGAAAAGAGTAAGTTTAAGATAAGTACTTCCCTACTTCTAAATATATACCTCTATGCTATTTCTTTCATCACTCTCATCTTAGCCGTATTCGGAGGTGCTACAGCAATTAAAGCAGGTCTCTCATATATTGTAGATATTCCTTTTGGGTATAACTTGGAGACGGTTAATCGTATAGATCCCGCTATTTACGGAGAGAAAGAAATGTATGAAGTACGAGAGTGTTACCAAGGTGAACCTACTGATATAAATGGAACTGATTACTGTTTCGATGCACAGCAAAGAGAGAAGGATATTGTAAATGGTGTTACCCTTTTTGTTTCAATGCTTTTGATATTTGCTCTACATCAATACGGTATAAGGATATTGAAGAAAAGGTATGACTCCATAGATAGAATATATACTTTTGCTTCTTTGGTGGTATATGGAATACTTGGTGTAGTTGTAATTCCCATGGCTATATATCAAAGTATGAACTACTTACTAATAAGCAGTGATACTGCTAACTTGGAAGCTCCAGGTATGGCAATAGGGTTAGCTGTTCTTACTCTCCCACTTTGGATCGCTTTTCTAAGAAGAAATATCAAAGAAAGAGATACAGAATAGTTTTTACACTTTAGAAAATATAGTATAATCCCTGATATGCTGGATTAGCTCAGTTGGTTAGAGCACATTCATGGTAAGAATGAGGTCCTGAGTTCGACTCTCAGATCCAGCTTTTATTAGTTCTCCGAATACAGCTTCTCCGCTTCTGTAGCAAATATCTTACTTTGAGTGTTATCTACTATTCCTAAATACTCCATCTTGTAATCTCCTGCCTCATCAGGATGAGGTGATATCCTACATAAAGCAAATGACCAGCTACCCTTGTTAAGACCCATTGGGTTGTTAGAATCAATATCAACTGTCTTCCCTACTTCCCCATAAGCTTTCCACTTACCATCTTCCCCCTGGTATACCTGTGGAGGATATATACCTGCTGCAGGACCACTCATCACAGGTACGACACCGTACTTATTCCACTTATCTACCACTATATTTCCTGATCCTTCACCATGTATAGGAAGAGTATACTGTTTCAAAGTTATCGATCTCCCTACACTCTCATCTTTTGGCAAAGGAATAAATTCGGGATATATATCCCCTATTCCATACTCATTCCTTTCAGCTGGACGTACATTAAGAAACGCTATTTCAGGGAATACTTCACTACTATAGCTAAACTTAGTACTAATATTTCCGATATTAACAGTAGCACCTTCGCGAATAGTATAAGGGAGAGCCTCTCCATTTGACAGTTCTACCCCTAAAGAATCTTGAGATACAGATATAGAATGACCCTTTCCTTCTATTAGCATTCCTCCTTCATTCTTAATAGCTTCGTGCAAATTACTTTCTAATACGGGAGCCTCTGTTGGTGGAGGAGTGTTGGCTGGTACTGACTGAGTATCACTTTCCGGATTTCTATTACATGCTGCCAATGCAGTTGCACCTGTAAGCACTGCAACACCCTTAAGAAAACCCCTTCTAGTCAAGCCTCCTGACTCGGACTTTTCTAACTGCATACCCATATCAAAGGTTACTCATTTTATATATCTCATTCTATCAGAATTTTCTATAGAGTGAATAGTAAGATATAATGAAAAACATTTGACCAATACAAAATATTCCAATATAATACTTTGTATTTCCCATTGTACTAACTATTAATTTTGTCGCGCAAGAAAATGGCAAAGGTAAAAAGAGATATAATTGCTTTAAAGTGTGAAGTCTGTGGAAGTAAGAACTATACTAGCTACAAGACCAAGAACGTTAAAGAGAAGATAGAAAAGAAAAAGTACTGTCCTGTATGCCAAAAGCATACCGTACATAAGGAGACCAAAGTAAAGTAAGCTGTTTAACAGTTAATAAGGGCCCATAGTTTCAACTGGTTAAAACAGTGGTCTCCAAAACCATAGTTCCCCGTTCGAATCGGGGTGGGCCTGCTTAATAAAAACGATTATGAACATATTTAAAAATATACTTTTTGAACTAAAACAGACTAATTGGATAAATCTTACCCAATTAGCCAAATTAACAGGCTATACCCTACTTCTCTGTGGTATAATCGCGTTGATCATTTTAGGTCTTGATTTAATATTTTTTGAGATTAGAGACCTAATACTAGGTTAGAATATAAATATTTAAGAAACTATTTAAATGGCAGAGAAAAAGAAGAAAACAAATCCAAGAGCTAAGTGGTATGTCCTCAATATTAGAACAGGATATGAGAACAGTATCAAGAAAGAGCTACAACAGCGTATAGAGGCTACTGGATTACAGAATAAGATTGAAGAGATATTTGTCCCTATTCAAAAGAAAATTGTTGTTAAGAAGGGTAAACAGGATGTGAAAGAAGACAAACTTTTTCCTGGATATGTGTTGATAAAGATGGAATTAGATGAACAGACATGGGACATTGTACAAAACACTGAAGGAGTTAGAGGATTTGTAAAGACAGATAAGTATCCAAGACCATTACCTGAGAGTGAAGTAAAAGCCATAATGCAGTTCATGGAAGTCGAACAGCCTTCATACCAAACTTCATTTAGTGTTGGAGAAGCTGTTAAGATCACAGATGGTGCTTTTGCAGACTTCATTGGTAGTGTAAAAGAAATTGATACTGCTAAGGGTAAGGTCACTGTTTTGATCTCATTCCTTGGTAGAGAAGCTCCTGTAGAATTAGATTTCTCTCAGGTAAGTAAACTTAATTAATGTATATCTAGAAATGGCAAAAGAAATAAAAACAATAATTAAGATCACAATTCCAGCTGGTAAAGCTACACCTGCTCCTCCAATTGGTCCTACATTAGCACCTTACGGAATTTCTACTCAGGAGTTCTGTACTCAATTCAATGAGAGAACACAGGAAGGTAATGGTGTTTTAACTCCTGTAGTTTTAACCATATATGAGGACAGATCTTTTGATTTCATAACTAAGACTCCTCCAACTGCTGAGTTGATCAGAAGAGAGTTGGGGATTAAGAAGGGTTCTGCAAGACCTAATCTTGACAAGGTTGGAAAGCTTACTAAGGCTCAGGTTATGAAGATCGTAGAGACCAAGATGCCAGACTTAAACACATCTGATCCAGAGCAAGCAGCTAAGATAGTTGCTGGTACTGCAAAGCAGATGGGTATTGATGTTGAATTATAATTATTACCATTACTAACATGCATAGAGGAAAAAAGTACAAGAAAGTAGTAAAAGATTTAGATAGATCAGCTACATATTCAGTAGAAGATGCAGTAAAAGAAGCTAAGAAGCTTTCTTATAGTAGTTTTACTGGTAGCCTAGAAGTTCATGTTGATGTAAAGCTTCCAAAGGATAGAGATCCTAAATCTATAAAGGGTGCTGTATCACTCCCCCACGCTACTTCAACAAAGACAGTAAGGGTTGCAGTGTTCTGTACTCCAGAGAAGGAAGATGAAGCAAAAGCAGCTGGTGCTGATCTAGTAGGTTTAGATAACCTAGTTAAGGATGTTAAGGCTGGTAAGATCGATTTCGATGTTGCTATTGCTACTCCATCAGTCATGCCTAAGATTGCTGTAATTGGTAAGGAGTTAGGTCCAAAGGGTTTAATGCCAAATCCAAAGAGTGGAACAGTTACAGATGACCTTACAAAGGCAGTAAGTGAATACAAGAAGGGTAAGCAGACATTTGCTTGTGATACTTCTGGAGTTATTCACTTCAATGCAGGTAAGCTTGATATGGAAGATGGTGCATTAGTAGAGAATGTACATACCTGTGTTGTTGCATTAGAAGAAGTATTTGGTAAAGGGTATACCCAGATTATTGATAGGATGCATTTAGCTCCTACAATGGGTCCTAGTTTTAAGATTGATTATGTAAAACCAGAGTAAATCCCCTATTACACTGTATTATGAAGACCTCTGAAAAGAGGTCTTTTTGTTTATTGATAGTATTTCGATTACCTAATGTTCACTTTACAACCCATACACTATGGGGATATAATCCGTATTGACAAACTTTCCCCCTCTTTGTTGCTCTTTAAGGAGAATACTATGTCGAATCATCTGCAGGTCCCCTATCCTTGTTGTGTCTGTAAACTGTCTGTATGCACAGCACCCGATTGCCCCGCCGCCAAGGAGCAAGGAGAACAATACCAGCAGCGGTTGTTGCAAATGATTAATCAAGAATATCCAGATCCTAAAAAACAGGTATTCCCATCCGAGTGCATAGCTTAGTTTGTCAAAACAAGAGAGGATGATTTCGTATCATCTAAAAATGTACATTCTCATCCTCTCTTGACCAACCCACATATATTCATATATAATCCATCCAGTATTTAGCCTAAGAAACATGGTGAGTAATCATAAATCCATGCGAGGCAAAGAATGATTCATATTAATTAATTGATTAAAACGATGTCTAAAAGTCGTATTCAGAAAGAAGACTTGTTAGCAAAGTATAAAGATCTATTAGAAACCAAATCAGGTTACCTTTTGGTCAACTCTGACAAAATAGATACAGCTACTGTAACAGACCTTAAGATCCAACTTAAGAATGCAGGAGCTAACTTTACTGTTGTTAAGAATAGTATCTTCAAAGTAGCACTTCAGGAAACTGAACAACCATTACAAACACAAGAGTTTGATGGACCAACAGCAATTATATCTTTTGAACAAGATCCAACTGCACCTGCTAAATTAGTAAAGAAAACACAGAAGGAAACAGAATTACTAGATCCAAGATGTGGTGTATTTGAAGGAGAATTCCTTACAGCTGAAAGAGTAATGCAGTTAGCAGAGATCCCATCAAAGGAAGAGCTGTTATCAAGATTGGTAGGTACTATGAATGGACCATTAACTGGCTTTATGAATGCAGTTACTGGTAATGCAAGAGGTTTTACAGTTGTATTAAAGGGTATATCTGAGAAGAGTGCTTAACATTGTTGTTAACTAACTATTTTATTTAATTTATACATAACTAAAAATGGCAGACGAAGTAAACAAAGAGCTTCCTACACTTACTGAGAACGGTCAGAAAGTTTTAGAAATGGTTGAAAAAATGACTGTTTTAGAACTAGCTGATTTAGTAAAGGTAATGGAGGACAAGTTTGGAGTAAGTGCAGCAGCCCCTGTAGCTGTAGCCGCAGCTCCTGCTGGTGAAGCAGCTCCTGCAGAGGAAGAGAAATCTTCTTTTGATATTGTTCTTAAGGATGCTGGTGCAAACAAGATTGGTGTAATCAAGGTCGTTCGAGAGATCACCGAGCTTGGTCTTAAAGAGGCTAAAGATCTTGTAGAAGCAGCTCCTCAGACAGTAAAAGAGGGAGTAAAGAAAGAAGATGCAGAAGAAATGAAAGCAAAGTTCGAGGAAGCTGGTGCAACCGTAGAATTAGCATAATTGTTCTGAAGTATATTAAGAGAGGTCTCGAAAGAGACCTCTCTTTTATTATCGACAAGCATATACATTGCAAAGTATAATGATGCGTGAAGATAAGTTGTAAAATATCAATGAATGTTTGATACCTCAATCCTAACTACTTGGCTTTTTGATCATGGAGTATCAGAAATGGTGCTAAGATTAATAGTAGCGCTATGTGTACTAGCTACCATTGTAAGTATTGCTAGATATTTTGTAGGTACAAAAACATATGGAATATATGTACCAATACTTCTAGCGATAGCGTACTCATACACAGGATTGAGATACGGCCTATCCATAACCATAGTAGTAATACTTACTACCCTACTCTCATACAGAATACTAAGAAGAATTAGAATGCACTACATCACTAGAATTGCTACTAACTATACAATCCTAGCCTTTGCATTGATACTCTTCTTGGTACTAATAGACTGGCTTGGATTAGGCTTGGAGAATATGTCCACTATTCCTCCCCTAGCCTTCATATCAATAACCGCGCTCTCTGACTTCTTTGTTAAGCAGTTCGTTAAGAAATCAATAGCATCCTCTCTTGGAACACTGTTTAATACCATTGTAGTTGCTGTAATTGGATGGTTTGTAATAACAAGAGATCTAATATCCACCCTACTAATCTACAATCTTTGGATAATACCTCTGCTCATGTTGCTTAATATTTTCCTAGGACAGTTTAAAGGTCTAAGAGTTAAAGACTATTTCAGATTTAGAATTGCTGAAAGAGATGATCAATCTAAGTAGAATAAGTAAAGAAGTATTAGGTTTAAACAGAAGGAACCAGGAGTATGTAAGACCATACAATCCTCCTTCTGCCAAGTCTATTGCTGACAACAAGATACTTACAAAAAGGATCCTTAGAAAAGAATCTATCCAAACCCCAGAGGTATACAAGTTGATTAGAACTAAAAAACAGCTAGAGTTTCTAGATTGGGATAGTTTACCTAAGAGTTTTGTAATAAAGCCAAACAAGGGAACAGGTGGTAGCGGTATTATAGTATTCTACGGTAAGAAGAAAGGAGAAACCGCATGGATTAGACCTAATGGTCAAAATATGACACAGAGAGATATCACTCTTCATATAGAAAATATACTAGAGGGTAGATTCTCCATGGGTTCAAAAAACGATATCGCAATAATTGAAGAAAGAATAAAAACAGACCCCCTACTTAAACAGTACTCATACAAAGGAGTTCCTGACATTAGACTCATCTGTTTTAATCAAGTGCCTGTAATGGCCATGTTAAGACTACCCACCAGAAGATCTAATGGTACAGCTAATCTACACTCTGGAGCAATATGTACCGGTATAGATATAGGAACCGGTATTACTACTTACTCTATGCATATGAAGAGTAATACGTTCATGAGTGATACATATGAACTAATTGATTCCACTATGGATCTTAAGGAGAACAAACAGTTAAGTGGTGTTCAGATCCCTAACTGGAACAATCTCCTAGAAATAGCTCTTAAGTGCCAAAGAGCTAGTGGATTAGGATATATTGGAGTAGATATCGCTTTAGACGCTGAGAAAGGTCCTGTTGTATTTGAAATTAATGCGAGACCCGGATTAGGTATTCAGGTTGCTAACCAGGCTGGTCTTAGATGGAGGTTAGAAAAGGTAAAGGATCTAAAGATAAAGGGTATTAAACACGGAATTAGAGTTGCTAAAAATCTCTTTGGAGGAGAAGTTGAAGAGAGTATTGAAGCAATTAGTGGAAGAAAGGTTCTAAATATTACAGAGAGAATTTCTCTGTATCATAAGGGGACAGATGTTAGTGATAAACGAAAACTTAAGGATGCAAAACGAGAGAACGTTAAAGCTTTTATGGATACAGGTATACTAACTTCTAGAATAGAGTCTAAACTCTTGAGTAGAATGGGTTATCTAAACACCATCAAAGAATTAAGAGCTCTGAACATACCAGATAGGTTTGAAAACTTTAAAGAGGCTCAGGATTTCATAGATAGGAATGAGAAAGATATATTAAAAGATGAGAATATTAAACGTCTAGCTAAAGTCATAGAGGATGGAAAGATTAGAGTAAGACCGGTATTTGAAGTCGCAGTAAGACTTTCAGACAGTATTAAGGTAACAGAGTTCATATTAACCGAAACAGAAGAGAATATATATCCTGTTATTATAGGGAGAGCTGTACTTTCAGGATACCTTATTGACACAAGTAATACTTTCTAATTTTACCTTTACAACCTATGGCCAAAGAGTACTCGGAATACCTTAAAGAAGCTGGGAATGTACACCTAGCCTACTACGTCGAAGCTGCTGATGTATTAAATATTAAGTGTGATATTGTTGTACGCGGTTTAATGGCTAGATTTGAGAAAGATGGCAAGCACTGGTTTATCATCAACACTGCAACACCTCTTACAAATACTACCAGTACTACAATAGCTAAGAGAAAGAACTTAACAAACCTTGTCCTTAGTAATGCTGGTATACCTGTTCCCAAGCAATCCATTCTTACAACAAAAAAAGAGGCTGTAGACTTCTTTGAGAAATACAAAGATATAGTTATAAAGCCAAGTCAACAGCTAGGAGGAGCTGGAGTAACACTACTTCCTAGAGATAGAAGACAAACAGAGAGAGCATTTAAATATGCATATTCAAAGTCTAAGGCGGGAGATAATAAAAAGGTACTGGGAGAAGAATTCGTGCATGGTGAGAATTACAGATTACTAGTTGTTGGAGAGAAGGTTGTGGGTATTGTCAGAAGAAAAGCTGCTTTTGTAACTGGTGATGGTGAGAGTAATCTTAAGCAATTGATAATCAAAAAGAACATTGAGAGAAGAGGGAGATTGCTTAAGCCTATCACTGTAGATAACGAGGTTAAACTTCGACTTAAGATCGCAAATATTAATCTGGGATATAGACCTGCTGAGGGTGAAGAAGTTATACTTCGGTATAATTGTAATCTTTCTACTGGAGGAACTACCCAGGAGTGTGCTTCACAGGCTCATCAGTACTATAAAGATTTAGCTGTTAATGCAGTAAAAGCAATAGGAGCAAATTTTGGTGGTGTAGATATCATAACTCCAGATATAACCAAACCGGCAAAGTGTGGAGTAAATGAAATTAATTACAACCCTGGTCTTCGTCTTCACTACATGGCAGACGAGGGAGAGTGTGTTAAAGTTGCTATTCCCATACTAGAATATATATTAGAAACTCTTTAATTTTTTAACTCAAGAAAATGCCCGAAGTAAGGACAATACAAGGATTAAATCTAGAATCTCAGTACACTACTGTTAAAATTGAGCTGGAAGGAAATAGCTTTGAAGAGGTTAACAAACTATTGGACAAAATAGCTGCTTTCCATCCAATATTTATTAAAGAGTATATTCTCTCCCCTAACCTCCTAACTGTAAGATCTAAGCTCCCATTTGTATGGAGAGAGTCAGCTGAATATATTAATAGGCTTTCAAAAGACGAGGTTACATATCAGGAAGCGGATGCTTTTGTTATAGATACCGTCATTGCTAAAAGAGTTAAGTCTATGTCCACAATTCCCATACTTCAGGCTGCACATGATTTAAATATAGAGAGTATTCCGGCCATTCTTGACGAGGTTAGCCTTAAAGATATGACAGCGGGGTATAGTAATACTTTCAACCGTTACTATGTTTTGGGATGTGGTAGAGGCTCTCAGATAACTTGCTCTATCTCCTCTAGCAAAGATGCACATATTGCTCAAAAAACTCAGAGAGATAAATGGAGCACAAACACCATGATCCAAAGATTGAATCTGCCAATGCCAAAATGGAATGTAATTGATACAGAAAAAGAGCTGGAGGAGATTTGGGATGAATATACAAAGCCTGTTGTAATTAAACCTACTGGTCTAACAGGTGGTAAAGGAGTATCGGTTAATATAAGTACGCTTGAGAAAGCTAAGAAAGCTTTTAAGTATGCTCTAGATGAGCTCAACTCAAAGGAGAGGGCTCCTTGGCAAAGAAAAATCATGATACAGGAACAGGTTGAGGGAGATGATTACCGTCTACTTGTCATTAATGGCAAACTGGAAATTGCTACTAAGCGTATACCCGCATTTGTAATCGGTGATGGCAAACATACTATAGAAGAGCTTATTGATGAGACCAACAAAGATCCTAGGAGAGATATCTCTAATCCAGCACACATTCTTAAGCCAATTGTAATAGATCAGCCTTTGATAGATCTGCTTGAAGACCAGAAGCTTACATTAAAAAGTATACCTAAGAAAGATCAGATCGTACCTGTAAGAAGAGTTGCTAGCATGAGCCAGGGAGGTGTCACTGAAGATTTTACCGATGTCGTTGGTAAGGAGATAAGGATCATTGTTGAAAGCTTAGCAGAATCCCTACATGCATTTACATTAGGTGTTGATGTCATGTGTAAGGATATATCAAAACCACTCACCAAAGAGAATGGTGCAATACTTGAGGTTAATACTATGCCTGAAGCATATCTTAACTTCTTTCCAACCATTGGTACGCAGAGAGAATATGTAGCTGAAACATATGTTAAGGGATTACTTTCCGCAAATTTCTGTAAAAAGTTCGTAGTTATTGGTCAGAGTACAGATGATATCCCTACTCTGCTTCGAAGAAAGAATATAGTGGGCAACAGTATTATAGATGAGAATGCTACTGTCGGTGAGATCAAAGATAATGAGTATTTGATAAATGGAAGAGAAATTAATGAAAATATAGAGCATTGGAGAGCCGTAGAAGCTATCAAATGTAATGCTTCCCTAGATGTAATAATTCTTCACTACAGAGATTGGAAAGAGGTTGGAGAGAAAGGTTTAGGTTTTGATCACATCAACACCCTACTTGTGACTAGGGAGCAATCATCTAATAGAGAAAATATGAACATTATTAAAAAGTTTAAACGTATGAAATTGATAGATAATATTAAAGTAATATAGCAGATGAAATACCTTATTCTAGACAAAAAACAAAGAGTTGAGGTTCCTAATGAGGACGGAATTGCAACAGGCACCAAACGTCTCACAGAAGAACTAGAGAAGCAGGGCATACAATATGATATAGCCTCCTATGACAACCTTGAGTTCGAATTCATAGATGGTGAAACATGGATAAAGGCAAGGGGTGCAGATGTAAAAAAATACAGTCATATCATATTCAGAGGACACGCTTTACATAGGCCGCAGGAGTATGAGTTCAAAAGGTATATCATTGATTACATTGAACAATACAATAGCACCCACCCAGAACAAAAAGTACTCGTTCAGAATGCAGAGGCAATAAAAAGGTTGCCATATTACAACAAAATAGCGATGGCCATCTTTTGTTCACAGAACAATATCCCCTACTTCGATACATATTACCGATCAGATGGAGATTACAAAGCATCAAGAGATATGCTCAATGATTATCCTCTCATTATGAAAGAGTATGCAGGTGTTAATCGTCTACAGGTAATTAAAGGGCAAGAGAAAATTAAGAAAAATGTATTTAAGATTGATAGTCTAGATGGATTTCAGCAGGAATTCTTAAACGAACAGGATCACTCTAGGTTCTTCTTACAGGAATTTTCAGATACTAGTAAAGATATGCGAATATTTGTAAAACTGGGACAAGTGATCGGTGGTTGGACACGCGAAGCAAAGGATGGTTTCATGACAGTTAAGAATGGAAAATACAGCACCTACAACAACCCCGAACCTCAAGTTAAGGAAATTGCAGAAAAGGTTGCACAGCTCTTAGATGCAGATTTTATAGCAGTAGATTTTATGTACTTAGGAGACAAGTTATTACTACAGGAAATAAGTTTACATCCTGGATTTAAAGCTTACGAAACAAAGATAGAAGGAGAACCTGTTAATATCGCAGAAGCTATAGTTACGGCATTTAAATAGGCCTGGCCTTCAAAAACTCTGGATTATCAATACAAAATTCTGATTCCAACCATTATAAGCTGCCTAGGCCTGGCCTTAAAGGTCTATCTTTCTAAATATACTCTTCCACATTTCTTTAGAAGGCACTATCTCTGCCTTTGGTATAAGTCCCTCTTCTACCCAGACAGTTTGTTTGAAATCAATCTTACCTGCATACAGCTTTTCATAAAGAGATGCATCTTTTTCAAGTCTCTTCATTACCTTTCGATAGCCTCTGAAATAGACAACATCTTTTGCATATATTCCTGGATAACTGGTGTCTCCCAGTCCTCTCTTTACTCTATATGTAACATCGAATGCTGCATATTTAGGAAGAACACCCAACACTGCATTGTAAAGCTCTCTAAAGCTAAGATTTTCTCCCATATATATTGCCCATACCATAGCTGCTTTCTTTTTTAACCAGTTACTAGTTAGCAATCCCATATCTGCTTCATTCCATGTAGCCAAGCCCTCTTCTATATCTAAGTACTGCGGAAGGTTGGCATTAGAAAGAGCATCAAATCCAGTATTCAACCCGTTATATGCTCTTAGTACAT
>CAYVBS010000006.1:6022-20703 GCA_964449955.1 uncultured Candidatus Saccharibacteria bacterium | reverse complement strand
GCATTAGAAAGAGCATCAAATCCAGTATTCAACCCGTTATATGCTCTTAGTACATGTGTACCTACCTCATGTACCAGAGTCTTTTTAAGTTTGAACTTAGATCTCACAATACTAGGATTAACAAGCACCTGTTTACGTTTAACCCCTATTTTTACTCCATTCTTGGTAATGTTTTTAGATTTTGCAACCGTCCACCCATCAAGACCTAAACTCTCAAATACCTCATTAAAAATATTCTCGATTTCTTCATATCCCAACATTTCAGACTTCTTTAACTTCTTTGGATCTACTACATTGTATTTATCCATCTTACCTCTCAATACTCTGCACGCATTTCTAAAGAGAGTACTTGATGGCTTCCCATATTTCCTCAAGGATATTTCTGTTATCAAGTCATTGTTCCCTACTGCATGCATTAATTCACTTGCTTCTTTCTTTGATTGAACAAGATCTATGTAGAATTTGGAGATTCTTGGATCCGCATTGGATATCTCTTCTAACTGTAGTAATTGAGAAAATATCTCTTTGTTTCTGTTTTTTACAATCCTATACTCAAACTGTGGTTCATATGTATCAGATGCAAAGAACTTCTCCTTTTCTGTTTTAAGGTTGATGGGAGTAAATACTAAACTAGTTGGAATTCTCAATTCGGAAAGTAATTTGGTTACCTCTTCTAAGGTCATGCTCTTTTTACTACTTCTGGAAAATATACTTGCCATATATATGAGTGAAAAATATTAACTAAGAGTTTTGTTAAAAGTAAATATACGTTCTCCACTTGCCATTAGATCAAGTGCTATACCAGTTCCTTTAACAACACAGTACATTGGTTCATCTGCTACATGAGCTGGTACCCCTGTTGCTTTGGCTAGTAATTTATCAAGGTTTCTTAATTTAGATGATCCTCCACTCATTACCATACCTCTATCCATTATATCCGCAGAGAGCTCAGGTGGAGTTTTTTCTAAAACTAACTTTATTCCATTTATTATATTCAAAAGCGGTCTTTTTACAGCTGCTGCTACATCATTTGAATCTATCATTAAAGATTTAGGCATACCTGCCCCTACATCTCGTCCTCTTACTTCCATACTCTTGGGATTTCTCACCTCTACTGCAGACCCAACCCTTATTTTAATGTTTTCTGCAGTCTGCTCACCTATTAATACACCCTTTTTCTTTCTCATGTAGCTGATGATTGATTCATTAATTGCGTCCCCAGCTATTCTTAATGATTCATATCCTACAATTCCATCTAGTGACATTACTGCGATTTCTGCAGTACCACCACCTAGGTTTACTATCATATTTCCAGAAGATGTCTCTATTGGTAAACCAGCTCCTAATGCAGCGAGTAATGGTTCTGGAAGAAGAGTGATCTGTTTTGCACCAGCATTAGTTGCTGCTTTATATACAGCTCTCTGCTCTACCGTTGTTATACCAGCTGGTACACTTATTACCACTTCCGGTTTAAAGAACCTAAATTTTCCCAATGCTTTATTAAAAAAGTACTTTAGTAAAGCCTCTGTGACTCTAGAATCTGCGATAACTCCACTTCGCATAGGTCTCTTAGCGATGATATTATCTGGTGTTTTACCAATCATTCGCTTTGCTTCAGATCCTACTGCTATTACCTTGTAGCTATTTGTATCTATTGCAACTACAGTAGGTTCTACAAAAGCAATACCCTCTCCCTGAACAAATACTATGGAGTTAGCAGTTCCTAAGTCTACTCCTAATTTCTTTCCTAACATGCTCACATTTTATCACAAAAACTCTTTTTAAAAAGCTCTTACTCCTAAGAAGCAAGTTTCAATATTTAAGAGATGTGATATACTAAATCACTATGGAAGAATCAAAACTAGACAAGAGACTACTTTCTTTTATCTCCCTTTTTGCAACAGTATTCATCCTCGCAGGCTCAGCTTTAATTTACCTGTATGCAAATGGATGGAGATTAGATCCTCTAAACAGATCTGTCATTAGAACAGGGGTATTAACTGTTGAATCTGAGCCATTTCTGGCAGATGTGTTTGTTAACTCTGAGGAAAAAGGACGAACTCCAAGAAGTATGAGCTTACCTGTTGGTATATACAGTATAAATGTGAGGAAAAGTGGATATATTGACTGGAACAAGGATATTGAAATTAAAGAGGAGAAATCTACTCCTGTTTTGCCATGGTTGATAAGGAGTGAAATTGCTAAGGAGAATGTTTTTACATTAGAGGATGAGAAATATATAAAGAGTTGGATTAATGAGTCATATGATCATATATTCATACTAACAAGTAAAACAGAGAGTAAAAGTAATACATATACTTACAAGATATGGAGATATGATGTTAATACAACTTTCTGGGATTTAAGCCCTAATCCGGAAGTTGTGTTCACTTTGGAAACTAAGACCCCTACTACGCTCGATATGTTACTCTCGCCCAATGGTCAGCTTGCAGTACTTACAGTAAAAGATGAGGATGGTACAACCAAGTACTACCTTGATTCTAATCAGACTTCTACCTTAGCAAATCTAGAAGTGCTTCCGATAGGTGCTTTCTCCAGCTATACGACTACATGGGCTAAGAACAACAGGTATTTGATGTTTGAATCCGATGAAGAGTTGATCTCTTTTAATATAGAAAGGGAGACTAGATATCTTCTGTTTAAAAAGAATGATGACAGAAAATATATATGGACTACTGATGAGCAGGGTTACTTCTATCAGTTAGAGTTAAATAGGGAGTTTAAGGATAGTGATAGTGTTTATGCATATATCTTAACTCAGACAGAAATGGATGGCTCTAATCCAAAAATATTAGTAAATGATCTGTTCTTCCAGAAGAATGTTGAATATATAAAGGCATATCAAGAAGATGCAGAGGAAATGGAATATACTTTCTTTACAAATTCTCCGGAGAGTACAAAGTCCGTTGGAGATATTGATAGTATACATATAAACCAGAATGCTCAGGGTGTATATATTAGTACTGATCAAGCCTCTTACTGGTACAGTATGGAAGAAAAGAAATATATTTTGATATCTCCTCATCCCTCTTCCTTTGTACAGTTTGCAAATGATAACTTAAAACTAATATATAAACAGGGTTCAGAGTACGGTGTCTTTGTGTTTGATAAAGAGGAGAGCAACCATACTATTGAAATTGGTGCAAAACGAATTAAAAACGTAAGTGGAGATGCTAAGGATGTGAGATGGATCTCTAGCTCTTCATACATTACCTTTGTTGAAGATAACTCCCTTTATATTGCAGATAAGGATGGGGATAACAAGACAGCATTACTTAATAGTGTAGATGAGAAGGTTTTAGTAGGAATCAATTTTGCAAAAGATAGAGTGTTTACACTAGAAGTAGAGCCATCTGCTACAGATAAGAACCTCAATACTATAAATATTGATACATACATAATACATTAAACGCACCCGACCGGAATCGAACCAGTAACCTACGCGTTAGGAGTGCGTTGCTCTATCCTATTGAGCTACGGGTGCTTAACACATCATTTTATCACCCCAGGTAGACCCTAGTCTACTAAAATGCCTAGTATAACTGTAATAACTAATATACTTGGGTAACTTAACCTTCATTTTTGATATGCAGGTGATAATCTTTTACCGATTAATTATATGTAGGTTGAAGAGGGTTGTCGTGGTATAATAGACGTTGATATGTTTGAAGAAAAGATAGTAATTAAGGGTGCTAAGGAGCATAATCTTAAGGATATATCCTTAGAGATACCTAAAAACAAATTGGTTGTATTCACAGGTGTTTCGGGTAGTGGAAAATCTTCCCTTGCTTTTGATACTTTGTACGCAGAGGGTCAGCGAAGATATGTAGAGTCTCTCTCTTCGTACGCTAGACAGTTTCTTGGCTTAATGCACAAGCCAGATGTGGACTCTATCACAGGTCTCTCTCCCGCCATTTCTATTGACCAGAAGACTACAAGCAGTAACCCCCGCTCTACTGTTGGCACCATAACTGAGGTTTATGGCTATTTAAGACTTTTGTATGGTCATATTGGACAACCTCACTGTCCAAAGTGTGGAAGTATAATTCAATCCCAGAGTATTCAACAAATTGCAGAGCAGATTGAAGAATCTTTTGCTGGAAAGAGTATTAAATTCCAGATACTATCCCCCCTAGTAAAAAATAGGAAGGGTGAATACAGTGCTCTCCTAGAGAAGTTGCTTACCAAGGGATTTACAAGAGTAATAATTGATGGAAATGTATATCTATTAGATGATGTAGAGGACTTAAATCTTGATTCCAATATAAAACATAATATTGACCTCATAGTAGACAGACTTGATGGACAGATGCTAGTAGATGACCCCGAGGCTTTTAGAAAACGTCTAACAGATTCACTAGAATTGGCAAGTTCACTTTCTGATGGTGAAATAAAGGTTAAAACAGATGAAAGTGAAACTTTTTACTCTGAAAAGAATACCTGTTTCGAGTGTGGAATATCATATCCAAAGATTACGCCTGCCTCATTCTCTTTTAATGCACCAGAGGGTGCATGTCCTAAGTGCTCAGGGTTGGGAACTATAAATGAAGTCGATGTAGAGAAGGTGTATAACCCTGGTTTAACTATAGCTGAGGGTGGAATATTTCCTTGGGGAAACAGAACTACAAAGGATTCATGGACAAAAAGGATTTTAGATAGTGTAGCAGCTACTCATAATTTCTCTCTGAAGACCCCTATTAGAGAGTATCCCAAGGAGATCTTTGATCTAATATTCTACGGAAAGGGTACCCACGACTCCTATAGGATTCAATATACAAACAGATTTGGAAGAGAGAGAACATATGATGTCCCTTACGAGGGTGTCATTAATGAGCTAGAGCGTTTGTACAAAGAGACCGATTCTGATTTTAGAAGAATGGAGATTGAAAAATATATGACAGAAAGGGTATGTGACATGTGTGAAGGTAAACGTCTTAAACCCTACTCTCTTAGTGTAGAGATCAAAGAGAGAAATATTATTGATTTAACTGAAATGCCAATAGATCTGCTCATTAATTTCTTTAGCGATCTTAAACTCAAGGGAAATAGGAAAGAAATAGCAAGGCCCATAGTCAAGGAGATAAGTAGTAGGCTTACTTTTCTTACCAACGTTGGTCTTAATTATATAACTCTTTCAAGAAAAGCCAATACTCTTTCAGGTGGAGAATCTCAGAGAATAAGGTTAGCTTCTCAAATAGGAACCGGACTATCGGGTGTACTATATGTCCTCGATGAACCATCGATTGGTCTTCATCCTAGAGATGTAGATAAACTTCTTAAGTCAATTGAGTCTCTCAAAGATACAGGTAATACTGTTGTCGTTGTTGAGCACGATGAAGAGACAATGAAGCGAGCTGACTGGATTGTAGATATTGGACCCTTAGCGGGTGACAAGGGAGGTAAGGTTGTAGCTCAGGGTACTTTGGATGATATCAAGCACTCAGAATCTCTAACTGCGAAGTATGTCAACAAAGAGCTCTGTATAGGAGAAAAACTAAAAAGCGAGAAACTAGCATTGAAGGAGAACAACTCTATCAAACTCACAGAGGTAACTACACATAACCTAAAAAATATAGATCTAAAAATTCCTCTAAGTACCTTAACCTGTATCACAGGAGTATCAGGAAGTGGGAAGTCATCTCTAATCAATGACACACTCTACCCTGCCTTAATGAATCGTAAGATGAATGGTAAACAGATAGAGGGTCAATACTCTGACTTAGAGGGTTTAGAGTATGTAGACAAAGTAATAGGAATAGATCAGAAACCAATTGGTAAGACTCCGAGATCCAATCCTGCTACATATACAGGGATATTTACATATATTAGGGACCTTTTTGCCCAAACACAGGAAGCAAGAGCAAGGGGTTACAAGGCTGGTAGATTTAGCTTTAATGTAAAGGGAGGGAGGTGCGAGAAGTGTAAAGGTGATGGTCAAATCAAAGTAGAAATGCAGTTCCTACCAGATATGTATGTTACTTGTGATCTGTGCAATGGTAAAAGATATAATGAAGATGCTTTAAGTGTTGATTATAAAGGTAAAAATATCTCCGAGGTACTGGAGATGACTGTGGATGAGGCCGTTATTTTCTTTAAAGATATTCCTTCCCTCAAGAACAAATTCGATATACTACAGGATGTAGGATTGGGATATATAAGACTTGGACAGTCAGCACTCACCCTCTCTGGTGGAGAGTCTCAGAGAATTAAGCTTGCCAAGGAGCTCTCCAAAATGACTAGAGGTCATACGATATACATACTGGACGAACCAACTACAGGCTTACACTTCTACGACATTGATAAGCTTTTGATACTTCTTAAGAAATTAGTTTCAAGAGGTAATACAGTAATTGTCATTGAACACAACCTAGACATAATTAGATTTGCAGACTGGATTATAGACTTAGGACCAGAAGGTGGTAATAACGGAGGAAAGATAGTTGCAGAAGGTACAGTAGATGATGTTATACAAAACAAGAATAGTTTTACTGGTCAGTGGCTATTCAGGAAACTGAAGAGCTAATATTCCACATAATTCCATTAATTCCTTTACATCTCCCAACCTTTCCTCTTCAACTCGCAAACCCTTTCTAAGAGCAACCGCTTTTTCTCTATGCTTTAAGTAATGAATCATTTGCATCTTTAAATCAGAAGAGTTAATTAATTCCGTAACCCTTTCTCTATCTTCCTCACTCGAATTTACTAAACTTTGGAGTATACCTTCCTCTTTTAATGCTTTGGAAAGATTAGCTACTGCCCATTTACAAACATCCCACTTATTAGAGGAACCGATAGCTTCTTCAATCTCCCTATCCAAGGGTTCATTCTCAAAAACATCCCAAATTGGTTTAAGTCTTTCATCCACCTTTCCTTCTCCATCAAGTGCAGGCCTCTCTATCCACTGTTTAAACTGAATACCTTCGGGATCATCATATGTATCTAGCCTCCAGTTATACTCAGCTCCAACCACGAGAGCCTCTGCAGCTGTATATATTGAGTATTTCTCAGAGACTTCTAACTCTCTGTTATCTCTCTCTTCTAGGGATATCTCTGATTCTAAATCAGCCATTTTACGCCCTTAAACAAATTAATATTTGATTAGTAGGGGGCATTTTAACAGGTATTGACTGTAGTAAAACTAACTGAGTAGTAGAATTGTGTTACTAAACCTTTAGGGATTATACACTTTTTTAAAAAAGTGGTCTACCTCTTGCTTTGTATTTCTTCTGTGAAAAAGAGCTACCCTTCAAATGGATACTGCCATATTAAAGTATTGAATATTTGATGCAAACATGGCGGATACTCTTCTTGCACTCCCCAAAGAAGTAAAGTACTGACAAGCATTCGACCGCAAGTAACAGCACACCTATTAAAAAGGATCTCAGATAAAGATGACAGAGTTTGATCAATTTGGGGTATTTAGTTAAAGAGGGAAATTTGCAAAATTTCTAAAGTTTCACTAGTAAGCAATTCCAAATGTCCACTCCTCGCTGGACTCCTTGCCACAGTAAATACACTTACCTTTCTTCCCTACTCCATCTGGGGTTAAACATCGAGTAGTAGCTTTGGTCTCTGCTTTTATTTTTTCCTCACATTCAGGATCACCACACCAATTGGCCTTAACAAAGCCTTTCTTAGTAGATATTACCTCTTTAAATTCTTCATATGTTTCCACTCTGTGAGTACCAGTTACAAGTATTTCCTTGGATCTTTGGAGAAGATTTTGCTGTATATCAGAGAGTAAACTCTGTGCTTCACTAGCCAGATTCTCTTTTGTTACAGCCATTTTCTTACTAGTATCTCTTCTAACTACAACCACATTATTCTGCTCTACTTCTCTAGCTCCTATTTCCACTCTCAAAGGTACTCCCTTCTTCTCCCACTCATTGAACTTGAAACCGGGAGATACAAAATCCCGATCGTCGAGTTTGATATCCGGAACTATACCCTGCAGTGAGGTATATACCTCTCTTGCATAGTTGAGGATTTGATCCTTATTTTCATTGTTGAAGATTGGGATTATAGCAATTTTTATAGGTGCAATATTAGGGGGTAAAACCAAACCACTATCATCGCTATGAGTCATAATTACAGCTCCCATCATTCTTGTGCTTACACCCCAGCTAGTCTGCCATGGGTATTTCTGCTCTCCATCTTTATCCGTAAACTGGATATTAAATGCTTTAGCAAAGTTCTGTCCAAGGTCATGTGATGTTCCAAACTGTAATGCTTTTCCATCTTGCATTAAGGCTTCTATACCGTATGTATCCACTGCACCAGCAAACTTCTCAAGTAGGGATTTCTTTCCAGAAAGTGTCTCCATTGCAAGCATTTCTCTTGCAAAATCACCATACATATCTAGTGCAGAGTGTACTTCTGCCTGAGCCTCCTCATGTGTAGTATGTACAGTATGTCCTTCCTGCCACAAAAATTCTGCAGTCCTAAGAAATGGACGTGTTCGCTTCTCCCATCTAACAATATTAGCCCACTGATTGATCCTTAAAGGGAGATCTCTCCAAGAGGATATCCACCTTGAATAAGTATCGTAGATTATAGTTTCAGATGTTGGCCTTACTATGAGTTCTTCGTCTAATTTTGCATCTGGATCCACAATTACACTCTTACCATCTTCTGATTCTTTAAGCCTGTAATGCGTTACTACTGCACACTCTTTAGCAAATCCTTTTACATGGCTAGCTTCTTTTGAAAAGAAAGACTTTGGTATGAAGATTGGGAAATATGCATTCTCAGCTCCACTTGCTTTGATTCTTCTGTCTAATTCTTTCTTGATGTTCTCCCATATTGCAAATCCATATGGCTTTATCACCATACAGCCTCTAACTGAGGAGTTTTCTGCTAGTTGGGCTCTATCTATTACATCTAGATACCACTGGGAATAGTCTTGTTCTCTTGCTGTTATTCCTTTGTTGCTCATGTTGGGTATTGTACACTAATTTTCTAAGTATTTTAATACACTATTCTAGGATCAAAGCCCCAATGAGAGGCGGCCTTGGCCAATGCAGAGTCTGGATTATCAACAATCCACTGCTTGATATCTCCTCTATCCATTGCAATGTCTCTGGCCTGCACTATGGCCTCCACACCCGCTTCTATACCCCATGGATGACCTAGTGAACCTCCACCGCACTGTACGATTAGATCTTCACCTAACTGTTTAATTGAGTCTCCTACAGTACCTGCATGTAATCCACCTGATGCTGTATGCCATACTCCTTTCATTCCAAACCAGTTCTGTCCAAGTGTAATATCAGTTTCAGGAGTAATATCATTCTGTAAGACTTCCTGTATCAACTTAGGCTCTCCGTAGTTTTCCATCTTCGTTTTAGGAGCTCCTCCATGCAATGAATCTACACCAAGTAATCTTGATATCTTAGCAATTACTATCATAGACATGGAGAAATCAACAATATCACCCCTGTTGTAGACCCCAGGTCCTGATTCCCTATCCAGAAGTCCATGCATAGCTCGATGGGCATGTATTGCTAGACCAGGATTATGCTTTCTCATTGTCTGTAAAGCTGTAAACCCAGTAGTTACAATATCCATCATTAACCATCTTCCTCCCTCTGCCTTGATCATTTCAGCTCTTTCCATCATTATATCCATATCAGAATGAGTTGTATTGCATAGGTAGAATTTACGTTTACCTGTTTTCTTCTCAATATCTCTTTGAACAGCATGTACTCTCTTACACCTGTCCTCAAACTTGTTGAAGTAAAGACTTGTTAAGTTCTCATCATCCTTTATACCTTGATACTCTCCATTAGCAGCAGTAAAGAGTATTTTAGCTAACTCTGCCTGCTCTTTAGCAGTTCTGCCTACTTTAGGTTTAGGTACAGTACAAAGCAAAGGTCCTCTTTCCATTTGCATGAATTCTCTTACTCCATCTATTCCAAACTGTGGTCCTTGGAAACTTTGAACCATCTTTCTAGGAAATCTTACATCTAGTAATCTAAATGCTTTAAGCATCTTCATACTGTCAATATTTCCTGCGATACCGGCTAATATTCCTGACATATTACCCAGTTCAAACAATTCTATGGGATATGCTATTTTAAACGTCTTTGTTTTAGGATCCAGGTCAAACGCGATTGCTTTTAGCTTGTTAGCAAGCTTTACTCCAGAGTTCTTACCCGAAAACACTTCTGTCCAGGTCCCTGTAGAGCTTTCAGCTGCGCATGATGCAGCAGCATCTTCAAACTTATCTTGAGGAACTCCATCTGCTAATTCAATATCCAGATATGTAATTAACCAGTTTTCATCAGGATTTTTAGGTTTCCATCCCTTAGGAGCAATGTAATCAAATTGTACAGCCATGGGCAGCTTGTATAGCTAAGTTATCGTGTATAATTGTAGAGCATGTTAGATATCTTTGCAAAAGAGAAAAATTTACAAAGTTTTAGAATTAATCAATTCAACAAACAGTACTACCAAGAATACATTAATTCTTGGGAAGAATTAACTACTTGGCCAAAGGAACTTAGGGAGAAATTAAAGGTTGAGATCCCATTCTCTAGGCTTAAATTACAAAAGTTGGAAGAATCAAGATCTGAAGGTACTCAGAAAGCTTTGTTTACAACAGAAAAAGGTAACTTTGTAGAAAGTGTCTTGATAAAGGAGGGAGACAGAAATACTGTTTGTGTAAGCTGTATGAGTGGATGTCCAGTTGGGTGCACATTCTGTGCTACTGGACAGATGGGATTAGATGAAGTGCTTGATGCACACCAGATAGTAGATCAGGTACTGTTCTTTGCCAGAATATTAAAAACCTCTAGTAAACATATCACTAATATTGTGTACATGGGCATGGGAGAGCCAATGCTTAATTTAGAGCATGTTCCACACTCGATACAAATACTTACGGACAAAGAGAAATTTGGACTAAGCAGAAGACGTGTAACAATTTCAACCTCTGGTTACATTCCTCAACTTAGAAAATTCCTTGATATGGACTTAGGAGTTAAGGTTGCAATTAGTTTGCATTCCCCTACTCAAAAGTTAAGAGATGTTTTAATGCCTAGTGTTTCTAAAACAAATCCCTTAAATGAGCTCTTTAGATTACTGGATGAAGATGTAGTTCGAAGAAACAAAAGAATTACGTATGAATATGTATTACTTAAGGATGTAAATGATAGTTTAGGGGATGCAAGAGAGCTGGTAGAGCTTCTTAAGGATCGTTTAGCATTAGTAAACCTTATTAACTATAACCCTACTCCTAACTCAACATACAAGAGATCAGAGAATAGCGAAGAGTTCTTAGAGTACCTTACTAACAATGGAATCAATGCTACCATTAGGAAATCATATGGTAGTGATATTGAGGGTGCATGTGGACAGTTAGCACAGAAGAGTTAAATCGGGGTGACCTGACTTGAACAGGCGACCTCTACGTCCCGAACGTAGCGTTCTAGCCATCTGAACTACACCCCGGTACTACATCTGATCCACGGTCTTTATTCCAAGTCTGTCTAATCCGTACTTCATTGTTTGAGCTGTAGCTCTAACTAGAGCTAAGAGTTCTGCTCTTCTTTCTGAATCAAGGATCCTAACATTCTGGTAGAATTTGTTAAATGTCTGACCTAAATCAAACAGGTATTCACAAAGTATGCTGGGTGAATACTCTACAGCCGAGGCTAGCAGTGTATTTTCGAATTTGCTAAGTACTCGCACTAGCTCTTTCTCCTCGCTAGTTTCTAGCTCGCCTCTCTCTATAGCTTCGTTTCCACCCTCTCTTAGCAGCGACATACATCTTGCGTAAACATAGAGAAGATATGGCCCAGTGTCACCATCGAAGCTGATCGATTTCTCAATATCAAAGACTACGTCTTTCCCTACAGACACTTTAAGGAATGCATACTTAATTGCGGCTACTGCAATAGTGTTACTAATATCATCTATGTTTCCAGTTGAATGCTTCTCACTTGAGTTCATTACCTCTTTTACTTGGGTCTGTGTCTCGTTGAGTAACCACTCGCCTCCTAATATCTCGCCCTTCCTACTAGATATTTTTTTACCTCCAGGCAACTTTACCATACCATGAGGGTAATGTTTAGATACATTAGCAAGCTTCGGGTTTAAGTGCGAAAGTGCGTCGAAAACCACCTTGAAGTAACTGGTTTGCTCATCTCCAGTAATTACTACAGATTCACTGTACTCAATTTTCTCCTCTTTAGCTAAAGCTAATGCCAACTCTTTTGCTTCGTATGTAGGAAGACCATCTTTGTTTACGAATACTCTTGTATGAAGACCTTTCTGAGGATCTCCCTCATATATTATCGAACCATCATCACTCTTAAATATGCCTTTACCTTTTCCGTCCGTGTTGTCTAATACTATATCTAAGCCTTTTGCACTCATTTCGCTTTCTAAGAAGTAGTAATCAAACTTGGTATCTGTTCTTTCATATATCTCCTCAAAGTAGTCCATACACCATTTTCTACCTTCAAAGTACCACTCTTTTATACCTATTTCTTCAAGCTTTTCGAAGTAGTCTTTCTTTGGCAGAGATGGTATGTAGAGTGAGAATATGTAGTAGTTAAGATTTCTAATCAAGGTTGTAGCATCGATGTCTTCTGATTCCTCATAGCATTCATTACCCATTCCGTATGCCCTACCTAGCTCATTTACACGCTTTGCAAGAGGCATATTCTTCAGTTCTTCAAATGTATACTCCTTCTCCCACACCACTATCTTCATTAATCCCCACATTGTTTTAGCTACATGGAGTCCGACATCCCCCTGGTATATTGCTCGCTTTACATTACCTCCTAGAGCTTCCTGTAGCCTTGCAAAAGCTTCTCCTACCATGTTGGTATACAGGTGACCAATATGAAGAACTTTGAATGGATTGGGATCCGTATATTCGATTACCAAATTTTGTCCTGCTTTTGTATCAAGTTTAAAAGCATCATTACCATTTTCTAATATATTTGATATTACGCTCTTTAAATATGACTCAGAGAGGTAGAAGTTTATAAAGCCAGGACCAGCTATCTCTATCTTCTCTACATTCTCAATATCCCCCAGCTCTGAAACTATATCTTGAGCAATATCTCTTGGGTTACTGCTTAGTTCTCTACTTATCTGCATAGCTATATTAGTAGTTAGATCACCCTTGCTGAGATTTGATGTCTCCTCTACAAACACCTTGCTTCCATCTACATCCCACCTTTTTAATATACTTGAAAGCTTCTCTTCTAACTCTTTTTTAAGTGTAAGCATAGTGGTATTAAATATATTAAAGCGCACCCGGAAGGATTCGAACCCACAACCCTCGGTTCCGAAGACCGATGCTCTATCCAGTTGAGCTACGGGTGCTTCAAGAAATTATATATCATTTTAATACTCAGTACCCTAGTCTACTTATATCTCCTACAGATAAAGCATTTTCCATAGCTCGGGGTTACTATGCGTACTCGGACAGAATCGAACTGTCAACCTTTGGTTCCGCAAACCAATGCTCTATCCAATTGAGCTACGAGTACAGCACATGACAATTTTACCACACAGGAAGGCTCTTCACCTACCTTACCACAATATTTCCACTCTCATATGTTACAAAGTATTGTACATTTAAAGAGGAGAAGTTTTTCAATGTTCCACTACTTGGATGTCCAAACTTATTCCCCTCTCCACAGGAACATATGGCTTTGGAGGGTTTCGCCATTTTTAAGAATGTTTCACTGCTGGAAGTTTTAGAACAGTGATGTCCTGCTTTAAGAAAATCAACCTTGAAATTTATGTTTAGTTCCTTTTCTACCTCTTCCTCAGCATCTCCCATTAGTAAGAACGATTTATTTAGGTGTTCGACATGTATCACTAAGGAGTCATTGTTAATATTCCCATCCCAAGATTTGTACTTACCTACTTCACATTCAGCAGTTTTGTTTTCTACAGGCCACAATATATTTAGCCTGATATCTTCTATATTAAAGTTCATTCCCTCCTCTACCTCCCTTATCTTAACTCCTGATTCTAACAGTAACTTGTAGTTAGGATTGTTGTAACAAACTGGATATATCCAGATCTCTCCTACCTCGTACCTATCCATTACCTCCAATATCCCCACCAAATGATCATCGTGGGGATGTGTCAGTACAACTACCTCTATCCTCCTATCATTGAACTTCATATATTTAGAGAGCTCGTAGACAACATTTAAATCATCTCCCCCATCTATTAATATTTGAATATCTCCTTGCTGTATTAATGTTGCATCTCCCTGTCCTACATCTAGAAATACTACACAGTTAATGGGTTTTACAAGGGTGATATACAGTATTGATAGTAGAACCCATAGTAGGTTAAATGCCTGACTTATGAATATGTTGTAAAGCTTTTTTAAAGTAGTAATTTCTTTTTTCATTCTCTATTGGGTATTTAAGTAAGCAGAAAGTAAAAAGTAAGGTGTATGCAATACTGATTAAAACTACAGGTTTAATTACAAGCTCTACACTCTTAATTGGTGATAGAAGCGTGATCACATATTTGAATACTAGAAGCTGTAGATATGGGGGTGTGAACAGAAGATTAAATGACGGAAATATTAAATAGGTAAGAACCGATAGTAATCCCCAGATCATTGTACTTTCAATGACAGGTAGTACTAAGAAATTAGCAAGTACTGAGACAGTGGAGAG
>CAYVBS010000006.1:0-5922 GCA_964449955.1 uncultured Candidatus Saccharibacteria bacterium | reverse complement strand
GTTAGTTGTGCTACCACCCTACTCTTTGACTTAAGAAATCCAAATATCTTCTCAACTGCAACTAACAGTATTGACACATTGTATCCTGATGCCGCTACAATATGACTTACCCCAGCATTCCTCACTATTTCATCAAATTCATCAGTAAATTCCCGCTTAGTTCCCAGCATTACCCCTATTAGAAGTGAGCTTTCAGGTTCAGGTATGAGACTTTCTACTACCTCTTCAAGATTAGATCTAAAAGCAAGTAGAAATGATTTGTTTTTACTACACTCTATCGATGTTACCTGTAATATTGAATATATTCCCTTTCGGTAAAGATATTTCTTGTAATCGAAATCTTCATAACTTTTAGGTTCCACAAGTTTTCCTTTAAAAATGCACCTATCTCCAACATGTAAAACGGTTTTAGATGATTCCTGTACTAATATTTTTCCAAGACCACCCCTCTTAGCTCCAACAGTGCTCTTCCCTCCTCCCTCAATACTCTCAACAGTAGCAGATATGCTTACCTCCTGCCCTATGAAACTTTGGACTTTTTCAATTAAGGTTCTAGTTTTAAATGAGTAGGTCAAGGAGATAGGTAGAGTTAGAAGCACTGATATTGCAATGAGTTTTAAATATGTGGTGGTATTTTGAACATCCCTGAACACCCCGTATGAAACTAGGACAAGAAACAGCTGGGTCGTGGTAAAGATTGCTACTGCTTCAATGGGAAACTCAGATTCCCCAAGTGAGTGCTTCTGGAGTAAAAAAGTTAACAAAACTAGCTCTATGCTAATTGTAAAACAGAAGGATATCACCTTACAGTCTATGAAAAACAGTATTAGAGCAAATATTCTTACCCTAATCCTGTCAAATACAGATATCATCTTTGAATTTCTCAAAGGTTGCTGTACCTATACCACTGACATTTAGGATATCCTCTATGGCATTAAATGGCCTAGCATCAATTATCTTCTGAGCTGTAGCCTCTCCGACTCCATTAAGTTCCATTAGCTTCTCTTTGGAAGCCGTATTGATGTTTATACATTCCTCCTCACTGTTTCCACCATTGTTGGGAGGATTTTCGTTAGGAGGTTCAATGATCTGCTCAACCTCCTTGGGTAGCTCAAACTTAACTACTTCACAGTGCAGATCACTTTGGAACGGAATATATATCTTACTGTTGTCTAGGAGTGGTTTAGACAGATTGATTTTCATTGATATATATTTAAATCCTGCTGATGTAAGAAAACCACCTGCTTTCTTTACCCCATCTACTACCGTTGAACCCGCTTCAAAGCAGTAGACTCCAGGATTTTTAATAGCCCCGCTAATATCTGCTAGGACAGCACATTTATCAATTTCTTCTACCTCGACCTCTTCTATTATGGATCCATCAGTTTCCTCCTTTCTTGGTACTTCCTCTATTTGGATGGGTTCCCCAATAGTGGTTTCCCTATTAAGTAATAGATAGATTTGTTTTAAATCTATTTCCTCGTAATATGTAAAGAACAGGCTGGAGAGAAATCCTAGTAAGTAGGTAAAAATTAAGATAGCTATATTTTTTATTTTTACAGAGTCTTTCAATAGGTATATCCTACCGAAAGAATATTAACTTTAGATTAATATCTTTACCCTGTAGTTCTAGTTTTCAAGGATCAGTATATTACTAATCTCCACATCGTTTATAGGCTTGTTGTTATCATCTACTTCCACTTTAGCAATGGAGTTCACGACATCAAATCCCTGTATAACTTCCCCTATTAAAGTATACTGTCCATTAAAGTTAGACATCTCTGCACCTGGCAATACTATGAAGAACTGAGATGCATTTGCCATTCCAACACTGTACTCTTTGAAAGCAGATGATTCGTTTTCTAAGGGGACAGTATATCCTGGATCGCTGTTTCCATCTCCTGTTGTATCTCCAGCTTGTATCACAAAACTATTTATCACCTTATGGAAGGTTAAGCCGTCATAGTAGTCCTTTCCTGCAAGAAAGAGTAAGCTATTAACATTTTCCGGAGCAACCTCCGAATACAGGTCTACCACTATATCTCCGTATATAGTTTTAATCGATACTTGATAATCAATATCTTCCTCCATTACATCTTGTGCTCTACTGTAACTGTTTCTCCCTATATCAACTCCACCTCCATACCATCCAGAGGATATGGCATATACAACTAACAGGCACACTAAGACTAGTAGTCCTACAAGTAGCAGAAACTTCTTGTTGTCTCCTAATACATCTTTTACACTCATTTTGTAAGTAATTTAAATTAATTAGCCCACCAGTATGATTGTTTCTGTCCATTGTTAAACCATTTACCATGTCTCATTACATTTTCCATACTTGGTCCTAATATATCATACTCTATACTTACCCTTGTTACATATGGTGATATGCCTTTATCTTGGGTAAGAAAGATTAATCTGTACTGTAAATATCTCTCTAACAGACTGCTGAAGTTCCACTCCTGCTCTATTTCAAATGGGGTAATGAACTTAAAGTCTTTGAAGAGATACTCTGCATCACTTTCATTAGCTTTCTCAAAATACAAGCCTCCTAGATCCCCAGAAAGGGTGTTTAAATTCTCCCGAGCCGGTATATATACCCTCTGCCATTTGAACACCTTAGAATTGATTGTAAAGCCTGATGGGGGGAATATGCTTCCCTCATTCCACTGGGTAACAGTAATCTGACCTGTAACTCTGTTGGCAGAAAGAACTACTCCTTCTGCAATGTATTCAACTTCTCCCTGCTTCTCTTTAATGATCACTGTATCCCCAATATTTAAGTTCTCAATACTGTCTACACTCCCATATGGTATTTCACTTACTGTAAACTCTTTGTCAGAGGAGTCTGTAATGAGGTTACTGCTTTGTAGATCTGCTCTAAACCTCACTTCTATTTCATTTACATATGTTTCATTTTCATACATATTTCTAGCTTTAGAAGTGGTTACAGCGGTATTGGAATACCACTTTGGTGTACATTCGGATACTTGAACACTCTCTTCATTTAGTACAAAGGTGTCACTTACTTCTACTTCATCTGAAAGAAAACCGTTTACATATATACTAAGAGTAGTACCCTCTAGTGAGAAGGTTAAGTACGAGACCTGAGTTAAAGTAAGTTCTATATCTTTACCTTCAACTACAGGGTTAATATTACTATCCGCTGGACAAACAAAGCTTAACGACGCTATGGGTCTGCTGTTATCAAACTCCTCTTCCTCACTATCCATAAACTGCCCTCGAAGGCTACCTGTTTTACTATCTCCAGCAATTAGGAATGAGAGTAATTGGGGATTTTCAATTGTACTCTCTTCAAAGTTAATAGTGTATGCAGAGAGATCCTTGGTCATTTTAAGCTCTTCTTCTGTTGCCTTAATTTCTTTCTGTTTAGAGTTCAACCATTCATTCCAAGCATTACCATCTGAGCTTACTCTGTACTGTACCCCTATATACCCACTTTGAGTGTTTGAGTAGATCTCACTATCTGTTAAAGTTCTTTCATATATTCTTGTTACATCGATTACTCCTTTGAAAAATGGCTTAGACGGGTATCCTCCTATATATACTGCATTACTCTGGTTGTCTATAGGGTTGAAACTATCAAATTCTGTATGCTCTGAATTTACAAATATTGTTGCTTTGTTATTACCTTTTTCAAAATTGATCACTATATGCTGCCAGTTATAGTAATCTACTGGTATTTGAGAATCATATATTTCATTTCCACTAGATATCTTCCATTTCTCTTCATCAATAACCAAGGAGCCCAACCTAGAAGTAAATGTATAGCTTTGAGGTGAGTCACTCTTTACAGGTAATACCCAGAGCTCTACTGAATATTGATCTTTCTGAGACAGGTTTGGAATACTCCCTAATGCATAGTCATCTACACCATCAAACAGTAATGCTCCATTTCCCCACTTACTGTAGACCTTGCTCCATCCACTCTTGGGAAGTGCATCTTGTTTAGTTAAGTCTAAAAAGCTGTTTAATGTTAAGTTGCATTGGGTATCATACTCTGTCATATTGTTGGCTTTGTTATCACTGTTTTCATTAAAATTCCACTGTGCCATTAATCCACTCGTTGAGAATGGTGTTTCTCCATTTCCTGTACCTGAGGCATATCCTTTTACTTCGATATCTTTAAGCCTAGAGTTTTCCCCCATATCCACGATCTTAGAGGTATATTCTCCCATACTACCCTCTTTAAGCTGTATTGATGGTAAATTAGTTAACTGTGTACCTTCATATGTTCCCTCTTTAAAAACTCCCGTTGTATCATGGACAATACTTGGATCTATTCTTACTGGGAATACTCTCTCTTCGCTTAGTAACCACTGAGCATCCAGTGTAACTGATATTTCAAATATATTCTTTGTATCAGTTTCATTGATTTCTACATATACCTTGGTAGTTTTGTTACCTAGGGCATCTTTAGCATATTCTGGAAGGAAATGGGCATAGTAGTTGTTGTTAGAGTCTGTAAAGTAGTATGTACCATCCTCTATACTTCTTTTAAGCTTTAAGCCTTCATCAAGCTCTAGGTTAAAGTAAAATATGTTTGCAGGTAGTAAACACTCTCCTTTACTACACTCACTAGTATATGAGGGTAATTCCTTCAATACTATTTCTTCTTTCAATCCTTTGCCCTTAATTATTTGATACTCTATATCTATGCCCTCTGAGATATCTTTAGATATTACAGTTTGTTTAGAAATATTCTCTTCGTTTTCATTCGATATGTCTCTCCCCTGTTCGGTCAGTTCAAAGTCATATGCTTTACTTTCTTGTTCAGGGAGTGTGATCGAATGGTTTTTACTTTCTAATATTTCACGCACTGTTTCATCAAAAGAAATGCCCTTAAGAGAGAGCTTTATACCTCTCTCAACCCTGTTTAACCCAAGTGTTTCTTCTACCTTCTCTAAAACTGTACTACTTTTCTCTTCGAAGGGGTTGGTGTTACTCTTTCTAGCTTGAAAGTGTATGTAAGTGTTTTCTTCTTCTTTTACAAAGTTTACTTCGAAGTCTGGATTTTGATTTTTAAAGAGTATGTTGTTCTGCTCTATGATTAATATTTCATCATTTTCTTTCTTCGAGAAGAGCATGAGAGAGGATATTAATATTGTGAGGAGGAAGATTGGCCCTAACAACCATATTACTGGTACTTTCTGCCTAACTTTTGTTAAGTTATGAGGGAGTTCTCTTTTCTTCGGCATTCTACAGGCTACGGTTATAGTTAAGAACTATATCTCCCACTCTCACATAGTAGTTGTCTTTTGAGCTCATATTTATCTTTAGTACACATGTTTCTCCTGCACTATCACACTTGTCTATTTCACTTCCTTTTAGTGATATTCTCTGCCATTGTCCTGCTAGTTTACTAATGTTGTCTTTGGATTCTACATCACTGCTTTGATTGGTTTCAGAGCCGTACAGGTACAGATCTACTTTGTTGTTTTCAACAGAGGCAGAGTTTTCTGTTACAAAGTCTAGAGTGATTCCTTCTTCATTCCAGCTTACAAAGTCATCTGGAAGAGTAATACGTACTAATATATCGTAATCCTGGAGAGTAGAGAGCTCTGAGGTCCACTGGTAGTAGTTTAAGTACTTACTTTCTACATCATCTACATCGGATGTCATGGTTCCGTAGTTATCTGTTCCGTCAGCATAGAGGACTGCTCCTGGATATTCTGGTGAGAGTGTATTCTGTGATTTAAGATCTCTTAGTGATATCCAGTCTACTCCATTGTTACTAAACTCTAGTGTGTGTTTCTCTACGTTGTATCTAATACTTCCTTCACTACCACTGTTTCCTAGTCTAATGCTTCCACTTGCATATATGTCACTCCATCTTTCTTCTAAGCTTCCTAGATTGGATTGTCCACTTGTTACTACATCTCCTGTTACTTTCATTAA
>CAYVBS010000005.1:42597-48064 GCA_964449955.1 uncultured Candidatus Saccharibacteria bacterium | reverse complement strand
ATGTCACATTGTGAGACCGGTTTCGCCACTAGCTCCTCATATTCTCAGGCGACCATGTTTACCGAATATGAATCATAGCATTCTTAATATATAGTTAATTGTATATGCTTAGAAATGTCAATAGTTAGGTTCTTAAATAGTATTAAAGTTGTTGTAACACCTTAAAACTCTAAACGATATTTGTAATATTTTTCAAAACTACTCGACCTGTGCAAAGGCTACTACATAGTTATGACCATACTCCTTGGCACATTTGGGACATGTTGTGTAGTAGAAGTAATATTTTTTAGCGATCTTTTCATCCTTCTTTAAATACTCATCAAACTCCTCTATCCACTTGGGAACAGCGTTGTATGGACCATCAAATACCTTACTGATGAAGGTCCCTGATATTTTACTGTTCTCTGCATTCTCTATCTCTTTTGTAACACTCATATAGAGTTCAGATTCCCATGGTGAGGGATCATATGCAAGCATTAAGAAGTCACTAGTATCTGGAGAAGCTTTTTCTTTTTCAATCTGTTTCCATAATTTTGACATTACTGAGTTCATATTTAGTGGAATATGGAATATTTGTGCTACATGGCCTTTGATAAAGAGCTTGTCCTTCCATAAGTGTTGTGTGTTTTCCCAGGGTTTGGGATCAAACTTAGGACAACAGGGTTGGGAGTTTTTCTTTTGCATATTAAGCATATACAAGTTATTTATAATATTAGCACAGAACAGAAGTTTTGTTTGTAAACCTGTTGGATATTTTGATAGACTGGGAAATATAAACTAAAGAGAGTTAAAGTGAGAGATTTCTTAAAAAGACACCTGACTACCATCATACTAATACTTGTAGTTGTACTGTTAATAATATCCAATTTCTTCTTTATGCGTTTTGCATTAGATATGATTGTACTAACTTTAGTGGTTGTATCTATCGTTTTGGGTAAACAGAAGGAATTTGTTAGAGATTGGGCATTACCAATAGCACTTTTTTACCTTTATGAATTCTTAAGGGGGAGGGGATATGTAATAGCGACATATTTTGATAGGCAGTTAATTGATTCACTCCTAATTGATATTGAGAGAGTTCTTTTTACAATGGGAGGAGAAATTCCGACTGTATTTCTTCAATATGCTCTCTCTAATCCTTTAGCAGAGATCTTTGTTCCTAGTTGGTATGACTTTGTACTTTTCATCTTCTACACCTCTTTCTTCTGGTTCTGGTTGTTGGTAGGTTTCTTTCTCTGGTTTAAGAAGAAAGAGCTGTTTAAACCATACATGTATGGTCTAGTTGCTTTTTCTCTTTTTGATACTTTGATATATATTTTGTATCCGTCTGCACCGCCTTGGTATGCTTCTGAGGTTGGTCTTCTTCCTGAATTAAATAGGGTGATGTTGTCATATGATTTTCTTTCAGCAAAGTATGTTACTTTGGTGAGTACATATGGTAACAACAATTTTGCAGCATTCCCATCTCACCATGCAGCGTGGCCATTCTTCTCATGTTTGTTTTTGGTTAGGGCTTTTGGAAAGAGGTTTATACCTGTCTTTATAGTTCCCCTAGTTATTGCCTTTGCAACTTGGTATGGTGCTGAGCACTACATCATAGATTCTTTAGCAGGTTTTTTTGTTGCATATGTTACCTATCTGATCTTTACAGGTGATATTAAGAGATGGTTTAACCTTCTCTTTGATAGGGGTCGTAGTAAGGAGTTGCTTACTCACGAATGAATTTGAAGAATCTACTTTGTTCTCCACTTTCTAACTGTTCTTGATAGAGGAATGAGAGACCGTTGTTATCAAATATTTCGAAGAATTCATCCCATGTGATTTCTTCTAATCTTCCATCTTCTGCTCCTCCTGGGAAATCTATTCTTAGTACTCCGTCTCCATCACTTTTAGTTCCTTGTACTACTGCTGGTCTTCCTCCTCTTTCTGTTACCCAATTTCTAATTTCTTCATGGTCTTTTGTTGTTTTTGATTCTGCATCCATACTCATTAGAAATTAATTTAGATATACTAAATATTAGCATGAAGAGGTAAGGGTAACAATGAGGTTAGAATTTGGAGTATTCTCTTTCTATTGTATTTGCTGCCTCTATATCCTTTTCTGTTACTTTACTTCCTGCAGATTTGGTATTTAATTCAAAGAGAATTCTTTTGTAATGTATGTGTATATCTGGATGATGATCTACTTGTTGGAAGTAGGGTGTTATCTTTTGTATGAAGGATATTGCATCTAGAAAATCTTTAAAGACAAATTCTTTGGATATTTTGTCTTCTGTGTATGTCCATCCAGATAATTTGCTTACTAGGTGTGAAGATATTTCTTCTTTTGTAAGTACTTTATCATCAATCATATGTTTAGATGATCAACTTACTATATTAATTATACCACTGGTAAGGGGTTACTTCTTCATAGCTTCTTTTCTCACCCTTGGGGCATTTTCTCTATTGCGTATCTAAGTGATGTTCTTGGCATGTGGCTTTTGTGTTGTAATATATATTCATATATTTCTTTACTTAGGTGTTTTATCTTTTCAAAGTATTCTTTAGTAATTTGTGTTACTGTTTTTGATTTAATACCGTATGTCTTGATAGGGTGTTTGAAGAATCTTTTAGTAGATTGTTATATTTGAGGGTCTGAGTTTTGTTTTAATTCTTTACGAAGTGAGATTAACAAGGGTTGTAAAATATGATTTAAGTTTAGACTAAGAACTCTTCTTGAAATTGACGTACCCATTTAACCATCGCCTCAACATCGCTCTTTTTAAAAGCCTCAAAAACTCCATGGTCGGCATTATTTCTTATTTCCGCATACGCAGTAACACTTTTGTGAGTAAGTTTTGTATAAAGACCTTCTTTTGCTAGTAGGTCATTTAGTTTGTTTATACCAGGCTTTGTTGGTATAGGTATATTGTTTTTATTGCATAATTTCTTAAGGGAATCTTCTAGAACAGCACCAGCTAAAGAAGCTGCAGGAATGTAATAGTCAGATTTACATAAGACATCTGCTTGTTCTAAGATATCTGATAGGACCTCTGCACTAACAAGTAACCTTATATCAGAAATGAAACCATCATTGTAATCATTATATACAGCCTCTAAAGTACCATAATACATACTGAAATAGTGAGAATTACGAAAGAGATCCCTATTTTCAGATAATCGCCGTATTTCTTGGAAATGAGTACTACTTTCTCCACAAACTTGCTTAACTAAGTTTGTAACTTCTGTTTTGAACCTTGAGTAATCCAGATCGGATGGAGATTTATAAAACTCATCTCCATTCCATCCACATTGCGATAGAATCCTATTTCCTTCTGTTAGTAATTTCTCAAATTTTGCCCGTATAATCTCATCTCTTACCATACCGATTCTATTGTTAGTTATAAATTCTGGCGGAGAGGGCGGGATTCGAACCCGCGGTAGACTTTTAGATCTACGACTCGTTAGCAGTGAGTTCCTTTCGACCACTCAGGCACCTCTCCATAACGTCATGATTATATATTATTAACAGATTTTTTAAAACTTTTTTAACTGTATATCTATATCATTTTTAGGTAAAATATCCCTATGTACTTAGGAGCACACGTATCCTGTAATGGAGGAATAGAAAATTCAATAAAAGAGGCACAGAAGTATGACATAAATACAATACAAATGATGCCTACAGCACCAATGAGATGGGCCACTAAAAAGATATCCGATGAAGATATTGAAAGATTTGTAGATACCTTGGAGGGAAGTATATTAAAGAAGATATTGATACACGGAATATATCTAACTAACTTAGCTAGAAAAGACAAACAGCTGTTTCATCTAGGAAAAATGGGATTAGCTGTTTACTTAGACTTTGCAAACAGAGTAGGTAAGTTAATTGAGAAAAGAGATCTAGATGTAGAGATATTGGGAGTATGTTTTCATCCAGGTTCACAAAAAGAGCTTAACTATGAAGACAGCTTAGAAAGGATAGCGTATGGAATGGATTGGGTAAGAGATGAAGTAGGGGGAGATGAAATGCTTTTGATAGAGAGTACTGCGGGTACTGGAAGTAATATGGGAAGAAGTTTTACAGAGCTTCAAACTATCAAATCTCACAGTAAGTATCCCAAGAGAGTTGGTTTTGTACTTGATACACAGCATACCTACGCAGCTGGATATGATTGGGTCAATGATATGGATAGTGTGGTAGAGGAGGTAGGAGAAACTTTGGGTTTTGATTTTGTAAAAGCTATACACCTAAACGACTCTGCAACTGAATTAGGTTCTAACAAGGACAGACATGCTGATTTGGGTAAGGGTAAGTTAGGAGAGGATACTGTTAGGAAGATATTGCATAGGAAAGAGCTTAAAAATATACCATTCATATTAGAAACACCCTCCTTAAAATCAGGTTCATCTATGGCAAGTGAGATAGAGAGATTAAAGGAGCTGGCTAGTTAGTTAAGCTAGAAACTTTTAGAATGGACAAAGATTTTAAATCGTACGAGTCCACTGGGGAGAAAGATCCACAATTCTTACTGATTTGTAATATGGATCATTTGGTTAGGAGTGAGAAGGTAGAAGATGTGATTAGCTCTGCAGATATGTGGGAGTCTGAATATATGGAAGATGTTGTAGAAAGGAGAATTGTAACTGAAGTGAACAGGCTGTTGGATGAGAGAGGTGTTAGTGATAGTGAACTAGCTTTAATGAAAGAGAAAGAAAAGATGCTTGGTAAGTTCCGAGAACAGGCTAAGAGATTTATGAGTATATACAGTTCTCATATGAGAGAGGGTATGGTTGTTGATCGTATTGTAAGTTTTAAAAATCGAACAGAGGAGGAAGTTCGGAAAGAAGAGGAGAAGAAGTTGGCATACTGTAATGCTATATATCCAGGAATTGTTAAAGAGGCAGAGGATATTGTTAGTAAGATATATTTTAATCCTAAATTTGAGAAGAGAAATGGAGAGCTGTATTGGGGTAGATTTACAGTACAGAGCTTTGACAGAGGGATTGATCTAAAAGAGGTAGATAGTAATACTGTAGGTGTCATTACTAAACAGATTCAAAGACTCTTCCCCCAGGGTGTAAAAGTAAGGTTGTGTTTAAGAGAGCCTTCAGAAGAGGAGAAAAATCAAACGGAATATGATATATATGAAGAGAGTAGAAGATCATTTCCCATATTCATATCAATGTAAGTTAGTGAGGAGTTTTTAACATATGGCAGTTAAGCTAAACGAAAAACAGAAAGAAGCAGTTAATCACAAGGAGGGACCACTTCTAATCATTGCTGGGGCGGGTACTGGTAAAACTGCAGTTATAACTCAAAGGATTGTTAATATCATCAACAAGGGATGGGCTAAGGCAGATGAGATATTAGCACTAACCTTTACAGACAAGGCTGCAGATGAGATGTTGGGTAGGGTAGATGAAGCACTTCCTCTCAGCTATGGTGATATATGGATATCTACGTTCCATTCTTTCTGTGATC
>CAYVBS010000005.1:23095-42497 GCA_964449955.1 uncultured Candidatus Saccharibacteria bacterium | reverse complement strand
CTTCCTCTCAGCTATGGTGATATATGGATATCTACGTTCCATTCTTTCTGTGATCGGATACTACGTCAGGAAGGTCATTATATTGGTTTGGATACTGACTACTCCATGATGACTCCTGCTGAAAGCTATATCTTCTTTCGTAAACATCTCTTTGATTTTCCACTAAAGAAGTTTAGACCATATGGGAATCCCACTAAATTCATCGATGACATTCTAAAACACTTCTCACGACTTCAGGATGAAGATGTGTCACCAGAGGATTACATTAAATATGCACAATCCCTTCCTCAGGGTACTGATGCGCAGAAGGAAGAGTATCTGGATATCAATGAATTAGCTAACACATACAAGGAGTATACAGAGTTAAAGATCAAGAACTCTAAGATTGATTTTGGAGACCTGATAATATTTACGATATCGCTGTTTAGGGAGAAACCTAATGTGTTGAAGAGGTATAGGGAGAAATTCAAATATATCCTTGTAGATGAATTCCAGGATACCAACTATACACAGAGTGTACTGGTAAACATATTAGCCGGATTGGATCCAAAAGATGCTAAGAAGAATATCGGAAAAGTTAACTCTAATATTACTGTTGTTGGTGATGATGATCAGGCCATTTACAAATTCAGAGGTGCCGCTATTTCCAATATTCTTCAATTCAAAGAGTACTACCCTAAAGCTAAGGAAGTTGTACTAACCGAGAACTACAGATCCCGTCAGGAGATACTAGATGCCTCATATGCATTGATTAAACACAATGATCCTCATAGGTTGGAAGTTACTGAAAAGATTGAGAAGAGATTAATTGCAATGAGGGAATTTGAAAAGGATGATGATGTGGTTAATCTGGTTACTGCTCAGAATGAAGATTCCGAAGCAGAGTGGATCGCAAAAGAGATATTGGATTTAACAGGTCATGCAGAGAATATCTCTGATGAAAGAGCACAGAAGTTTGATGAGCAAGGTCAATCTACGTTTGTAGAGCTTGTTGATGACAAGAAGTACAAGTTTTCAGATATTGCGATACTTGTAAGAGCCAATTCACATATTGATTCTATTGTTCAAAATCTTAGATATTTTGGAATACCTTACAAGTTAGGAGGTTCCAGAGGACTATACAGTAGAGGTGAAATCAAGACCCTTATCGCTTTTCTCAGAGTCCTAGTAGATTACTCTGACGAGATATCTATGTACTGTTTGCTTTCGATGAAGACATGGAAGTTAACACCAAGAGAATTTCTTGAAATTAACCGATTAGCAAGAGAGGAAAAATCTACAGTATGGGAAGTGCTAGAAGATTTCTGTGGTATTGAGATAGGGGAGGCTAGTGATTCTTCCATATCTTTAAGACGATCTAATCTTGTTGAAAATATGCTCTCTGATGACTCTATAGAGGGGATCGAAAGGTTTGTAAGAGTACTTAACAAGAGTGTAAGGATGGTTAAAAATGGTAGGAGTGTTGGAGAGATACTTTACAATTTTGTGAATGAGAGTGAGTATTTAGAGGACCTATTAAGTGAAGAGAGTACGGAATCACAATTTAAAGTAAGTAATGTTTCAAAATTCTTTGATATTCTTAAGGATTACGAGAGAAACAATTCAGATTCAAATATATATGAATATGTAGACTTTCTTAATTACAGTATTGAGGTAGGGGACTCTCCATTAGTAGATCAGTTGGATATGTCTGAATATGATGCTGTTAATATCTTAACAGTACACGGTTCTAAAGGTTTGGAGTTTCCTGTTGTATTTCTAGTAAATCTTGTATCAGATAGGTTTCCATCTCAGAATAGAAAGGACACTATTCCTATACCAGAGGATTTGATCAAAGAATCTTTAACAGGTTTAAGCGAGAGAGAGGAGCATCTTCAGGAAGAGAGAAGGCTTTTCTACGTAGGTTCTACTCGTGCTAAGGAGAAGCTGTATTTAACAGCTGCTAACTTTTACGGTAGTGCAAAAAGAAAGAAAAAGGCTAGCATATTTCTACATGAGCTTTTGGATAGGGATGTTACTGAAGAGTTTGAGAGACCTAAGGTTATTAAGGAGGCTTCCAGTACTGCAAATCTAGAGATATTTGGAAATCATGATAGTGAAAGTACTATTCCTGATGGAATTATTACAATGCATGCTAAGAAACTTAGCTACTCTCAGGTTCATGCATATGAGGAGTGTCCTAGGAAGTATTTCTATACCTATGTTTTAAAAATTCCTACTAAACCTCATTCAGCACTTTCTTTTGGTATTACTATTCACAATACTCTTAAAGACTTCTATATGTTACTGCAGAGATCTCGGGAAGGGTTGGGTATTACTGCTCCTCCTACAGAGGATGATTTGTTAAAGCTGTTTGAGAAGCATTGGATAACTGTTGGATATCAGAGTAGGAAGCATGAAGCTAAGCGCAGAGAGAGTGGAGTTGAGATGATGAAGAAGTTCTACAAAAAGCTGTATAGTCAGGATCAGCAGCCTTACAAGCTGGAAGAATCTTTTACAGCACATATCTTAGACAGTGCATTTGTGGGGAAGATAGATAGGATGGATTTGGTTGAGGTGATTGATACTGTTCCTATTGTTGATATTATTGATTACAAGACAGGGAATGTTAAAAAGGAGAAGGAAATTAAGAGTGATTTGCAACTACCCTTGTATACAATGTTTGCGGAGGAGTGTTTAGGTGTTAAGGTGAGAAAGGCTAAGTATGTATTTGTAGAGTACGGGGAGGAGATAGAGGTTGATATTTCCGAGAAGAGAAGGAGCAAGGCTAAGGAGAAGCTTACAGAGTTGACAGCTAAGATAAAAACGGGGAATTTTACTCCTGCTCCTGGTCATATCTGTCAGTTTTGTGAGTACAACTCGATTTGTGTTGATTCGATTTTGTCTTAGTTAATTATTTCTAGTATAATTCGGCATGTTTACAATGGAGCCTACAAAAGTATATGCAAGTACTCTAACAGATGTTTTGTTGGGAGATGCCGAAAATAGAATTAGTAATACCACGGGAGTAGGTGGTTTTATTGATACCCTTATTGGTTTTGCAATACCGTTAGCAGTTTTATCTGTATTTGTTCTATTAGTTTTTGCCAGCTATCAGCTTATTACAAGTCAGGGGAATCCTGATAAGCTAAAGGAGGGCAAAGAGGTTATTACCAATGCTATTATTGGTTTTATATTTGTTATTCTTTCAGTAGCAATTTTGCTACTACTTAGTGAAATTTTTGGAATTAATATTCAGTAAATATGAAAACAGAAATAGAAAAAAGAGTTCTTTTAGGTGTAACTATCGGAGGCATTAATATTAATGCTCCTGTAAGTAGTAACTTTTCATCAGTTTCAGGGATTCTGGGATTTGTAAGTGAGGTATTAAATTGGTTAATTGGTTTCTCTGCAGTAGTAGCTGTTATTATGATTGTTTATTCAGGTTTTCTGTTTATGACTGCAGCTGGGGATCCAGAGAAGATCTCCAATGGACAGAAGGCTTTGACTGCTGCTGTAATAGGTTTGGTAATTGTATTTCTTGCAAAGGTGATAGTACTGTTTGTCTTAGATATACTTAAAGTATAGAAGAAAAGATATTGATTTGGGCATTTTTCTATACTATAATGCTGTAACTAAATATAATATTTTATATATACACAATGAAGAACACATTAGCTAAAGTATCTTCTTCTCTAGTTATCTTTTCAGGTCTAGCAACTTCCGCATTTGCAAGTCTTTTCGATGGAAGAGATTTAATTGATCAGCTTGAGGGAGACGACAGAACACTTAATCAGTTGATCGTAGATATCATTAACTGGGTTATTGGCTTAGCAGCATTGGTTGCTGTTGTTATGTTGATCTATGCAGGTTACCTATATATCACTGCTAACGGTGATGAGAACAAGGTTTCTAGTGCTACAAAGACATTAACATTTGCTATTGTTGGTTTAGTAGTAGTATTCATTGCAGTACTTCTTGTAAACTTTGTTTTAAACAGTGTTCTTCAGGTTTAGTTATTTTTGAATTCGAAAGGGGGATTTGTCCCCCTTTTTTATTAACACTATGTTTGTAGATATCTCTGTATTCAATCAGACAAACTATTCAGATATTATTACTTTTGCAGTAGATATTATTAATTGGCTTATTGGTCTTTCTGCAGTAGTGGCTGTTATAATGGTTATAGCAGCAGGATTTAAGCTCATCTTCTCCATGGGAGATGAGAAAAGAATACAGGAGGCTAGTAGAGCTTTGCTGTTTGCTTTAGTTGGACTTGTACTTGTATTCATAGCTCCTACAGTTATAAACTTTGTATTAGATAATTTGTTGAATGGAGTTTAATGTTAGAAAGAATATTTTTTACTCCTGTTTATGCACAAACAGGTAACTGGCCCCCAAAGATTGACGATCTAAGTCTTACGGTAGATAGAGTACTAGGATATCTTATGCCAATTGGAATACTCCTCTGTGTCGTTATGATCATCTACGGTGGATATATGTGGATTGTTTCTGGAGGAGATCCTTCTAGAAAACAGGTAGCACAGGGAACTTTAACTTGGGCGATAATAGGGTTGGTTTTTCTCTTCCTGATAAGGATGATACTTCTCTTTATAATGGACTGGATTTCTTAGTCTTTTTCTAAAAGAGTTTTCATAAAAATGCTGTGTGATATAATTGGAAGATGTCCCAGCTTAAAACTGCTTCAAAAATCGCAATACTTTTTCTAATTCCCGTCCTATTTCTATATGGACTCATACTAACATCCTCCCCGGTATTTTCAAATGAAGTTGATCAGATAGAGAGTGAGATTGATCAGAAGAAGGAAGAGCTTAACAAACAGAAAGGTGTGTTAAGTAGTATAGAAAAAAGAATTGCTGAAATAAGTAGTAGTAATTTGTCTCTTTCTGAAAAAATCAATGAGATCAACAAGGAAATTACTAAGATCGAGGACCAGATCGAGAGCAAGGAAAAGGATATAGAACAGAAACTTAAAGAGATATCAGAGAAGCAAGATATGCTAAGTAGTAAGAAAGAGCTGTTAGATAATGTGTCTTCTCAGTTATATATGCAGACAAGATATGATGGTGCACAATTCATATTCTCAGTAAACAATTTTGATTTAATGCTTAAGAATATCTTTGTAAAGAGCTCTGCAATATCTCTTTTACGTAATGATATTGAGCATATTAGTGGTGAATTCTCCAGTTTAACCGATATGAAAGCTGAATTGGAGAATGAGAAGGTGGACTTAGATGCACAAAAGAAAGATTTGGATGATTCATATGATTTGCTGGCTGCTGAGAAAGCAAAATTGCAAAAAGAGCTTAATACCCAGATTGCAACTAAGGGTTTTGTTACAAGAAAGATTAATGGACTTAGTGCAGAGCTGTCAGATCTACAGTATCAACTCATTATTGCGAGACAGGGTGGTACAAGTGTAAATCCAGATTCTGTCCCAAGTGGTGGGGATAAGTATGGATCTTTAAGTGGTTTTAGAACAACTGCTCCTAGCGGTTCTTTTGGAATATTCTCTATCGGTGCATATACACACAGAAATGGTATTAGTCAGTGGGGTGCAAAGGCTCGAGCAGAGGCGGGTCAGAAGTATAATCAGATTCTTTCTGCTTACTATCCTGGTAAAAAGCTTAGAACTGGAACTGTAGTAATCAATGGTACTAGTAGGAGCATTATGACCAATATCAAAACAACTACATATGGAACTCTTAATTTTGAGAATGACTATATGCTAAGGCTTGGAGAGGTTCCGGAAAGTTGGCCAATGGAGATTCTTAAAGCTCAGGCTATTGCTGCTAGGACTTACGCTATTAATTACACTGGGAATGGATCTAAAACAATATGTACTACTGAAAGCTGTCAGGTAATAGGAGCTAGTAGGAAAACGGGTAGATGGAAGACTGCAGTAGAAGCTACTCGAGGGGTCATACTTACTGATTCTAGCGGAAGAGTATTTTCTACTCAGTACGCTGCAGTACATGGAGGTTGGATCAATGGAGTGGGTTGGGATACTACAGATGGTAAAGGTACAGGAGATTGGATGGGTAGAGCTTGGGATAGTAAATCTGGAGTGTCATGGTTTTACAAATCATGGTATAGATCCGGATATGTTTCTGGAGACAAGGTGGATTCTTCCAGCTGCTATAGATATCCATGGCTAAGTCAAGCTGAAATGGCTGATATTGTGAATGCGTATCAGGTATGGAGAGCTAATGACAGAAGTGATAGTAGGATATATCCCATACCCGATGCTTGTCACTCAGGAGGTAATCCATACACTCATGCTGAGTTAAGAAGTCTTGCTGCTAAGCCTGTAAGCTCAATATCCTTAGTTGTAACTAGTAGTAGTAATGGGTATACGAATAGTATAACTTTCTATACAAATGCTGGAACTATTACTATGAGTGGTAATGATTTTAAAACGATCTACAATCTAAGAGCACCTGGATATCTACGTATTCCACAGAGTGGATTTGTACATATTAATATAGAAAAGAAGTAGATTTCTTGTTTAATACTACCTTTCTGTGATATCCTAATTAGAATGAACAAACATAAACAAGAAATACCAGAAAAGTTTCAGAATACACATAAATCTTTTGTAAAAAAGCTCTTTAAACAGAACAATCAACTACATACTAGATCCTTCATGCCCTTCCCTAAAAATATCAGCTTCTATGGCAAAGACAAAGGGGAAGAAATAGTCTTGATTGTGAGACAGCACTGGATAGCATACTTACCTAATATAGCGATAGCACTTCTAATATTGCTGCTTCCACTTGTACTTCTCTCCATCTCGTTTTCTAGTCCATTAGTAGGAACACCGACACTGTATATAGGGATGTTAATTGTAGCTGGAACAGCATCATTTAACATATTGATAACGACAATTGCTAGGTGGTTCTACACTATTACAATCGTAACAGATGAGAGGATAGTAGCTGTTAAGATGCAGAATGCATTTAGTCATTCATATGTAGAAGCACAGTTAGAAAAGATAGAGGATGTAACACACAGGACAGTAGGATTTTTAGGGACATTCTTAGATGTAGGAGATGTTGATATTGATACTGCTGGACATGAGATAGACTTCAGATTAACATTGTTACCAAGACCAAGAGATATTCAGGATGTATTAAATGATTTACTTGAGATGAAACAGAAGGGGGACATATAGATGAATGATATGTATTTACAACTTTTTGAAAATTCACCAACAGTTCCTTTGATTAATCTAGGGACTTTGTTTAAAATTCCATTAGTAATACTACTCCTAGCAGCACTCTTCTACGCTTACATGCTTCTGTTAAAGATTAGAATACTAGTTGATACAATAGATTCTTCTTCTAACAAGAAAATACAAAGTTTAGTAACTATTAATTTCATAGTTTCAGTAGTTGGGACTGTTTTAGGAACGGTTTTAATTCTTTTAGGTTAAAACATAATGCCGATAACTGCCTCACAATATATAAACAATGGAAGTAGGGAGGACTCTTTTATCTCTGTTTACCACTATATCCGCCCAGCAAGAAGTAAAGATACCTCTCCCATAGAGATGTATGGTCTGCTTTCAGTAAGAAGCGAGAGTGCAATTCCTGGTCAAAAGATTGCCAAATTTGCATGGGATGGAATTGTTGATGGCTTCGAATATTCTAAATCAGATTCTTTCAACGAGTCTCTTAAATCTGCACTTCAGGAATCTACAAGGAGAATAAAGCAACTGGTGACTAATGATAGTAGTTTGTCTCAGTACAAAGTAGATATTAATTTCTCTGTTTTTGTGTTTAACAAAAAGACTGTATATGTAGGCATAGTGGGAGAGAATGATATATATGTGTACAAGAATGGTAGGTTTGTAAATATTACGGAGATGTTAACAAAAAAGAGTGCACAAACAGCAGGACTTGTGTTGAAAGATGAAGATTTACTCTTCACCAGTACCTCCACGGTTATCAAAAGAAATATGGCTCGTATCATGGGTCAGCAGAACAAAGAGTGTATAAAGGAGAGAATAGTGGATTTCAAACAGAATATAGGGAAAGGGGAAGGTATACTAATGTTTGATACAGGAGAGGTTGTAAAAGTGAAAGCTTCGGAAGAAAAGTGTCTTGATGAAGTAGTGAATGATAAGGATATATCTACTACAGCATCTAATTCAGAAGAACCTTCCGATTCCGACTATATATCTATCAACAAAGAGGAGGAGAAGGTAGAAGAAAGACCAAATAGGAGTGAGAAAGATCTTAAATATTTTGTAAACAAGTTTACATCCAGAATATCAAAGATATGGAAGTCTCTATCTAGTGCCTTAATACCAATGCTGTCTAACTTCCGAGGGAAGGTAAAAGCAGGAATACTAAATATGTGGTGGAAAGTAAAAGAGAAGTTCCAGCACAAAAAGGTTTTTAAAAGGATATCTGCAAGGGTGTCACAAAGTGATCTAGGCAGACGTGGTAGGAATTTGGATAGTGATCTTAAGAGTCTGAAGATTGATGGGTACAAGAAAAGAGATAAGCGAGTAAAAAGATTTAAGACAGTATTTCTTGTAATTGCTGGTATAGCTTTAGTAGCATTTGGAGTTAAATTTACCATTGATCAGAAGGAAGCTCGTGCTATTCACAGGCAAGCAGATGGGATACTGGCTAGTGTAGAAGAGATGGTAAATAAAGCAGAGGAGAAAGCATATACAGATAGGAGTAGTGCTGAGACATATGTCTTCAAAGCGCAGAGTGAACTTCAGAATATACCTAGTGGATTAAATGAATCTGACGAAACACGAAGAGCAGAGCTGGAGTCTAAGGTACTTGGAATACAAGATGATCTTTACAAAAGAGTAAGGGTGTCTGAAAGAGATGGCTCTGCGGAATCATACTTAGATACACGGTTAGCGTTTGGAGAAACGAGTAGTCCTACTGATATTGCACTGTACAGGGATGATAAGGGAACAGAATATCTAGTAATTGCAGATCCTCAGATGAAAGCTGTATACAGAGTTTCTCTGTATAACAAGGAGGTTCAGAAAGTACCTGATAAAAATGGAGTGCTTAAGAAGCCTCAATATTTGTATATAGGTAAATCTGGTTTGTTTGTATTAGATATGGAGGTAGGAGTAGTTACTGCAAAGTTTGATTCAAACGGATGGTTTAAAGATTTTGAGACAATCACAGGATTGGGATCAAGTAGCCTTGGAGCACAAGATGCAGTGGAATTCGCAGTACTAACGGATAGTGATAATGTATATGTATTAGACAGAGCTAAACAGGCTCTACTTAAATCTTCAAACTTTGGTTCGGGATATGGACTCTCGTTCTCATATATTGTTGATGATTCTTTTGTGAATGCTAATGACGTTATCTCAGACCTTAGTGTATATATTCTAACATCTGGAAGTGGAGGACTTAGAAGGTACAACTACAGCTATACTGAGCAGAAACAGGTATCTGCACCTGTAACCGTTATGGGACTTAATGGAGATTTTAAGAACTTAACGTGCGGATATACACAACAGAGTTTAGATTACGGACTATATCTATTTGATAGTGAGGATAGGAGAGCAATGAAATTTGAGAAACCGAAAGAGGGTGGGGGAGAAACATTACATCCCAACCAAGTACTCTTAACAAGGCAGTATGCATATCAGGGATCAAAAGAAAATGTTTGGAGTGATGTGCATGATTTAGTGGTAGATGTTAAGGAGGAATATATGTATCTTTTAGATGATACTACGATTTGGAAGATTAGACTGTAGTGATTGAAAAGTGTTTGTGATAAAATCTCGGCATGAAGATAGTAAATAAAAAGGCTACTTTTAACTATGAATTACTGGATAGATTTGAAGCAGGTATAGTATTAACGGGTTCTGAGGTAAAATCAATAAGAGATGGAAGATGTAATCTATCTGATGCTTTTGTAAAAATACTCTCCAATGAACTATGGCTTGTGAACTGTGAGATCCCTCAGTATAAATATGCTAATGATGAATACTACGATAGTACGAGATCTAGAAAGTTACTAGTTAAAAGGGAGGAGATAGACAAGTTGGAAAGTAAAATGAAGCAGGGGAATCTAACCTTGGTACCTGTTTCTGTATATACTGTAAGAGATAGGGTTAAGGTTGAGGTAGCTCTTGCCCGAGGTAAGAAACATTATGAAAAAAAGCTGAGAGAGAAGGAAAGAGATTTAGATAGGGAATTGTTGCGTGATAAACGTAAATTTATGTTATAATATTATAGGTTATGAGCGGAATAGAAACTGGAAATCCACAATTAAGGGTCGGTGAGACAGGACCATCTGTAGAAAATCTTCAGGTTCCAGTTGAACAAGGATCCTCTAGAGAGCGCAGAGAAGTAGTGCCTCCTGGTGATATCGTCAGAAAGATAGAAACTCAAGGGGGGAGCGAGGGAGTTCCTACTCCTAAGTTTGATAGTCCTGAAGAGAAAGATAGATTTTACAACGGTACAACCACCAACTCTCTAACCAAGCATCCAAAACTTGTTATAGATAGTAAGACTGATTATAGTAATAGTAATACCTGGATTCTAGGTCTAGAAGATAAAGCTGCTGGTCATGGACCAAGATAGGTAGTACTCGATTAGATTCCCCAATTATGATATTCTTTGTTTAGAAATTGTTTAAGCTGTCCAATTAGTAATGGAATCATATCTGTTTGCACAAGTAGGGCCGATGCCTTCCGATAGCAATGATATTGTTATCTCAGAGCCAATAGAATACCCGAAAGACTCATATGAGTCTTTCAATAGCTCTGGAATTAATATTCCCTGGGGTTGGATCATCTTCTTCCTTCTCATAGTAGGTTTAGGTGTATTTCTGTTCTTCAAGATTAGAAACAAGTTAAGAAGAAAAGATCGTAATGAAAAAGCGAAAGAGGGTACAATCTTTGAAGTAAGGGTTCCTAGAGGGAACGAAACTGAAATAGGAGTTGCTGAGAAAATGTTCGCAAACCTAGTTGGTATTGGTGGTAAGGGTAAAGGTTTGGCAGAGAAGTTCACAGTGAATAACTGTATTAGTTTTGAAATGGTGGCTGTACCCGGAGAGATCCGTTTCTATGTTTACAGTCCTAAGAAATTAGCAGATTTGGTAGAGAAACAAATACTTGGTTCATATCAGGATGCAGATGTAAAAAAGGTTGAAGACTACAATATATTCCAACCTAATTCTAAGGTAGCATTTACTCGATTATCATTAGACGATGATGCGTACTGCCCTATTCGAGTGGCTGAAGATTTTACCGGAGATCCTCTAGCAAATATTTTAAGTACATTGAGCAAAATGTCAGATGGAGAAGGAGCTATGATACAAATAGTAGTATCTCCAAGTGATAGTAATTGGCAGAAAAATGGAGCCTCTTTTATAAAGAAGGTTGAAAACAACAATTCGGATCCTGAGAAGAAAAAGATAAATGTAAGTCAAGAGAAACTTCAAGCAATTAGTCGCAAGGTCTCTAAGAACGGTTTTAAGGCTGATATCCGAATAGTAACAAGTGCAATGAGCGAATCTATAGCAAAAATGCACTTAGACAATATAGTAGGGGCTTTTGATCAGTTTAGTAATCCAGGTATAAACAGGTTTAAAAAACGGGATGTTAAAGGTAAGCAACGGGAAAAAGACTTCATGTATGACGTCATATATAGAAGAACACCAATAGATGAGGGAAGTATCTTAAATGTAGAAGAACTTGCTGCTATTTACCATTTCCCCAACAAAGAAATTACAACTCCTAATATACACTGGCTCTTGGCAAGAGAAATACCGGCATCTAATGAAATCAGCTCTGATATTAAATCGAAAGATACCATCTGGTTAGGTAATAATGTATTTAGGGATAAAACGAAAGCAATATGTTTTAAACGAGATGATAGGAGAAGACATTCATACATCTTGGGTCAGACAGGTTCCGGTAAGTCATATCTCATGATGAGAATGATAATACAAGATATATATAATGGAGATGGAGTATGTTTCATTGACCCTCACGGTCAAACAGCCGAAATGATACTAGAGAGAATTCCACCAGAGAGAGTAGAGGATGTCATCTACTTTAATGCTGGAGATTTTGAGAGGCCATTTGGCCTCAATATTATGGAATTCTATAACGAACAGCACAAACATCAAATTGTAAACAGCTTTATAGAACTACTCATACGTCTCTTCGATCCTAATAATCAAGGGTATGTTGGTCCCATGATGCAGCAGGCTGTCAGAAACTCTATGCTAACAGCTATGAGTGAACCTGGTTCTACTCTAATAGAAGTGGTTAGAATACTTCAAGATGAGAATTGGGTAAAACAGAAATGGCTACCATTGATCAAAGATGAACTTGTAAGAAGATATTGGGTTGACCAAGTAGCTAAGACAGATCAGAAAACGAAATCTGAAAGTTTAGGCTACTTCATATCCAAGTTTGATAAGTTTACAACCAACTTAGCTATTAGAAATATAATAGGGCAATCTCAATCCTCCTTTGATTTTAGAGATGTAATGGATAATGGAAAGATATTAATAGTCAATCTTGCTAAAGGTTCGATGGGAGAAGAGAACATGTCTTTTCTTGGTCTTCTACTTGTACAGAAAATGCTAGCAGCCGCCCTGAGTAGGGAGGATGTATTAGAAGAGAAACGTAGGGACTTCTTCTTTTACGCTGACGAGTTCCAAAACTTTGCAACCGATGAATTCGAATCAATACTCTCTGAAGCGAGGAAATACAAACTTAATCTGACGATAGCTCATCAATATATTGGACAGCTACCAGACAATATTAAGAAGGCAGCATTTGGAAATGTCGGTTCACTCTTTATCGGAAGATGTGGTTCTGAAGATGGTGCTTTTCTGGAGCAATATTTTGACCCTGATGTTAAAGCAATAGATTTAGTAAACCAAGGAATGGGTCACTTCTATGTAAAGATGCTAAACGATGGTACATATTCTGGACCATTTTCTCTTGACGGCAGATATGGACCTAACTATCCAGAATCGGGCTTCAACATGAAAGTAAATCCTGAAGTAGCACGTATTATTAAACAAATGTCTAGGCTTAAGTATGGTAGAGATATCAACATTGTAAACGAGGAGTTAAACAGAAGGGCAGATCTTAATAAAAAAGAAGAACCCAAATCCGCACCCGGAGGTTTCCCCTCGATCTCTTTTTAAGGCCAGGCCTGCCAATCCTATAGCGTCGAATTTGTAACTAAAGTGCTGTTAGTACAGTATTGATGTTAGGCCAGGCCTCCAGTTTTGTGATATTAGGTACTGCACAAACTCCTTAGTTTCTGGTAAAATCGCTGTGTAAACCAATTGGGGAGTATAGCTCAGTCGGTTAGAGCGCGGTTCTTATAAAGCCGTGGTCGGTGGTTCGATTCCACCTACTCCCATATTTCCTAATTTTGAAGTATGAAAAGTTGAGTTAAAGCTCTTTGAGGTTTCTTTCTGTCTCTGGCTTGTTGTTGTCTACCAAATTCAAGTACTTTTCTGTAGTAGAGAGTCTTTTGTGACCAACTAACTTTGAAACAGTAACTAGACTTACACCATTAGCTAAATGATGAGCAATAAAAGTATTTCTTAAATCATTAACCTTTGCATTCTTAATGCCCGCTCTTTCAAAAGCCTTATCTATTGTAGTCCTGATATTTCGAACGAGTAGGGGACGACCATTCTTTGTAACATAAAGGGTATCCTCTTCTGTCTCGGGCCTTGTATTTAGATACTCATCGATAGCCTTCTTAGCAGATTTGTTGATAGGAACTTTTCTCGCAGGATGGCTACCAGAGCTTTTAACATATAGATAATCAATAGAATCTTTTGTATTCCTTATATCATCCAGTGTGAGTGAAGCTAATTCACCGATCCTAATACCTGTTTGAAGTAAAACTTCAACAATGGAGTAAAGCCTTAGATCTACTCTACTAACATCTCTTAACGCTCTATATTCCATTTCAGAAAGTACTCTTGGTGGTTTGGTTTCAAACTTGGGGTGTGCTAATTTTTCAGCAGGGTTGTCCTTTATTACAGAGTTCTCTAAAAGATACCTGTAGAAAGTTCGAGTACTGTTAATCTTTCTTGAAATGCTTTTTGGAGTATAGTTGTTGTCCTGTAGGTGTTTTTTATATGCTTCCAAATCCTCAATTGTCGTGTCCTGTAATTTGAGAAGACCACGTGTTGAGAAAAAGTTTAACAATTGTTCAATATCCTTCGCATAAGCAATGACCGTAGCTTCAGACCTTCCCTTGTTTCTTAATTCCTCAATGAAATTACTCTGTTGTTTGGCAAAATCCGGATTTGTTATTTTATCCAATATAGTGAACTACTAATTTTAGAATGACCTAGTATGTAAACTATGAGATTATAGCACTCGCCTATAATCAATATCAACAATTTGTAAAACTCTTTTAACATAATAAAAATAATTGTGTATTTTCTGGTAATATCTATATATATGGATAGGGTAATATACAGACAAAATAAAGGGAGTTCGGAAAAATCTAAGAACGATATAGAAGTACCTCATATTTTTAACAGCTGGTTTGTGCAGTTTTTGTTGGTCATTGTTTCTGGAGTACTAATATATAGTGTGTATAAATCTGTAAATATCACCTCTCAAAAGTTAGATATTCTTAGGCAAGCTGAAAGAGAAGTAGAGGAGTTAAGACTAGATAACCTTGCACTTTCAATTCGTATGGAGGAAATGTCTACAGATGAATATTTGGAAAAGGAAGCAAGAGATCGTTTGAACTTTGGAGCTGACGGTGAAATGGTATTTGTATTACCAGAGAGCACTATGCAACTAGCAAGAGATCGGGTAGAGAAGATTTTGAGTGAAACTGATCCTACTCCCGTAGGTGTTGATGCTTTAAAAGTATGGGTTGATTTCATAGTAGGTGGGATTTGAAAAGATTAGGTGGTTAATATATAATAGCAACGTCATCGCGGGGTAGAGCAGTGGCAGCTCGTCAGGCTCATAACCTGAAGGTCGTCGGTTCGAATCCGACCCCCGCAACCAGTTTTTCACTAAAAAGATTTTGTTTCATTCTCTTGGAATAAGGGTGGTGATGTGGTAAAATTCCCTTTGTTGTAACATTTTATTATACATTCATATGCCATTAACAGATCAACCTACAAAAGGCATGTATCTAACTGAAAATAGTAGATTCTTCTATTTACAGGACAGAAAACTTAAAACTCAGGGTAGGCAGGGTGGTTTAATAATCATGAAAATGAAAGCTTTAGATAATGGTCAGATCATAACCAAGACTGTTAAGTCTGGTACTAAGGTAGAGTATGTAATCCCAGAGACCAAAGAGGTTCAGTACCTCTACAATGATGCTAATGGAGTATATTTTATGGATATGGAGACATATGAGACCTTGACCATACCAAAAGAAGTAGTAGGTGAATATATAAATTTCTTGAAAGAGGGAGAGAGTATTTTGGTTTTAATATACGAGGGTAAAGTACTAAGTATCAAGGAGAATCCTACTGTTGTACTGAAAGTTACAGAGGCAGCGGATGCTGTAAGAGGGAACACCTCTAATACTGCGACTAAGGTTGTTACAGTAGAGACAGGATATCAGTTGCATGTACCTCTTTTTGTTAAAGCTGGAGATATGATTAAGATTAATACAGAGACTGGAGAGTATTCAAGCAAGGCTAGTTAATAGACCTTTTAGTGAAATTTGGTATAATTCACTTAGGCTTATGATGGTGGGATAGCTCAGTTGGTTAGAGCATGGGATTCATAAACCCAAGGTCGGTGGTTCGATCCCACCTCCCACTACCAATTCGATTTCTAAAATCTTTCACATATGTAATATGGCAAACGGTTCAAAAAGTTCTAAAAACAATATTGTAAGAATAAGGCCTCGAAGAAGAGGTGGGATTTCATGGATAAGTATAGTATCTTTTCTTGTACTTTCAGCTCTTTTAACCCTTGGTTTAAATGCATTTCTAAATGCTAATGCAAGGGGAGAAGAGGTCTCTTTGAGCAATATTGTAGAAACAATAGCAGAAGAAGAGTATGAAGAGATAATGATTAAAGATGATATGGTTATCATTTCTCAGACTGAAAGTGTTGATGGTCAGGAAGTATTAGCTAATAAGTACGCACTGATTCCTCAAGGGACTAACTTCTATACAATACTTGCTGATGCAGGTGTGGATATAAAGACATTAAATAATGACTTCTACCAACCTCGTTTAGGTATAACTTTTGGAGATATTCTTTCTTTCATATTTCTAGGTGCTGGTTTAGTACTAGTATATATACTGGTTAGGAATATGCAGCAATCAGGTGGTAAGCTCATGGATTTTGGAGAAAGTAAGGCTAGATTGCTTTTTGGGAAGAAAACAGGAACTACCTTTGAGGACGTAGCTGGTATTGATGAGGTAAAAGAGGAACTAACTGAAATAGTGGATTTTCTTAAAAATCCAAAGAAATATGCAAACATAGGGGCTAGAATACCTAAAGGTGTTCTTTTAGCTGGAGCACCTGGAACAGGTAAAACACTTTTAGCAAGAGCAGTTGCTGGTGAAGCAGGTGTACCATTCTTCCACTCTTCAGGTTCTGAATTTGAAGAGATGTTGGTAGGTGCAGGAGCATCCAGGGTAAGAGATTTGTTTAATAAGGCGAAGAAGGCAGCTCCATGTATTGTTTTCATAGATGAGATAGATGCAGTTGCTAAGAAGAGAGGGACTGTACTTCACTCTGGTGCAGGTGAGCAGACATTGAATCAGATTCTAGTTGAGATGGATGGTCTAGAGGGTAGGGAGAATGTAATTATTCTTGCTGCTACAAATAGGCCAGATGTATTAGATCCTGCAATATTGCGACCAGGTAGATTTGACAGAACAGTGGTGGTTAATATGCCCGACTATGATGGTAGAAGGAAGATTCTAGATGTACATGCTAAAAACAAGAAGTTTGAGAAGAATGTTGATTTAGATACAATTGCTAAGAAAACAGTAGGCTACTCGGGAGCCGATTTAGAGAACCTGTTGAATGAAGCCGCTATCATGGCAGCTAAAGAGGATAGGAAGTTAATAGGGCAGGAGGATCTTCTGGAATCATATCTTAAGGTTAAGCTTGGTAGAAAGAAGAAAGGGCAACTAAGTGAGGAAGATTTGAAGGTTACAGCATATCATGAGGCTGGTCATGCAGTTGTTGCGAAGTTTACTAAACATACACATCCTGTTGAACAGGTATCTATAATCCCAAGAGGTGTTAGTGGCGGAGTAACTGTGTATGTGCCGGAAGATGACAAAAAGCACGTATTTAAAGATGAATTGATGGCTAATATTGTCTCTGCAGTAGGAGGGAGAGCAGCAGAAGAAGTCTTTGTTGGAAGAATTACAACGGGAGCATCTTCAGACATAGAGAATGCTACTGCATTAGCAAAGGAAATGGTTACACAGTATGGAATGTCCTCTAAACTTGGAATGGTCAAGTATGGAAATATGGAAGAAACTAAAAATCTTGGTTACTCATATGGAGGTGGTAAGGACTACAGCGAGAAATATGCTGAGATAATAGATAGTGAGGTTAAGAATATAATAGAGGAGTCATATCAGAGAGCTAAGAAGGTTTTGCAGGAAAACAAAGAAGTCGTTCAAAAGTTAGTAGAACTTCTTTTAGAAAAAGAGGTTGTCTCAAGAGAAGAGTTCGAAGCTCTCTTTGTGTAACCGCAATGCTGTTGTGATAAAATATATCTATGACTATTAACAAATCTGATAAGGACATCTTTCTTGCAATAGATGCTAATGCAATAATCCATAGAGCCTTCCATGCATATCCTCCAACCCTGCAGACAGCAGAAGGTTTACAGGTCAATGCTGTATATGGATTTACAACAATGCTTTTAGAAGCATTAGAAATGTTTGAGCCTAAGTATGTTCTCTGTGCTCTTGATACTCACAAACCAACCTTTAGACATGAAATATATACAGATTATAAAGCAACTAGAAAGCCCACAGATCTTTCTTTGGTAGATCAATTTCCTCTTGTAGAGGAAGTCTTGAGAGCTTTTAATATACCAATACTAAAAAAAGAGGGATTTGAGGCTGATGATATATTAGGCACTATCTCAAAATATGTAGCACAAGGTGTATGGTCTACAGACAATCTTGACCTATATATATTAAGCGGTGATAGGGATCTTTTACAACTAATAACGGATAATGTGCATGTATGCTTACCTAATGGTAATTTTAAAAATATCGTGGTATATGATAGGGAAAACACATATGCTAAGCATGGAATATATCCTGAGCAAGTTGTTGATTACAAAGCCATTGTTGGAGATGCTTCAGACAATATACCGGGTATAAAGGGAGTGGGTGACAAAACAGCTGTAAATCTTTTAAACCAGTTTAAAGATCTTAATGGAATATATGAGAATATAAATGAGGTTCCAGAGAGATACAGGAAGCTTCTTGTTGAAGGAGTGGAGCAAGCAGAGTTTAGTAGACAGCTTGCAAGTATTGATAAGGATGTTGATATAGATGTACGGATATTAGACTGTTTACTAAAGGATTTTGATAGGAATCAGGTTGTCTCTGTGTTTAAGAAATACGCTTTTAAATCACTCTTGGGTAGGTTAGATACGCTCTTTGGTAAGCAGGAAGTAAAGAGTAACTTTGCTCAGTTGGATATGTTCAATGCTAACAGTACAGAGTATGAGTGGACTCCGGAAGCAAGGGTTATCGAGGAATTAAAGAATGCTGTGGAGGTTAGAGTTATATATATCAATAGTACAGAGTCGTTTAGTAAAGAGCCTTTTTTTGTGATCCGGGTTATAAAGCAGTCTAAAGAGGTTGTTGATTTGGTCTCTCAGACATTTGATATACTTAAACATATTAGATGTAAAGCAATCTTTTACAACTTTGAAGAGTTGGTAACATACTCTGAGTGCGATGTTGATCAGGAATATCCAGAATTTACAGATGTAGTACTACTAGAGCATCTTCTTAATTCTGAGAAGCGAAATGTAAGCATTAAAGATCTTGCATTTGAATACTCTACTAAAGTTCTGGATAGTAAAATATCACCTGTACAAATAGAAGCTATCCTAGATGTAGTAGAGGATACATATTTTGCACAGCTCGAGAAAGTAAAGAGTTTAGAGCTATATACGTATACAAAAGATAGTATAAAGAGGTATTTAGGTAATGGTGAGGACATGCTTCTGAGCTCCCTTTCTAAGATAGAGCTACCAACATCGGTAATACTTTCTAAGATGGAAAAGCGTGGTATAGCAATAGATTTAGACACTCTTAGAAAACTTCAGAAGGATATCGATCAAGAAATCAAGAACACGAGTAAAGAAATATATTCAATAGTTGGACATGAATTTAATATTAATTCGCCCAAACAGCTTTCAGATGTTCTGTATAAAGAATTAGA
>CAYVBS010000005.1:7725-22995 GCA_964449955.1 uncultured Candidatus Saccharibacteria bacterium | reverse complement strand
GGTATGGATTACTCTCAGATGGAATTGAGAATTATGGCAGATATCTCACAGGACAAACTGCTCATTAGAGATTTTAAAAAAGATATAGATGTTCATACCGCTACAGCAGCTAGAGTTCTTAACAAGAAAGCAAGCGATATTACTCCAAGAGAGCGTAATCTTGGAAAAGGGGTCAACTTTGGAATGATATTTGGTCAAACACAGTTTGGTCTTGCAAGAGTGCTTGGTATAAGTAAAGATGTTGCGGATAAATACATTAAAGCATATTTTGATAACTATAGTGGAGTCGAGGAATATATGAAAAAAGTAGAGAAAGAAGCTATAGAAAAAGGATATGTACAAACCATGTTTGGAACAACTAGACATATTGCCGGTATTAGATCTAGAAACAGAAGATTACAATCTGCAGCTGTAAGAGAGGCTATAAACATGCCGATACAGGGTAGTGAAGCAGATATCATGAAGTTTGTAATGATTAAAATATTTGATTTGATAAATAGAAAGTACAAAGATAAGGCATATATGTTACTTCAAATACATGATGAAATAATATTTGAAGTAGAAGAGTCTGTATTAGATGACTTTACAAAAGATGCTGACGAGATCCTGTTGAAAAGTATAGAACTAGAAGTACCATTTGATGTGCATATCTCCAGTGGTAATAGGCTCTCTGAGCTTAAATAAGATGAAAAGGGAGATTTAAAATGAAAGATATTTTTAAAAATCTTTTTACAATATTAGGATTTCTTTCTTCGATAATTCTTCTTCTAGAAGTATTAACTAGGAGGTACAGAAGTACTGAGGAGAAGTTGGAATATTTAGGTAAAGAAGAAACACAAGATCCTATCACAAAGATAATACAGGGAAATCAAGATACTCTAAATGAGAGACAGGTAAAAATACTAGAGCTTTTTAAAGAGAAAGATGTACTTTACCCTTCTGAAATCTATGAAGTTTTACCAGAGGTATCTACACGTACAATACGCCGTGATATGACTGCCCTTGCTAATTTAGATCTAGTCGAGCAGATTGGTAGTACAAGAGATACATATTACTTGTTATCCTCAGAATATGAAGTTTAAAGAACTAGCAGAGCTTTTCCAGAAAATAGAGGAAACATCATCTAGAAATGAAATGTCTAAGATACTGTCTGACTTTCTAAAGAAATGTGATAGTGAAGATATACAGCTCATATCATATATAGTACAGGGCAGGGTAGCTCCAATGTTTGTAGAATCAGAGTTCAATTACTCAGAAAAAAGCTTAGTTAAACTCCTTAAAGAGCTTGTAGAGGGAGAGAAACTAGATGTCAATGTTAACAAGGTAAGGAAAGAGAGTGGAGATATAGGGGATACTGTTGAGTACATAACCTCTCAGCTTTCATATAAGGGAGGAAAATGCAGTATTAAGGAGATATATTCATCTCTTTGGGATATTGTTAACAGTAGGGGAACTGGCTCTATCAACAGAAAGAATGTCATTGTACTTAAATGTTTAAAAAAATTGTCCCCTGTGGAGTCTAAATTTTTTACTCGCACCATATGTGGTGAGTTAAGGTTGGGGTTAAATGTACGTACACTGTTAGATGTATTCTCTTTGACTCTTGCTGGAGATAAGTCACTAAAGAAAACACTGGAGCGGGCATACGGTGTTACAGCAGATATCGGATATATAGCTCGACTTTGTTTTGAAGGGGGAGAGTGTCAAGAGAGGTTGGAGAATGTTCAGGCCATACCAGGAACTCCGATACTCTCCAGATTAGTAGAAAGGGTAGGCTCCTTTGAAGAAGTCTTTGATAGATTTGATGGAGATATCTTTGTACAGCCTAAATTTGATGGTTTACGTTGTCAGATTCACAAATGGTCTGAAACGGAGCTTAAGGAGAAAGACCTACCCCTATGGCATAGCTACTATGACAAGGGTAATGGTGATAGCATGGATCTCTTTTCAACTGAGAAGGACACTTCTGAGGTTAGACTGTTTACAAGGAATTTAGAGGATGTAACAGAAATGTTTCCTGAAATTGTTGAATCTGCGAAGAATATAGAGCTAGATTCTTTCATTCTAGATTCAGAGGTAGTAGGGTGGAATTACAAAAAAGACACATTTCTGTCATATCAGGAGACTATGCAGAGGAGAAGAAAGTATCAAGTTGGAAAGAAAAGTGGAGAAATACCCGTAAAGGCCATGATATTTGATATTCTGTATATTAATGGAAAGGATGTAGGAGGTATAGATACAAAAGAGAGGGTGGAGATATTGAAAAGGAGTTTCGGAGATACCTACAGGAGTATAACTTTGGCTGAGACCAAGACAGTTTCTGATATTGAAGGGTTGGAAGAAGCTTTCGATGAAAGTATAGAGAAAGGGTTGGAAGGGATCATAGTAAAGCAATTTGAGGGTGGATATAAACCGGGTATGAGAAATTTTGAATGGATCAAGTTAAAGAAATCAATGAACAAGGCTCTTGTAGACACCATAGATATGGTAGTAGTAGGCTACTATACAGGCTCTGGGAGAAGATCTAAATTCGGATTAGGAGCAATACTCGGTGCAATATACAACAAGGAGAAAAATACTTACGATGCAATATCTCGAGTGGGCACTGGAATGGGTGATGAACTTTTGGAAGAGATGTATATGAAATTAAGTAAGAGCCAGTTAAAAAAGCAGGATGTAAATGTAAGGTGCCCTGATATTTTAACACCAGATGTATGGGTAGAGCCTAAATATGTGATATCTGTAGAAAGTGATGAAATAACTAGAAAGATCACTAGTAGTAAGGATGGAATAGGGGCTGGATTGTCTTTAAGATTCCCTCGTTTGATAGAGTTTGGAAGGGACAAAAATCCAGAAGATGCAACTACAGTTAAAGAGCTTCAGGATATGTATAAAATATCTAAGAAGAAGAGATAAAAAAGTCTTGCATATTGGTATTGGGTATGTTAAAATCCTCCAGAGTTTGGGATAAACAAGGTAGATAGTTTCCTCTTAGAGACTTCCTCTAAAGAATACTGAGAATAAGATTTTAATCTTGTTAAGTATTATCCCTCTCAGCTCCTTAAAAGTTGAAGAGTGACAGGAAGTCAAAATTTTCAATAATATGACTTTCTAAGATGTGTGTGATTTGGGTCACACAATTCATTTAGTCAAGTAAATCCAATCTAGCGTTGATTGGTCTGTGTTTCTTAAAGTAGCGTAAGCTGTTTTAAGTAAATATTGTAAAGTTAAACGTTTTTCAATGAGAGTTTGATCATAGCTCAGGATGAACGTTGGCTGTGTGCCTAAGGTATGCAAGTCGAACGATCCCTTTCTGAATTCCAGCGACTTCGGTCAAAGGTTTTCTATCTAGGGATAGTGGCAAACGGGTGAGTAACGCGTAGGTAACCTACCTCGAAGTCGGGAATAGCTCGTCGAAAGACGGGGTAATACTCGATGGTCTCTAATCACTTCGGTGTTTTAGAGTAAAGCTTTTGCGCTTTGAGAGGGGCCTGCGTCCTATCAGCTTGTTGGTGAGGTAAAAGCTCACCAAGGCTAAGACGGGTAGCTGGTGTGAGAGCACGGTCAGCCACCATGGAACTGAGACACGGTCCATACTCCTACGGGAGGCAGCAATTAGGAATCTTGCACAATGGGGGCAACCCTGATGCAGCGACACAGCGTGGAGGAGGAAGGTCTTCGGATTGTAAACTCCTTTTATATGGGAAGAATAGATGACGGTACCATATGAATAAGCACCTGCTAACTACGTGCCAGAAGCATCGGTGATGCGTAGGGTGCGAACGTTATCCGGATTTACTGGGCGTATAGAGATGCGTAGGCGGTTTAATAAGTCTTGAGTTAAAGACCTCGGCTCAACCGAGGAAAAGCTTTCGATACTGTTAGACTTGAGATATAGAAGGGTGAACGGAACTCCGAGTGGAGTGGTGAAATACGTTGATATTCGGAAGAACATCAGTGGCGAAGGCGGTTCACTGGCTATATTCTGACGCTAAGGCTCGAAAGCGTGGGTAGCAAAACGGATTAGATACCCGTGTAGTCCACGCCGTAAACTATGGATGCTAGGTGTTTGGTACAACTTCTTTTAATCTTCGGATTTTAGGCGGAAGTACTGAGTGCCGCAGTTAACGCGTTAAGCATCCCGCCTGGGAAGTACGGCCGCAAGGCTAAAACTCAAATGAATTGGCGGGGACCCGCACAAGCAGAGGAGCGCGTGGTTTAATTCGATGGCAATCGAAGAACCTTACCAGGGTTTGACATGTATCTGCATGCTTTTGGAAACATTAGCAGCCTTCGAGGGTGATACACAGGTGCTGCATGGCCGTCGTCAGCTCGTGTCGTGAGATGTAGGGTTAAGTCCCGAAACGAGCGCAACCCCTATCTCATGTTACAAGTGTCTTGAGAAACTGCCTCGGTAAAACGGGGAGGAAGGTGGGGATGACGTCTGGTCCGCATAGCCCTTATGTCCTGGGCGACACACGCGCTACAATGGTCGGTACAATGGGCAGCCAAGCCGCAAGGCGGAGCTAATCCTAAAAAGCCGATCTCAGTTCGGATTGTGGGCTGAAACTCGCCCACATGAAGTTGGATTTGCTAGTAATCGTGAATCAGCCATGTCGCGGTGAATACGTTCTCGGGTCTTGCACACACCGCCCGTCAAGCCATGGAAGTAGGTGATACCCGAAGGTGTCCCGTTGTTTACAATGGGGTGACGAAGGTAACGCTTATAACTGGGGTTAAGTCGTAACAAGGTAGCCGTAGGGGAATCTGCGGCTGAATTACCTCCTTTCAAGGAGAAGCCCGACTTTCCTGTCACTTTTTAGCTCTTAAGGAGTAGCTCTTTAAATGTTAGGACGTTAGGGCGTATAGCTCAGTTGGTTAGAGCACAGTCCTGATAAGACTGAGGTCCCAAGTTCGAGACTTGGTACGCCCACCAGTCAGTATCGGGCCTGTAGTTCAGTTGGCTAGAACGCCTCATTTGCAATGAGGAGGTCAGGAGTTCGATTCTCCTCAGGTCCAAGTTAACGGAAAAAGAAGGTAAAGCTTCAATTTCTGGAATAGATAAAGTCAGAGTATTGTTCGTAAATACCTATTGGGGTAGGTCCAATTGTTTTTATGTAGGTATTTCAACGGTACTCGGTGTTGCACATTTAAAACTGAATAGTATAGTAATTTCAATGAAGCCAAATAAGGGCATACGGTGAATGCCTTGGCGCAAAAGACCGAAGAAGGACGTGGTAGGCTGCGATAAGCCTCGGGGAGCTGTCAAACAAGCTTTGATCCGGGGATTTCCGAATGGGGTAACCCAATCAGGTTCAAACCTGGTTGCCAAACAGTGAATTCATAGCTGTTTTAGGTGGGAATGCAGGGAAGTGAAACCTCTCAGTACCTGCGAGAAAAGAGAACAAACGTTTATTTCCTGAGTAGTGGCGAGCGAAAAGGAAAGAGTCTAAACCTATGTTGTGTAAGAGGGATCTGAATCTTGAGTCGCGTTGCGACAATGGATGATGTGAACTCGTAAGCTGTCGATCGTGCAGCATAGGAGTTGTAAGGATTAAATTGATTAGACGACAGGCTAATCGGAAAGTTACAAATTTTATTATTAGTAGAACATGCTTGGAAAGGCAGACCATAGAGAGTGATAGTCTCGTATACAAAAGTAATAAAGCTTTCTTTTTAATTTCTTAAGTACCACGGAGCACGAGAAATTCTGTGGGAATCAGCCAAGACCACTTGGCAAGACTAAATATCTTTTGCGACCGATAGTGGATCAGTTCCGTGAGGGAAAGGTGAAAAATACCCCTGTTAGGGGAGTGAAATAGATCTGAAACCGTATGCTTACAAACAGTCGGAGCCGGTATATCCGGTGACGGCGTGCCTATTGAAGAATGACCCGGTGAGTTAGTTGTGCGCGGCAAGGTTAACCATGTTTATTGGGAAGCCGAAGCGAAAGCGAGTCTGAATAGGGCGAATTCAGTCGCGTGCACTAGACCCGAAACCAGGTGATCTAACCATGAGCAGGGCGAAGGAATGAGAAATCATTTTGGAGGCCCGAACTCTTTAATGTTACAAAATTATGAGATGACTTGTGGTTAGCGGTAACATGCCAAACGAACCTGGTGATAGCTGGTTCTCCCCGAAATAACTTTTGGGTTAGCGTTGTAATTTAAGCTCTGGGGGTAGAGCACTGATTGGGTCTGAGGCTCGAAAGAGTACTCAATCCAGTCAAACTCCGAATACCATTGCGTATATTACAGCAGTTAGAACTAGGGAGCTAAGTTCCTATGTTCAAGAGGGAAACAGCCCAGATTGTCAGATAAGGACCCTAAATTACATCTTAGTGGAAAAGGAAGTGGAGTTTCTCAGACAGCTAGGAGGTTGGCTCAGAGGCAGCCATCCTTTAAAAAGTGCGTAAAAGCTTACTAGTCAAGAGATTCTGCGCTTAACATTCAACGGGGCTGAAGATGTATTCCGAAGCTGCAAATTTATCTATCATTCGTGATTGATGAGTGGTAGGGGAGCGTTCTATACATGACCAACTTAGCAGTTGGTACATCGCAGTGAAGGTGACCCGAAAGGAGTTGCTGGAGCGTATAGAAGTGAGAATGCCGGGATGAGTAACGTAAAACAGGTGAAAACCCTGTTCGCTGAATGTCTAAGGTTTCCATGGCTATGGCAGTCAACCATGGGTTAGTCGGTCCTAAGGAGAGGCTGAAAAGCGTATCCGATGGATTACAGGTCAATATTCCTGTACCGCTAATATCAGCAATGGAGATTATGAATTGGGAAAGCAAGCCCCTCATTGGTTTGGGGTGTAAGCAACAAGTTAGCTCTCTCAGGTAAATCCGAGAGAGTGTTTCTACTTCGGTAGATGAACACGAGTTGCGATGCAAAGATGACCTTCGGGAAATCGATTTGTTGTACTAATTCTTCTGGAAAAACTTCTAGCGTCTACCTTCGGGTAGACAATGATATTGGTGACCGTACCGCAAACCGACACTGGTGGACTGGTGTAAATGCACCAAAGCGTACGAGTTATACGTCGTTAAGGAACTCGGCAAATTAACCCCGTAAGTTCGCGAGAAGGGGGACCTTCTACTATGATTTTTAGTTGTAGTAATGAAGGTGGCACAGAATAGGGAGGAGCGACTAGTTACCAAAACTACAGGCGCTTGCAAATTCGTAAGAAGATGTATAAGTGCTGACGCCTGCCCAATGCCAGAAGGTTAAGAAAGTTTGTCAATCGTCTACTGGATGCACTTCGGTGCTCCAGTGGTGAGGAAGCGGACGATCGAAGCCCTGGTCAATGGCGGCTGTAACTATTGAACCCCGTCAGAAGCAGAGATGCTATCTGGCTGGGAATTGTAGTTGTAAAATTAGGCTATATGCTGGAACGTCTGAGTATGCTAAACTACTCGCAATATTTCAATATTGCAGTGAAAATGTTTAGATGCAGATAATCAGCAGGAAAGGCTCTAAATTTATTGAATACTGTAAATGAGAACCGAAGATATTAATTATATTCTAGGTTTTGTTGATGGAGAAGGTAGCTTCAATATCTCTTTTATCAAAAGACGTGATTACAGAAACAGGATAAAGATTTCAGCAAGTTTTAATATTTCTCAGAAAGAGAAAGAAATATGTATGGATTCGATCTGTTTTTGGATGCGGAACGATAAGAGATAGGGGAGATGGTGTCTTTTACTATGAAGTTCAAGACATAAAATCTCTAAGAGAAGTAATAATACCCTTTTTCAACAAATATCATTTACGAACCAAAAAACTTACAACATTTTGTATTTTTCAAAAATTGTAGATCTAATGTATCAGAATAGACATCTTGGAAAAGATGAAATACTAAAGATATATGATTTAAGAGAAAAAGTAGTTGTAGGTCGTAAGAGAAAATATTCAAGGAAAGAGATAGAAGAATTTCTGTCTCAAATTTAGAGAATCCCCAGAGACTACACGCCTAACATATTAAATAGAGGAATCTATTTAATTAGATGATATAGTCCGACCTGTATGGCGACATACAGATATATGTAGAAATACATATACGCTTTCAGATTTCCTGAAAGTTGTAACAGATGTGAACGGTCCTAAGGTAGCGTAATACCTCGTCACTTAATTAGTGACTTGCATGAAAGGCGTAACGACTCTTCCACTGTCTCGACGACGTGCTCGGTGAAATTGAAATGGCTGTGAAGATGCGGCCTACCCATACCAGGACAAAAAGACCCCGTGGAGCTTTACTGCAGCTTTGCATTGAAATAGGACTCTAGATATAGAGAATAGGTGGGAGACTTTGAAGTCATCTCGTTAGGGATGGCGGAGTCGCAATATGGAATACCACTTTTTTGGCGTTTTATTTCTAACTCTGACCGGAAACCGGTTAGCGAACAGTGCATGGTAGGCAGTTTGACTGGGGCGGTTGCTTGCTAAATTGTACCGCAAGCGCACAAAGGTCTCCTCAACCCGGATGGAAATCGGGTGAAGAGTGCATGAGCATAAGGAGGCTTTACTGTGAGGGAGACATCCCGAGCAGTTACGAAAGTAGGTTCAAGTGACCCTTTCGCAGAATGTGGAATCGCGATTGTTTAACGGAGATAAGCTACCCCGGGGATAACAGGCTAGTGGTGCCCGATAGTTCATATTGACGGCACCGTTCGGCACCTCGATGTCGGCTCGTCACATCCTGGGGCTGGAGAAGGCCCCAAGGGTTCGACTGTTCGTCGATTAAAGTGGCACGTGAGCTGGGTTCAGACCGTCGTGAGCCAGGTCGGTCTCTATCCGGTATGGGCGTTGTATATCTGAGGGATTTGACCCTTAGTACGAAAGGATCAGGGTGCGGTAACCTCTGGTGTACCAGCTGTTCTACCAAGAGCATTGCTGGGTAGCTAAGTTGCTTAAGGATAAGTACTGAAAGCATATAAGTACGAAACCTCTCCCAAGATGAGATATACTTGCATAGCTTGGCTATGCGGAAGGTCCGCGGTAGACTACCGCGTTGATAGACTCTAGGTGTAAGTACAGTGATGTATTGAGCCGAGGAGCACTAATAGACCAAAAGCTTCATATATTTTTACTATCTATTCAGTTTTGAGTGTGAAAACACTTATTCGCTCTTTAGAATTTAAAGCCCTGAAAGTCTTTGTAGTAAAATACAAAGACCGTCAGGCGAATGTAATTCATCCTGGTGGATTATTCTCGCCTGGCGACTGTAGCGGAGTGGCACTACCTGATTCCATCCCGAACTCAGAAGTAAAACGCTCCAGCGCCTAAGATACTTAGACCGAAAGGTCTTGGGAAAATAGGTCGTTGCCAGGGTTTAATGATTCTGACACCCCACTCAAAAGAGTGGGGTTTTGTTTTTCTTATAGGGTGTTTGGTGAGAGTTGGGGTTTTTACACCTGTTACTTTTTATTCTACTCCTTGCAACTAAAGTTGGTTGTCTGTCGGACACGTAACTTTGGAGTGTTTTGGGTCTTTTGTTGAGGTGAGATTTGGTATGCCTATATGTGCCCAATATTGAGTGGGGTCTGGGGCTTGTGTATTGCAGATTGTAATAGCGCTATATATTCCGAATACCTATTTTGAACACATATGGTTCAAGATATATCTAAAACCAGACTATTTTGTTCTGAATTGTATGTGATATACTAAAAGCAGAATTTAAATTATAGGGTATGTGTCTTGGGTATAGAACAGCCTAAAACTCAATCAATTGTTATCGAAGGTGGAGACCAGGTTGGCAAAGGAACAGCACTTGAAAATCTCCTCAACTATCTAAGCGAAGAGGGTGTAGAAACTCTACCCCTTTCTTTTCCCAACTATGGAACACCAGTAGGAGCGGCAATAAGAATAGTTCAAACTACTAGATGTTTAGAGGAGAGAGGTTTAGAAAGTGATGAGGTAATAAAGTGTAAAATGGCCTTGTATGCACTTAATCGCCTTGAAGTCATAAACTTTGTTCTCGAAAAGGAAGATCAGGGTAAAACATATGTATGGGATAGAAGTGCGTACAGCAATGCAGTTAGTTTGGGATACCATTATTCCTGTACGGGGGAAAAAGTAGATAACAAAGTAGAGAAAAATATAGAGACTGCACTGGAAATGGATGAGTTTCTGAGAAAGAGTTTTAACACTGATAACTGTATAATACGCCTCCAAATGTCAGGTGAGAGCTGGAAACCCCAGAGGGGTGAAGGTGAGGATAATCACGAAAAGAGTGATGTACAGGAGTTAAGTAACCAGATATATGACTTATACAGAGAGAAAATAGGGGAAGGTTGGAAGGATGTAGTAACTAAGGATGGTGGGAAATGGAGATCACACAAGGAAATTCTTGAGGATATAATGGAGTTTGTATCCCGAAGAATGGAGTTAAAGAAAAATAGTGGAGATTTTCCAACTAAAATACATAGATTTAGTAATCAAGAAATACTTTCATCGTTGTATGGTCTTCATTGCGAGATTCCCTTTGTAAATGAGTTTGATAAGGCCGTGAGATGCAATCTAAAGAAAGATACATATGAATATGGTATGAGAGTAGCTAGGGGGGTTGTAGAAAAAACGAAATCAATAAGTTGGTATAATGAAAATATCAAAGATGCAGTGAGAAAACTCTTTCAAATAGCTCCTGATATGGAAGTTGTTTTAAACGATATTTGGGGTAGTAACTTTGGTACTAAGTTTGTTCTTTCTGTAACTGATGAGGAAAGAAGAAATAGCTGAAAAACTCTTGTTAGAAGTAGAAAAAATGTTTCCTGATGCTCGTACTGAACTAGAGAATTGGAGTACTCCTTTTCAGTTTCTAGTGTGTATAGTGCTTTCTGCACAGACAACAGATAAGCAAGTTAACAGAGTTACTAGGAAACTTTTTGAGAGATATCCCAATGCTCACTCTCTTGTTAGTGCAAATCTTGAGGATGTAATGAATACCCTGGGGAGTATTAATTACTACCGAAGTAAATCTAAGCATATTGTAGAGATGTCTAAGAAGTTGATAGAGGAGTATGAAGGGGAGCCTCCCAAGAGCCTCGTAGAGCTTCAAAAGCTTCCAGGGGTAGGTTACAAGACTGCGAATGTGTTCTTAAATGACTTGTATAGGTCAAACTATGGAATAGCAGTTGATACACATGTACTAAGAGTGGCAAGGGCATATGGTTTAAGTGAATCCAAAGATCCTACTAAAGTAGCTCATGATTTAGAAAAGCTTTACAAGAAGAGTGATTGGTATAGAGTTAATTCTGCTTTTGTACTATACGGTAGATATATATTAAAGGCTAAGAAACCAGATATGGAGAGGGTTGTTTTAAGAGAATGTTTGATGATATAATCATTTCTGCAGTTTATTAATTTTAGTGTATGTATGTAATACTGCTAAGGCATACGTCACCATAAGGAATGTTATGGATAATGTAAGTAAAAAGAGTACAGCTGATGAGAAGGAACTGTATTCTCAATTAGATAGTTTTCTATCTGACACTTCTCATAGTATAAAGCAGCTATCCAAAGGTGAAATTGTAGAAGGAGAAGTCGTAAGTATTCACGATGGAGTAGTTGTTGTTGATGTCGGTTTCAAATCTGAAGGTATTGTAGCTGGTAAAGAGCTAAAGAGTGATATCTTAGATTGGACTACATTAAAGCCAGGTGACAAAATCCTGGTCTATGTTGTTAAACCTGAGGATGATAAAGGACAGTTAGTACTATCCATTCGAAGAACACAGCAGGCTAGTGCTTGGTTAGCATTAGAAAATGCTAAGAAGAATAACGAGGTAGTTGAAGCTACTGTTGTTGAGTCTAATAACGGTGGTTTGATAGTTGAGATTGGAAAGGGAATCAGAGGCTTTATCCCAACATCTCAATTAGATGCAACTAGAGTATATGCTAATGGGGTAAGACAGGTTGGTAAAGATATTTCCTCTAGAGTTCAGAAGAGATTAAACTCTTTAATCAATGAGGGAATTAAAACCCGAATTATCGAGTTAGATAGAGAGAAGAACCGAATTATTCTTTCTGAGAAGATGGTGACTCAGGCAAGAGATCTCCAAATGAGAGAGCAGACCCTAAAGAAGGTAAAAGAGGGAGATGTCTTAGAAGGTACAGTGAGTGGTATTACACCATTTGGTATCTTTGTTAATGCTCAAGGATTAGAAGGTCTTGTACATCTTTCAGAGCTGTCATGGGACAAAGTAGAGGACATAGGTGCTATTTACTCTGTTGGAAACAAGGTAAAGGTTATGGTTATCGGAGTTACTGATGGAGGTAAGAGAGTAGCATACAGTGTAAAGAGACTACAGCAAGACCCATGGTCAGAAGCTATCTCCAGATTCAAGGTTGGAGATGTAGTAGATGGTGAGGTTCAAAAGGTTGTTCCTTACGGTGCCTTTGTAAGAATAGGGGAAGGTTTAAATGGTTTGATCCATATCTCAGAGTTGTCTGACAAGCTTGTTAAGAATCCTGAAGATATTGTAAAACCAGGTCAGGAAGTAAAGGTAAAGATCCTGTCCATATCTTCTACCGAAAGACATTTAGGTTTAAGTCTCAAGGCCACAAGTAGTACTGCTAAGAAGAGTGAGCAGCTAGATGAAGAGCAGCTCTCTGAAGCAGTAGATGCTGCTATAGATTCTGAGATCAAGTAAGGGAGAAGCATGCTTCTTTTAAGGGGGACATTAGGTCCCCCTTTTTGATATAATAGGGATACTATGCAGAAGTTTGTAAGAAGAAGGCCTGTGTTTTTCAGGTTAAGTAAAAACGCACGTATATCGATTAGGAATGCGTCTTTGATAGCAGAGCATCTTGGTTCTAAGATTGTGGATCCAGAGCATTTGTTAGTTGGTATTTTGTTAAATGAAGAGTCACTTGCTAAGAAAGTTTTAAATTCATCAGGATTTGATACACAGGAAGTAGTAAGTAATATATTGGGTTCTCCTACATTTGATATTACAGTCAATATGAATTTACCAAGGGAGATCTTCTTTTCAGAGAGAACCCGTGATGTTTTAAGGAAGGCATATGATTGGTCCCAAAGGTATTCACATGTATATGTGGGTACAGAACATTTGATGCTTTCTATACTAGATTCTAAGGAAGAGTGGATACAAGATATCTCAAAATTAGGACTAGAGTTTAAGGAGTTCCAAAAGCAGCTTTCAGAGTATGCTACATATCCGCTCGGTGTTTTATCTAAGCCGGATGTTGCCATGAATGATTCAAATACAAGTAATATATTAGAAACAATTGGAGAAGATATCGTAGAACTTGCTAGAGAGGGCAAGCTTGACCCTGTGATTGGACGTGAGAATGAGCTTAATGGGTTGGTGAAAATATTAAGCAGGAGAAAGAAAAACAACCCCATTATTGTTGGTGAAGCGGGAGTAGGAAAGACTGTACTTGTAGAGGGTCTTGCTCAAAAGATTGCAGATGGTAGAGTACCACCTACTTTGCGAGATATGCGTATAGTGTCTTTAGATGTAGCTAGCATCATGGCTGGTAGTAGAATGCGTGGTGATGTAGAGGAAAAGGTTTTGGATATTGTAAACGAAGTCGTTGAATCTACTAATACGATCCTCTTTATCGATGAAATTCATACAATTCTTACCACAGGCTTGATGGGAGGTCCCTCTGAGATTGCTTCCATACTAAAACCTGCACTACTAAGGGATGATTTCCGATGTATTGGTGCTACAACTACAGAAGAATATACTATGTACTTTGAAACAGACAATGCACTTGCTAGAAGATTTCAGCCAATATTTTTGAAAGAGTCATCAGTAGAGGATAGTATTGAGATATTAAAGAATATTAGACCCATTCTTGAAGCACATCACAGTATTAGTATTAATGATGAAGCTTTACATGCTGCAGTTTCTCTTTCTGATAGATATATAAGTGATAGAGCACTGCCTGATAAAGCTATCGATCTTCTAGATGAGGCTGCTGCAACTAAGCGTTTGATGATAGAAGGGCAGTTTGAAGAGCTTTCCACTATGATATCTCAGCTAAGAAGCACACAGACTGCTAAGGAAGGATATATCCTTAAGGGATATATGGAGAAGGCAGAGAATCTGAAAAGAAAAGAGGATACTCTAAACAGAAGGATAGGGAAATTAGAAGACAATATCCAAAAAGACAAGAAGAAGAAAGAGAGTGAAGTTAATATCGAGGATGTAAGAAGGGTTGTATCTGATTGGACGGGTATACCTGTTAATACACTCGGAACAAAGGAGAAATCGGTACTTCTTAAGTTAGATAAGAGTATTACTCAGTCTTTAGTTGGTCAAAAGGAAGCTGTGGATTCAGTTGTATCTTCAATTAAGCGAGCTAGAACGGGTATTGCAGATATTAACAGGCCATGGGCTTCATTTCTTTTCCTAGGTCCTACCGGTGTGGGTAAGACAGAGTTAGCGAAGATCTTAGCAAAAGAACTTTTTGGTGATGAGGATCGTCTGATACAGATAGATATGAGTGAGATGATGGAGATGCATAGTGTTTCTAAGTTAATCGGTTCTCCTCCAGGATATGTTGGTTTCAGAGAGGGTGGATGGTTAACAGAAAAGGTTAGGAGAAATCCTCATTCTGTAATACTTTTTGATGAGATAGAGAAAGCTCATCCTGATGTACTAAATATATTACTTCAGATATTGGAGTATGGTCATTTAACCGATGGAAAGGGTAGGAGAGTTAACTTTAAGAATACAATTGTAATACTTACATCTAATATTGGAGCTGAGGCTATAAGGAAGGATAAGGTTCTAGGATTTACAGAAAAGGAAACTACAGGCTCTAGTAAGGGGCAGTCTGACAAAGCTTATAGTTCTATGCGCTCTAAGTTAATGGAAGAGCTAAGGAATACTCTTAGACCAGAGCTTCTTAACCGTCTAGATGATATTGTCATATTCAGATCTCTTAATGTAAGAGATGCTGGAAAGATTGTAGATCTTCTCCTTGAAGACTTAAATCAGAGATTGAAAGAGCAGGAGATAACGGTAACTTTAACACAAAAACTTAAGAATCATATTGTCAAAGAAGGTTTTAGTGAAGAGTATGGAGCTAGGCCTTTGAGAAGGATACTGCAGGATACTGTAGAAAATAGTATGGCAGATTACATGCTTAAAAGTGAGAATATTGGTAAGGTTAAACTTGATTACAAAAATGGTAAAGTAGTTCTAGGGAAATAAGTTGGAGGTAAATTGAAATGAAATATGTTTGTACATCTTGTGGTAGTGAATTTCTAAAGTGGTCTGGTAAATGTAGTGTCTGTGG
>CAYVBS010000005.1:0-7625 GCA_964449955.1 uncultured Candidatus Saccharibacteria bacterium | reverse complement strand
GGTAATAGTAAGAGTGCAGATAATATATTTGTAACTGATGATATCTCTGTAGAAAGAGTATCTAGTCTTGTGCAGGAGGAATCGTTTGACCTTGTTATAGTTGACTCTATACAGAGTGTTGTGTCTGATGCATCTAAAGGGTTCCAAGGTAGTATTAGTCAGGTGCGTGCGAGTGGAGCACTTTTAACTCGCCTAGCTAAGACTTCAGGGACACCAATAATTTTGGTAGGACAGGTTAGTAAGACAGGTGATATCGCTGGTCCAAAGATATTGGAGCATATTGTAGACTGTGTTTTGTACATAGAGGGGGGAGAATTTAATCAGTACAGAATACTCAGGGGTATGAAAAACAGATTTGGTTCCACGAACGAAATTGGCGTATTTGAAATGACTTCTAAGGGTCTCCTTGAAGTAGGAAATCCCTCTTTAGTATTTCTAGATAGTAAGAGTGCTGTATCTGGTAGTGCCATTGGAGCAGTTATTCAGGGGTCCAGGGTTGTGTTTGTAGAGGTGCAAGCCTTAGTAGTAGAAAGAGGTGCTGAGACAGGACCTCTTAGAAGAGTTGCTAATGGTATAAAGAAACCAAGACTTGATATGCTTTGTGCTGTTCTGTCTAGAAGGGGAGGTGTATTTTTGGGAGATAAGGATGTATTTGTAAATGTAGTAGGTGGTATTACTGTTTCTGATCCTGCTGTAGATTTAGCTGTTTGTGCAGCTATTAAATCTGCTGTTAAAGACAGTGTTTTGGATAGGAATACTATTTATTTTGGAGAGGTGGGTCTTACAGGTGAGGTTAGGGGAACTTGGGGATTGGAATCGGTTCTTTCAGAGGCTTCTAGGGTCGGATATAAAAAGGTATTTATTGGTGAGACCTCTTTTAAGGGTAAGAGGGGTTTGGAAATTTCTGTTGTAAAGGGAATTAAGTCTCTATAAAATTTTCAACCCCAGTATCCACACTTTGCGTAACACGCAATTCTTGGTGGAACAATTCGTAACATGTCATTAAGTGGTACTAGTATCTCTGGGCATGATTGCTGTATAATTAGAAGTATCCCTTGGTTAATCGTTATGTAGATACTTATTATAGGGTTGACATACAAAGGCATGCGGTTTATAATATACTGTTCTTAATGGATAAGTATGTGGATATCTTGGTTTGATCCCTTTGTCTGGGGTGCCACAAACACATCTGGACAATAGGATGAGACCAAGATACAAGTATATCTCTCTCTAGGTTTGGCTTACCAAAAGTATAGTTCTGAGCCTAAGGAAAGAAATATTTGGGGAAGCATATTTATGCTCTTCGATGTTATTCCTCTACTAGTTAGAAGAATGATACCGGGGTCGGTTGGGGCAGTACCGATCCCCTTTTTCTTTTTCCATATGTTGACTTCCACAGTATGTTTGAAATATACTGAAAGAACAAATGGACATATGCCCATTTATTATGTTAATTTCCCAATTTACTTTATATGGCTACTAACAAAAACAGAAGTATTAAAGAGTATGAAAGCATGACTCTTGCTGAGCTTCGCAGTGAAGCAAAGAAACTAGAACTAACTGATTATATGGAATTACCCAAACGAGAGTTAATTATTGAAATCCTTAAAAAGATTACTGAAAATGAAGGATTTGTGTTTGTTGATGGAATTCTAGAAGTAATGAAAGATGGTGCTCATGGAGTACTTAGAACAGATGGTCTTTTGCCAGGTGATAATGATGTATATATTTCCGGTTCTCAGATCAAGAAGTTTAGCCTTAGGACAGGTGACGTAGTTAGTGGACCTGCGAGACTTCCAAAGGACAAGGAGAAGTATCTAAGTCTATTAAGAGTAGATACTGTATATGGTAAACCTGCCGCAGATGCTGCTGGTAGACCTCAGTTTATGAAAATGACCCCAATATTCCCTGATAGGCAGATTAAGCTAGAAACATCTTCAGATGTTATCTCAACTCGTATTATAGATTTACTTTCACCAATTGGTTTTGGTCAAAGATCTATGGTTGTGTCTCCACCTAAAGCAGGTAAGACGTGGTTAATGAAAGATATCGCTGCTGGTATTGCTGAGAATCAACCAAAAGCAAAGTTAATGGTGGTACTAGTGGGTGAGAGACCTGAAGAGGTAACCGATATGAAGAGATTTGTAAAAGGAGAGGTATATGCTTCTAACTTTGATGAGTTACCTGAAGATAACTGTAGAGTTGCTGAAATGGCACTACAGAAAGCTATGAGAATGGTTGAGTGGGGTGAGGATGTCATTATCCTAATGGACAGTATTACAAGGTTAGCACGTGCATACAATATCACTATGCCAACCTCTGGTAAAACACTCTCAGGTGGTTTTGATCCAGTTGCTCTATATCCCCCAAAGAGATTCTTTGGTGCTGCTAGAAACTTTGAAGAGGGTGGAAGTCTTACAATCATTGCAACAGCTCTGGTTGAAACAGGTAGTAGAATGGATGATCTTGTATATGAAGAGTTTAAGGGAACAGGTAATATGGAGCTGCACCTTGATAGAAAACTTGCAAACAAGAGAATATATCCATCAATAGATGTTACAAGCTCTGGTACTAGAAATGAAGAATTACTTCTTGGTAAGGAAGTTCTAAATCAATCATGGAGAATTAGAAGGATGTTAGAAATTCTCGACCAAAATGAGAACCCTACAGAGGTGCTAGTAAGCCAGTTAAGAAAGACAAAATCAAACGAGGAGTTCCTAGCCACTCTACACGAAGCATAACTTTGGTATAATGCTAAGGTAATCTTTTTTAAGTCTGATTTTGGACGACAGTAAACAAGACAGAGCACAAAATATATCAGGATTAAGCTTCAGGGATCTTGCCGACGACTCCTATGACTCTGCTACACCATCAGAATATATTCTCTTAGATGATGATATCGAGGTTGTTGAAGACCTATCTGGTATACAAAGATTTCTAAGATATGTAACAGAGAAATTCAATACAAGGCGAGGCTTTGTGGCCTTCGTTATCGATTTCCTAGAATATATGTTCTCAAGACTAAGGATATTCTGGGTTATACTCTCAATACTTTCAGAAATGGTATACAGGCAGTTTGATACCGTTAAGGACAATATTGTAAGAAGGATGTTCTGGGGTAGAGGAGCATTCTTAAGATATGTATTCCAAACTGCATTGATAGTGATTGCCTTTATCCTTGGTATCTCCTATGTCTATAGGGCACCCGCTATTACCAATGCCAATGAAGAAAACCTAGACTATATATCTGTTCCTGAAAGTGATCTGGTCGTTATGAATGCCACACTTAATACTCTTGTACCAAAAGACAGGGAGAGAAGAGGCATTGATAAATACATCGTTATGAACGGAGACACTCTCAGTAGTATTGCAGCTAAATATGAAATATCTGTAGAAACAGTAAAGTGGGCCAACAATCTTACCAGTGATATTGTAAAACCAGGTCAAGAGCTAGATATTCCTCCCGCAGATGGAGTATTGATCACAGTAAAGAAGGGAGATACCCTTGCCTCTGTTTCAAAGAAATATGATGGTAATGATCAGTCAATCGCTGACTTCAACTGGCTAGACTATCCATTTACCTTAAAAGCTGGTCAACAGCTCTTTATCCCTGATGGTAGAATGCCTGCAGCTCCCAAACCCACATATGCAAGTGCTCCTAAGTCATACACATACGGAAGTAGTAATCCAACTAGTGGCTCTACAGGTTCTCCAGATTCTAAAGTTGGTAGATTCTTGTCATGGCCAGTCGCAGGGCGTAATGCAAGAATATCTCAATACTACAAAGGATATATCCATAGAGGTATCGATATCGCAGATAGAAACCTGCCTAACTTAGTTGCAGCTGCAGGAGGTAAGATAATCTTTGCTGGTTGTGCTGGTGTATGTCCACCCTTAGGCTCAACATGGGGTGGTAGCGGATATGCATGGGCAGTTCAGATCGATCATGGTAATGGTTACACCACTTGGTATGCTCATATGAAGAACATATATGTAAGAACAGGACAGAGCGTCTCAAGAGGTCAATCTATTGGTCAAATGGGTTCTACTGGCCGATCTACGGGACCACACGTACACTTCGAGCTTAGAAGAGGTGCCGGAGGTGGTTCACAGATAAATCCTCTCCCTTACACTAACTGGTAAGGCCAGGCCTAACAGGCTTATAACCATTAGCTTCTTGAATTATGTTTGTCATAAGGTAGTTTTTTGAGGCCAGGCCTTGTATAATTGTCCTGGACGGGCTCATAGTTCAACTGGTAGAATATCGCATTCGCATTGCGAAGGTTACCGGTTCAAGTCCGGTTGAGTCCAAATGAGGGCCTGTAGCTCAATTGGCTAGAGCACATCGCTGGCAGCGATGGGGTAAGGGGTTCGAATCCCCTCAGGTCCACCAAGTACAACTGATGTAAAAATTTCACTCTCGATTTCCCAAACTCCGACAGACACCCTTAATTGTATTCGTTTCTTTCCCCATTTAGCTTCTCGGCCCCTTCTATTTTCACGCCAATGTAAAACGGCTTTGTTGCAACGACTTTCCAAAAGTGAGTATTTTGAGTAAAATAGACAGCATAGCTAACATGAGTAGACTTTTCCATATGTCTCATCAATACAATCCAAAAGAGTTTGAGAAGAAATGGCAGGACAAATGGTTCTCTGATTTGAATTACCAAGGAAAAGATCTACTTAAAAACAAATCCAAATACTATCAACTAGTAGAATTCCCATATCCATCAGGACCAGGTATGCATATTGGCCATACTCGAAACTACTCTATGATGGATTCTGTTGTTAGATTGAGAAGAATGATGGGATACAACGTAATCTATCCCATAGGGTGGGATGCATTTGGTCTCCCTACTGAAAACTACGCAATAAAAGTGAAAAGACCACCACAGGAGATAACTAAGGAAAATATTGATAACTTCAGGAGACAGTTAAAAAGCTTAGGCCTTTCCTTTGACTGGGATAGGGAGGTCAATACCTCTGATCCTGATTACTACAAATGGACACAGTGGATATTTCTAAAACTTTTTGAAAAAGGTTTAGCCTACAAAGCAGAGATGCCAATTAACTGGTGTCCTAAGTGCAAAGTAGGCTGTGCTAATGAAGAAGTTGTAGATGGAAGGCATGAGAGATGTGGAACTGTAGTGGAGAAAAGAAATATTAGTCAGTGGGTGTTAAAGATCACAGAGTATGCAGATAGGTTAGATTCTGATTTGGATCTAGTTGATTTCCCGGATAGTGTAAAAGCTCTTCAAAGAAATTGGATCGGTAAGAAAACTTGGTATGACATTGATTATCCAGTAGAAGGAAGTGATGAAACTTTAAGAGTTTCTACAACACGTCCTGATACTCAATTTGGAGCATCTTTTGTAGTAATAGCTCCAGAGCATGAGGTAGTTCAAAGGTTACTTGGTGTGATGCCTGTAGAGAATAGGGTTGAAGTAGAGAAATATGTAGAGCAGAGTCTGAAGAAATCTGAGTTAGAGCGAGTAAGTGAAGCGAAAGAGAAAACTGGTACGTTTACCGGGCTTTACTGCACAAATAGCATAACCGGGGCAAGACTGCCAATATATGTTGCAGACTTTGTACTGGCTTCTGTTGGTACTGGAATGGTGGTAGGAGTACCTGCACACGATGAGAGAGATTTTGAATTTGCTCAGAAGTTTGACCTGCCTGTCATCAGAGTGATCGAAGGAGCTGAGGGTGATAGGTCTGAAATCTCTTCGGTAGAAGATGTATATACGGGGGAAGGTTTGGTTTTTAATTCGGCCTTTCTTGACGGTATTAGCAGTCCTGATGCTAGAGTGAAAGTTGGTGAGTTTCTGAAAGAGAAAGGTATGGGGGATGTTGTTACTAGGTATCACTTGAGAGATTGGATCTTCTCAAGACAACATTACTGGGGTGAGCCCATACCAATTGTTCATTGTGAGAAGTGTGGAATGGTGCCAATGGATGAAAAAGACCTTCCATTAAAGCTTCCGTTAGTAGATAGCTATGAACCCACAGAGACGGGGGAATCACCACTAGCAAATATTGATGAATGGGTTGATACGACCTGTCCAAAGTGTGGTGGTAGTGCTAAAAGAGAAACAGATACGATGCCTAACTGGGCAGGTAGTAGCTGGTATTTCTTGAGATACTGCGATCCTAAAAATGAAAAAGAGTTCGCAAGTAAAGAGCTAACAGATTACTGGATGCAGGTTGATCACTATGAAGGTGGTCAGGAGCATATTACCTTGCACTTGCTCTATTCAAGGTTTTGGCACAAGTTCCTCTACGATCTAGGCTATGTAAGAGATCCAGAGCCATATGCTTCTCGAACTATCCATGGAATTGTATTAGGAGAGGGTGGTGTAAAGATGTCTAAATCGCTAGGTAATGTAGTAAGTCCTGATGAATTGATTGAAAAGTACGGTGCAGATGTAACGCGAGCATACATGATGTTCATGGGTCCGTATGAAGGTAATGTGGAGTGGAGTACCAGAACTATACAGGGAGTGAATAGGTTTGTTTCTAAGTATTACAAGTTCTTAAATGATATTTCTTTAAATACTGTTGATGAAAGTAACAGAGAAGTTAAATCTGCTATTGCAAAACTTACTAAGAAGATACAGGAGGATATACTTGGCTTTAGATTTAATACTGCGATCTCTGCACTGATGGAATTTTACAACAAGAATTCTAGTCAGAATTTTGACAGAGAGGATGTAAAGAATTTGGTGCTTGTAGCTGCTCCTATAATGCCTCACATTGCAGAGGAGATTTGGCACTCTATGGGGCAGAAATATTCTGTACATTTGGAGAGCTGGCCAGAGGTAGATGAGGGATTGGTAAAAGAAGACGAGGTGGAGATTCCAGTGCAGATAAACGGGAAGGTGAGGGGTCGTATTATCGTAACAGAGGCCGATAGTGAAGAGAGCGTTAGGGAGAAATTACAAACCGAGAATACTCTAAGTCAATACTTATCCGGACAAGAAATTCGCAAACTTATCTATATTCCAGGCAAGATAGTAAATGTAGTTGTTTAGGTGATCAAAATTGATCAAATATTTTGACAAAGACCACCTTTTTAGCTACTATCTTACTGTAGGTATGATCGTCTAAATATGCTTTTGTACCAACATTAATAACTGTCCGTGAAATATGGAGAGAAACTGCCTGAACAACACAGTAAAAATATTACTCATTCCTCTGATAATTCTGCTTGTTTTTGTTACTTTAGAAAAGGGTTTGGCTCAAGCACAGGTAGTAACCTCTGAAACTATCAACTTCCAAGGAAAGATCGTTAGAAATGATAGCGGTTATGAAGGCTTAAATGTTACTGCTGGTAGTCCTTCTTGTGTAGTAGATGGATCTGGTAATGATACCTGTGATTTTAGAGTTAGTTACTTTGATGTCTCTTCGGGTGGTACAGCACTGTTAACAGAAGTGTTTAGTAATGTAGAGATAGGGGAGTATGGTGGTGTTTTTAATCTAGCATTGGGTAGTATTCAGACTTCATTAATCGATATTATTTCTCAGAATGAGAGTATATACGTTCAAGTTGAGTTTGCTCCGGATGGTTCTACATATACAGAAACTTTTACAAGAATGCCACTACGGGCTAGTGGTTATTCTATGTA
>CAYVBS010000004.1:50428-66235 GCA_964449955.1 uncultured Candidatus Saccharibacteria bacterium | reverse complement strand
AATTGGTTAGAGCATTGCACTGTCACTGCAAAGGTCGCGGGTTCGAGTCCCGTCCGCCCCGCCATATTCCTTTGGTTGCTACAAGACCCGCCTGCTATCCGGGGGTTGAGTTATTTTCTCTCAAATTGTTCCATTTTCGAAATAATAGCCTAGTAGATGAAAATATCCATATTTTAACCAGTTTTTACTACCCCACGGTTCGAAGGTAGATGCCTTACACAATACAAGAAATCTCTCTTTTTTGAATAAAAGGATAAAACTATGGATTTACCCAGTTACTAAATCCTGTAGGCAGGCATTTCTTGGGGATTTCTCCATCTCCCACATTTCCACAAATCATTTCAACTCCTCCTAGAACAGTATCTTGACAATACTTCTCTTTATTATTAACAATATTATACCCACAGAATACATATCCTGATTTTGTATTACCATCCTCTGGGTAACACCAGGTTATGACTATATCACCTTCTGGAGGACAATCTCCTGAGGTAAAAGCGGGAGTATTTCCTACTGCCGGTTTTATAGATTCACCAGCCGATCCTGTTTTATGACACATATTATCTGATCCAAGAGTATACCCATCATTACAGTAATATGTATAAGTAGTCTTTGTACATAATTGCCTAGATGAATCCCATATATATCCATCTGGACAACATGTCTCTGATGTTGCTTGATACCATCCTGCTTTACATGACGTTTTAGCTACAAATTCATTCCAATCACTAAGAAAATTATCCATATCATCTTTAAGCCATGCAGTCGTTTTTCTAGCTCGAGGCTCTATTGCATTAATATCTATCTGTAACATATTTACAAGATCTTCTGAGGATACTTCTGCAAAATTTCCCATTCCATAATTGGACATAGAAAAAGTAAGATTCGCCATAAACTCTGTTGATTCATAACCTGTTGTTAACTTCTCCTCCCATTCCCCTATCTCCTCCTGTTTTGCTTCATATGCATTCATTCTTTCATACTCCCTATATTTGAATATCGTAAAGGGATTATCCTCTGTTAACTCAGAAATGATTGTATTCCTATCCGATCTGGAATACATTTTTGTACTACCAGATGTAGTATAAACCTTAACAGTATAAATATTCTTACTATATTCTTCAGATTTTCTATTGTATTCCTCCATCTTCTTTTCCATCTCTTCCAATCTCCTATTCTGTTCCGCTTGAGTAATGTAGGGATCGTTAACATAATCAGAATCATACTCAAACTTCTCCAGTTCTTCATATTTTGCAATCATCTCATCGTTATCAATTCCAACTTGGATATATGCCTCTGTATCATCCAACTCTATCAATCTATCTCCTGCCTGTACTGTGAATACATGCCCCTCCTCCTGAGGCTTTACACGGTAATATACTTCTCCCTCCATCTGTACAATCCTTGTTTCTTTGTCATAGAAATTGAATTGAACCTTAGTATCAGAGTTTATAGTTGCCATGGATCCGTCAGGAAGGACCGCATAGGCCTTAAGACCGACTCTAGCACCAGGGAGACCTTCATCACTCCACTCAGTCGCATATGATTCCCAAACAGTAAGATTGACTGTCGAGTGATTAAGCATAACAGTTTTTTCTCTTCCTAAATCTATACAACTTCCCTCTTCAGAAGTACTACACTCTTCGGAGTCTGGACTAAAGTCAGAACTTGTCTGTACAGTATCGTAAGTAGAATCCTCATTAGGAGTACCCACTTCTGCATATAGATCATAGGTTGGTTCCGTATCCTCCGTATCATATGGTTGAGCAAGAATAGTTAATGCTTCTTCAGAATCATCTGCATATCCTTCTTGAAAAGTATTTTGTGCATTGTTATTAATAAATATTGGGAGATTTTTTCCTCGTAATACAAAATATATAGCTAAGGAGATAACTATTAGAGCTACAAGAATAATGCTTATAATTACTATCTGCCTCTTTTGGAGTTTTAATTCAAAAGGTTTTGAGAAAGGATTTTCCATTTAATAAAAAACACAGGTTATTAATAAATTTATCACTCAGTATTACTGATGTCAAAATTAGAAGATATTGTTCCAGACCCATATGTCCCGTATTCAAAATACTGTTTAGCCTCAATGAACAATAGTTTCAAAAAGATCAGGGAAGCAGAGGAAGAAGATTATAAAAAGATAAAAAATATCCTTGAAGATTTACCAAAAGATAGTATCTTCGCATTAAAAGCAACCTTGCTAATCGAAAAGTATATTGATGATTTAATAGTCGTTTCATTTAAGAGAGGTGATCGAATTCTACAATCTAGATTCTACTTGTTAGATAAAGTCATGGTTTTACACTCCGCGGAGATTCTTCCTGAGAAAATTGTAACCTCTATCAAACAAATAAATAATTTAAGGAATAAGTTTGCGCATGAACTTAATTATTCCATTACGGAAAGAGATGTAGATTTAATTGGTTTACCCCTTGGCAAACGTTATTTGACAATGAAGAAGATTTTCCCAGATAGTTCTATAAGATTCAATCGTTTAATTTACTACATTGTTGGCTATTTATCTGGATTAAAAGAAGGCTTTTCTAGTAATTGATTGCCGAAAATATTTACCATTCACTCCATTTCTTAATTCCAAACCTGTATGCCCCGCCATATTCAATATGTTCCAACAAGAATTATTCAAAGTATTTGATATAATAAGTAATGTCCTTAACTAATACCTATGGGAAACCACCATATAATGTTGTACTAATCCACGGTGGACCCGGTGCCATTGGTGAGATGCAACCTGTTGCAGAAACACTATCCTCAGATTTCGGAATATTAGAACCCCTACAATCAAAATATTCCATAAAAGAATTAATTACTGAATTGAGAGAATCAATTGAAGAAAACTCCAATATCCCTGTCACTCTAGTAGGTTATTCTTGGGGAGCATGGTTAGCAACTATATTTGCTTCAACATACCCAAAACTAGTTAAAAAGATAATCTTGATAAGTAGTGGTCCCTTTGAAAATAAATATATCCCTATGATGGATCAAACTAGAAAAGAAAGAATGACAGAAGCAGATAGAAAAACATTAGAGCAATTATCAAGAGAGCTTAAGAATACAGATATTAATAAAAAGGATACTATGAAAAAGATGGGTAACTTATATAACGAACTAGATAGCTATTCACCTATTCCTCATGATCATTCCTCCCTCCAATTAGATTTAGATATGTATAACAAAATCTGGTACGAAGCTTCAAAGATGAGAGAAAGAGGAGAATTACTCAAACAACTAAAGAAAACAGCCTGCCCTATCGTAGCAATTCATGGAGATTTTGATGGTCATCCAGCTGAGGGTGTCAGAGAGCCATTAGAAAAATATTCTAAAGACTCTAAGTTCATATTATTAAAAAACTGTGGACATACTCCATGGTACGAAGAGAAAGCAAGACAAAAGTTCTACACAGTTATTAAGAAAGAAATTAGAGAATAAATATTCCGGGTCTAGATGTGTATGTCCCGCCAATTTACTACTTATTTCCCTCACCTCTGTTCCTCCCAACAATATAGAAGATCATAAGGATATTAATAACTGTAAACGCTATAAATGACATTAAAGGGATAGTAATAAATCCATACCAATCTATATACCTTTGTGTACAAGAACCAATGATAGTACAAACATTAGTACTCTCTTCAATAACACTATACTGGATCAGAATATGATAGAAAGAAATAACCCAACCTGTTAAAGATAATGGTAATACATATCTATAAACCCTTTCGTCTTTATCCAGCAGTCCTACTCCTAGTATCAAAACTAACGGATACATAGCAATTCTCTGATACCAACATAAAGTACAAGGAGTAAAAAGTAAAATCTCACTAAAATACAAACTACCTAACGTAGCTATAACTGCCTGTATAAATGCCAAAGTAACAGTAAACTTTAATAGTGAAATAGTCATATATAATTATAACCTATCCATCAATCCACTCTCTACCATATACTCCACAATACCATCAGCATCCTTAACATCAGACTCATACTCAATAACCTCTTTCTCCATAAGAGCACATATCTTCTCAGGAATAGAACTGAACTCTTCACCCACATATACAAAATTAGGATTCTGGAGTAGATACTCTACATTACCCCACTCCTGGTACCCAACCGGTCTTGTAAATATTGCTTTCTTACCCAACCTCTCTATCTCCAACAAAGTAGCAGGGCCCGGCTTAGCAATGATCACATCAGAGATAGCAAAAAGATCAAAGATAGATATTGTATATCCATTTACCATTACATTGGAGTAATCCTTGAGAACAGTACTCAACACCTTCTTCAACCCCTCATCCTTACCCGTAAGAATAATGAATTGAAGATCAGAAACTTTAATATATTTGATCAATTTCATAACAATCTCTCTTGTTGCAAAACCACAACCAGTGATCAATACAGTCTTAATATCCTTCTTAAATCCATACTCCTCAAATATTCTCTCTCTTGTACTCTCCACTTCATCCCCGGTATATTTCTTTACCTCTCTTAGAGGATAGTAGGAAGAAACAATTTTACAGTTAGGATCGAATGTCTTTAATGTACTTTCTGCTTTCTTAGTAGGAGAAAATATTAAATCTGCACTAGGATCTGCAAACCATCTAGATACAGAAATCATATCAGGGACTGTGATCACATATTTAAACCCTACCTCTTTCTTACACTTACCCACTACCTTTGCAGTTAAAGCATTATTACAAACTACTAAGGTAGGTCTCTCCTCTTTAAGCATCTTCAATGTAGGTCTGTACAGTGGTGAAATCGAAAAGAATGCATATATATTACTAAAGATCTTTGATCTATCTACCAACCAGTAACTTAAATTGAACATCTTCTCCAGTAATCTGAATCTACTAATGAGGTAATAGAGGAAGTCATAGTTTTGAGTAAACTTGCCAAGTAAGTACAAATCTACTATTTTAATATCAACATTAGGTCTTACCTTTTTTATTGCATCTTCTACAGATTTAGCACAGGATATATGTCCTCCCCCTGCATTTCCAATTACTATCAATATCTTTTCCATATCTAAGCTATTAGACCAAGAAAGGAAAATTTTTGCAAACATTCAACACTTCTACTCTTCAAACTCCTCCCATACAAAGTATGTTATCTTGTCCTCTTGTACCTCTTGATAGCCATTTGGATTAAATTGTTCTTGATTTAAGTAAGCCGTAAACTTGTATCCAATATATTGAGATAGTAATCCAGGATAACTGGAGGATGTAAGCCTTTCTTCATTTCGGCTTACTAAGGACACTTCAATATCATCCTCTAAACCAAGCTCTTCTTTGATACCACGTACAGCAGCAAGTTCAGGATTTTCATCATATTTGATCTTCTCCGAAACAGCATGGCCATAGTTTCTACTTCGGACCCTTCCATCATTAAAAACCTGTTTGTCTTCTTTAAGACGATAACTCTTACCCTCAGGGGATTTATAGAACACATCAACACCAACATAAGTGACTATTCTTAACAATTCTCCATCCTTATCTGTGACCAACTGAGATCCACCATCTTTTAGTTCTTTATACAAATGAGATAAAGTCTTAGCTTCCCCCTTACCCCAACTGGAAGTATCAACTCCAGCATTCTTCAGATCTTTCTCAAGTTTCTCAATTGTTAATATCTCGAACTCTTTTTCGTACATAACCTATTATACAGCACTAAATCATATATATAGAATTCCAACCATTTGGGTATTGACCCATTACGAAGAAGGTGGTATATTGTACTGGGTATATACCCATATTAAATTATTAACTCATTAAGATGCCAAACTTAAATGGAACAGGACCTTTTGGAAAAGGACCAATGACAGGAAGACGATTAGGATTCCTACCAAGATTTGGTGGTAAAAGACAGGGAGGAACTAAAGAGTGTGTATGTCCAGAATGTGGATATAAAGAACCACATACTAGAGGAATAGCTTGTACTCAGAAAAAGTGTCCTAAATGCGGAACACCACTAAGAGGAACTTTCTGCTTATAACCAAAAGACAGAGGGTGATATATTGATATATATCACCCCCTACCTTATTTAACAGTATTAAATATATGAGACAAAGATTTAGAAGAAGAATCAATTTTGACTTTAATGAGATATATTTCAAGCCAAGAGGAATCCCTCTATCCTCTCTCGAAGAGATAAATATTACAGATGAAGAATTAGAGACATTAAGATTAAGATATATTGAGAAAATAGATCAAGAAAAGGCAGCCCAAATGATGGGTATATCTCAGAGCCAATATCAAAGAGATCTTTCCATAGTATTAGAAAAGATCTCAAGGGCTTTAATAGAGGGACATGCAATACGAATACAAAAGAGTAATTAACGACTCTAGGTCATTGACTAATTTCTTACCTCGATATATATTTCAATGAGCATTGAAATATATGGAAGATATAACTGAGAAAAAAATAAAAGATTTTCAAAAACTCCTAGTAATTAATCGCATAGAAATACTTCATATCCTCTATGAAGCAGACACATGTGTGTGTCAGTTGGTCAAACAATTAAACCTTAAACACAATCTCATTTCCCATCACCTTAAAACTTTACAGGATATGGGATACATCCAAAGTAAAAGATATGGACAACATATTGTCTATAACTTGAAAGAATCTAAAAGGGATACTGTAGGATCTCTTTTTAAAATATTAAATTTTAAGTACTAACAAATGAAGAACAAATTACTCGCCACCCTACTTCTTGTTATGGGTATATTACTGTTAATTGTAGGAGAGTATTTTCTAATTAACAACTATGTCTGTAAAGATTCAGATGTTAAAGAGGAAAATACTCCACAAGCAATGATGCTTTTGATTGAGTTCACAAACACAGATGGTTTAATAAATATGGTCAACGATATGCAAGAGAGAGATGTAAAAGGATTACTTATGGTTAATGCAGATTTTGTAGAAAAGAATAAAGTTGCGATAAAGGAAATATTACAAACAGGAGTAGTAGAGATAGCACCCTCTTACAGTGCACAACCGTATTGGGGCATGTCATATGAACAGCAATACAATGTAATCTCTGACATGGTAACAAGGATAGAAGAAGCTTTAGATATAAATGTAAGAATTATCAGCTCCAAGTATATGGCATCAGATGAGAATACTGTCAAGGTAGCACAAGATCTTGGTATTGAATATATAACTGCCAGAGGTACAACAGAGTTAGCCACGACAGTATACAAACCGCAGGAATATGATGTTAAGGTAATATCGGTTTCAAATATTGATGTACCAGAGTTCAAGTATGGAAGTTTCTGTGATTACAGCTTCTATGAAAGAAGTGGTAGCCCAGAGGATATGACTAGAGAGTTTGAGAGAGCCACCGAGAAAGAAAAGTTCATCGGTGTATCTCATACATATATTGGTGGTTACAAGGCAAGATGGAATGATATGTGGCACAATTTCTGGGATAACTATGAAGTTGAATGGGTAGATTTAGATACTTTGGGAAGTGTAGACAAGACAATGCCAATGTGGCAGATCCCTATCAATAAAAATGCCCCATATACACCAGAAAAGATTAGACCAGCCATACCATATGAACAGGAAGAGAATGTAGACAACCCCTGTAAAGTTGGAGATCTAAATGAAGAGAATACTTCTTCCGAAAATAACTCAAATACCCAAGTAGATACAGTAATTGTATTTCATAACAATACAGGTCCTATGTGTTTAGAGATGCTAGATTTCCTAAAGGAGAACAGTATCCCATATGAAGAGCACCTAACTACAGACACAGATTTTTCAAGAGAATTGAACTCATACAAGACTAAAGTACCTGTAAGTGAAGGAGTATCAACTACTTTTGGATATTATCCCATGATATTTATAGGAGATAGAGCATTCTCAGGATTCAACGCAACAATAGAAGGAGAAATAATAGATCTCTTAGACATATAAGAATCATACGTCGGAGGAGTATTATACTCCTCCGCATTACAAAACTTTTTTACTTTGCCCTACCAATCTCTCGAGTAACAGCATCCAAAACCCTAGAAGCATGCTCTCTTCCTCCTAATCCAAATGCTAGACCCCCTGCAACAGCTAACATTAATACAAATCCAGTAAACAGTATCTGTATTAACTCTGCAGCTACACCTAATTGAACTAAAGCAGCCATCAAAGCAAAGATAAAGACAGACCATTTAGCCAGACTACCTAAGAAAGATGAAACTCTCTCTGTGACATTCGAACCACTCAAAGCATTTACCACTACATCTCTTAATAGCTTTCCTGCAACTAAACCAACAACCAATATTATTACTGCAACTAGTACATTAGGCAGATACAGAACAAGCCTTTCCATGAATACAGATAACTGCTCAATATTTAGAATATCTACAACAGTAAAAATGGTAACAATATAGAAGAACCACTTAACTAACCACTGAGCAAGAGAAGCAAAGTTTACATTTATACCAAGATCTTTCAATTCCTTCTTCAAACCAATTCTCTCAGTAAGCCTATCTATCCTTAGTAAAGATACTAATCTACCTGCTAATTCTCCCAACAACGCTGAGATTATTAGACCAAGGATAAGGACAACCAAAGCACTGAGGAAAGTAGGAGCAAAGCCTAAAATACTAGACCACATCTGCTCCAGAGAGTTTATAAAACTCTGATACAGCTCTTGTAATCCTGTCATACATTTAACCTTAAAAGTTATATAGGACTCTACTTACATGGTAGCATGAGTAATTAATGGTTTCAAATTAATATCCGAGAACTAAGTCTTCAATGTTAAAACTTTTGATATATAATGGAGTACTAATTTATATAGCCAACCCTAGTGCAAGTTATTAAAAAATACCCAGTCATTAGCTACTTCGTACTCACCTTCCTAATTACATGGATAATATGGGCACCCTCTTTACTTGGATATGTTACCTCTATGTTTCTAATACTCCCTGGTGGATTTGGACCAATGATAGGAGCAATAATTGTAACTTGGGTTAGAAGTGGTAAACAGGGAGTTCTTTCATGGTTAAAGGAAATCTTTAGAGTAAAATTCTCTTTCAAGGAGTATCTACTTGCATTTCTAACACCCATTGGAATTGGTTTACTTGGTTTTGGTATTTACTTTTTACTAGATGAAACTCCCAGCACAGAGATTCCCTCTCAACTTTGGCAGTATCCAATATTTCTACTCGTTATAATGTTAATTGGAGGAGGACAAGAGGAGCCTGGATGGAGAGGTTTTGCACTCCCCCACCTTATGAACAAATATTCCCCCTTAATATCAAGCATTATCATTGGTGTTGTATGGAGCCTCTGGCATGTACCCCCCTTTTTAACAGAGGGTACGGCTCAGTACGGTATTCCTTTTGGTTGGTATTTACTTAATACTACTGCTATTTCAGTAATATTAACTAAGATATATCTAAGAACTAAGAGTGTTGTACCCGCTATGATAGTTCATGCCGGATTAAATGCATTAGGCAACTATGCACCCGAATCCATCTCCACTGTATATCCATATGTAGCAATACCTACAGTATTGATAGCTGTGATAGTTGGAATAGGTATGTGTAGAAAGAAAAGCGATCTCTAAGCAAGCATCTCTGAATATCTACCTTCTGCAGATCTATTTATACTAGCATCCTCCAGTTTGAAAGTACTACTTTCTGTTCCACTTTTAGGCCCATTAATATATATACTAAAATATAGTAGTATATACCCATGGCACGATACTCAATACATGTAGAGAATTTCTCGAAATCGTTCGGAAAACTACAAGCGGTAAAAAATCTATCTTTTGATGTAAATGAGGGAGAAGTATTTGCATTCCTAGGCACTAACGGATCAGGTAAAACAACTACTATCAGATGTCTCCTAAAGATATATCAGGCAGACAAAGGTAAGCTCCTCATTAATAACTCAGAATATTCAGATAAGTTCAACAATGTTCTAGGTTACCTTCCCGAAGAAAGAGGAATATACAAAGATGTGAAGGTACTAGATATACTTGTATATACAGCACGACTTAGAGGTTTAAGTAAACAAGAGGCAAACAAAAGGAGTTTGGAGTACCTAGAGAGAGTTAATCTGCTTCCCCATCTAGAGAAGAAAGTATCGCAACTCAGCTCTGGTATGCAACAGAAAGTACAATTAGGTACTACACTGATCCATGATCCTGAAATATTAATACTCGATGAGGCTTTCAAAGGTCTTGATCCTTTAAACAGACAGCTCTTTATCGAAATATTCCTAGAGAAGGCAAAAAAAGGAGCTACTATCCTTTACAGTACCCATGTAATAGATGAAGCGCAGAAGATGGCAGATAGACTCTTAATTATTAAAGATGGAGAAAGGGTTGAATATGGTACTACAACAGAGGTAAGAAAGAAGTATGGCTCAGATACAGTAATGATCTCTTTTGATGGTAAAAGACCACTAAAAGATCACAAGATGTATACCAGCATCATTAGTAACAAGACAGCAGAGATCATTCCCAAAGAGAATTACACTTCAAATGAGATACTGGAAAGCTTGATTAAAAATGGCACACGCATACTAGATATGAAGATAGATTACCCAAGCTTAAACCAAATATTTATAAATATAACTAAGGATAATGAAAGATAAAAAGTTCTGGATAGTAGCACAGTTTGAGTTTAGAGAGATAGTTAGAAAACCCAGTTTCTGGCTAGCTACCCTATTCCTCCCTATACTAATAGGAGCTATATCCTTCATCTCAGGCTACGCTAGTATAGAAGCAACAGAGAAGTTTGAAGAATCATCTGGACAATTTGAACAAATATACATAATAGATGAGGCAGGGATAATCAATCCAGCATTTCTACAACCACCTTTTGAAGCAGCTACCAACTATGATGCTGTTGTACAAGAGGTCCAAAATGATACATCAAAATTGTTAGTCTTAATTCCAGAAGACTTCGAGAACACTCTTCAGTACGAAATGATCTTCAAAAAGAATGACGAACTTCTTTCAGGAGTAACAATGCCCACCGTCATCAACTCTCTAATTGAGCAAAGTGCTCTTACACAGATAGAAGATCCACTCCAAGCAAAAGTTTTAATGGGAAGTCCCTCTGCAGTAATACAGAGCTTTGATGAGAACAATGAACTCCAAGAGGAGGGCTTCGGACAATATATTCTTCCAATTGCCTCACTAGTGGTATTCTTCTTAGCTGTATTCATTTCATCAGGCTTCTTACTACAGAGTGTTTCAGCAGAGAAAGAGAATCGAATGATTGAGACAATGCTCTCCATAGTAGATAAGAAGTCTTTAATGTTTGGAAAGATGATAGGTCTAATGGGGGTCGTACTACTACAGCTTTTACTGTGGGTTGTATTAGGTTTAGGAATATATATTGTAATACAGAATAGTTTTGATCTAAATCTACCTATAGATATTGGAGAGATAGATCTATCATTACTACCCGTGAACATATTCCTTACAATTACAGGCTTCCTTTTCTTTGCTGCAATTATGACAGGTGTGGGAGCAGTGGGTACTGGAGCTCAAGATAGTAAGAATCTTTCCTCTATATTCATAATGCTAGCAATATTCCCTATGTATTTAATGCAGATTCTAATAACAGATCCAACCGGATATTTCTCACAATTCTTTACGTACTTCCCCTTTACATCACATATGATACTTCTAGTTAGAAATTCTTTAGGAGCAATTGGTACTACAGAGTTGATTACAGGACTAATACTCAGTACACTGTATGTGGTGATAGCAATGTGGTTAGCATTAAAGCTCTTTGAACTTGGCTGCCTTATGTATAACCGAAGACCCTCATTCCAAGAGATATTCTCTTACTTAAGAAGGCAGAAGACTCTTTAAACTCATCGTTAGAACTTAAGTAATACCTGTATGCAAACTGCCAAGAAGAAAACATATCGAAAATTCTTGTTAAACGTTGTAATAATACTGAATGTCTTAGCACTTTCTTTAGCACTTTTCTCATATCAAAAAGGTGCTACTGAAACAAAGGCTTGGTACAACGCTGGATGGATGTATAGAAAGAGTGTTACCGTCAGCAATCCAAGTGCAACAGTTAGTAATGCAGATGTACTAGTTACAATTGATACCGCCTCTCTAATATCTGCAGGTAAGCTTCAAAGTGATTGTGATGATCTAAGATTTCTGGATAGTGATGACTCAACTACACTTAGCTATTGGATAGAGAGTAGTTGTAATACATCTAATACACAAGTTTGGGTAAGAATTCCATCACTACCTAGTGGTGGTAAGACAATATATATGTATTATGGTAATCCATCTGCAGCAAAGGGACAGATGGCATGGAGCGGTAACTTCATACTGTTTTCTAGTGTAAGCTGTGCTGATGGATGGGTAAGAAACTCTTCATTTGATAATAGATTCCCGTATGGATCCACAACATATGGTACTACCGCAGGTTCTGCTTCTCACAATCATGGAAGCTTTATGGCCATTACCGGTGGAGCTACACAGTTGAGGGGTTGTTCAGATCAGGGCTGTGGTAGTACTTCTTTAAACTCAGCAAATCATACTCATACTGTTACTGGTATTATAGATACTAACAGTAATGTTTGGCCTTCATATACTAATACTCTTTTCTGTTCTAAAAGTACCCTTGAAATTAAAAGTGGTCAAATAGTACTGTACGATTCGTTACCTGCTTCTGGTTGGACTCGAGTTACAGCTTTTGATAACAGAATGCCAAGAGGAGCAGTATCCCACGGCTCAACAGGAGGTGCTGATACTCACAATCATAGCGTAAGCAATTTGGCCTCTGGAATCAATTCCCCTGCCACAATGTTTCCATATGCAAACTGTACAAGTGCTCCTCCTAGAACCGCTTCTAGATACGACCATACTCACTCCTTATTCTCTGCCACAGTTCAGCAAGCCAATCATCTGCCTCCATATAGAAATATGATATTTGGTCAAGCAAATACTGATACGACGGGTCTAGCCAATATGGTTACCATGGCCACAGCACAACCTCCACTCGGATGGAATATATATTCTAATCTGGACAGTAGAATTCCGAGAGGATATTCTTCTGCCGGTAGCACAGGAGGATCTTCAACACATGTCCATTCAGTGACTGTTTCTTCACCCATAGAAGCGCTTAGTGGGAATAATAATCCGGAAACTGGATCAAACAATGTTGCGCACCAAAAACATGGACATACAGTTACTTTTGATTCGCCCTCCGTTTCCAATATTCCTCCACATCTAACCACTCTCTTCATACAACGAAAGAGCTCTGTATCTACAACTCTTGCTGGTACAGAAGAGATGTACAACCAAGCACCTACTGCACCAACAGAACTTCTAGTAGAAGAAGTAACTAGCCTAGTACCAAAGTTTAGTGCAGTATTCAATGATCCAGATCCTGGAGATACAGCTACTAGCTATATAATACAAGTAAACGCGCTACCCGACTTTTCTGGAAATGAGATATGGGACAGTGGTAAGAGCTCAATGTCTGTAACATCTAACGGAGAACGATCTCCTCAGATAGCCTACAACGGATCTGCACTTGGCCTAGACGGATCTACATATTACTGGAGGATTAAGTTCTGGGATCAAGATGATGCACAAGGTGAATGGTCAACAACTTCCCAATTTAAAATGAACAGACCCCCTAATACTCCTACTAGTTTACTAATTGAGGGAGAAGAGTACCCAACAAATGTGTTGGATATAACTCCAGAATTCACTGCAATATGTAGTGATCCTGATGGGGATAGCTGTACACATTACGAAATAGAGGTAAACACCGCTTCAGACTTTACTGGTGATGTAATGTGGGATTCAGGACAACAGGCTTTTACAACCCCAGTTACAAACAATGAACAAACCCCCGATATTGAATATGCAGGAGATACTCTCTCTACAACAGGCACATATATTTACAATTGGAGAATTAGAGTATGGGATTCAGATGGAGCAGTAAGTGATTGGTCTACAGTATCAAACTTTAAGATGGCAATACCTCCATATGCACCACAGGGCCTAACACTGAATCAAGAGACTATGCCTTCCCAAGTAACAGAAATCCTAACATTCTCTGCAATTCATAAGGATTTCAACCAAAGTAATGGAATATATTACCAAATACAGTTAAGTAGAGACAAAGGTTTTACAGACTTAGTTTGGGATAGTGGGAAAACAGCAATAGGGCCAATAGCAAGTGATACTAGGACACCTGAAATACCATACACAGGAGAACAACTCCCATTAGATGGTTCAACAAATTACTGGAGAATGAAATTCTGGGATGATGATGGTCTAGAAGGACAATGGCCTATTTCCCAAGAGACCTTTACAATGCTTGATAAGCCTAGTACATTAACGAATATCTCTGGAGAAGCACTTACCACTAGTACAATTAGGTGGTCCTTTACAGAAACGTCCGATAATGAATTAGGTATAAAAATATATGATGAAAATGACACCTTAGTTAAAACCTGTATAGGAGAAAATCTTACTTACTGTGATGAGACAGGGTTAGAAGAAAATACCCAATATACAAGGAAACTAACCATATACAACAGTGAAGCAGAAAGTGATATGTCTGAGAGTGCAAGCAGATATACATTGGTATCTACACCTACCTCCCCTACAGAAGTACTTAAAACAACAGACTCTATATCTGTTACAACAGAACAGCTCCCCAACTTCCCTGAGTACTACTTTGATTGTCAGGAAAATTGTACAGAGGGCGTAGGAAGTTGGACACAATCATTAACCGCAGAGGTTACAAATTTAAACAGCAATACACCATACAGCTTTAAAGTAAAAGCAAGAAATGGAGATGGCATAGAGACGGAATACTCTAATACCTCAACAATATATACATTAGCAGAAGTACCTACTCTCTCCGCTGGTCCACTGTCCGAAACTTCAATATCACTAAACGCATCAAATATTAACAATATAGCGAGTGGACAGTCTGGTCTGTACTTTGAATGTATGGATGAGAACTGTAACGATGGTCTACAGGAATGGATCAAGAGTACATCTGATATTGTAATTGGACTACAAACCAACACACAATATATTTTCCAAGTAAAAGCCAGAAACTATGACGGTATTGAGACAGATTGGACAAACACCGTTGTAGCTACCCACGCAGATGTTCCTTCCATTTCGCAGGTAACTGTTGAAGACTTTGACACTCTCAATGTAACTCTTAACATGGAGAACAATCCTCAAACAACAATGGTATTAATCCAGGAGAGTACTACAGGAAAGTATGTAAATCCAAGTACAAACTTACTACAAACAGATCCCATATGGGATAAATATTCCAATATTACCCAACCTCTTGCAGTCGACGGCCTAACTTCTGGGACTACCTACAGCTTTAAGGTAAAAGCCAAGAATCTTGCAAATATAGAGACAGAATTCTCAGAAACTGTATCTGCAGCTACCAAACTTAGCAACATTACAGCACTTACTCCTACTGTAAACTCTAGTACAGAGATTACATGGAATATTGATGAGTACACTGATAGCATACTAGGTATTAAACTGTTTAATTCTGATGGAGAGTTACTTAAAACATGTACTGGTACTGATATTCATAGCTGTACTGAAACAGATCTCTCCCCCAATACTCAGTACTCTAGGAAATTAATAATCTACAATGACACTGCTGAAAGTAATTTCTCTAATACCGTGTCTGCAACTACCTTTGCTAACACTCCTTCCTTGGAGAATATCGAGGAAGGGAAATACACATATAATAGTGTGACACTTAATATCACTACAAACAGCAATCCCGATAC
>CAYVBS010000004.1:43214-50328 GCA_964449955.1 uncultured Candidatus Saccharibacteria bacterium | reverse complement strand
AATACACATATAATAGTGTGACACTTAATATCACTACAAACAGCAATCCCGATACCACTGATTACCTAATAGTGGAAGAGAGTACAGGCAAGTATGTAAATCCAGAAACTGAGTTACTACAATCAACACCCTACTATGCCACCTATGAAGAATTTGGTGCACAGAATGGTATTACCATCTATGGATTACAGCCAAACAGTACATATTCGTTCAATATAAAAGCTAGAAATAGCGAATTAATTGAAACTGAAAACAGTGATACAAGAAGTGTCGCTACACTAGCACAACAACCATCTCTTGTATCAGTAACTGCAATAGACACCACTACCTTAAGAGTTATCATAGATGCTGCATCAAACCCTTCAAGTACCAACCTCATGCTTCAAGAAAAGAAAAGTGGTAGATACATAGATCCATCTGATGGTACTATGAAAAATACAGCTTCTTGGAAAGCAGTCTCTCAATGGGGAGGAGTAAATGGAATACTTGTAAAGAACCTCTCTCCTAACACACAGTACTCCTTCTGTACAACAGCCAAGAACGCTATAGATATTGCTACAGAATGTTCACAAGAGCTTACTGCTTACACTCTAGCCCAGACACCTACCATTACTGCTCGAGTAACAGGTTCCTCTAGTGTGGAGTTGGTCGTGGATCAAGATGGTAATCCAAATGGAACTCAATTCCAGGTCATAGATACACGTTCAGGAGGGTATATTGATTCGAATGGACGATTTACCAGCTCTGCCTCTAATATCAAACCAGACTCAACTATCTCTACGATTCAAATTACCTCTCTTCCTCCTAACACCAGCTATATATTTAGAGTCAGAAGTAGAAACCTAGATGGAGTTAATAGTAATTGGTCTTCTACAGTACCAGTAACTACATGGGCAAATACACCAAGTAATCTACTCTTTAATACAGTAGCGGGTAGTAGTGGAAAAATATCATTTAGTAGTAACGGTAATCCTAACAATACTCAGTATGCTATACAGGAAGTAAGTACTGGAAAATATGTTGACTACTCAACTAACACATTAACAGATAGTATTGTGTGGGGGACATATGCATCATGGAGAACAACAACAGGGGTTACAATTAGGAATCTAGAACCTGGTAAATCATATTCCTTTAGAGTAAAAGCTAGAAATAGTGAAAATGTTGAAACACCATATATTGATGGTAATACTGGAAAAACTTACTCAGTGATTGTTAACAAACAAGAAAATCTCAAAGTGGGACTTGCTAACAATCTCTCAGTAGATGTAAGTACTTCTGAAGGTGCACAAACTGGAGTACAAAAGGTTAGAGTAATGAGAGAAGAATACTTGATTGCAGATCTACCGATATCCTTTGAAACTAATAGGGATTGGAGTAATGCAATATTTGAAAGTGATCCACAAAACAGTAAGGCAGTTGTTAAAGTTGACAATACACATGGTATTACTGACAAATTCACAATGTATGTGGTAAGTGGTGATACAAATGCCTTTAGAATATGTCCACAGGCATCGAGCCTTCAGGCAGTATCTTCTACTTGTGCTAACTCAGTACTGTATATGGGAGAATTTCCACAAACCAAAGAGGTAGAGGGTACCTCTGTAACAGTATCTAAAGCTCAAATTGAAGGAATTACTTACTGGATTGCAGATGGCTTAACTGGTACTGGAGGATTGGGAGAAGTTATTGAAGATGAGAGTACTAGTACAGGAGGTAGTTTTAATATTCCCGAAGTTACTCAAAAGCTTGTTAAACAGGTAAATCAAGCTGTTGAAGGCGCTATTTCTAAAACAATAGATGGGTTAGATCAGACATCACTCGGACAGCTAGAGAAGGAAGAGTTAACAACCATAGCGGCTACAACAACTGTCGTCACAGTTTCTGTAGCAACCACTACAACTCTTGGAGGGATTAGTCAGCTTGGATACGCATTTGCTCAGGTTATTGTTAATATATTAAACACTTTAGGATTCAGGAGAAAACGATATCCTTCTGGATATGTATATAACGCGGTAACAAGAGCACCGATAAAGCAGGCAATTGTTAGAATATTCACCCCTGATCATAAACTTGTTGAAAGTGCAGTAACAGATAGCAGTGGTGTATTCTGGAGCACTCTTGAGGAGGGAACATATATGTTTGAAGTAAAGAAACGAGGATTTAGTTTCCCCTCACAGCTAATAGTTGGAAGAGAAGATTACCCACTTACTGACATATACCATGGTGATATTACACTGGTAAAGAAAGATGGGGTTAAGGTTGTAATACCAATTGACCCCAAGAAAGCTACCACTCAAAGTAAGTTCATCACATTACTGAGAAGCATATTCTCTGTATTAATTCCCATACTAAACATTGCTCTCTTTGTAATTGGTATCACAATCACCATTTACATGTATGTAAAATATCCAACTACTGCAAACATGCTACTAGGACTACTCTATATCCCTGCAACAGTTCTGCTTGTGAAAAGTATATTTAATATATCAAGCAGCTATGGAAAAATTGTATATGAAGACCGAACAGCTGCAGGTGGTATAACGATACTGTTAAAAGAGAAAGAGTTTGGAAAGGTAGTAGAAAAGAGAGTTACTGATGAAAATGGTAGGTACTTCTTCGACATCAAAGAGAGGGGTGAGTATGAGCTGGAAATCTTCAACAAAGATATATCTGTAGTAAAAGGAAAAACTTCAATACTTTCAAAAGGTAATACAAAAGTTGTAAGTAGACTAGTAGTAAAAAAGGGTTAAACGTACTTTAGAGACATAGCTTTTCTAACCTTTTCCACTGTTTCCTGAGCATTCTTGCTTGCAATTTTACCACCCTCTTCAATCTTCTTCTCGATATCTTCATCTTTAAGGTCCCTCTTCTTACTCTGAAATTCTTCAAGGAATCTTGATAGGGCTAACATAATGATTTGTTTAAGCTCACCCATTACATTCTCTCCCTTGTAATGCCTCTTCATGATTGCTTCAATTTCTTGATTCTCCTGCTCGTTAGCTACAAACTTTCCAATTAGAACTAATGAATCCAATGTGTCAGAAGACTCTCCTGCAAAAGCTGTTTGGGCTCTCTTTACCTTACTTAGGGAAAGTTCAATTGGGTCATCCAGTAATATTGCACCACTAGGATCACTTTTACTCATCTTGCCATGACCATTTAAAGATTTGATCCTCGGGGGAGTACCTAGAGATAGGACCTTAGGCATAGCAAGTATGTTTCCATACTTTTTGTTAAACTTACGAGCTAGTACTCTTGTTATCTCAAGATGGGCGACCTGATCATCTCCAACCGGAACAAATTGTGACTGTTGAAGTAATATGTCAGAGGCCATCATAATGGGATACATTGCAAGTAGAGCATTTGCACTGCTTTCATTCTGTCCATTTTTAATTTTCTCTTTTAGAGCTGGCACTCTTAATAGTTCAGCAATAGTAACTAATCTTGCAAGATATATAGAAAGCTCAGAGATATATGGAGTTAACTGAGATTGTACAAATATGTCATTTTTCTTTGGATCTAGACCTAGTGCAATGTAATCTTTAACTACATCTAAGACGTTTTTCTGAGTATCTTGTGGCTCTCCATCTGTTAGAGCATGTAAATCTGCAACAAAAACCATGGGTCTCCCTACCTCACTTTCACTTTGCAATTTTACAATTGGTTGAACAGCTGCAATGGCATTTGCAATTGTCAAACCACCTGATGGTCTAATTCCTGTAAAGATATCAACCTTGTAGTTTTCCATAGTTTTTAGTATCAAATAACTGACCAATTATACACTAAAATACTTTTAGTATGTGAATAATATATAATATGGATATGGATATATCAAAGTTTAGAACACTGAAGGAGATTCATGAGCATTTTGCAGTAGAGAATAGATGTACTCTTAAGAAAAGTGCAACTCAGCCAGTATATGAAAATACTCCTCCCAAGAGTGGAATTGTATTTGTGGGAGAAGCTCCTGGAGCTAGTGAGGATAAACAGGGTAAACCTTTTGTAGGTGCTGCGGGACAATTGCTTGATTTACTGCTCAAAGATATTGGTTTTAATAGATCAGATGTATATGTGACCAATGTTGTTAAGTATCGTCCTCCTGGAAATAGGGATCCTCTTCCCGAAGAGAAGCGAGCTTGTAGAGTATGGCTTAATGCAGAGCTTCTATATATTAAACCTAAAGTTATAATTCCCCTGGGTAAGCATGCTCTTGAGTCTTTCATTCCAAATCTAAAGATATCTACTGCACATGGGCAAGTATATGAACATCCATCTGGTATTCCAGTGTTTGCTATGTATCATCCAGCAGTAGCTCTTTACAATCCTGCTTTAAAAGAAACTCTTAAGAGGGACTTTAAGAGATTGAAAGATTTTTTGGATGGGAAAATTGAGGTGAATAGGTTGGATGATACTCCTTCTCCAAGTAATTCCTTGAACAAGAAGAAGAAATCCATTGTTGATGATTTACTCTCTTTGTAAGCTATTGACTCCAACCGGTATCGTAGAAGATTTTCTCTGCAGCAGTCTCATACTCCGATATTTCTGTAGGATTAAACCACAAACCAATTTCTCTCTCTGCATTCTCCACACTATCCGAAGCATGAATCATTGTTCTAGTTACCCTACCCTGTTCATCTGCTAGTGCAAAGCAATCTAGTGAGTAATCTGTACGAATTGTTCCTACATCACCATCTGCAGGACTAGTACTACCAAGCATTTTTCTTACACCACCAACTACTCCAAAACCTTGTAGTACAAGCGCTATAACTGGACCGCATGTAAGATAGTTAATATTAGACTCCCTGATCCATCTTCCTCTCTCGAGTGCATTCCAATTAGTGATATCCTCTCCCCTCATTTCGGCACCTTTCTTTGCTTTGTTACCAGTCTCTTCAAGATATTTAGGGTCGTCTGTATAGTGCTTACCAACTTGCTCTTTACTTGGTGTTAGCATCTTCATCGCAACGATCTTAAAACCTTTCCTCTCAAACCTTGAAATTAACTCTCCAACGATTTGTCTTTGAACGACATCTGGTTTAAATATCAAAAGTGTTTTCTCTTTGTTTCTGGAATCCATACTTGCTGTTTTTAAGTTAATTGAGATATTGTATTAAAACTTTTGAAGAAAAGCTACCCTAGTATATCAATTAATCTCACAACTAAAATATTTTCGTAGACCCGGGTATACCTGTATAATACGGGGATGGGAAATATATATGACACTATCATAATTGGAGGGGGTGCAGCTGGTTTAATAGCTGCAGTTGAGTGTAAAAGATTGGGGCAGTCTGTTCTTGTAGTTGAAAGAAATCCAAGAGCGGGTGAGAAGATTGCCATCACTGGGAAGGGTAGATGTAATGTAACTACTTACAATACTGATTTAGATGATTTGGTTTCAAGATATCAGAGGAATGGAAAATTTCTGTACGGAGCTTTTTCTAGATTCTCTGTTGAGGATAGTATTAACTACTTCCAAGATACATTGGGTGTGCAACTGAAGGTAGAGAGGGGAAACAGGGTGTTTCCAAAGAGTGATAGGGCGGTGGATATAATATTAGCATTAACTAAAGAGGTTCAAGATTCAATAATACCTAATACTTCTGTTTTAAGCTTTAAGATGGAGGGTTCTCGGATAGTTTCTGTAGTCACCTACAAGGGTGAACTGGAGGCAAGGAGATTCATTCTTGCAACAGGGGGCAGGTCATATCCAATAACTGGATCAAATGGAGATGGATATACATTAGCTGAGTCTGTTGGTCATACTGTAATAGATCCTAAGCCTGCCTTGGTACCAATCATCTGCAAAGAGAAATGGATTAGAGAGTTAGCAGGTCTTTCATTAGAGCATGTACAGATAACGACATATCAAGATGGAAAAAGAATCATTAGTAAGTTTGGAGAAGCTCTCTTTACACATGAGGGTATGAGTGGACCTATTGTAATCGATATGTCCAGAGAGGTGGGAGATGCAATGGAGAAAGGAGACGTTCATCTTAGTATCGACTTAAAGCCTGCACTTAGTAAAGAGGTTTTGGACAAGAGAGTAATCTCTGATTTCAATATATTTAAAGATAAAGCTTTTAGGAATTCATTGAACAAATTACTGCCTTCTTCTCTAATTCCTGTCATTTTGAAATTAAGTAAGATTGATCCCGATAAAAAGACTGGCGAGATTTCAAGAGAGGAGAGATTAAGATTAGTAGATCTACTTAAAGATCTAAGGGTAACTCCTCTCAAACTAGATTCCTGGGACAAGGCAATTGTTACTGCAGGGGGGATAAATATCAAGGAAATTGATCCCAAAACAATGAAATCAAAACTAGTAGAAAACCTCTATTTCGCCGGAGAGATAATAGACGTGTACGGTCCCACAGGGGGATATAACCTTCAACTTTGTTGGAGCACAGGAATCTTAGCAGCAAGGTCAACCCGGGCCTCTTAGTTTAGCCCACCAAGCTAGTATTTTCGAAAGCTCGGGGTTACCTGGTGTATAATACGGTGTGGAAGAATTCATAAAGATATTTAAACAAATTGAACATACTAGAACATGGAGAGAGAACTCTCTTCAGAGTATATTAAAGCGATTTCCGAAAGAGGGTAAGGGGTTGTATAGGCATGATGAGTTGGTAGAACAGTATAAAAGGTTAAGGGATAGTAAAGAGATTGTGCCTAGTAAAAAGATAGAGGAAAGGATAAGGATGAAGCCTACTCGTACCCAGTCTGGGGTGGCTACTGTTACAGTGCTCATGAAGCCTTTCGCATGCCCCGGGGCGTGTGTGTTTTGTCCCAATGATATAAGTATGCCCAAGAGCTACATATCAAGCGAGCCAGGGGCACAGAGGGCCTTAAAGAATGAGTTTGATCCTTTCAATCAGACATACAACAGAATTAAAGCTTTACAGAATATTGGTCATGATACTGATAAGGTAGAGTTGATCGTACTGGGTGGTACATGCTCTTTCTACCCCGAGGAATATATCATCTGGTTCACTAAGCGTTGCTTCGATGCAATGAACAGTTTTGGTGAGGCGGTCTATAACACCGACAACGTCCCGATTGATTCCATAACATGGGAAAAACTTCTTGAAGTCCAAAGAATAAATGTAACTAG
>CAYVBS010000004.1:0-43114 GCA_964449955.1 uncultured Candidatus Saccharibacteria bacterium | reverse complement strand
CCTACAGAACAAAAATTACAGATAGAATATGTTCCTTCCTTCGTCTTTCTCTTCCTAAGAAAGAGAACTTCATAGATGAATTAAGGGATAGTGCAATAATTAGAGAGGTACATGTGTACGGTACTGTTGTTAATATTGGCAAAGAGAGTAGTGGTGAGTCTCAACACTTAGGTTTAGGTAAAAAGATGATAGAGATTGCAGAGGGTATTACTAAGAGAAATAAATATACTAAGCTATCTGTAATCTCCGCAATAGGTACTAAAGAGTACTATGCAAAGAGAGGATTTAAGGATACAGGCTTGTATATGAGTAAAGAGTTAAGCTAATATCTTGAAATATGAAACTGTATAAAGGGAGTAAGATTAAAGCAGATGCATTCCCACTCCAACCTCTACATCATTCAGATATAGAGAAATTTCCACCTCCCACTCCTGAGGGTGTAATATTTGCTACAGAATCAGAGATCGTTGCGAAAATATTCTGTGTATTCGGAAAAAACGTGCCCTTCTACCTAAACAGCCTATCTAAATCTGCAAATCTTAAAGTTACCTTGCTAAATCCTCTAAACGAACAAACTCTCTCAGACACAGTATTTATATACGAATTCGACTCTGAAGATGGAAATTGGCAAGAACTAAAAGGAAGTGGAGAGTGGTATAGTACTGAACCTCAGATACCAGAAAGGATTACTGAATATTCCAGATCAGAGCTGTATGAGGAGATCAAGAACAACCCTGAAGTAAAAATAGTGGAAGAATACTCAACAGAACAATTAACAGAAATCAATGGAAATATAGAGATAGAACAAGCTTCTTAATAACTATGGGTTGTCGGACTTGAACCGCTTCAGGATTTCTCCCATAGATGAATCACATCGCAAACTATAAAAATAGTTTGGAGAGCTCCCCAACTCCCAACCAACCTACTGCTAATGATATCATTTTTATAAAAATCTGAGGAAATGGGTGTACAGGGGCTCGAACCCTGAACCTAACGGTTAAGAGCCGTTTGCTCTACCAGTTGAGCTATACACCCACGTCAGTGGAGTGTAGGACCTACACCCACGATGTATAAACCATAGAATAATACCAAGCTATTGATGTTTTTGCAATATTACTAAGACAACTTACTAACAGTAATATCCCTAGCAACAACACTCTCCCTCTCTCCCTTTACAGAAACCAGACTACCATCCCTAACACTCTCTACCCTAAAACCAGTCTCCAATACCACTACCTCATATTCCCCCTTCCCAACAACAAACCTATACCTCCCCAACCTATCAGTAACCCTTTTAGCAACAATCTTGTCAAACTCAATCTCCCTTAAACCAACTACCACACCCTCTACCCTCTTACCCTCCACATCTGTAACTACACCGTACCTACCCCTACCTCTTAGAATATTTCTAACCATTAGGAAGAAAGAAGGAATAAAGAGGAGAAGAATAATTAAGTTAACAGTACCTCCATACAAAGTATAAGCATAGATACTAACTGTTAAACCACTAACAAACAGTACTACATGCAAGAAATTAAGCAAAAACTTAAACCTACCAAAGAAACTCTCAACAAACAATCTAAACTTAGACAACTCCAAAGGATCCATCGGAATAGCATACCTAATATCCTCCCCACCAGAAATATCAAACTCCTCACCATGATAAATATTGGACAAAGGATAATCCTCCTTACCAAACACAATACTAGAAGGAAATGAATACTTCGAACTCCTCACCCCGATCCTGTACCTCCCCGCACTCAACTGAGCATTAAAGTAACCATTAGAATCAGTAACATCAGACCACACCATCTTTTTACTCTCATCAAAAATTCTAACAATAGCTTGAGAAACAGGCTCCTTAGTTACTGCATCATATACAAAACCTAAAGGTTTACCCTTCTTTCTGAAACCCAACCAAGAGAGCAAACCCAACACAGCCTGCATCAAGAAATATGGAATCTCCCACAAAGTACCCGCAGCAATAGTAATAGCTGTAGAAACAGTAACAAGACTAGTGGTAGTAGTTACAGTCTCTAAATTACTCTGATCTAAATTCCCAACCGTATTATCCAATATCACATCTAAATCATCCAAACCCTTCTCAATCCTCTCAATGACAGTTGGCTCAGTAGGCACTACCGGAGGCTTCTCCTCCTCACCCGGAATTACAATCTCACCCTTGGGAATATTCAACACAATATCACACACTCTGTTAACATTTCCGGCCATATCATCGGCCTCTACACAGAAACCATACGACTCATACAAATATACACCCGAAATCCTCTCTAACTGATCCAACCGAACATTCACTTCAAAAATATCACCTACCATACTACCACCATCAGAACAATCCGTAGCACCACCACTCTTTCTAATACAACTAAACGTTGTAGACTTAAGCTGCAAGTTGTCTGTCACTCTAAATTTCATATTCACCACAAAATCATTCTCCCACTTCACAGTATTGTTCTCTCCTACATCACCAATCTCTAATATCTCAATTTGAGGACTCTGTGAATCCTGTACAGAGAAAACAGAATTAGACCAAGCACTCTCCCCTCCATACAAATTTCTAGCCTTAACACGGTAGAAATACATCTGACCATTTGAAAGATTCTTAAACTCATGTGAAGTACCCGAAATCCATGTACCTTGAGCTACAATATCAGTAAACCCAGCATTCCTGCTCGCCTGAACAGTATACCTGTATCCTGAACCCAATGTCTGCCACATGACTGTATTGCTAGTTCCCTTTGTATATGCAGGCTCTGGAAGCATAGTGGGAGTAGTTAATGGTACTACATACAAAGTCTTACAAGACTGTATAACTATGTCATATCCAAACGTAACATCCTTAGCACATATGGAGTAAGCACCAGGAATACCCACAGATACTAAACCAGTACTCTTACCTGTAATATCTGTACGACTAGAAGGTTGAGTAATATTCACACCAGAAGCAACTATAACCACTGAGCGATTAGACAGTGGCTCTCCATCAGGATTAACTACTCTAATCTCTACAGTACTAGGTTGAAAGATCTCCACACTTTCGGGCTTAAGTGTAACCGTAGAAAAAAGGTCTACCCTAATATCAGCACCAATATTCACACCATATTCTTCAACAGGCGTCTCTTCCTGACCCAAAACAACAAAAGGTAAGAACAAAAACAGTAAAACCACTAACAACTTTGTACAGGCAGTTTTCATAGTATGTATTATACCCGGGTATCCTTATATATCTCACAACAAAAGCACTCTGGTAACCCCGGGGTTACCCTAGATTTCTTCGATCACTCTCCTTACATATTCATCTAATGCTTGTGTAAAAAATCCTTTACCGTATGGATTCTCACCTAACTCATAACTACTTCTCACTTTACTGTAGCAGTTCTTACAAAGAAGTGCAAAAGAGGAAATATCAATATATTTAAGGTTCTCCTTACCACCACAAATATTACAATGGGTAAAGTCCTGTAAAAAACCAACCTCCTTCAAGAAAAGCACTCTAAACCTATTAACATACTCTGTCTGGAAGCTCTTCTTAAGTACACTCTGGAGCAAATCAAAAACCTTAGGGTTAGGATCGTACTCTGGAACCACCCTATTAAGCAGTATCAACACCCTCTCAATATTCTCAACATTACCCTTAACAATATCCGGATCAGGTGAGTAAAGAAGTTGAGACTCAGTTAATACAGGCAACCCCTTCCCTTCAAAGAAAGAGATATCACTAGTACACAGGGTCTGCATATTACCCCTGTTCTTACTATTGATCTTCCTAATACCTTTTGCAAAAAGTGGAAACTTACCCATACTCTTACCAAAAACAGTCAGTACCTTGTCTGCCTCAGAATAGTTAACCGACTTTATAACTGTAACAATATCTCTAGACATTCTTACCCCTCACTCCCTTCCTAGTAAGAACTACAAAAGGAGTCTTTAACAAAATATATAGATCCGTAAGAAGATTAGGATTAGAAACATACTCCGCTTCCATACGTATACGCTTTCCCATAGGGATACTGTTTCTACCTCCCACCTGCCAAGGACCAGTAATACCAGGTTTAGCTAGAAAGATCTTCTTAAAATATTTTACATCGGCAGGATTCTTTTCTAAATAGTAATCTACTTCCTCTTTGTAGTAAGGCCTTGGACCAACCAAACTCATATTCCCCAATATCACATTTATCAACTGAGGAAGCTCATCCAAATCTGTATTCCTTAAAAATCTACCCACCCTGGTTACCCTGCGATCATTACTCAACTTGTTGTTAGAAAGCAACTCCTCCCTCATACTAACATCATTCATTGCAAGCTGGTAAGCATTAGCAACCATAGTACGAAACTTGAACATAAAGAAATAGTCACCATTCAATCCCTTTCTCATAGGAGTACCTACAAAGACCTCCCCACCATCATAAAGCTTGATCACTATGGATATTAACAACATAAGGGGGGATACCGCTATCCACAAAGTTGTAGCAACTAAGAGATCAAGTATTCTCTTTACTACTCTGTAAAACATCTTCTACGTAAGTTCTCAATTTGTATTTAAATATCTCTACTGCAAAATTCTCAGCCTGTTTCCTACAGTTATCTGCCCGATACGCCCTACCATCAAACTTCTTTAAGATCTTTCCCAATGCCTTGTGATCATACTTCTCAAAAAAGATACCAGTCTTAGGATTAGAATCAGAGATAGTTTCTAAAACACCACCCTCTTTAAAAGCAATCACAGGTGCACCAGCAGCATTAGCCTCTACAGGTACAATTCCAAAATCTTCCTTTCTAACAGGAAATATCAAAGCTTTAGTTTTAGCAAGTAAGTTCAGCTTCTCTTCCTCACTAACAAAACCAAGAAACTTTACAAAACCCTTAGCATTTAAAGCTTTAACCAAATCCTTCATATTCTCTAAATCATCTCCCGTACCAGCAATCTTAAGAGGAACCTTAGCATCCCATGCAGCACGAATAGCGAGCTCAACACCCTTGTAGGTCTCAACCCTACCTAAATACAGAAACCAATTCTCTTTCCTAATACCCTTGGTTTTACTCTCAATCTCTTTGACCTCTACTGGAGGATATATCACATCAGAGTCCCTCTGATAGTATTCACGAATCCTCTTTTGGACTACTTTAGATATTGCAATCACCCTATCCACTCTCTGAGCTGCTCCCCTGTCCCACCTCTTCCAGATATCCTCTAGGAATGTATCCATAAAAAAGGAGTAGAACTTAAAAAGAAATCTGTTAACACCCTTCAACTGCTCAACCTGTTTAAGAGATCTGCCCTCCTTCTCCCAGAAAAACTTAGAAGGAGACATACATATATTTACATGAGGTATCCTACCTCTAGCAAACTTAGCAAACGATATAGAAAGAGAAACAATACCATCAAAATCCTTAAACCTAAAACTCCTGTATGCCAATGGCTGTAGCAAGAAATACAGATATCTTAAACTCCACTTCCCAGGCAAATATTGCATAAAAGAAGTCTTTACAACTACATTTGGGAAATACTGTTTTACAAAATCCCTATCACAGTAAGCAGTATACAAAACACTGTTGGGAAATGTCTCAAGAATATATTGCAGATGTTTCTCTGCCCCACCAAACTTAAACAAAGGATCACTAACTACTGCTATCTTGTATTTACTTTCTGTTCTCATAGATGTGATTTAGATATATTTCTAGATTTTTAAGAAATTCCTCTTCAGTAAAATTTCTAGCCTGATTAATTACTCTCTCTGCATTATATCCTTTCTTACTAAATTCCTTAAGTATATTTATCAATTCCTCTTCAGTTTTAAAGAATACTCCACTCACATCTTCTACTACAGTTTCTAAAACACCACCCTCCCCATATGCAATCACAGGAGTACCCTGAGCCATAGCTTCAACAGGAACAAGACCAAAATCTTCTACTCCACAGAATATCAATGCCTGAGACATATTGTAAAAAGCTCTTACATCAGAATCAGATTTAAGAAAACCAATGAACTTAATATTAGGATTACCATCAGCGACTCTCTTTAAATATGGAAGGTCTGGACCCTCCCCAATTACTACTAACTGTTTATCGGTTTGCTTACATGCCCTGATAGCTAGGTCTACATTCTTGTAATCAAAGAGACGGGATACTACTAAGAAGAATTCTCCATGTATATCAAACCTCTCTCTTAACTCCTTCTGTTTTCTACTATTTATCTTTTCAAAGCACTTCTTTTCTATACCTGGATACAGTACAGTAGCATTTGCGCCATATATCTTCTTTATCTTTCTAGCTATGTATTTTGAGTTAGCTGTCCAATGATCTACTCGCTTAGAGATTGAGTAATCCCACACTCTCATGTAGTTATTGATCACAACAGACATTGGCCTATAGAGGTTTTTTAAGTGCGAAGCTCTTACATTTAACTCCATATCCCACAGACTTCGGGGAGGTGTCATTACCATTGCAACATGTGGTTGATCTATACCAGTGACAACACCTTTCGCTGGTCCAGCAGATATACTTATCACAAGGTCATATCCTCTTAGATCGAAACTCTCATATGCAATTGGTGTAAATACTTTAAGATGTCTGTAAAAACTTTTAGGGGCAGGTATCTTCTGTACAAAGCTGGTATATATCTTCTGCTTAATATTACTGTAAGCATTCTTGTTAAAAAGAATAGTGAATATATCAGCATTAGGAAACAGTTTTAATATAGAGAACATCTCCCTATCTGCACCACCAAACTGAGTCATCTGGTCAGCAATAATGGCGACCTTACCCCACTTTTTCTCTACTTTACTTTTGTGCATTACTACAGTTCGGGGAGACCCTCTTCACCCAAGTCATCAAGTGAATCAAGGGAGAAGTCGTCATCCTCTTCTTTATCTAATTCTGCAACTATATCCTCAAGATCAGTAAGATCCTCTGGGGCAGAAGAGGCTGAACTTTCTTCATCATCAGGGAATATATCATCCAATGTAGCATCATCATTAACATCATCATCATCTCCTAAAACTATGATATTAGGAGACTCATCAGAGTTAGAAGCAATGAAATCATCTTTCTTAAGTGTACCATTCTCTACTTTCTCTTTAACCTTCTTAAGAAACTCATCTGCTTCTTCTCCAAACTTCTCTACTACATCTATTACTCTCATTGTCTTTCCGCAATCAGGACACATCTGAATGTGTTCTGTTTCTTCACCACAGTCAGGACATGAGAAGAATACTACGTGTACACTTTGTCTAGGAACTACAACTTTTTTACTTTCCTTGTTATTTGGCATAATAATTGAAACCGATAACTAATTTTGACCTAATCTAGGATATTACATATATGAAAGATTGGTCAAGAAACCCATAACAAATAACTATTCATTTGTATTAAATCTGTTCCCACCTTTTTTCTCAAATATACTGTATTGACAACCGATATTAGGTAGTTCTAGAACATGGTGTCGAAATCAGATCTTTAGACAAGATTCGGCTACAGCCAGCTGAGAAGATCTGGATTCATGGGGATCTGGGAACGAGTAAAGCGTGCTCAAAGGGGAGCCTCTGGAAAATCCCAGGCCCCGACCGGGACGGTTGTATATTTTGTTCTTTTACAGCCGTCCCTGGTTCTCCTCACCAATTTCACACACTTTTAGGAAATCTTTAAAAGCAATGTTCTATCCAAACTCAGGATAGTGACACTTCTTGTACTTCTTACCACTACCACAAGGACAAGGATCATTCCTACCAACCTTTACACTCTTCTTAACAGTCTGCTGTTTCTCTACATTACCAGGCCTGTTATCAACCCCCTTGCTCCCAATACTCCTTACATCAGGCTTCTGAGCCTCTACAGGTACCTCAGTAAGTGGAGCTCTCCTTACAACCCTTACCTTAAAGAATCTGTTAACAACATTCTCATCAATACTCCTAAGCATACTATCAAACAATCTAAAACCCTCGTTCTTGTACTCCACTAATGGATCTCTCTGTGCAAGATTACGCAAAGAAATACCCTCTCTCAAATCCTGCATATTATCCAAATGCTCCATCCAGAAGCTATCAATAGTTTGAAGCATTAATACCTTAGAAAGCTCTTTCATAGGATCTACACCAATACTGTATATATGTTCTACAAATGCAACCAGTACTACCCGCTTCAACTCTTTCAAAGTACTAGGTACATCATCCGGATTAAGAGACCTAAAGAACTCTACTCCGTTCTTAAAACCAAGATCCTTAACAGCCTTCTCAAACAGCTCCTCTGTTAGCAAGTTCTTAAACTGAACAAACAGCTTTCTCTCCTCCACATTATCTATCTCCATATCATCAGAAAGCTGACTGGAGACAAGAAACTCTACCTGCTCAAATATCTTCTTAAGCAAAGAAATATCTAACGGATTAAGCTTGAACTTAAGAGTATCAAGTAAACCGTAGTCCCAAGTATCTCTTCTTGTTACTGCAAAACCATCTAAAACATCCTGTAAACTCTCTACATCTATCTCCTTTACTGCCTTAATATCATCCTTCAGAGATACATCTGTTGAAATACTGTTCTCTTTAGCAATACTTAAAATCTTTGTTCTAAGATCATATATGATATTCCTCTGCTTGTTTAAAACATCATCATAGTCAACAAGTCTCTTCCTAATATCATAGTTGTGAGACTCTACCTTCTTTTGAGCATTCTCAATGGTCTTACCAAGTATACCCATAGAGATTGGAACATCATCTTCCATACCAACCTGACCCATTAATGCCTGCATACGTTCACCACCAAAGAGCCTCATTAGCTCATCTTCGAAGGATACATAGAATCTAGATTCTCCAGGATCACCCTGTCTTCCAGATCTACCTCTCAGCTGATTATCAATTCTTCTGGACTCATGTCTCTCAGAACCAATCACATACAATCCACCCAACTCCTTAACTCCCTCTCCCAATGCAATATCTGTTCCTCTACCAGCCATATTTGTAGCAATGGTAACTGATCCCTTCTGTCCAGCATTAGCTACGATCTTTGCTTCTCTTTCATGCTGTTTAGCATTAAGTACCTCATGCGCAACTCCCTCCTTGGAAAGCATTTCAGAAAGCACTTCAGACTTCTCTACAGAGGTTGTACCAACCAACATAGGCTGACCCTTTTGATGATGTTCCTTAATATCTTCTACAATTGCTTTAAACTTACCCAACTGGCTCCTGTAAACAACATCATTGTGATCCTGTCTTACAACTGGTCGGTTAGTAGGAACAACTACCGTATCAAGATTGTAGATAGAGGAGAACTCTTCTGCCTCTGTTAATGCTGTAGCAGTCATACCAGAGAGGTATGTATACAATCTAAAGTAGTTCTGCAGAGTAATTGTAGCCATTGTACGACTCTCCCTCTTGACCTCTACGCCCTCCTTAGCTTCAATTGCCTGATGTAGACCCTCACTGTATCTTCTTCCAGGCAGAGCCCTTCCTGTAAACTCATCAACAATTAATACCTCTCCATTCCTTACCATATATTCATCATCCAATTTGTAAAGCTCCTTAGCTTTGAGTGCATTGTCCAAGTGATATGCTAGTTGAGCATTCTCATAGATGTTCTCTACCTTAAGCAGTTTCTCTACAGCATCAATACCCTCATCTGTAAGTGATACTGCATTAGATTTCTCATCTACGGTATAGTGTTTTTCATTTTGAAGATTTCTTACCAAAGTAGCAAACTGCTTGTACATCTCATTAGAAGCCTGAGCACTTGTAGATATGATCAAAGGAGTTCTAGCCTCATCAATTAAGATGGAGTCCGCCTCGTCCACAATGACAAAGTACCTAGGTCCTTGCACTCTGTCATCAAGATTTCCTACCATATTGTCTCTAAGGTAATCAAAACCAAATTCATTGTTAGTACCATATACCACGTCACACTCATATGCCTCTCTTTTACTACACTCAATGAGATTTACACCAGACATATGGTCGTACTTTAGTCTTCCAGCATCTTTAGCTTTCTTCTCTCTTTCAGCTATCAATTCCTTAGCTTCATCACCCTTAAGCTTAAGTGCTTCTTCATCAGTAACAAATCTGTACTGTGTACCTGAGTTAATAGCGGAAACAGTGATACCAAGACTGTTCAATATATGACCATTCCATTCTGCATCTCTTCTAGCAAGGTAATCATTTACTGTAACAAGATGAGCACCTCTTCCCGTTAACCCATACAGATACAGGGGCATATTAGCAGCTAATGTTTTACCCTCTCCTGTAAACAGCTCAGCAACTTTTCCATCAAAGAGTATATATCCAGCCATCATCTGTACATCAAAGTGTCTGTGATTAGCAACTCTCTTTGATGCTTCTCTCACAGCTGCATATGCATGAGGTAATATCTCTCGAAGAGCATTTCTTTCATCATCTAACTTCTTCTTTAGCTCCTTACTCTCTACTGTCTCAAATTCCTCTCTTGCCTGTTTTAGATCCACATTTAACTGTTTTCTAAACTCAGTACTCTTCTCTCTAAGCTCTTCATCAGAAAGCTTACTATACTCATCTTCTAATGAGTTTATACTTTCTACAATGTTTTGAATTTTGTTTAATTGCTTTTCGTTAGAATCGAAAAGATTTTCTAGGAATTTAATCATAACTATCGATTATATCAATATTTTACAATACTACAAACAGTGAATATCTCTTTTGTTTCTCAGTATGCTTGTTTATCTTCGTCTACATATGTGATATATTTATTTCATCACGATGACCAAGCTAAGCGACCTAAGGTTTCGACCGACCGTTGATCTTGGTCTTTTCTCTTTACTATACCAACTTTTTGTAGAATTTCTTTACTTTACAAAACACTAGTTGTATACTTTATCATTAGTACGACGAGAGGACTACCAAAGGTTAACTTTGCTTGCCGCGGGAATGCCTCTCTTTTTTCTTCACATATTCTAGTTTACTTCTAAGCAAATACAAATTTACTACATACCCACTATATCTACGAATCAGATATGAATATCTATTATTAGGAGTTATTACTTTACACAGCTTATTCTTCTTCGCTAAATACTCTATCAAGCAGTAAAAGTCCCCATCTCCTGATACAATTACTGCCTTTGAAAAGTTCTGAAGCTGTATCATAGTATGCAGAACCAATTCTGCATCAACATTCCCTTTGTATGTTATTTTCTTGTCTCTTTTAATTCCCAAAACGTTTTTGAAGATTAGAATGAAGCCCATATCCTGCAGATATCTGTACAACTCGCTATTACTTTCAATATATCCGATAAACAGAAAAGCTTTCTTCACATTATATTTGTTTCTTAAAAACAATCTAAACTTCCCCCAATCTAGTTTCCAATCTTTAGATAAAACACCCATATTGATATTCTGGCTATCAATAAATGCATAGTTGGAAAGTTTCTTCTCTTTTAACTCCCTTCTCTTAACCACAACTTAGAGTTTACTCTCTACATATTAAAAATTTCTTAAGTTCAAGATCTTTTAATATCCTTCCCCTAACATATATATATGCTTCCCTTACTCTTCATGATCCTAGGATATACAGAATCACCCTACCCAACCATTGCAGATACTTGGGTAATACATGAGTGGGTAACACCAGTAAACATCTCATTTCAAGAGCTACAGTTTGCAAGAGGCACTAACTACAACTTATCACCAACTAGAAGCTGGCTTCCTTATGAGATATTAGAGGGTGGTAGAACACATCAGTTTGTATATATACAAGAGGATGGATTCATATGCAGAAGAGTAAGATATTTGAAAAATGGCAAGAGCCATTACGAATATATCTACCTTGGTTGCTTCTACCAAACAGGAAATCCACCACCCAATGTTTCCCCAAAGCCCAAAGAAAAGAAAGATACCCCAACATATACCCTTCCTCCTAAAATTGATTTCAGAGAGGAAAGTACTGTTAAAGGAGTTACAGCTCCCTCTGTTGCTACTAAAGAGGATATATCTATCTGCAATATCTCAATACTAAACAGTAAGGTAAAAGACATGATCTGTGATCTAGGTATTACTGTAAAGAATATCTCTTACACAAAATCTGGTAGTAAGTATTTTCTAGAGGTAAACGGTGATTACAAAGATAAGGTTACTGCTAAGGTAAAGATGTATGAATGTGAGGACTTTAATGTCCTCAAACCTAATACCTGGTTTGGATGCAATCCAGTATTAAAAGACTCTTTTCAAAAAGATATACATTTTACATATACAGTAGATATATTTCCTCAGGAAGATCTTGATCCAATCTTTAGCTTCAGTAAGAGCTCATACAGTGTAACAAGATCATACTTAAAAGATATATATGGTAAGGGGGCATATGTACTAGTGAACATATATTCACAGTTTAAAGATGAAGAATGGATAGATATCGAATGCTACAAGAAACTAGATATTCAAATACCAGAAGTACAGATCAAAGATCTTAGTAACAAACCATTTGTATTTCCCCTAGACAGATTGATTGGTGTTACACAGTGGCATGGATGTACTCAGTATCAATGTCCTCACAAGGGTATTGATTTTGGAGCAAGGTTAAACAGTGTAGTAGCAATTGGAGATGGTACTGTAGTAGATGTTGGATGGGATAGCTATGGTGGTAAGTGTAATCAGGGTGGTAACTATGTGATGATAAAGCATAGTAATGGAATGCACAGTACTTACTTCCACTTAGACCATTACCTTGTTAAGAAAGGTAGTGGTGTAAAGAAGGGCCAAACTATTGGTGTAAGTGGTAATACTGGCAAGTGGAATTGTCAGAGTTTGGGATACCATCTTCACTTAGGTGTTTACAAAGGTTCTAGCTCTTCTACACATGTTGATCCCGTTAAATATATTGCTGTTGATTGGAACAGTATTCCAACTCTAGGAAAGGATATGTATCCCAAGAGGTTGAGTGGGGATAACCCGCATCCTAAGTTTTAAGATTGAAAATATGATATTGAATATTCTGCTTACAGTTCTTCTGTTTAATATGTTTCTTAGTAGTGAACCTGAGTACTCAAGAGAGTACATGATAGCCTCTAGTGTTAACCCCTTGTATGTATATTGGATCGATGAGAGTAATATATTGGTTTCGGATATTGAGAGCTCTTTTACATTTGATCTTGTTAGTAGAGAGAAGAAAGATCTTGAGAGTTGTGAGAGCTGTATCACTGGGTATGATGAGGGTGTAATATATTGTGAGTATGTTCATAGGATGATACAGAGTGAGGAAGAATTCTCTACTACGATCATAGTGAAAGATTTAGAGTTAAAAGTATTAAATACTTTTGATGTATTTCCTACAGTAATTCCTGTTGTTTGTAAGAAGGATTGGGTTGTTGCTAAGAGTGCATATGCTTTTTTAGAGCAGAGAAAATATTTAATACAGAGTAGGGGAATAGGGGAAATTGATAGGGAGAGAAGTAAAGAGAGAGAGGGTTTAAAAAACTATACTGTTTCAAATGATAAAGAGAGAATGGTTGGGTTGGATGAGTACAATAATCTTTGGATGTATCGCAAAAAGTAATCACTATACTGTATACTTCTCATATGCGAAAATACATACTATTCGGATCCCTGTTTTTAATATTGATAATCATTAGTATCTATTGTTTAGGATGCCAGTATATGTGGACTGATGAAGTTTTCTCTTTCCATGCAGCAAGAATGATCATAGAAAAAGGAGAACCTATTTATGATTCAGGACTATACTATGGAAGAGCTACTCTCTATCATCAGTTACTAGCACTTTCTATGAGCATCTTCGGGGTAAGTGAACTTGGAAGCAGGATTATAAATATTCCATTCTTAGTATCTACCTCCATTATTATTGGAGTATTTACATATCAGTTACTAAAAGATACAAAGCTAAGAAACAAAAGTACTTGGATATCCTTTGCAGCCACTATACTCTACTACATATCCAACTTCTCAGTAGCAATGCTTAGAGAAACAAGAATGTATGCAATGAGTACTTTTCTCTTTGTTCTTTCAGTATTTCTTGTTTATAAAGCTATGATAAAACCTCCCAAATGGGGATTAGTAAAGCTTAAGTTCCTGGATTTGGAACTTAACGTACTCTACTCTCTCCTATTTATCCCCATATTCTATCTTGCGTACCTTACTCAACCCATAAACATATTACTTGGATTAGGTCTACTCATCTTCTTTGGACTTAATGCTTTGCTAGGAAGAAGGTATAAGCAGATATTACTCTCTATACTAATCCTCCTACTTGCTTTCCTAGTTACATATCTCAAATTTGACAGTTGGAACTTGTTGGTCGTGTTTAAGGAACTCTCACCAGATTGGGCTAACACTTTGACCCCGCTCTACTACTCGATCATAACAGTAAGGAACTTACCATTCGTCTTGGTTACAGCTCCGATATCAATATATTTCTTACTAAAGAGAAAGGATGTCAACATATTGTACCTGGGGAGTGTAATAGTATCACTACTAGCATTTCTTTCACTTCAACAAGCACAACATGAAAGATATTGGCAGGGAGTTATACCATTAATACTCATACTATCAGTATACATCTTTGTTTTACTCTGGCAGAACTTTAAACAAAAATGGGCTAGAATACTTTTGAGTTTGATAATAGGAATTTCATTTTGCTTCCACACTTATCTATCAGTTAAAGAATTTTTAGAGATCAATACATATACCCCTACTTCACTCTCCCTACACAAGAAGCTTCAATACAATAATCTGTTTACATATTTAGATAGCAACCTCTTAGAAAGAGACATACTAATTACAGACTTCCACTCTGCATATACATTGTATGAGAAAGGATACAATATTGATTATCTAGTACTCGCAGATGATAATGTTAACTGGACATGGGGAGAAAGAGATCTGTATTTTGATATCCCATTGCTTAAAGCTTCAGATTTGAACTCTACTATACAAGGTAGCGACGGATATATCGTAACAAGAGATCTACAAATAGATGTTAATACTGATATTACACAGGTCGGGGATTTCTTAAGGCCACAACTGTACAAATTCTAAACCTTTAGCAAACGGATAAAGAAGCGCTTAAGCTGTTTACCACTGTGAAATATTTTACCCTTTGTAAAAGTATCAATAAAATACAGTATTCGCTTAGGAGTATAACCATACTCTTTGAATATTACTCTCATTTGCTCCCTTGCTTCCTTAAACTTACCATGAGTATACAGACTAAGGAATTTAAGCTCAGTTTTAAGTTTCAAAGGAGCTTCTTCTTCAAGATTCTCAGAATTAAACTCCTCATACCCACCCTCTATTCCCTTTCGGGACTCTTTCAGTAACTGCCTAGCTTTTGCAGAGTACATGTACTGCTGTACGAGATAATCATCATATACCAAATCTGACTTACTTCTGTATTTCACCAATACATTGGGAAGTAGTACTATCCTTTTCTCTTGTGCAACCATCTGCAGAAATAAATCATAGTCCTGAGCATACTTGAACTTCTCCCTATACTGAAACTCTCCTGTATTCCTAAACATTATGGAAGAATGTACTAGTACATTACCACTCACAAGCATATCAGTAATATCTAAAGCCTCTTTCTTGCCAAATGATTTCCCTATCTTCAGACCACTCTCATCTATTAGTTCTGCCCTACTTCCAACCATATACACTTCAGGGTTCCTCTCAAGATATGTAACCTCAACATCTAATCTATTTGAAAAAGAGATATCATCTCCATCCGTTACAGCAACATATTCTCCCCTGCTCTCTTTAATGGCCAAATTCCTAGACACTGCTCTCTCTTTTCTAACTTTGTTCGTTAAAACTCTAACTCTTTTGTCCTTCTTTGCATATCTTTCTAATATGCACCCTGTACTGTCATCCGAGGCATCATCTACAATTACAAATTCAAAGTTTCTAAAAGTTTGAGAAAGTATACTATCTATAGTCTGAGATACTGTATCCTCACTATTTCTAACCGCCATTATTACAGATACTTTAGGTCTTTCACTCATTTCAACTTCTTTAACTTAGAGTTAAATATCAGATTAAGTGTAATTAATGAAACTGTTTGTGTAAAGAGAGTTGTCCATACTACTCCCAAATATCCAAAGTATTGAACTGCTAAAAGTGCAGCAATGAGATTAAAACCACCCGCGATCACATTCATTACAGTACTAATACCTGCATACCCTGTGGACACGATAATTCCGGAATTAATTGGAGCACTAAATGACATCTGTGCATATGTTATAGTTACAGGTATCAACAGCATCAGGAATACATCCGTGTCATATTGCGGAAAGAGTATTGATACTCCCAGCTTAATAGCTACAAAAGTAACAGGTATAGATATTACCGCTATACCAGAAAATATCAATACAAACTGCTTGTAAAGCCGTCTAACTTGGTCAAACTTCTTCAAAGCAAACGTTTCGGTTAGTGTCGGTGCAATCACCTGACCTACAATACTGAATGGTATTAGATATACTGTAAAGAACTTGTTTATCAATTCGTATGTGGCTAATTCCTCAAAATATCCATATCTCCCCAGAATGATTAAGTTAATTCTAGAAAAGAGATAGTAGCCTAGAGTTGCTATACCAAACGCTAGAGAGTATCTCCCGATATCATTCAGTACTTTCCTATCTACCTTTAACTCAAAACCATTGTATCTTAAAGCAAGAATTATGAAGTAAGTAATATACAAGAAGTTTTGTGCAAGTAGGGCACCTGTAAGCCTGTACTGATACACAAGAAAAAATACTACCACCAAAGATATTCCCCCCGTAAGAAGAGAAATGATAGAGAGCTCCTTAAACTTCTTCAGACCTCTATATATTCCATCATACAATGCTGTCATTGGAGAGAAGAAGACCAAAGGAAGAATTATCAAAAGATATGGGTAGTATTCACCGACCCACTTCTCACCCCAGAGAAGTGTAACTGCTGTTACTATTAGAGATATGACTAGTATGAGGAGAGTTGAGTTAAAGAATACTCTGGGTAATTTCTCTTTGTTAACCGTATTGTATTCAGCTACATACTTTGAAGTAGCTGTAGATATTCCAAAATCTGCAAATATGGCTAACAGATTAACAAAGGAGAACACATAACTATATATTCCGAGATCTTCTTTGGACAAAAAGTATGTCGCTATTAGAAACAGTACAAAACTAGTTCCCTGCTTTCCTACTGTTTGTAATAATCTCCATACAAAATTCTTTGAGAACTCTTTGTTTTTCCTGAACTTCTCAATTACTAGATCTTTAATGTTCATATTCCGGTTGTTTTAATTCTAGAATTTTACTATCTGATATCTTTCTGTGTTTCTGTATTACTCTTCTCTTTTTAAGTGTATCTGGGATATCTCTTACAAAGAGATATATTGAATAGATATTAGATATGAATATATTAGCATGTTTCATTTGTATTGAGTGATACAAGGCTTCTGTTAATGCCCTACCTGTAAAGAGGAAGAGCATCCATAGTACTGTAAATGGATTAAAATTCTTTAATATTGATTTAGCTTTACCAGAGTAATACGTTCTATCATTCCATGCATATCTTTTTGGATCTTTTCTTTTACTTAGACCTAAGTGAATAATGTATTCTTTGTTGTAGAGGTAGTTCGTGTAGCCATACACTAGTGCTCTTGTTGAGATATCATCGTCATCTAGATTGAACTTTTGAGATTCATCAAAACCTCCTAGTTCATTCCATATGTCCCTTTTTACAAACATTGCTCCTCCTTGTGCAATAGCTATTGGAATTTCTTTCTCATAGTTGAGGATGTTTTGGTAGTGGATTTTCTTTTTCTTCTTTTTAACACCAAAGGGGTAATAGTAAGTACCGTATGTCATTGTGAGACCGTTTTCGAGTTCTTCTGTATCTAAGAAGAATGGCATTAGAAAAGCAGGCTTTTCTAGTTTATTGTAGTAATTAACTAAATTTGATACGAAATCAGGATTTTCTATTAACATATCATCATCCAATAGTAAAAGGTACTCTCCTGTACTTGCATTTACTCCTTGATTTTTAGCAATACTAATTCCTTGGTTTTGACTATTTTCTATTAGTTTTATATTTTTATTTTTATTCCTCTCTATTTCTTCTTTAATATATTCTACTGTTCCATCATTAGATCCGTTGTCTACATAGATATATTCAATATCAGAATATTTCTGTTTAAGTAGTGCTGGAAGTGTCTGTTTGATGTATGATAGACTATTCCAGGTTATAATAATTACTGAGTACTTTAGCATGTTGTAAAAATGGTTAAAGATTTCAAATATCCCGCTATAATAACAATCTGTTTTTTTGTTTTCTTCATTCTATTATATATAGCTTTACTAAGAAAGCCCTTTACTTTATATATAGGTGATATTACCTCTGACGTACAAACTTCGGAGTATCAAATCTCTGCATTTGGGTTAATGAATAGCTACTACGAACGCAATAGCAATATTAGTGATATTAAAGAATTCCCAAGCAGTGCATTTTACCTTACCCTGAACACCCCTCCTTTTATACATAATAAGGATATGTGCATTTCAGGTACCTTTAAGACCCAGGATAACTGGCAACTCTATTATAATACCGCTTATTCCGATCCTATATACCGTCAATATTTAAAAGACCGCAGACCTATTACCTTAGAAAAAAATCTCTATTTATATGCTGAAGATAATCGATGCACTAGCCTTACTGAGTGTTTAAATACAATGGATATAAACTACATAGAAATGCCATCTCAATATCTTAGTTTGCACAAGGAGGAATTTATAAACAACCCGGGAGAAGAAATTTCCGTTCTATCAGAAATAAACACAACGAGTGGCACTAATCTGTGTGGAGAAGTAACACTTTATACATATCTTAAGGAGCACTCCTACTTAGAGCTATCTACAGGTATGATCCGTTCTGATAACATTAACGAAGTAACGACAGGGTTAAAAGCTCAAAACATGTTAGATTCTACAGTTAAGCACTTCGTTCAAGAACTAAGTAACCAAGTTATCTCTATAAAAGCAGACGATATTAGTAATTTCAAAGAAGGATGGTACACCATAGATATTTATCCATCTGAAACAACAGCTGAAACATGTATACGGGAGATCAAATCAAATACTATTTACTCCACTACAGAGAAAGTAACAATCATAAACTCTAAAACAACTCTATACTCTAAGATACTTCGGAATACACACCTCATTATATATCCCGAACTTGATCTTCGCGAAGAAGTTACGTTTACTATTAATAGCAAAGATTATGTTCTGACCCAGCAACACACCCCACAAAATCCTTTAATAATTGATATTGCACCCGGGGATGTGCAGATAGAAACTCCTGAGTTCCCTGTAACCATATTGGGGATAAACCTAGCACCAAATAAACAAGTGTTCGGGACTCCATATGTAGTAAACTTCTACCAAGAATCTTTTGCAAATTATTTTATTGAGCCAGGTATTGTTATAACACCTTTAAAACAAGAGGGTGAAAATTCTACCTTATGTTTTACAGAAAGTTTTTATACTATGTTTAACAAATCAGTTTCCCATCTTTTTGAGTTTAGGAATTTAGATCTGAGTAAGGATTTACAGGAATTCCAGAGATTACAAGAATATAACTTTTACAGACACAAGATTAGTTCAAAGATAGACATTTGGACTTCCAATTCTCAATATGACGCAAGTACAGATATAGGAAATCAAGAAGTCTATATAAATACAATATTTAAAAACTCCTCCATTAAGCCAAGCGGTAACATTGTTAACTCTGACATATATGATTATTCTGATCTAAAAGTACTATTCAAAAGATCCCTCTCTCCATCTGTTTTCCAAAATATCCGTTTATATAGAGAATCACTATGAAGAATCTAAACCTTATTAAAAAAATCAGTTTAAGCTTAATTCTAATTCTAACCCTTTTTAATACCCTTTGGTTAACAGAGGCAGGTATAAGAATACCAAGTCCGTTTAATTTTTTTCTTTACTGGGGAAGTATATTGTTAGTAGTTACATATATCTTCTTAATTTCACAATCACAGTGTCGTATCTTTAACAAATACTCCCTTAGAATAGGTGGAGGTTGTATCATAGCTTTATTACTTTCTATATACTTACAATCCAAATTCCATGAAAACCTAACTCTAGGTTATATTACAGACATTTTCATATTCACATCTGTTACAACACTTTTACTAATAGGATATAACACATTCGATAATCAGTATATCCGCAGACAAAAGCAAACACAAGATATTAATTCTCGTTTCTATACAGCAATCTTGATATGTATCTTAATAGTGGCTTTAGTCCTGCGAATCTATAATCTTGATTTTTTACCACCTGCTGTAGATGAATACTATAATTTGTTAGCTGCAAAAAAGAACTTCTTAACTGGATCTTTCGGATATCCCAGAAGTGTGTTCTTAACAGAACTTTTAACGGTAATTTACAAGTATTTTGGCTCTAACATCTTCCTATCAAGACTCCCAGGAGTTTTACTAGGGGTAATATCTACTTTCTTAATGTCGATTATTGGTTCTAGAATATCAAAGCAAGTAGGTCTTATTTCAGCCTATTTATTCTCAGTTAGCCCTTTAGCTGTCGGCATGGCAAGGTACATTAGAGATTATGAATATCTTATTTTCTTCTTCCTATTAGCTATTGTAAGTACACTTATCCTTAACGATTTTATAAAAAATGTAAAACTAACGAAGCTATATAAACCCCTGTTCTTCTTGATAGTAAATATAGTCTTAGCATTTTATTTCCTCCTAGATACACAGTCTGGTGGTATATTAATTACCTGGGAAGCCGAAGTAATTCTACTCGTTATCTTGAATATGCAAAGAATCTGGATTACGTTTCTTAGTCTAAAACAATTCTATAAAGTACTTCTCATGTTAACTCTTGGTGTTCTTACTTTAGCTGTCGTCTACTTTATACTAACTGATTATTCTTGGTTGATAAATTCTTTCAATATAAACACTGACTACATAAATATGCTCTTTAATCCTATATACGGAGGAAGCTCATTCAGACTAATGTGGTATCCAGCTATACCCCTTATACCAAGCGCTCTCTTTATATTATTTTCTATAGTGCCATTAACAATAGAAAAGAACAGAATTACAATCATTGCTTTCTACTTAATGCTCCTTTTATCCCTCTTACCTTTTGTACTACTTTCAGACCGGTATTTTGGTGCTCGATATATATATTTTGCTATACCTATTTTTATACTAATTCTATCCATAGCAATATCCAAAGTGTTAGAGATAGTTCTAACACTACCCATTAAACACTATATAAAATATGCTTGTGTATTAGTTCTATTTATCCTCTTTTCACCTTTTAATGTTATCCAAGGATTATTAACAGAAGATCCTAATTATCTAGACCCAAAAACAGGAATTTCACATTACGACCATAAGGTCCTTTTCGATACTCTCTACAATTTAGGATATAAACCAGGAGATAAAGTAATAACTACAAGATCAGATATGTTCGGCTATTGGATGAATGAATATACATTTATAAACAAAGAAGATACCGAAAGCTATCCCTTAAAAAGGTTTATGTATAAAGATAATGGAGAGTTCTGGTATGATTATACAACCGTAGATCATTATTATTATATAAGTAGCGATAATGGATACGGAACTGAGTACTCAACTCCTTACTTAGGAGAAGAATGTCTAGATAAAGTTTGTACTTTAAATGAAAAAGAAAGAATCACTAAAGTAATGAAAAAAATAGGTTCTGGATGGATGATAATTGATAAAGATCGTAATACAAAATGGAACAGCAATGGTTTCCCACTTAAAGATTCATACACCGCCCACAACATCATTCATTACTTACTCTCTACAGAGGGCGAAAAGGGTTTTGATATATATTACTGGGAACCAATTAGTAATTAACATTTTAGTCTAATATATATATGAAGAGAATTCTTTTCCTAAACTATGAGTACCCTCCTCTAGGAGGAGGAGCTGCAAATGCAAATTACTACCTGTTAAAGGAATATTCTAAAAACAAAGATTTAGTCATTGATTTGGTAACTTCATCAATAGACAAGTATAAGGTAGAAACTTTAGGGAACAATATTACTATTCATCAATTAAACATTGGCAAGAAGGGAAATTTGCATTTTCAAAGTTATAAAGATCTTATAACATATTCATTCAAATCATATTTTTATGCAAGAAAGCTAATGCAGAGAAATAAATACGATATATGCCATGCCTTTTTTGGAATACCATCTGGCTTTATTGCAATGCTTTTAGGTCTACCCTACATTGTTAGCCTTAGAGGAAGCGATGTCCCCTTCTATAATCAAAAACATCAAATTTTAGATAAGTTACTCTTTAAAAGACTAAGCCAGTTAATCTGGAATAAGTCGAATATTCTAGTAGCAAACTCAAAAGGTATGAAGGAGTTTGCCAAAGGCATTATGCCTCAACTCAACAAAGATATAGAAATAATTACAAACGGTGTAGATATATATGAATTCAGACCGGGCAACGCTAAAGAAAACAACAAAACCTTGGAAATTGTATCAACAGGTAGACTAGCAACAATAAAAGGATATAATTACCTCTTGGAAGCAATCAAAGGAATGGAAGGTATCAGACTAACACTAGTGGGAGACGGACCTGAGAAAGAAAATCTTGTAGCTATTGCGATGAAATGCAAACTAAATGTAGATTTTATGGATAAACAACCCCACAAGAAAATACCCTCAATTCTTGCTCAAAAAGATCTCTTTATATTACCTTCTCTAAATGAAGGTATGAGTAATTCCATATTGGAAGCTATGGCATCTGGATTACCTATTATTACAACAAACGTAGGTGGTTCAGAGGAGTTAATCAAAGATAATGGTTTTATAGTTCAGCCGAGAGACTCAGATGCAATACGCTCTATAATTCTTAGATTGAAAGACGATCGTAATTTACTTAAAAAAATGGGCAAAACCTCTCGTAAATTAGCTGAAAATTTGAGTTGGCAAGAGGTTGCCCAAAGCTATAGGAGGCTATATGATAAACTGGCGTAAACCAACTATTCTCTTACTTCTGAGATTATCAGGAAGTAAAGTACCTCAAAAGCTAAGAGAGATAAAAACATTAGAGAATTATCCTTTTGATAAAAAGGTAAAAATACAAAAAGAGAAGTTAAAGAATCTACTTCTATACTCTTACAAAAATGTTCCTTACTACCGTAAAATCCTTAGTGAGGCAGGAGTAATGAAAAATGGAGAAGTATTTTTAGAGAATTTTAGTAAAATTCCAATTCTAACGAAAGAAATAATCCGTCGCGAAGGAGCTAATCTATATTCGAAAGAACATATTCAGAGGCATTCTTACCAAAATTCCTCTGGTGGAAGCACAGGAGAGCCTGTAACTTTTCTACAGGATAAAGAGTATGACTATGGAAACATTGCTACTAAAATTTACTTTTTTTCAAAACATGGAAAAGATCTTGGAGAGAAAGAGGTTAAATTGTGGGGTTCAGACGTTGACATAATTAAAGGGAATTTGACGATTAAAGATCGCATTATTAACTATTTATACAACCGCAGGTTTTTTAATTGCTACGATTTTTCAGAAGAAGCTATGAATGAATTAGTTAAGTTAAATAACCACTTTAAACCCGCTTCCTACTGGACATATGTAGACGCAGTCTATGAATTTAGTAAATATATACTGACAAACAAAATAAGACTATACTCTCCGAAACTGATAATTACAACTAGTGGCCCCCTTTATGAAAAGAATAGAGCTATCATTGAAAAAGCTTTTGGAAGTAAAGTATTTAATCAGTATGGATCAAGAGAAGTTGGGGCCATCTCTTTAGAAAATGAAAATGGAGAGATGGAAGTATGTATCTGGAGACAAATTTTGGAATTAGAAGGTTCAACTTCTGAAAAAGAAATAGTGATAACATGTCTTGATAACTATTCTATGCCCTTAATCAGGTACAGTATTGGAGATGTTGCAGAGGAAGGTAATAAATCTTATAAAATAGGAGATACTGTTTCTTACCTGACTACAAAACCAGTCATAGGGAGAACGCTGGGATTCTTTAAAAAGAAAGATGGAACCCTTAAACATAGTCACTTTTTAGTACAACAACTCTTCTTTAGAAACTGGATCAAGAAGTTTCAGGCTGTTCAAAATGAATATGACAAGATAGAGATCAGTATCGTAGGAGAAGAGAATGAAGCGGAGATGAAAGATATAGAAGAGAAAACAAAAATGTTAATGGGTAAAGAATTTAAGGTTAAGTGGCATTTTGTAAAAGATATCCCTAAAACTAGGAGCGGGAAGCATTTATATACTATCTGTAATATAAAATGAGAATCTGTTTTATATCACCCAAAGCCTATCCCCTTTTTAATCCTCAGGTGAAGAAAACTTTCGGAGGTGCAGAAGTACAAATGTATTTATTAGCAACTGCTTTAACAAAAAACAAGAATCTAGAAATTCATTTCTTAGTTTCAAACTTTGGGCAACCCCTAAAGGAAAATATAAAAAAAGTTAGTGTATGGAACAGCTTCGATTTCTCTAGGAATATTCTGTGGAATGTATATAAACTATTGTTAGTAGTACAACAAGTGAGAGCTGATATTTATATTCAGCGTGCATTAACTCCTCAAACTGGGGTGATAACCCTATTACTTAAGTTGATGAGGAAAAGAACTATATATATGATTGCACATGACACCCAAACAGATGGAGAATATGAAAAGAAACATAACTTTATAACTTCGATATTAGCAAATTTAACCTTTCGGTTCTCCGATATCGTTATTGTACAGAATAGCTATCAAAAAGAGCAATTAAGGAGTAATAAAAAGATTAGTGCAGTAATACTTAACTCCTCATATCCAATATCCACACAATTACCCTCTAAGAGGGCATACACTTTGTGGGTCGGAAGATCTGAACCGTGGAAAAGACCTGAACTGTTTTTAGAACTCGCTAGAAGTTATCCCCAAGAGAAGTTCGTAATAATCTGTCCACCTTCAACAGAAAATCCACAGTTTTCAGAAGACATTAAGAAGAAAGCAAAGATCCTTTCAAATGTAAAATTTATAGATTTTGTTCCATTTGATGAGATTGATTACTATTTTGAACATGCTAAAATGTATGTTACAACTTCTATTTCTGAAGGTTTTCAGAACACACTGATACAAGCTACAAAATCAAAGGTCCCAATACTCTCACTTAATGTTAACCCAAATGAATTCATAACAAAATATAAATGTGGATTTGTGACTGATAATGATATGGATGCCCTTAAAACTAAATTTCAAGAAGTTTTGGAGAGACCAGAACTACTCCATGCCTTATCTGAAAATGCTTATAAATATGCTAAAGAGAACCATGATATTGTTATAAACTCTGCTAAGTTTTTAAAGATCATAACTAAGTGAGAAATTTGATATTACAAGTGCTACTCAAACTCTCTGGAAAAGATATTTTTAAACCATACAACGAGTTAAAGGAACTTGAGTACAACCATATTGAAGAAAACCTAGAATTACAAAGAAGGAATTTAGAGAAAGTGCTTCTACACTCTTATAGTAATGTACCTTATTACCGAGAAGTTTTAGCCCAAGCGGATGTAGTTGATCCAAAAACAAAATTGGTAAATCTTAAGAATTTCTCAAAGATTCCTATTTTAACAAAAGATATCATTCAGAAGAATTTTGATGATTTAAAATCGAGAGATGCTGAACAGAAGAAAAGGAAGTCTTATCTAAATCATTCTGGTGGATCAACAGGTAACCCTGTTAATTTTATAAGAGATAGAAGAACCTGGGTAGAAGGGATGGCAACTAAGTGGTTTTTCTATTCTTTCATTAGTAAGTATCCTTCAAGGTTAATAAAACTGTGGGGTTCTGAAAGAGATATTCTCGTTGGTGGAAATGGATTGAAGGCTAACATACAGAACTTCTTTTCTGGACGAAGAATTCTTAATTCTTTCAGAATGTCTCCAGAAAATTTTGATAAGTATATAAGGGAGATCAACAAATTTAAGCCAACTATTATAGAGGGTTATGTACAATCAGTATACGAAATAAGTCAATATATAAATAAGGAAAGTAAAAATATACATACTCCTAAAGGAGTAATTACTTCCGCAGGCACACTATATCCAGAAATAAGATCTGTCATCCAGAAAGCTTTCAATGCCCCAGTGTTTAACCGATATGGGTCAAGAGAAGTTGGAGATGTGGCATGCAGTTGTGAAAGAAATGAAGGTCTGCATGTAGATGTTATACATAACTATGTTGAGATTCTAGATAAAAATTTAAAACCTTGTAAACCTAACGAAACAGGTAAAATATATGTTACAACACTTAATAATTACTCAATGCCATTAATACGATATGATATTGGAGATTTAGGTACAGTTGCAGCAGATATTAAATGTTCCTGTGGCAGAGGCTTACCTCTTATAAAGAGTGTTGAAGGTAGGGAGATGAGTGTATTCAAAACAAGGGACGGCAGATTAATACCTGGCGAATTCTTTATTCACTTTATAGGAGTAGTATTTAATACTGGATTTATTAGAAAGTTCCAGGTAATACAGAAAGATTATGATTATCTAGTAATAAAAGTGGTAATGAAAGATAAAAACAGTTTCCAGCAGTACGTTTCAAAGATTGAAAGTTCCATACAGGAAGTCATGGGAAATGACTGTCAAATAGAATGGCAAGAAGTCAAAGATATTCCAACTTTAAAAAGTGGTAAATATCTCTATACATTATCAGAAGTCTAAGTCTTTCTTATTTCTGGGAAGTTCTTTCTAAAGTAAACCTCGTTCGCGAGTGCTCGCACACTATAGCTAAAGAGAGTTGCATAGGCACCTCCTATTATTCCTAGTTTAGATATCAATATTACATCTAATCCTAGGTTTAGAATGACCTGAAGAACATTAAAGATCTGAAGGAAAGTGTATCTATTAGTAACATTGAACAAAGGAACATAGAACACTGAGTATGTATGGAACATCAAAGCTATCAACAGAACCATTAGAATCGGTACGGCACCTTGATAATCTGGTCCATATATTTTAGGAAGGACTAATGGGGTAATTGCTATTGTAAATAAGATCAAGAGTACTGCTAATATTATAATCTTAACTCTTTTGACATAAAGATAACTTTTAAGTTTCTGAATATTATCTACATTTTGTGTTAAATAAGGTAGGAAGTAAGTACTTATGATAAAGGTAGCACCAACCAATCCTTTAAATACCTGGTATGCAAGGTTGTATACAGCTATCTGTTCAAGATCTACAAAGTATCTAAGCACAATATTATCTCCCCAGTTTATTAACTGTACACTAAGCAGTCCAAATATTTGCCATGAAGACCACTTAAAAACCTCCTTTAATATCTTACCGTCAAATTCCAATGGGAAAAGTTTTTCCTTAAGCAGTAATAGCGTACTTATTAAGGATACTGCTACAGAGGATATGAAATATATTTGAAACACAGCACCCAAATCCAGTTGATTGTAGTAGTTATAAATCAATAATAGTAAAACACTCAATACGCCAACTAAAATAGCATACAGAGCATTCATGTTCCTTCTGTTGAGTGAGAGGAAAAGATTCTCAAAGAATATTTTCAGATTTAGCGAGATATAGAAGAAAAATACTGAGCTAAACAATATATCTTCAATATGCGTAAAAGAAAGGAAGTATGACTTAAACACAAGTAAAGCTCCAACGCCAGTCACAACTGAAATGAACAAGAACAGAAGTTGAATAGTGAATGTTCTGTTAACAGAACCACTTTTAGCTAGTTCCTTATTTGCATACACAACAATAGGGGTTTGAGCGGAAGTTAAAAGCACAGTTATCAGTATCATCACAACCATTTGAATTAATGAGAACGATGCAAAGTCTTCCTGAGTAAGAAACTTTGCTAGTAACAATGGTAATATGTAAAACAGTCCTTCTCCTAAGGCCCTAAGCAAAGAAAAGGAAAAGAAGTTCTTTGACTGTTTCAGATTCTTAGACAGATATGAATTGACATTACTAAACATAGGGATATAAGTTAAGTTAGCTCTTTTATAATCTTTGCTGGTACTCCACCTGCTATACAGTTATTTGGAACATTAGCACTAACAACGCTACAGGCAGCTATAACCGCACCATTGCCAATCTTAACACCAGGGAGTATCAAAACACCAATCCCTATCCAAACATCATCTCCGACAATTACTGGCTTTGGACGATCTCTAGACTCTGTTCGTTTTTTACCGTTTCTTGGTACAACCTTATGACCGTTTGAATCCATGATTATGGTATTTGCAGCAATTAGACAATGTTCTCCGATAGTGATATCGCCCCTTGCATGGAATGATGCGCCATGGATTCTACAGTTATCACCAATTCGTATCGTTCCCCCACTTGCGTACAGCTTTGTAGGTGCAAACATGTTAGTATGATATCCTTTATTCTTAGAATCAAGTACTACATTGTTACCAATATATATCTTTCCTCCTCTCTCAGTAGACACAAGAGGCAGACCTCTAAGCTTAAGGTTTTTTCCCAATTCAATATCTCCCAATAATTGAAGTATCTTTGAAAAGAACACGCCTCTCAGTCTAATGTAACTAGATCTAAAATCTACCATAAGTATTATTTAAGATACTTTATTTCATAATACCCCTTATACCACTCCACAAACTTCTCTATACCTTCATCTAATGTAACTTTTGGGTCATAACCTAACATCCTCTTTGCCTTACTCGTATTAGAATATGTTATCAACACATCACCCTTTTGCATAGGAAGTAAGTTCTTCTTAGCCTTAATACCCATATGCTTCTCTAAAGTATCTATCATATATCCTAATTCATCAGGGCTACCCTTTCCAAGATTAAATATTTCATTCTCATAATTACAATCAATAGCTCTAACAACACCATCTACAATATCATCAATATATGTGAAGTCCCTCTTCAAATCCTTACCATAGTTATACACAGGAATCTCCTCTCCTTTAACCATCTGATTAGCAAATTTGAATATTGCCATATCTGGTCTACCCCATGGACCATAGACAGTAAAAAATCTAAGACCAATAGTTCTTAAACCAAACAAGTGATGATACGTATATGCCATTAGCTCATTGCTCCTCTTACTAGCAGCATACAAAGAAATGGGATTGTTAACATCCTGAGTTTCAGTAAAAGGAATTTCTCCGGTATCACCATACACAGAGCTAGAAGAAGCATATACAAAATGCTTTATACCCTTATCCTTAGTAAGATTTATAATGTTAACAAAACCTACCAGATTAGCATCAGCATATACATATGGATTATCTATTGAATACCTAACCCCTGCCTGTGCAGCTAGATTACATACAACATCAAAATTATTCTCATCAAAAACCTTCTTTAGATCCTCTAGGTTAGAAATATCTACTCTGTACAATTTGAAATTTTCATACTTCTCCAACTCCTTGTTCCTATCTTCCTTAAGCTGTACATCATAGTAATCATTGAAGTTATCTACTCCTACAACAGTATCACCTCTTTCAAGTAATACCTTTGCGAGAGCATGACCAATAAATCCTGCTGTACCTGTTACTAAGATCTTCATCTATGCCCCAATATTATCAAATTTAAATATCTTCTCCATAGATTTTACATCAAGATAGTTTCTAGCATCTATGAAGTTATTCTTCTTCATTAGTTTGGATAGAGATTTGTAGTCCAACTCTTTAAACTCAGGCCAGTCAGTAGCAAGTATAACCATCTCTGAGTCTTTAAAGACCTCTTCAACATCTTCTACATATTTAAGATTCTTCTCCTCTGGGAACTCCAATTTGGCCTCTTCAATGGCTTGAGGATCCATACCCACTACATTGAAGCCTTCTTTTGCTAAAGCTTTACAAAGTCTTCCTGCTGGAGACACCCTCATATCACTAGTACCCGGTTTAAATGCTAAACCTAACACTCCTACCTTACCTCTCTTTGGATTTCCAGCTTCTTTCTTTACCTTCTCTACCACAAAGTCAACCTGTTCCATATTTACATCCATAACAGCTTTAAAAAGAGATGCATCGATATCATGTTCTTCAAGAGATCTAATCAGACCTTTAACATCTTTAGGAAAACACCCACCACCGAATCCAATACCTGCATAGAGGAAAGATCTATTAATCCTCCTATCCATTCCCACACCATCCATAACTTCATTTACATTTGCATCTACCTTATCACATATTCTAGCAATATTGTTTGCAAAGGATATCTTCATAGCAAGCATTGAGTTAGCACATACCTTGATCAACTCTGCACTTTCCAATTTAGTACTCATACACTTCTTTGCGAATTCCACTTCTGAGTGATTATTGTTAACCATATATGCATTAGCATACTGTGAAATCTCAGGATTCTTCTGACATATCTCATCAGAAAGGAACTCTATCTTCTCAAATATCTTAAAGATCTTCTCTTTAGCTTCATCATCATCCCCACCTATTACAATACGATCCTGTACTATTGAATCCAGTACAGCAGCACCCTCTCTTAAGAACTCTGGAGATGAGAGATATGTATACTTAAGTTTAGGGTTTACCTTCTCAATTCTCTTCATAGCTTCTCTACCTGTACCAACAGGTACAGTACTTCTTTGAACAAAGATAACACCATCTTTTACATACTTCGCAGCATCTTCAACTGCACTGTATATATATGAGAGATCAAAACCACCATTAGGACCACTAGGTGTGCCTACAGAGAGAAATACAATATCTACATCACTTAACCCTTCTTTGTAATCTAATGTAGGAATTAGGTTGCCACTTTCTATTCCATATTTAACTAAACTGTCCAGACCTAATTCATAGAAATATGATTTGCCGGATTTAATTGTCTTGATCTTCTCTGGTACAACATCAATACAGTATGTTTTGTAACCAACACGAGCAAGGAGAGCTGATAGGGTCAAACCGACATATCCGGTACCAATGATAGCGATTTTCATGCGCGAATTTTAAGAAGTTGAAATTAACTTATAGAGTATATCATCAAACTTAAAAGCTGCAACTTTGAGAAAATTCTCTATTTGTGGTATTAATATTGTGATTAGTTATATTTTAATGAAACAGTAATGCTAAACAAACCAAAACTATCTATAGTTATACCCGTTTACAACGAAGAAGAGAACATTCCCCTAATTCACAAAAGAATGAAAGAAGAATTAGAAGGTAAAATTGACTATGAGGTTATTTGGGTCAATGATGGTTCCTCTGATAGTACAGGGGAAATAATTAAAGGGATTAGCCTGGAGGATACCAATGTACATGGAATTACCTTGATGAGCAGAACTGGACAAAGCGGTGCATTAATGGCTGGTATCGATAGAGCAAAGGGACAATATATTGCAACAATGGATGGTGATAATCAAGATGACCCCGCAGATTTTCTAAAAATGATAGAGAAACTTGAGGAAGATAACTTAGACGCTATAGTTGGATGGAGAAAAAACAGATGGCAGGGTAATGTAATAAGAAAATTGCCATCACTAGCTGCCAACAAAATGATGAAAATGGCATTTGGAGATCTAGGAATACATGATACTGGCTGTATGGTCAAAGTAGTTAAAGCTCCCATTATTAAAGATATAAAGCTGTATGGAGAGTTACACCGATTCATGTCATACCTTCTTGGAATGTACGGTGCAAAAATGGGAGAGATAGAGGTACACCACAAAAGAAGAGAATACGGTAAGAGTAAGTATGGCTTTGGAAGAACTTTAACTGTAATGTTTGATATCCTCAATGTAAAATTCTTAACAATGAAGAGGAAGACTCCTATTCAGTTTATGGGACCCCTTGCTTTAATAACATACTTTGTAAGTTTTATTAGCCTAGTAGCTGCAATATTGGATAAAATGCTAACTCAAGCAGACCTTACAGAGAACCCACTTCTTCTGATCACTGTATTTGGATTAATCATGGGAACTCAGTTCCTTTCTTTTGGCCTACTAGGAGAGTTAATACTTCGTTCATACCATGAAAATGGAAAGGTTCGAACTTACGCCATACGGGAAGAATATTAAACCCTAATTTAATTCCTCAAGAATTAGAAAAGTATGTTTTATGCATACCATTTAAATATGATATATTTTAAATATGTATATATAACTTTTAAATATATTTAAATGGTAAAGCTAAGAAAAATATATTTCTTGCTACCCCTAGTTGCTCTCCTCTTTGCCTTCATACTACCAAGTAGAGTACAAGCTGCTACCTTTGAGTTTGGAAACTATGAACTAGAAAGCCAATCAGTAGTAGAAGACGACCTCTATGTATCAGGAACGAATATAACGATAAGTGGAGTAGTAGACGGTGATGTGTTAGCAACAGGACAAACAGTTACCATTGATGGAACTGTTACAGGAAACCTGTTTGTAGCTGCAAACAGTATAGTTGTTGATGGTAATATATATGGTAATACCATAGTAGCAGGATCTACTCTAAACCTAGATGGAACCCTTGGAGGAGACGTCATGGCAGCAGGATTAACAGTAAACTCTAGTGCTGACATTAGTGGGGATCTAACTACCTCTACTGGAACACTCAACCTAGAAGGAGTCGTTGGAGATGATGTAAGAGCAGTTTCCGGAGACATACTTTCCACTGCAACCGTTGGAGGAGACTTTGTATTTGCAAGTCGAACATACACCGTTGAAGATGGAGATGTAGCTGGTGAGATAGTTAACAGAACTACGGAGAGTAGACCAGTGACACAGGAGCCAATAGCAGATAGGTTTACAACAGTAGACCTAGGATTTGCACTGATCGGTTTTCTGGGAATGTATATTGTAGGAGCACTCTTCATATATCTAGCACCTGTTAAGACTGTACAGATAGAGAGAAATATCAATAGCTCATGGGCAGATGCATTAAAGAGTTTTGCAATTGGATTACTGATCCTCTTTGCAATTCCCCTACCATTAATACTACTTGCAGCAACTCTTATAGGAGCACCACTCTCACTGTTAATATTAGGAGCACTACTCTTCCTAACTATATTTGGAACCCTATGGGTAGAGATAGCAGTAGGACATAAGATATTAGATCTACTCAACCAGAAAGATGAGAAACTTTACCTATCCCTTTTAATAGGAAGATTACTATCTGTCTTAGTAAGACTAATCCCAGTAGTAGGAGTACTCTACTCCTTAGCACTAACGATGTTAGCAGTAGGAGCAGTAGTCAGAACAAAAGCTGATGTAATGTCTGAAGCTAGAAAGAGTAAGAAAAAGTAATATATTTACTAAGTACTAAAGAAGGGGAGCTATATACTCCCCTTTTTTATTGTTGACTTACTACTAAAATATTAGTAGTATTTTACTAATATGAAGAAAAAAATATATACTACAACCGAGTTTTATAAAAATCCCTCTAAAGCACTTTCCTTTGTAAAGGATGGAGGGATAGTATATCTTGGCTACAAAAAGATGAAAGACCCTATTGCTGTACTAACCAGCATAAAAGATTACACTGATGCAAAACAGGAAACCCCTTACAAAGAAACTGATAAAAGTTTTCTAGAAAGGTTTGGCAAATATTCCATATCTTCTAAAAAATATACAAATGCTACAAAGTATATTAGAAAACAAAGAGAACAAAAGTGAAAAGCTATACCCTTGACACAAGCTTTATCAGTGCTTTTTTAAATGAGGACAATGCAAACCACAGAGAAGCACGAAGGATAGCTCAAGATCTAAAGCATTCATACCTCTTGATTCCATCTGTTGTATTTGCTGAGCTTATGAGCTTTTCTGCAGATAAGAAATTCAGAGACTTTAGTATAAAGATAAGTATGGAAATGGCAGAAGAAATACCTTCACTGACCGATGAGAATATTCTAGATTACATCGATTTCACAGCGAATCTTAAACATTCCTTTACAGCTACAGATTCTATAATCCTCTTCCTAGCAAAGATAAACAATTCTCAGTTAATAACTTTAGACAAAAAATTATCAAGGTTATTCAAGAATATATAAGATACCCGGGTCTCTTACTTTTTCCTAATACAATTACATTCTTGATAGCTCGGGGTTACTCTGCTAACATCTCGTCCAATATCTCAGCGAAGCTTTCAAATGGATATGCCCCAGCTACTAACTTACCAGTTACAGAACCATCTGAACCTAACACACCTATTACAAATCCAGGAGTTCCCTGTACACCTGCACTCATTCCATCAGAGAGATCCTTCTCGACCTCAGCTTTGTACTTCCTCTCACTCATACATGTATCATACCTTCCCTTATCAATACCCATATCACTTGCAACTTTATCCAAAGCAGCTCTATCAGCAACCATGAATGCTTTGTCATGGAACTCTACAAACTTACCAGGCTCTATCTCTGCTACACACTCTGAAGCTTCCGCTGTATCTATAGCGATTTGTCCATGCATCTCTAATGGAAAATCTCTAAATACATATATAGCTTGGCCACTATCTACATAGTTTTCTATCAAATCCGAGTATGTTTCCTGTGCATGTCTCTGACAGTAAGGACACTGATAGTCACTAAATTCAACTATGGCTACCTTAGCACTATCCTTGTTACCTACATAGAAGTCATCATCAATATTAGTACTAGCATCTGTAAACTGATCCTGTGCATCCTGCTGGTTATTAGTATCTGTATTACCTGCTACATCAGGATTAGGATTAGATTTATTGGTAAAAAATATTGCCGCTGCAATTATGATACCTGCTAATATGATGGCACCAGGTACTGCGAATGAATCAAGATTTATTACTACCTCCTGATCATTCTGAGAGTTTTTACTTTTCTTCTCACTCATTAGGAATATATATATAAATATTAAATCAAGGGCAGAGGATAAAAGATACTTTATTTTAAATCATTAACCAAGTCAATTATACCAGGTTTTAAAAAATGCTATAATAAATTCAGGTGGGGCACTATTACGAAAACAGTCTAAAGGATGTTTTAATAAACATACTATTAGTTATAGTATTAGTCCTGCTTTTGATTCTTCCCGGATATCTTTGTTACAGACTCTTCGTAGTAACTCCTGCAGATAGTAATACTGAGCCTGTGGTTGAGAATAATGATACAGAGCATACAGGTATGATCATTGAGGAAACACAGGAAAAAGAAAGCTCTCCTGTCATAGGAGAACACTTTGTAGAATATTTTCCCATTATTGAAGATCAGCAGTCATATGTAATAGCTCCGAAGGTTGTTAGTGATAGAGAGTACTCTGTTCTAGTTGTATACAGTCATGGCTCCAATACAATAGTCTCACAGGATATGAGTGATCCCTTTATGCAGGATCTAAAGGAGTACGGTTATCTGTTTACTCAATACAACTATATCTTTGCTGCTTCTAATCAGCATGGTGTTAATTGGGGTAATGAGGCTTCTCTTAGAGATACCTCTAACTTAATTGATTGGGTTTCTCAGAATTACAATATTCATCCTCAGATAAATATGATCGGATTTAGTATGGGGGGATTACCTACTATGAACTTTGTTACCCAAAATTCCGAAAGTATTTCTAAGGTTGCACTACTTGCTCCTACAGTAAGAGCTTCTGAATGGAGTCAGGCAAGAGTAGATGAATTAAGAGATGTAGAGGTGAAGATATGGCATGGTACAAAGGATGTTAATGTACCATATACAAACAGTGTTGGTTTTATAAATAGGCTTAAAGCATATGGAAAAGATATTGAGTTGGTAAGTTTAGAAGGTAAAACCCATTTTGATATTGATACAGAATATATGAATGATGTTTTAGTGTTCTTTGAATCCTAATCTTTTTTCAGAAGTTGATGTACCTCATCAATATCATATTCATCCTCGTTAGTATACTTTGGAATTATATGAAAATGTAAGTGATTTACACTCTGTCCTGCGATTTCTCCATTGTTCTGTCTAAGCTGCATACCCTCTGGATTTAGTTTCTCCTTGATATGCACAGCTAACTGTTGAACTACTTTAATTACATCCTCCAAATCATTCTCCTCTATTTCAAAGATATCTGCACTATGCTTCTTAGGAATTACAAGAGTATGCCCTTTTGATTTCGGATTGATATCCAAGAATGCATATACACTCTCATCCTCATATATCTTTTTAGAGGGTATCTCACCTCTTACTATCTTACAGAATATGCACTCTTCCATATGTTTAGAGATGATAAATTATTATCCTACTCCAAAATGTAAGTTTTTCCTTGTTAGTTTTTAAGTAATCTAAACTTACAAAGCCAACATCCTCTAGACCATCCTCCTTAATATGCACATCATCACTATCTAATTCAAAGACATATACCATTCCTACATGCACCCTATTCACCTCATTCTCATCCTCTATATACACTAAACCTAAGAAATCCTTCTTAAGGATATTAGCATTTACCTCAGCCTCTTCATCAAGCTCTCTTAACAGAGCTGTTTCCACTATATCATCACCTTCATCAAACTCTTCAATATGTCCACCTAATGGGAGTGGACATAGGCTGTTTAGTCTCTCTTCCGTTCGGTTTACCTGTTTATGTAAGAAATATTTATCCTTGTACTTAAGTACTACCTGAGCAATTACCTGTTTATATGTAGAATCACTCTCAAGCTCATCTCTTACTTTAAACTCTCCTTGGGTGGATATTAATTTTTTGTATTTGTTTAAATCCTCAGTCTTAAGTCCATTCCACTTTCCATATTTAAAAAGTTTCTCAGACTCTATACAAAGAATTTTTTCTTTATGTACTCCCATATTTTACCCCTCTACTATTGCACTCTTAGGACACATCTCCTGTGCCTGCTTAACCTTGTCCTCTAGCTCTGCTGGAATATCCTTTCCCTTCCACTCGTCTTTTACATCTATACTACCGTCATCCTTAATTTCAAATACTTCAGGACATATTGCTACACATGTAGCACACATCTCGCACAGGCTTTTATCTATTGATACTTTCATTACAAGAGTCTTTAATTTATCTCTCTCTATTTTTTCAGAAAAGAAGATATATATCAACTGTTAAGAAGCGAAGTCCGACGTACACTCAGACTCCGCATGGTGAGAGAGTATACTCCACACCACTTAACAGAGTTTTGGCTAAAGAAGACGTCTCTTCTTTAGACCTTTGTACTAGCGATCCACTAGTACAAAGATGTAAGTCGGTTTAACAAAAAACCGACCACTGCTGGCCGGTTTTAATTCGTCATAGACGCAAGGCGTTATGCTTCTTTATTATACCAAATTTCCTTACTATATCAACCTTTATCTAAACTTTACAAACTCTCTCTCTCCTACTAACTCAAAGTTGAACTCCTCCATCAAATCATGCATTGCTATACCCGCATCTGCAAGCATATCCTTAGGTCTTGCTCCATTGCTTAGGGCATCCTCTATATCCTCGGGAGACATATCTAAAACAGTACTAAGCATATCTACCATCTTAGTATGCTTAAATGAATCCCTATGCTCTCTGTAGCATCTAGTCTCCACATCTAGGTCATTCGCATGAGCTCTGACTCGGCTTCTCTCATGCCTACCAACTTCATATACTACAGCACCTCTATCGGTCCTTGCTTCAACAGGATTAATGGTACCGAAAATTGAAAACCCAAATACTGAGATGATGATAGCTATAACTAGCAATCTTTCCTTCTTTGTCATAATTAAATTACTAACAATTTAATTACAATATATGATAGATTGAATTTAACAAGAAAGCCAGGAAAAAATGTATATAGGGTTGATGAGTACGAATGAATATTCAGTTAATATGTATGCGAGGAACTGACTATAAGATAGCGGAGGGGCGACCTCTTATAGTCCCCTTACTTAACATACTCACTCGCAACGGATTCACCTTCTAATATAGACATATTGGTATCGGTTACACCATTTACATTGCTCACATCTTTACCAAACTTCCATGCGACATAGATAATAGCAATGATACTTACAATGATTAAAATAGTTACTGTATATGCAAAAAACTTGTTTAGATATGTGTCTTTCATGTGTACTAGTAGATCAAGTTAATCGGAAAAAGCACAAGTTCTAAGTTATCAAAAAAAACATAAAAATGGAAATATATTTACCGCCTTATAGTCTAGTATCTTAACAAAGCAGATACCTCAACATTCTCCTCGTCATCCTCATAGAACAAGACCAGCTCTCCGCTTGCAGATACAATACTTCTTACTAACCATGGATATATGTTATCAATTCTTTCACTATCTCCAACCTTACCGGTATATACCAAGCCATTCAACACATATCCTTCCTGACTAAGCTTATGACGTACAAACAGTGTCCCTATTCTACCCTCTCTAGACATGTCAGTTACATCTTCCCACCCCTCAACATAGAGAATACTTGATGCTTTTGCTTTCTCAAGTAGACTACTCTTTACACTTTTTCTTTCACTCTTTAGTACCTCCAAGACATCTCTTACTACAATATCCTTTTCTCTAAGATTTTTGTGTATTAGTTTAGCTTTAATATTAAATCTTCTCCAAATATACTCCTCTATATCATCTACAAAGGGGGAGAATTCATTACTGTAATATATGATCACATCATCTATACCATTCCTAAGTTCTTCATCTATGTTCTCCAGCACATTATCTACAAACAGATCCACTGTCTGCCTATCAAACCTCTCAAACTTGTCCTTTCCGCTTCCATATACAGCACTAAAGTAACCTGTGATATTTGTCTTTGCAAAATGCTTAGGCTTAGTAAAATCCCATTCGCTCTTAACCATTTTATACACCTGTTTTAGCCTATCATTCCGATATACATAGATAAGGGTATTGTTTACCTCAAGAGTAACAACCAATACACTTTTATCCCACCTATTACTCCATACAAGCTGATCTAAGTTAAACACCTTCCCAATATATACATCAGATTCAAACTCTATATATATGGGTAATATTGTGATATTGCTCTGTGGTATATTCCTTTCCTTACCTCCCAGTACATCACTAACCTTCCCCCTTATGAAAAATGCTACACCTTTACTCTCTACTGGTATTTGATTCATGTAGTAGTTTACGGTATCTACTAAAGCTTCATGGAATCTTCCCTGCTTACTTAACTCTTTGTAATTTCTTAATTTCTCAAGCAATGCTGATTTAGCTTTGATCTTACTTTCTTCAATATTTGTAAAGTTGAAAGGTATGTATATCGTGATTAGATACTCATCTGTAGAGTTGATATCTACTTCCTGACTTACCAAGTTTTCAATCAGTGTATCGTATCTACTCATATACAATGATACCATGGATTGTGGATAACTTTGAAATTACAAACAGAATATCTCAAAACATGGTACAATTTAATATAGTTAGATATTCAAACTAAACTACTCGAGCAGAAACTACTTCTACTCGCAATTTCATAAAACAACAAAATTAAATATATTTAATTTTTTATTTTTAAGCCTATGACAAACAGAGAACAATTCTTTAAATGGATACAGAATGCATATGTAATGGAAAAACAGATAGAGACTGTATTGGAAAGACATGAGAAAGATGCCGAGGAGTATCCAGAGTATCAAGATCTCATAAGAGAGCACAAAGAGCTAACAGCTAATCAAGCAGAAAGACTACATGATATATTAGTTGCTCACGATGAGGATATACCCTCTGTTAAAGAGGGACTGGGTAAAGCAATGGGCTTTCTTGAAGCAGAGGTTGGAGAGTTAGCACATGATCAAATAGTTAAGAACTGGGTAGCAGAGCATACTACAGAGCATTTTGAGATGGCTACATATATGGTCATACTAGAAGCATGTAGAATGTTCAATGAGCATGATATAGAGACAATGATAGCAACAATATTAAGAGAGGAAGAGGATGCTGCTAAGAAGCTAAATGATATTATGCCCTCAATACTATCTCAGTATGTAAGTACTTTGGAAAGTGAAGAGGATTAACATTACCTTCTCTTTACTGTAAGAGTAGGATTTATGATCATAATTCTACCCTCTTTCTCTTGGAACATAGTCTGCTGACCGGACCCTAGCTCCAAGTCTTGATTGAGTATTTCTATTTTATATCTCCCAGAAGGTATTACAAATCTGTACCTACCCTCTTTATCGGTAACTCTCTTTGCAGTTAGTTGCTCAAATTCTAAATCTCTTATCCCTATCTCAACTCCTTCTAAAGCATTTCCTTGCGAATCTCTTACAACACCGTATAACTTGTTTCCTTTGATAATTGCAATAATATTCAGTATCACAAATATAATATATGCACATAGTGTAACAATTTTAATAGCTGTAATACCCTCTGTGAGTGAGGCTATTAAAAGTACGAATGATACAACAATTAAGATATAAATAATGGTCCGTAACAGTATAGAGAGCTTGCTACCAATAGTTCTTAACAGAGACTTTGCTGTCGGATTGTTTTCTGGATCAAGTGGAATAGAAAATTCAATTGGTTTACCATCTTTAGCAGTAAATTCTTCTCCGTGATATATGTTTTCTAACGGAGAATCATATTTATCAGTGATAATCGTACTTGGGTATGAATATCCTCTCGCCATTATCTTTAGTTTGTAGCTTCCCTCTCTCAATGGTAGATCTAAAGTTCCAAAGATATCTGAAACCCCTGTTTCAATTAACTTGTTCTCTGAGTTAATTACTCTGACAACAGCTCCATTTATTGGTTCACGAGTAATAGAGTCATATATTAATATATAGCCACGTTTCTTCTTCCTGACCCTAACAAACGGAAGAAGAAAAGTAAGTAATTGCTTGAAATATACAGGTGTTGTTAACATACTGTAGGTTGTATATACAATAGCTAAGGATGCAACACTAACCGCAGATACAACCTCTTTGTTCTGTATCCTATCAAGAAAACTACTGACAGCTACTCTAGGGATTTCTATAATTGGAGGAATGTTATCGCCTTCGTCTACTGGTTCTCCTCCTTGTTCCACATTCTCTGGGTTTTTAGGCTCATTCTCCGACTCTAGTTCGGAGTCAGACCCGTCAGAGCTTGGTAGTACAGTAATTTCCACAGAAGAACTCATATCCTCACCATTCGCACCTGTTCCACTTAGGGTATATGTTGTAGTTCTAGTAGGCTTTACATCGATAGAGCTTTTATCATTTACATTTATTTCTTCACCGTCATATGAAAGAACTAAACTGGTTACATGTTCACTTACCCATGCTAAAGTAACAGTTTCGCCGGCTACTATGTTTTCTCTGTCTGCAAGTAACTCGAGAGTTGGTACCTTAGCAGGTAGAACAGTTATCTCTATACTGTCATACAGTAGGTTATTCTCATCATCGTAGGCAATAATTAGATAGGTTCCAGGTTTAGTAAAATATGCTGCCTGAGAAATGTCCATTATGGCAGAGATATCTGCTTCGAAAGTAATAGAAGAAGGTGTTAGATATCCATCATCTGTATTGGTAGTAAACTGTACGGTTCCACTGTACTGATCAGTTATACTGTCAAACATATCATATATACTTACTCTCAAATCAAACTTCTCTCCTAGTTCAACTTCTGTTTTGCTTGATTCTAAAGTTAATGCCTTGATTTGAGAAATTGTAAAATCTGCTTCATCTCCGTTATTACCGAAATCTCTCCAATCACTAGCTAGAAGATTATTCACATTAACAGCTCTTACTCTCCACTTATATGAAGTCCCTAGTTCTAAATCCTCAACCTTTACAGCAAGTACTACTGGATCACCTCCACTAAAGAGTATTGAGTCCGATGAGTGTATATTTGTAGTACCATCAAAGTCTTCTCCTACTTTCTTAAGTTCTACTTCTATCTTTAGAGTCTTGGGTGTAAGCGAAGATGCCCCAGCATCAAAGACACTTGATCTGAATGTAATAGTATTACCCTGTACAGTACCACCTAAAGGAATGGGGACTTCTACAACTTCACCTGCATCTCCAGTACCTAATAACTCTTCCGAAGTATTAACTCCTAATACATGAGCATCGCCACTTCCCATACTTCCTTTTATCTCATATTGATTCTGGAAATCTGTTGGGAATGGAACAGAGTTAGGTTCAGATGGGAATGTACCGACCTGTCCTTCTTGCCCTCCTTCACTTGAACCTGATTGTACCGATACTGCACCAGCAAAATCACATGGTCCCTGGATGTAAAGGATTGAGACTCTACCACCACCTCCCCCTCCTCCAGAGAAATCGCCACTACCACCATCTCCTCCATTGGCATAGAGTGTGCCAGAGATATTGCAGCTATTTGCATATACAAATAGACTGCCTCCTGCACCACCACCTCCTCCTCCTCCACTTTCAGCGGGAGCTCCATCTGTACCACTTACATTTATTTCTCCTAAGATATTAACTTGTCCTTGCTTTGCCAATACAGCAAATGCCCCTCCCCCATTTCCACCTACAGCACCAGATTCTGAATTGCCTCCTCCAGAGCCCAAAGTGAGAGGTTGACGCTGACTTCCATAGAACACTCCTCCTCCTGCTAAATTACCATCTCCCGAAACGCCGTTTCCTCCACTACCACCATGGCCACCTCCACCACCTCCAGTAAGAATAGTACCCGTGTTTCCTGCACCAGGACCATCCGCTGCGCTGAAACCCTCACCTACGCCATCTATTACAGAACCGCTTTCTAAAGTAAAATCTCCAGTTAAGTTTAAAACTGTTCCTGAATTATTTTCTGCATTACCTTTTACCTTTGCATACAGGTTTGGTCCTATATATAAATTATTAAAGAGGTACTCTTTAGCCTCAAAATCAGTAATCTGTGAAGAAAGACCATTATTATCTATATATAGATCACCTTTATGTTCTTCGTACACCTCCCTATCTTCAATATACACAGTTCCAGATCCAGATACTCTTGTCCCTCCACTTTCAGCACTGGAAATACTAGAACCATATGTATTTATTTTTCCGTTCAATACATAGGTTGGAATATCTATATTACTGCTGTTGTAGTAAAGTGCTATCCTTCCCCCTCCTGCTGAACCTGTAGCTTTAAGATTACCCTTTTCTCCTTTGGCTGAGATTAGCATTGTATCGCTACCATTCAATATATTGGTATCTATCCAGATACTTCC
>CAYVBS010000003.1:40857-81016 GCA_964449955.1 uncultured Candidatus Saccharibacteria bacterium | reverse complement strand
CTCTTCGATAAAAGAAAACTCCGCTTTCTCTTTTCTCTTCGATAAAAGAAAACTCCGCTTTCTTAATAAAATAATATATAATAGAGCCGTATTTAGCATATGAATAGCTTGGATTTAAACAAAATTCGAAACTTTTCCATAATCGCACACATAGATCATGGGAAATCTACACTGGCAGACAGAATGCTTGAAGCTGCCCATATTGATATCTCTAGAGACAAGAGAGATTCAAGAGTATTAGATAGATTAGACCTAGAACAGGAAAAGGGAATTACCATTAAACTACAAGCCTGTAAAATGATGTGGGGAGAGTACGAACTTAATCTCATTGACACTCCAGGACATGTTGATTTCTCCTATGAAGTATCCCGATCTCTAGCAGCATGCGAAGCAGCACTACTGCTTGTAGATGCCTCACAGGGAGTACAGGCTCAAACAATCTCAAACACTCAAAAAGCACTAGACTTAGGGTTAAAGCTAATCCCCGTTATAAACAAGATAGATCTTCCAGGTATAGATATATCTGCAAGAGAAGAGGAATTGCATCAACTACTAGGATTTGAAAAAGAAGAGATAATTAAAGTCTCTGGTAAAACTGGAGAAGGTGTAGAAACTCTCCTCAATGCAATAGTGCAACAGTGCCCTCCTCCCCAGGGTGATACAGAAAAACCACTTAAAGCCTTAATCTTTGACTCTTTCTACGATGAACACAGAGGAGTAGTCGTTGCAGTAAGAATATTTGAAGGGAAATTAAGTCATGAACATGGTAAAGCTAAGGAATTACATATTTTACAGAAAGAAGAGATCTTCAAACCAACAGAGGTTGGGATATTTACTCCAGAGTTAACAGAATCAGGAGAACTGAGTGCAGGAGATGTTGGATATATTGCAACTGGACTTAAAGATATTAGCTTCTTTACAGTAGGAGATACAATATCAGACAGCAACAGTACAGAAGCCCTGCCTGGATATCAGACACCTAAACCAAATGTATTTGCAACATTCTTTCCTGTTACACCAGATCAGTATGAGCCGTTAAAGACCGGATTGAACAAACTAAGTATGAATGATGCATCACTAACATTTACTGACCAGAGATCAAATCTCTTAGGCTCTGGATTTAGATGTGGATTCCTAGGACTACTGCATATGGAGATAATTCAGGAAAGATTAGAAAGAGAGTATGATGTAGATTTGATAATTACTGCACCAACAGTAGAGTATAAAGTAAAGAAAACAGATGGAGAGCTAATCTCTATACAAACTCCACAAGAGATGCCTGATCCTAGTGAGATATTAGAAAGTTTCGAACCCTGGGTAAGATTGAAAGTAATGACCCCAGATAGGTACATGGGTCCCATAATGGAGCTGTGCCAGTACAAAAGAGGACAGTATGTTAATACCCATTACCTAAGCATTGGAAGTAAAGATATTCAGCTTAAAGATAGGTATATATCGTTGGAGTATGATATTCCTCTGGCCTCACTAATATCCAACTTCTTTGATCAATTAAAAAATCTTACAAGTGGATATGCCTCTATGGAGTATGACTTTATCGATTTCTTCCCTGTAGATCTAGTCAAAGTAGCTGTACTTGTGAACCATGAGGAGATACCTGCTTTAAGTTTTTTAGAAACAAAAGAATTAGCTAGAAGTAAAGCTGCAAAACTACTCTCTGTAATGAAAGAGGAAATACCCAGACAACAGTTCCCCATTCCACTACAAGCCTCTATTGGTGCCAAGATAATTGCAAGAGAGGATGTGAAAGCATATAGGAAGGATGTCACTGCTAAACTGTACGGAGGTGACTATACCAGACGACTAAAGCTACTCGAAAAACAGAAAAAGGGTAAGAAGAGATTAAAGATGATCGGAAACGTAAATATCCCTCAAGAAGCATTCCTAAGCATATTAAAAACTTAATGATGATTGAGAAACTTGTATTAAAAAACTTCCGTAAATTCCAGAACCATAGTATGGATTTTAAAAAGAACCTTGTTGTACTAAGCGGAGAGAACGCACAGGGTAAAAGCTCAGTATTAGAAGCAATATATCTAATCAGTAACGGTAACTCTCCCTGGGCATCTACAGATGAGTATGTGAATACAGATCAAAGAAATATTCCTCATGTAAGAATAGAGATGATCAAAGATGGTAAGGAGTATGTATATTTTAAAGAGAACAGTAAACGGATATTCAAGATAGAGGATAGGAAGGTAAGATCTAAAACATTTTTTGAAAAGAATGCCGCTACAATATTTAATCCAGAACAGATAGAACTTTTAATGATCTCTTCGTCAAAGAGGAGAGATTTTCTTGATGACACAATTCTTAAATATGACTATGAGTATGAACACTCTCTCAAACAGTTTAAACGAATTCTGAGACAGAGAAATGCCCATCTAAAGAAGTTAGCTAAACTTTTCTATGAAAAGGGTATCGTAGCTGTTAATGATACTCAGCTAGCATTTTGGACAAAGGAATTAGTTAATACCTCAGTAGAAATATTAATTAAAAGAGCAAAGCTTTGTAGAGAGCTTTCTAACAAGGAGTATGAGATAAAGTACAGTAACAGTTTCAATATCGATAGAAGAAGATTAACAAATGAAGAGTATATCAAACAGTCTATAGATGAGGGTCTAGAAGAATCAAAACGAAGAGATATTGCAACTGGATATACTAACAAAGGTCCACATAGAGATGATTGGAGTATTCATAATGGTATTGATATTAAAAGATTTGGTTCAAGGGGTGAGAAAAGATTAGCAATCGGTAAGCTCATATTCCAAACCCAAGAGGTAGTTAAAGAAAAAACTGGTTTCTACCCTATCCTACTTCTAGATGATATTGCTTCAGAGCTAGACATTAAGAATACAGTGAAAATATTTGACAAGAAGGTACTAGATAAACAACAGACTTTTATTACAGTAATAGATCCTAAAACTCTTCCAAAAGATGTACTTAAGGATTGTCAGATGATAGATTTAAACTCCATTTAACTCTTTAAGAACCCTTTCCTTAAATTCTTTAGGATAGAACACAATCCTCCCTCTTCTGTAACCCTCTTGAAGTCTTTTTAACTCAGGCCTATGACCTGCAACATACATAAACATTACCTGAGCAATATATGCAAAGAAGTTAATAGCTCTTACTACCCATCCTACTTTTTCAGACCTTCTTACTTTTGTAACAAGTAAATTCCTGTTAACACCAAACCTCTCTACTAACCATGGGTTCTCTTTGTAAATATAGTTAAGATATGGAGAATTGTATAAAGGAATAAGGTACATAAGCTCGTGCATATTGAACATATCAGCATTAATCTCTAAACCTCTCTCCTCCACAATATAGTTGATACAGAAAAGATCTTTTACATTTTCTCCATCTCTCTTTGTACGATTTGTATGGTTAAATATGTTCCTTAAAGTAAGAATCCCCCTATATATCCATGCACAACCATCTTTAACAACAATAAAGAGATCAATATCATCTTCCTCTTTAGTAAAACCAGCAGCAATTGAACCTGAAATACCAACAAACTGAACCCAGTTAAATACCACCACTCTTTTTAGCCTCTCTTTCGCTATCCTAATCTTCTGCTGAGCAACATCCTCGTTCTTTTCCCTTGAGTGTTTTCTCAGGCTCTCTTTTACTCCAGGCTCTAGCATCTCAACACTCTTTCTGCCCCATATATATCTTGCTTTGCTGAGTGTAAGTGTACAGTTCATGTTCTTTCTGAAAGTTATGAACTTTTCTACAATATCATTTATGTTCCCCTTAGTAATCATTACAGGATATGATAGCAGTAATACACTTTTTCTAAAAGTTTGACTCCCATATTATGAATAATTCTGGTAAACTGTTTATGAGTCATGAGGCAACACCCTATTCCGCAAAATGTATTGGATATTGAATTTAAACTTTTTACAAAGTTTACTTTAAAAGAATTTGCATATCTTGCAGTAGGAGTTTCTATCGGCGGAATATTCCTGTATCTTTCTACGAAAGGTGATATCCCAGGGATAATTGGAGTGCCTGCGTTTGCTCTTTTCTCAGGAGCAGGAGCATTCTTAGCTCTTGTCCCTATAAATGACCAGAATGCAGACACATATATTGTTAATTACTTCACTGCAATAAATAGACCTACCCAAAGAGTGTGGTTAAACAAGACAATGAAGAGTGAAAGAGTAAAACCTCAGTTACAGAGTACACAGATTGTAGATGGAAATAGTGGAATTGGTAAAGGAAAGGTAATTGGGGGAGCTAAGATACCCGAAGCACAAAAGATGCAAGTCTTTGTTGAAAATCCTGGTGATGATATATTACAGGAGGATACTAATGTTACTAGCACACAAACAGATACTGTTAATAAAGAACAACAAGTTCCAAATATACCAGAGGGCATGCTCACTATAAATGAAGAGAACATTACTAGATATCAGTTTAATATCAAGAGTTTAGACAAATTACCTGGAAACATTAACATCTGGCTTTGCACTAAAGAGAATCAGCCAATTCCAAATGTAAATGCATATTTAAAAGACTTACAAGGTAAGATCCTGTATGCTAACAAGACAGGCCCCAATGGATACTTTTTAACTAACAAGAATTTTCCTCCAGGAATATATATAATTGAGTTTGAGAATCTGCCTACTGGTTCACTTAAGATGAGGCTCATGCTAACCGAGAATATATCTAAATTGCCCTTGAAGATACAGATAGGATAATGGATGCAAATGCGAGAGCAAGAACAATACACTCCACACAGGAACATTTGGAGGTTAAAGAAATAGTCGAAGATTTAGTAGTTACCAAAAGTGGTAGTGTTGCAATGGTAATACAAACATCTGCTATTAACTTTGACCTTTTAGCTGAGTATGAACAGGATGGAAAGATATATGCATTTGCAGGATTACTTAACTCTCTTAATTTCCATATTCAGATATTAATCAGAACTCGAAGAATAGATATATCAAACTATGTGAATTACTTAAAAAACCAAGAGAACAGTACTATGTCAGAAGGTTTGAAAAAACAGCTTCATATATATACACAATTCATACAAAATCTCATTGTTCAAAATGATGTCTTGGACAAGAACTTCTTCATAGTGATCCCCTACAATCCTGCAGCTCCAGTACCAGGTGCTAGACTACTTAGTGCTAAGAAGAACAAAGAGGAAATGGAAAAACAGCAACAAATGAAACAGGAACAACTATTAGAAAAAGCAAAGATATTTCTCTACCCTAAAAGGGACCATATCCTTAAACAGTTAGGGAGAATGGGGCTCTTTGGACACCAGTTAACCAACAAAGAGCTAATAACTGAATTCTATACAATATATAACCCAGATGAGGAGATCGCAGAAGTAGGAAATGAATAATACATATACAAAGAACAATACATTCGAATCAAAGACCACACAGATGTTAAATGAACAGAAGGAGCAACTCTCAACCTCTGGTTCTAAATACACTACTTTCCAGGAACAGTTAAACAAAGATCTGGAAGAACTAAGACAGAGTAGAATCAACAAGACTCAAGAACCAAAGGAACAAGTTGAGAAAGCAAAGGATATCAATGAAGAGAAGAAGAATCCCTTCTTTAAGATGCTAGACAATCTAATGAATACCTTTGGGAAGAAGAGCAGTGTTCCTTCTACACAACAGGAAGCTACTCCACTAGCTAAGTTTGAAGGTTTAACGACCCAGGATATAATTGCACCACTTGATATGGAGGTAGATTTTAATACATTACAGATGGGCAATTACTACTCTAGAACATTTTTCATAAGTGGATATCCTAGATTTGTAGGTCCCAACTGGCTATCCCCCATTATCAACTTTGAGCACTCTCTAAGAATCAGTACCTTCTACTACCCTGTTGATTCAAAAGTAATACTGGACAAGCTCAAAAAGAAAATTGGTGAAATGGAAGCCACCATATACACTCAGATGGAAGAAAGAAAGGTTGTAGATCCCTCCCTTAAGGTAGCCCTTTTTGATGCACAACAACTTCAAGACTCTATCGCAGAGGGTACAGAGAAGTTCTTTCACTATGCAATGTATATAACCATATATGCCCCTAATATGGATATGCTGGAAAAGCTCTCCCGTAATGTTACCTCTACACTAGCTGCAATGAATGTTACTGCTAAACCAGCGACCTTACAGCAAGAACAAGGTTTTCTGAGTACTCAACCACTAGGATTGGACAAACTCTACATTACTAGAAATATGGACACCACCTCCTTAGCTACCACCTTCCCGTTTGTTACTTCTGAACTGACAATGGATCATGGAATCATGTATGGAATCAATATGCACAACAAGAGTCTGGTCATCTTTGACCGATTTGAATTAGAAAATGCCAATGCTGTTGTATTTGCCAAATCTGGTGCTGGTAAGAGTTACTTTGTAAAACTTGAAGCTGTTAGAAGCCTAATGATGGGTACTCAGATTTTGATAATTGACCCTGAAAGAGAGTACGAATCACTAGCAGAAGCTGTTAACGGTGCATACATATCCTTCTCACAAGACAGCGGACACAAGATGAACCCATTTGAGCTCTCTGGAGTATCACAAGAGGATGAAGATGAATTACGAATGAAGCTACTTGCTTTGCAAGGTTTCTTTAAAGTAATGTTCGATGGATTAACAAATGTAGAAACCTCTATCTTGGATAGAGCATTAATACTTACATACAGAGAAAAAGGTATTACATTTGATCCTGTTACACAGAGTAAACAACCACCCATGCTTGAGGATCTTTACAAAGTATTAAAGGGTATGGCAGAGCCAGAAGCGCATGACCTTGCCAGAAGAATGGAAAAATATATCATGGGTAGTGGAGCTGGAATATTTAATGAGGCAAGTAACTTTGAAATTAACAATCCCTTTACAGTATTTAGTGTAAGAGATCTGCAGGAAGAATTAAAACCCTTAGCTATGTATTTAATGCTTGATTTCATATGGACTAAAATTAGAAAAGATCAAAGAAGAAGACTCCTTATCGTTGATGAAGCATGGTATATGATGCAAAGAGAAGACTCTGCTAAGTTTATGTACTCCATTGCTAAAAGAGCAAGAAAGTATTACTTAGGACTCACCACCATCACACAAGATGTTGCCGACTTTATGAACAACGATATGGGTAAAGCAATCATCTCCAACTCCTCTATTCAAATGCTTATGAAACAGAGTCCCTCTGCAGTAGAGAAACTCCAGCAGGTATTCAATCTCTCAGATGGAGAGCGAAACTTCCTGCTAAACTGTGACAAGGGACAGGGCCTATTCTTCGCTGGAGCAAATCATGTAGGTATACAGGTACTTGCAAGCCAAGCAGAAAATGAATTGATAACGTCAGATCCTAGAGAGATCCAAGCTAGAGAACAAACACAAGGAATGACCGATACTAGAAGTGTAGAAGAATTAGCACAGATCTTTGATCCTCCTGCAGTACAACAACCAATGAAAACTTCCAAAAATGATACTGCGAAACAGAGTGAGATGATCGAGAGAGCTGTAGAGCGAAGAAGAGAAGACATGTCCCAAATAGAGGCAGAAAGAATTCAGTACCAGAAAGATCTAGAAAAGAGACTACAAGAACAAGATAGGGTACTAAATCCCGAGAAGTATGCAAGTCAGAAAACCTTCGTTGATATGATTGATGAAAATACAATACCGGGATTAGTAAAAAAGCAGAGAGAAGAGATACAGAAAGGAAGAATGCATATTACTCCACAGGGAATAATTGATAATGAGGAGAACAGCAATGGACAGTCAACAGACAACTAAAGATGATATAAGGAGGTACTTAGTTACAGAGGCAATAGATACTGAAGAATTACCTCCAGAGCAACTAAATGAGGATTTACAATTTCTAACAAAGGCAGAAGAAAGAGCTGGATATCAACCAGATATATCGAAAGGTATAGAGGACCCTGCTCTCTCACGAGCTATAAAAGCATTAAGACTAGTAAATCCATTCAAGGGATATTAACTAAGAGGACCTTGATCAGGCAATACAAATTCCTTCACATTATCCCCTGTTACCACTATTGGGACCTGAGCTCCACTTACGATCCTTCTTGCTGCACTACGAGCTAAAGTTGCAATATTCCTCTCCAACTGTCTAATACCAGCATCAAACCCTACTGGCCTTATCAACATTGGCCAAACCTCCTCCTCTATCTGAACATACTGATTACTTAAACCCATATTCTTTAACACCTTCGGAAGAATATATGATTTAGCTATAACCTCCTTCTCCGCATCTGTATAACTTGTAAACCTGATGACCTCAACCCTATCCAACAAAGCTGCTGACAGACCTCCTAAATTGTTTGCTGTACAGATGAAAAATACATTAGATAGATCGACGGGATAGTCAAGATAGTGATCTACAAAGCTAGAATTCTGTTCAGGATCTAAGATCTCAAGCAAAGCTGCCATAACATCATTCAAAAGACCCGCACTACTGCTAGCCTTCTCTATCTCATCAAGTAGAATAACAGGATTCATACTCTGTGTTCTCACCAATGCTTTCACGATCTGACCAGGCTCCGAATCAAGTTCATGTCTAGGAGTTCCTCTTAACGTTCTTACATCGGTTAAAGCTCCTAATGAAACTCTTGCAAACTTCCTACCCATAGCCTGAGCAATTGATTTAGCAATAGAGGTTTTACCAACACCCTGCAGACCTACAAAAAGAAGTACAGGAGCATTAGCAGAAGAGCTTCTTAAACTCTCCGAAGTAGCAGACAGACTATTACCACCCTTAGTTACCTTCTGGATCTGCATTACTGCTAAATAGTCAAGGATCATACTCTTAATGGTATCCATACCGTAGTGTGTAGAATCCATTAACTGTTTAGCATTTTCAATATTCAAATTATCTTCGGTCAACTCCCCCCACGGTATTCTAGTTACCCAATCCACATACTTATCAACACCCTCAAACTCAGCACTATAATTACCCCACTTGGCCATCCTTTCCAAACGCTGAATAGCTCGCATAGTTTCCTCTTTAAGCCCAATAGGAGCATTGGAAGACGTTAACTTCCCCTGAAGCTCCAAAATCTCAGAAAGCATATCATTCGAAGGCTGTTTATCACCAGGGATATTTACCCGGGCAGTATTTAAATCCATAATAGAAATATATCATATTAAGGCCAGGCCTGCCTGACCCATAGTGGTTTCCTTAGTAAAAAAAGTCTCTTAAATATACAACAGATCTTAGGCCAGGCCTCTAAGTACAGCCTGCTTCAATCGGTTAGAAGCATACTTAATATCTTCCTCTGTATTGTATATTCCAAGGCTAAATCTCAAGGTAGGACCAAAACCGAACCTGTCATGTAGTGGCTCTGTGCAATGATATCCCTCTCTAAATGCAATACCTTCACTATTTAGGAATGCACTAATACTACCTCCATCCTTGTCACTCTTCTTTACATCTTTGCAACCCCTAAACTTAAAACCCTTGATTGTAAATGCCATGGGTCCATATTTAAGACTGGAATCAGTAGGGCCAAAAGGTCTAAACCAATCAATGCCATCAAACTGCTTAAGAAGCAAATTCATTAAAGTTTGCTCATGTAAGACAAAAGATTTCCAACCACCTACCCGCTCAATAGTATCAGAGAACCACTCAATAGCTACGCCCAATCCAATACCACCCGCAATATTAGGAGTCCCTGCTTCAAACCGCCATGGAAGTTCATTCAATTCAAAATCTTTCATAGAAACAGTAGATATCATTTCTCCCCCTCCCATCCATGGGTTAACTCTCTCCAAATATTCTAACTTCATATATACAGCTCCACTTCCTGTAGGACCATACACCTTATGCCCAGAAAATGTTAAAGCATCACAATTCAAACTCTTAACATCCACCTTAATATGGGGAATGCTCTGAGCAGCATCCAATATCGTAAATGCACCGCTATCATGGGCTTCTTTAAATATATCCTCTACAGGATTCTTTACACCCAATACATTAGAGATATGAACAAGAGAAACTATTTTAATCCTACTACCCTCTTTCTTTACTAATTCCTTATACCATTCAGTATCTAAAGTATAGTCATCTTTTACTGGAATACGCTCTATCTTAAAACCTAGCTCTTTCTGCAACATTAACCAGGGAACAATATTACTATGATGCTCCATTTCAGAGATAACAAGAATATCATCTTTGCTTAATCTCTCCCTTCCTACAGTATTAACTAAGAAGTTTAAACCCTCTGTACTATTCCTAACAAAGAATATCTCTTTATATGAATCAGCATTAATGAAGTTTGCTACTGTCTGATGAGCTTTCTCCCACTCTTCTGTCGCATGTATAGAGAGATCATATGGTCCTCTGTGAATATTGGCATTCTCTTCAGAGTAGTACTTAATTAACCTGTCTATAACAACCTGAGGCTTTTGTGTAGTAGCAGCATTATCTAAGTACACAAGATTCTTTCTAAGGAAACCTTTCTTCAAAATTGGGAACTCTTTAGTTATGTCCGAAAGAGTAGAACTCATTTCCGAATTGTCCAAATTAAAAATTCTTCCACATCTTACTTGCTTGTACTGTCATATCTCCTTTGTACTTACTGTTTAACATAGGACTGCCATATGGTCTTTCACAATGCTCATCCAATTCTTCAAATGCTATTTGAGCTACTTTCATCCTTGGATAAATCTTAATCGGGAGTGGAGATAGATTTGCAATCTCAAGCGTGAGCCTAAGTTTATTACCAGGATCTAAAAAACCAGCAGTAGCATGTATTATTAATCCCATTCTTGCTAATGAACTTTTACCCTCAAGCCTCCCTACATGTCTACTGTCTACTCCGGTTACTTCAGAAACATTAGCCAATACAAAATCCCCAGGATTAAGCACATATCCTTCCATTTCATTTATCTCATGTCTTATCATCAAGTCTTCTACTGGTTTCTTAATATCAATCAACTGATGTTTGACAGTATCAAACACTAATATGTTTTTATCTAAATGAAGGTCGTATGAGGCAGGCTGAAGAAATTCTGTAGAGAATGGCTCTATACTTATCTCTCCACTCTCTAGTTTTGCTTTAATACTTCTATCTGAAAGAATCATTTAAATATTTTTAAATATTAACTTCTATCAACAAACTGCTCCTTAGATTCAGGATCAGGTTTCTCTACATTCTTTAACAAAGCCTTCCATATATTATCCTCTCTAGCTAAAAGTTCCAACCACCTATATGTAAGAGCTCGGTAAGATATATGTCCACCTCTCCTAGTTCGTAAGTTTATCGTATATTGTAGATCATCAAAAGAGCCATAGAAAATATATCGTGTAGCATGTGCATGAGGAAGAAGATATCTAGTAAACTCTTTCGATACATCATCAGACATAAAATCCTTTGATTTACTTCGCCAATTTTTGATCATACCATATGTTTCTACTAAAGCAGCTTGATATTCTTTCCTGAGCTTTTTCAAATCCTTTATCTCAAGATAGTCACACAAGAAGAAACAGTCAGAAGGATCTCTATTCAGTTCATTATCAATATTTATCTCATCATGGAATATTGGCATATATCTCTCCATACTCCTATGTCTGTTTAGATCTTTAAGAGTTCCTAACGTTGCAAAGCCATCAAATCCAACAGCTCCTGACTGAGCTATATTCCCTAACATATTATGGTGGTTATGAAATTCAAAGATCTTCTCTCCCAGAGAAATTTCATCTTCCGAATCAAACTCCAGATCATATTCACTACCAAGTGGGTTAAGAAGTAACTCGTAATGAGTGATAAGGTCCTCTATGAAATCTGTATTGTAGGACATACTTACAGAATCTCCTTCACAGCCATGACTCTTGTATGATTTCTGTTTAGATACTCTCTTCCCTATATATTCTAAGATCTCCTTAGTAGAATTCCTCCTACTACAGTTAGCATCTGTGTGCCTTATTAACCCATCAGCCTCTTTAATATAGTTGGGGATACTGATCTTAGAATTACCTAGTAAATTCATTAAGAGATCTGCAACCTCATTATCAACCACACTATCACTAGCATTAAAATACGATATCAACTCCGACCAGTTTCTAGCTGACATGACAGCAGCCATACTAGTCTGTAAACCGTAAGGAAGAAGATATCTTGCAGTATCAAACGTTCTTGATTTCCAAGCACTCTCCTCAGATTTATTCTCTTCATTGATCTTAAAATGTTCCTTTAATGCTTCTCTCGTCTGTTTAAGCAAATTTCTGTAATCCGACATCTGTTTAAGCATTATCCTCTCATACTCCTTCCTAACTCCAGCATCCTTACAAACCTCTTTCGGGATTTTTACAAACTCAGGATTCTCAAAATTCTGATATCTGGTAGACCTCTCCTGTCCCGCTATTACAGAGTTCATATAGAAGATCTTCATAGCAGTAAACATTGGAATATTCTCAATACATACAAAAAGATCTGCCATATCACCTACAGATTTATGACCATATCCATGAAATATTGCCTCTAACCTCTCTGCAGCATCAGTATTGTTCTCGATGATTTCTTTAGCAATATCAACAATAGTGTTAGAAGACCTACTGTATCTGGCACCAAGGTAAGCATTGATAGATGGTTGCTTCTGAACAGGATTCTGTAGAAGGGTATGTACTTTAAACTTATTCCATGTGGACTCTGATCTAATACTTGCAATCTGGAGGTCTTTTCTAAAAGTTCCCTTCATATATTTTCCTTTTAAATTTAAACTGTATTTGATATTCCAGGTATAGGGAATTTGCTAGTAAATTCTTTTACTCTCTTTCTAATATCTGAAAGGTACTCCTCGTTTGTACTGTTCTTCAATGCTTCATCGATTAAATCTGCAATTACCTGCATATCTTTTTCCTTCATTCCTCTTGTTGTTATAGCTGGAGTACCAATTCTAATACCAGACGGATCCCAAGGTTTACGAGAATCATTTGGGATGGCATTTTTGTTAACTGTAATATTTACCAATTCCAAAGTATCAGACACCTCTTTACCAGAAAGGTTTAAACTCTTGACCGTATCTATTAAAAACAGATGGTTATCAGTACCACCAGATACAATACTGTAACCCTTCTCTACCAATGCTTGAGAGAGTGCTCTTGCATTTTCGACTACCTGCTTAGAATATTCTTTAAACTCCTTTGAATCAGCTTCCCTTAAAGCTACTGCTATACCAGCAGTTGTATGGTTATGAGGTCCTCCCTGCAAACCAGGAAACACTGCCTTATCTATAGCTTCAGCATACTCCTCTTTACACATAATCATTGCACCTCTAGGACCTCTCAGGGTCTTATGAGTAGTAGTAGTTACTACATCTGCAATACCAACAGGAGAAGGATACACTCCTGATACTATCAAACCTGCTACATGCGCAATATCAGCTACCAGTATGGCATTAACAGAGTCAGCAATATCTCTAAACCTATTCCAGTCGATTACTCTAGAATATGCAGAAAAACCTGCCCATATGAGTTTAGGTTTATGCTCTTTAGCAAGTTTCTCAACCTCATCATAATCAATATATCCATCTGTATTAACACCGTAACTTACAGAATCGAAGTACTTACCAGAAATAGATACTTTAAAACCATGAGTTAAGTGTCCACCTGCATCCAGTGCCATACCCATTGTTCTATCTCCTGGCTCTAGAAATGCTAAATGAACTGCGAGATTAGCAGGAGATCCAGAATATGGCTGTATATTTACATGCTCCGCCCCAAAGAGTTTCTTTGCTCTCTCTATAGCTTTTAGTTCTATCTCATCGATATATTCATTCCCACCGTAATATCTTTTAGAAGGATACCCTTCCGAATATTTATTGGTAAGGATACTACCCATAGCTTCAAGGACATCTTTACTTACATAGTTTTCAGATGCTATTAGCTCAACACCCTCTATCTGTCTTTTAGCTTCATTTTGAATAGATTGAAATATCTCTTTATCGTTCTCCTTTAACATTTCTTTCATAGGCCTCGTATAAATTTAGAAGAAGGGATGCTATCGTCATAGGACCAACTCCACCAGGCACAGGAGTGATATATTTAACAATATCTTTTACAGATTCGAAATTTACATCTCCTACTAACTTACCATCACTATTTTTGTTTGTACCAACATCAATTACAATGGAGTCCTGTTTAACATACTCACCATCTATATACTCTCCCTTACCCATACTTACAACTAGTAGATCAGCTCTCCTTGTAATTTCCTTTAAATCTTTTGTATGAGAATGACATACTGTTACAGTAGCATTACTGTTAGTTAACATAGCACTAACTGGTAGACCAACAATGTCACTTCTACCAATAACTACAGCATTCAAACCATCTACACCTATTGAATACTCTTTAAGTAACTCCATTATCCCTTTGGGAGTAGCTGGAGCTATTGCAGTAGGATCATTTTTAAAAAGCTTACCTAAATTCCCAGAAGTCAGACCATCAACATCCTTACTGGGAGCTATCCTCTCTAAGACACTTTGATCATTAATATGGGATGGCAGGGGAAGTTGTACCATTAGACCGTCTACACCGCCATCTGAATTCAGTTTCTCAATCATTTCTACAAGGATATTCTCATCCACACTCTCATCATACTTATGCACAACAGCTTCTATTCCTAACTCCTCTGCTTTTTTACGCTTCATCTCTACATATTTCTGACTTCCGAAATCTTCTCCAACGAGGATTATATCTATACGAGGACTCCGATATCCATTTCCTATATACTTACCAATATCTGTTTTTAATCTAGCTGTAACTCTTTCGGCAGTTTGCTTTCCATCCAGAAGGATCATATTTAATCATATGGATAAACTTACTTCCATATTTTACAGGATATTACATTAAAAAAGAATTTCTCTTAGAAAAAGACTTACTTCTAGAAACTTATGCTAACTTCTGGAGTTCTTTTACATTTCCTACTTCTACTACATGACCCTTTCTAAAATGATATGTTCTATCAAAAAGCTCCAGATTGTGTGCATCTCTTGTTATGTATATAAGGGTACGCTTAGGACCAACAAATTTAATAATGTCTTTAAGTATCTTCTCCTGAGAATGAGTGTCTATAAAGGTAAAGGCTTCGTCCATAATGAAAATATCTCTATTCCTATAAAGCATACGTGCAATAGCAAGTCTCTGCCAGTAACCAGGAGAAAGCTCTTTACCATCTAGATATTTACCCAGTACCTGCTTGTCATTTATCTTCTCCTTCTTTATTAAATCTGCAACCCCTGATACTTTTAACACCTTCTCGTATAGCTCCCTATCAACATTCTTCCTATGACTACCGATAGTGATATTCTCTTCTATACTAAAATTGTAGTTAACAAAGTTCTGGAATGTAACAGAAATCTTTCTCTTAAGTTCCCCTCTTACTAACTCTCTAATTGAGTACCCACCGATTACATAGTCCCCAGCAACTATTTCATACAGACCAGCCAGTATTTTTACAATACTACTTTTACCAGAAGCATCTCCCCCATAAAATACGACCTTTTCCCCTGGATTTATTCTTAAATTAACATTCTCTAGTACTTTAACAGTAGGCTCGTCTGGATATGCAAAATCCAAGTTCTGAAATTCGAGAGAAGGTGTCCCTGGATTAAGTTTATGTACTCCATGACCTTGATCTCCAAACCCTTTGAAATCCATAAATGAGAAGAATCGAGAAGCATATGTTAAACGATTATCTAGTTGAGAGAGTGTGTCGAATACTGAAAAAGATGAATGATATACTACATCTGCATAGTTAAAAAGAGCAGAGAAGCTACCGATACTTAATCTATGAATAATTGTATAAGCGAGTATATAAATTATATAAATATACTTGAAAAGCTGATCTACAACAGATCCAAATATCTTATCTATCCAGAAATGGTCTCTTCTACCAAACAGTTCTTCAAGATATGTATACTTCTCTCTTCCAAACGATTTCTTAAGCCATCCGTATGTACCATCTACTCTTAGTTCGGGGAATTTCTCAATATCCTGTGCCAAAGCATTTACGTAGCTTATATAGTTCAATCTTTCCATTTGGCTATCAGTAAACAGCTGGATCTTTTTTCTATTAAAATGGCTTAGAAGTACTTCTGGAATTGGTAAGAACAGTAATATCAATACACTCCATCCAAGTGTTGTATACATAATTATAAATGCACTGACTAATCTAACCATCTGAGAGATAATAGTAGAGAAAGCCGAATAGGAAAGCATCATTTTATCAATTGAATAGGCCGGTATGAAATCTTGTAACTGTTGGAAGTTTGGGTTTTCAACATCTTGCAGGTTAGATGTAGAAATCTTCTCTAGCATATCCAACTGAGTATCAGTCTTTAGTAAGTCATTTATCTTCTCATATAGATTCTGCCTTATCTTGTTCCCAATGTTTACTATAAACCAAAGGAAAAGACCTAATGACAAAAAGTAGAAGGAGTCTGTACCTAAATACGCGTGTATATTAAAGGTCTGATTATTCTCAATTACGTTGACAGTTGCATCTAGAAATTTACCAGCAATAGTAATAGAGAGCATTTCGGCAACAGTTACTGCTATAAATATTACATCTCTTAGTAGGGCATCTTTTGTATATCTGCCATAAAAGAACTTTACTATTTTCCACAGTGTGAGTAACTTTTCTGATATCATATTTCTCATTCTACATCTATGATAGCATGTAACTATATATGAGAGACAATACCTATTTAGAAAATACACTTTATGAGATTTGGGAGAGCTACTTTTGTGATGTTCCCAGACAAAATACAGTCATTATTAAATTCGGAAAACATTCTAAAAGACAGTTAGGATGTATACGGTTAATTAAGGATAGGGATAGAGTAAAAAGATTCATTAAAGGATTACCTGAGAGTGATGACAAGAGTGTTTCTCTAATTACTATAACCCGATACTTCGCAAGAGAGGAAATCCCAGAAGAAATAGTTAAAGCAACAATTGCTCACGAACTGTGCCACTATACTCACGGATTTAATTCTCCTCTGCAACAGATCTACGACAAACCTCACAAAGGAGGAGTCGTAACTAAAGAATTAAAAAAAAGAGGCTTAGGAGAGCTACAACTCTACGCAAAGAAATGGTTGAAGAAGAACTGGTTAAATGTCATTAAATAAAAAAGACCCGGTAGACCCGGGTCTTTCAATTTACTGCTTTACGACAGTTTCTTAGTAAGCCCGAGCTTACATCATTCCCTGCACACCAGCCATATCAGCACCCATAGGGGTATTGTCCTTCTCCTCTGGTATTTCAGCTACTACTGCTTCCGTGGTAATAAGCATTGTACCTACTGAGGCCGCATTTACTAAAACTAGTCGTGTTACTTTAACAGGATCTATAATGCCTGCTTTGAGCATATCAACAAACTCATCTGTTTTAGCATTGTAACCAATCTTGTCATTACAATTGGCTGCTACAACTGCTCCGTCCTTACCTGCATTCTGTGCAATCTGTTTCAAAGGTTCGCTTAGTACATTCTTTAAAATTTCTATACCCAACTGCTCATCTGGATCATCTAAGTTAACTTTATCCAGTGCTTCCTTGGCATTATGTAATGCTAGACCACCTCCTGCAACAACACCCTCTTCCAAGGCAGCACGTGTTGCATTGATAGCATCTTCAATTCTCTGTTTCTTCTCTTTAGCTTCTACCTCTGATGCTGCTCCCACCTTAATCACAGCAACTCCTCCAGAGATCTTTGCAAGCCTTTCTTGTAATTTCTCAATATCATAGTCAGAAGTAGCTTTACCTATCTGTGCCTTAATCTCTTTTACTCTGTCCTTAATGTCGCTAGATTTACCAGCACCTTCAACTATAACGGTTTGCTCTTTACTAATGATAACTCTCTTAGCACCACCTAAATCTGCAAGATCTACAGTTTCTAATGTTTTACCAATCTCTTCAGATATATACTGAGCTCCTGTTAGTGTTGCAATATCTTTAAGCATCTCTTTCTTCCTATCTCCAAAACCTGGAGCTTTCACTGCTACAACATTAAGAGTTCCTCTTAACTTGTTAAGTACTAATGTCGCTAATGCCTGATTCTCTATCTCATCTGCAATGATTACTAATGGTCTATCAGCTGCAGAAAGTACTTTCTCTGCAATAGCTTGAATATCCTGAAGTGTTGAAAGTTTCTTGTCTGTAACAAATATATAGGGATTATCCATGACTGTTTCTAATGATTCAGAATCTGTAACAAAGTAAGCACTAACATAACCCTGATCGAACTGCATTCCCTCTGTATATTCAACTTCATCCTCAAAGCCCTTAGCCTCTTCCACAGTAATAACGCCATCCTTTCCAACCTTCTCGAAAACACCCCCTATCATATCTCCAAGTCTCTTGTCATTGTTAGCAGATATGGTTGCTACTAAAGAGACCTCTTCTTTTCCAGAGATCTTCTTAGCAGATTTCTTTAAGGCCTCTTCAACTAGAACGACTCCCTTATCCAATCCTCTCTTAAGGGCAATTGGATTAGATCCAGCTGCTACATTTCTAAACCCTGCACCTGCAATTGCTTGAGCAAGTACAGTTACACTTGTAGAACCATCTCCAGCTAGGTCTTTGACATTTCTGGAGGCTTCTTTGATCATCTCTATTCCTACATTCTTAAATGGATCTTTATCTTCAATCTCCTTAGCTACTGTTACGCCATCTTTAGTAACAACCTGAGCTCCAAAGCTTTTAGCTATTGCTACATTCCTACCCTTAGGTCCAAGGGTGGTCTTAACTGCATTTGCAATTATATCAACACCTGATTTAAGTGCTTTCCTTGCTTCTTCATCATAGATAATAGATTTTGCCATAGTGGTATATGTATTAAAAATTATGTTCTAGAAATTACTTAACAACAGCAAGAATATCCTCTGTGTCTAGTATTAAATACTCTTCACCATCAACTTCAATTTCTTCTGGTGCGTATTTTTTGAAATATATATTATCTCCTACTTTAACATCAAACTTTACTGAATTTCCCTTACTGTCCTTTCCGACACCAAGTTTAACAACTTTACCAAATGCTGGTTTCTTCTCATCTGCAGCACTTGGGGGAATTACAAGTCCACCAGCAGTCTTTTCTTGTACTTCTTGAGGTTTGACAAGAACTCTTCCTCCTAATGGTTGAATCTTGATACTGTTTGACATATTTAAAAACTGTAAAATAATTTATTTTTAATCTGTCTAGAATTTAGCAGATGCCTTAAAGTTCTGCTAAGAGATTTTAGTAGGAATACAGAAAAGTGTCAATATATCATCACTAATATTGAGATCCTTTTATCACCATGGCATCTTCCAGTAGTTCTATATTTTCAAAATATCTACCTGAAAAACCATTCTCATTTACAGTTAGAAGGCTATTAGATATTCCACTATTTATTCGACTAAGCATATCACCCCAACTAGATACTGAGAATGGTCCTACTCTTACATCCGTTATATACAGCTGAGGGGTTTGTACATTGTCTTTGTTTACATCAGCACATAGCCATGGCGTTATCCCTAATTTAGCAAAAGATACTTCTGTACAGAATATCCATAGTGATTTAGATGGTTGTATATATACTTTCTTAAACGTAAAGCTCTCATTAGCATACTGATTTAAGGAATCAAAGATTACATATCCAACTTCTACCGGAGAAAGACGAATAGTGTCAACAGCTTGATTGGAGAGTGTATATTCACTCACCTTGTCAGTTAGAATGTTTTCTAGCTCTAATCCTTCATCCACTAAATAGGAGGGATTCATACTATCTTCAAATGATGTTTCCCATTTGGAATACTTAGTATCAATCCATACCATCGAAACAAAGATGATTAAAAGAGTAGCGAAGATTGTAGCTAAGAATATAATGATTACTTTTTTCACAGATTTTTCTCCAGGTTAGAAATTTTAGTCTCTCTCTTAAGAATTTTACCCAGTAACTGCTCAGCCTGTTTAAATTCCTTAGGAGCAAATATTCTAGAACCTATTAGGTAAGAGATACAGCCATACAGAGAAGTTACTACTGTAAGTATTAGAACATATATGGTCCTACTAGTATCGAACTGGAAATCAAATAATCGGAACACAAAGTACATACCTAGAACCATAATTAGCATGTTTAGTAGTTTAGAGAGAGTCGGTTGTATAGTGTGTTTCCAGGAAATAACTTTCACTTTCTTGTTTAGAAGTATAAAGCATGCAACCATTTCAACAAAATATGCAAGACTTAAACTTAAAGCTAACCCACCAACTGCGAAATTAGATTCTCCCCTAGTGCTCATCCATGTAAATGTGTCTTGGAAGAATGAAGTTAATACTGGAGTAAGGCCTTCACCATTTGCTTGTGATACCTGTATCCATATCTGCTCAACTATTGGTCTCCAGTCATAGTAATGACTAAAGAAGTTGGTTAAGAAGTAAGCTCCTAGTAAATTGATCGCTATACCAAGTAGAATAGCTATCAAAGGCATCCAGGTATCTTTAAGTGCATAGAATGCCCTTAGTAATATCTGAACTACCGTTTGTCCAACTATGGAAAGGCTTAACAGTGCCAATGACCATGCCGTTAAAAGAGTATCCTGCCAATCGAATGCACCTGTTCCGAATGTCAAACGTACTATTGGGAGTCTTAATACTAAAAGGATAGCAATGATGGGGAATACGAGATAGAGAGAGAGTTGAATAGCGTTGTTAAGTACACGTTTAAACTTTCCATTATGGTTCTTACAGCTTAAAGCTGCTAGGTCTGGAAGTGTAACTTGTGCTACTGCACTTCCGATAATGTTTATAGGGAACAGATGTAAGCTGTAAGCGAATCTGTAGGCACTAAGAGTACCAGCAGAAAGAGTAAAACTAATGAATGTACTAACAACCACATTGATCTGCTCACCCAATATCCCCAGTGCTCTTGGTGCAGCCAGTTTAATAGCTCGGAGCACATCTGAATTTCTAAGAGCTCCCCTTAAATCAAACAGCACTAACCTATCCCTACGGTAATACTTAATTAAACTTGGTAACTGAATAAGTAAGTGAATCACTGATCCTGCAACAGCAGATAGAGCTAATGCTTCTACACCCATGCCTAAGTATTTAACTAGAACAATAGGACCAATCATCATTGCTACATTGTAAAAGAGAGGTGCTAGCGAAGTTATGAAAAATCTCTTCCTTACCTGGAGATATGCTGTAATAAATCCACTTATACCCAAGAAAAGTGGGGAGAGCAATCCAATTCTTAATAGATTTACAAAGAGACCATAATCAGCCTCTGAGATCCTAAAGGAGAAATTCAGTACCTGTTGTGCATAGTTATTACCTACTATCCAGCTAGTGATTTGTGGTGCAAAGATGAAGAGAAGAATTACTAAGGCAATACAAGCTGCAAAAAATACTGCAGTTAACTGCAGAAACAACCTATTAAAACTTTTCTTCCCCTTGTCATACAGAACATCTGTTAATATTGGAATAATTGCTGCATTAACAGATCCAGCCACTAGGATCATAAAGACCATATCCGGGATAGTAAAAGCAGCCCAAAAGATATCTAATTCATGAGATGCACCAAAGAGCTGTGCAAAGATTCTTAGCTTTAAAAATCCCAATAGCTTGGTGGCCAACAGGAGGAACATTACCGAAAACACACCGTCTTTTTTTATCACTGTTTATTATATTCAATATCTAAAATCTGCGATACTTTGTAGCGAGTATTATCATAATTGAAATACGGATTTTTATCAAATCCCAGAGTATTTAATAGATATTTAATCTCTCTCACCTATAATATTATACATGCTCTTAGACATGCTTTTTCCACCAAGTTGTATATACTGTTCAAAGGTTGGAAATATCATCTGTACTACATGTAAGAACTCTTTACAAAAGAGTCTTCCTGTATGCGTAGTATGTGGGAAATTAAGTAATGGGTATTTAACACATACAGAGTGCTTCTCACAATGTAGAGTTTCATCAGCATACTCTCAATGGATAGAGAATGATATTTCAAAGAAGATAGATACACTTGTACTTTCTAACAAAAGCTACAATATATACAACTCATTGTTAGATTTGATAACTGAGGAATATATATTAAACATGTTTAATACCTTTCATGTGGGATATCTTAGTAATCGGTATAAAGAGGCAAATGAAGCTCTTTTCAAAGTAATTATCAAGAGATACCCTACCAAGAAAAATAGTTCGAAAGATCTACTACTCGTAGGATACAAGTTGGAAAGTGTAAAAGAGCTGTATAAACAGACTCAAGAGATTAAAGATTACAATATTAATATATTTCTACTCTTTACGGAGTCTCCTCATCTGTAGCATTAGCAGTTCCTTCTGGCTTTAACTTTGTAAGTGTATCTGTAACATTTTTGTATAGGTCTGATTCCTTCTGTTCATTGTTTTCAAGTATTGTTTTTGCAGCCTCAAGATATGAGATAGCGGATTTAGTTTCTTGTTGTTGACTTAATATCTGTGCTCCAAATACTAGAGATGGCACATGCTGACCATTGATACTCAAAGCTTGGTTGAAGGCCGAAAGACTCTTTTCATACTCCTCAGTTACCATGTATACCTGCCCAATCTGATAGTATGCCATATAGTCGATTGGGTTAAGCTCTATAGCTCTTTGCAGTGCTGTTACTGCATCCTGTGAGTAATCAGACAGACCTACTCCTACCAATCCCATATATACAGCAGATCTAGCATTCCAGTTAGCATATGTATATGGGGAGATCTTAACAGCTTCTCTTGTGAACTCTATAGCTGTATTCTTCCATGCACCAACATTAGTAAGTATCTCTTTCTTGTCCTCTTCAGAGGCATCAGAGTATTTCTCTGATAGTAGATTTAATACTTCGAGAGATATCAAACCTGCTTTTCTTTGTATAAGTGGATTGTTTTTATCAAAACTTAATGCTTGGTCATAGTATCTCAGATATGTATCCAAGAACTGTTCTCTTTCTTCAATGGTAGGTACGATATCTGTATACTTTTCATTCTCTTGATAAGAATATGACTCAGCTTTTAACAAATACATTGATGATATGGTTAGTGAAAAAACCTTAACCATAAACAATCCTGCAATTATGATAAAGATAGCTGTCAAAAACCAATTTATACTAGATATGCTTTTGTTAAGGTTCTTCCCGACATCTCCAACATCCATAGCCCAGAACTTAATAACAAAGTATTCCTTGTTTACCTTGGAAAGAGTACGAGCTACAACAGTAATAAGAAGTGATACAAAGAATATGAAGCTTATCAGTATTGAGAATGGTGATATCAATGATACAAGAAGCAGGAAGATCATAAGAATTTCAGGAACAAAGTACAACAATTCTTCCTTCTCGCTTAACTCTTCCATATCTTTAATAAGCATTCGTATTACTGCCAATCCCATTAATATCCAAGCAATAACACCTAGCAAACCTCTAGTGGCAAGTAAGGTTAGTACTTCACTATATCCATACACAAAAGTAGTTGATCCAAGCGAGAGAGATTCAGAAGTTAGAGGTTTGTAATATGAATACGCTATTCCAAAGGAGTCATTTCCAAGTCCAGTAAGTCCCCTTACCAAATCAGAAGTGATAGCGGAGGTAGATATTTGCCATGTAATATTGTTTCCTAATACAAGAGGAGTTAAGACTTCAAAGTCAACTCCAAGTATAGCCTCTCTGAAAGAACCAAATTGCATTGCTACAGAGGACACCAATGCAAGGATAGCTACAACAATAAGAGTAATTGATACATACCTCTGCTTACTATCCATCTTAAACATAAATAGGACTGCTAAAAACAGCATTGATAGTGAGAATATTAAAGGTAGTAATATTCCTTGGTTAATAGAAAACAGTACAAAAGTTATAAAACTGAGTATAAATATCATTCCCAGATACCAAAGCCTAATATATTGCTTACTATTCTTGTATACCAAAGATAGGAAAGTTATTAAGAACATAGAAACCGCTGAAAGAATCATCATCCCCGAGAATGAGAATGTCAAAGGAAGACCTACGGTTACAAAATCCTTGTAAAGTGGAATGGTTGAAAATATATTTACTTTGAAAAATGACAACAAACTAAGCAAAGAAAGCACTCCAATACCCCATACCAAACTTTCAACAGCTCTAGACAAGGATTCTTTTGAAGCAAGAAAGTTTCTATATAGATAGAAAGTTCCTAGTAGAAAGACTGTTACAAAGAATCCAGAACCCAGTTTACCATCAAATCCCCACATTGCAACCCAGGTATCCATTGCTAATACCGTAGAAAGAATCAAAGAGATTAGTATAACTAAAACCACACTATCTAATGGAGAACGAAGTATTGTAATCTTTCCATCCCAGATCCATTTAATAACCTCAAGTAATATTATTAAGGTTGATATTCCAACAACTAAAAGACTTTTTCCTTTTTCAGTAATATCCCAAGGAAGGGGGACTATAAACCAGGGTAATGCAAAGAGTAGTATGTTAAATAGTATTTTTTGTATCGAAGAAATATTGAACTTCTGACTTTGGGTACTACTTTCGGTTAACATTGTGGGCAGAGTAATATACTTAATTATATACAAAGATATCTTATCATAAAAAAAAGGGAGGCACCAAGCCCCCCTTTCTTTCCTTAAAGCGTCTACTTATTCTACAACCTCTCCCTCCTTAGTCTCTTCATCCTTTTCCTTTTCTTTCTCACCTTCTTTCTTGTCCTCTTCCTCTTTAGGAGCTTGCTGAGCTGCTTTTTCATACATCTTCTTACTTACCTCTTGCATCTTCTTTGTAAGAGATTCTGTCTTCTCTTCTACCACTTTCTCATCAAAATCATCTTTAGAAATCAGACCCTTTAATTCCTCAGACAAATCTTTAAGCTCTTTCTTATCCTCCTCCTCTATCTTATCCCCATTCTCTTCTATTAACTTCTCTATATTAAAGACTAATGAGTCAGCATTATTTCTTTTCTCTGCCCTTTCCTTCTTCCTCTTATCTTCATCTGCGTGCTTTGCAGCTTCCTCGACCATTTTTTCTATCTCCTCGTCTTTAAGTCCAGTAGATGCAGTTATGGTGATCTTCTGCTCCTTGTTTGTTGCTAAATCTTTAGCATGAACATTTAGAATACCATTAGCATCTATCTCAAACCTTACTTCGATCTGAGGAACTCCTCTTGGTGCGGGTGGGATACCATCTAATACAAACCTACCTAAGGTTCGGTTGTCCGTAGCCATCTCTCTTTCTCCCTGTAGAACATGTATTTCTACAGCAGGCTGATTGTCTGCAGCAGTACTAAATATCTGTTTCTTCTCAACCGGGATAGTTGTATTCCTCTCGATTAGTTTAGTCATTACTCCACCCAAAGTTTCAAGTCCTAGTGAAAGAGGAGTTACATCTAACAGAGTAATATCTTTCACATCACCACCTAATACACCAGCCTGTACAGCTGCACCGATAGCTACAACCTCATCAGGGTTTACACCCTTATTTGGCTCTTTACCAAAAAGTTCTTTTACCTTTCTCATAACGGCAGGCATTCTTGTCATACCTCCAACTAGAAGAACTTGATCAATATCCTCTACCTTTAGATTCGCATCCTTTAATGCTTTCTTAGTTGGTCCCTCTGTTTGCTCTATTAAATCTGAAGTTAGCTTCTCCAGTTCAGATCTGGTCATGTTTACTTTCAAATGCTTAGGACCACTTGCATCAGCAGTTATGTATGGAATATTGATCTCTGTCTGCTCAGAAGTAGATAGTTCTATCTTAGCTTTCTCTGCAGCTTCCTTTAACCTTTGAAGTGCTGTTCTATCATTTCTAAGATCAATACCCGTATCTGCTTTAAACTTGTCGGCTAGATGATCTATGATCTTTTGGTCAAAGTCATCACCACCCAGATGAGTATCTCCATTGGTGGAGATAACTTCGAAAACACCCTCTCCAATTTCTAGAATGGAGATATCAAATGTTCCACCTCCTAAGTCAAAGACTGCGATCTTTTCATCTTTTCCACCTTCTAGACCATATGCTAGTGCTGCAGCTGTTGGTTCATTGACTATCCTTTTAACAACCAGACCTGCAATCTTTCCAGCATCCTTTGTAGCCTGTCTTTGAGAATCATCGAAGTAGGCTGGTACAGTAATTACAGCTTCCTTTATCTCTTCACCTAAGAACTCCTCTGCGTCCTTCTTAAGCTTTCCCAGTATCTTTGCAGAGATCTCTTGAGGAGAATACCAACCATCTCCCATCTTTACTTCAACACCTCCGCTAGATGACTTCCTCATTTCAAAAGGAAGCAACTCTTTGTCTCTCTGTACCTCTGGATCATCCCAAGGTCTACCAATTAATCTTTTAACTGAATATACTGTTCCTTCAGGATTTGTAACCGCCTGATTCTTTGCAGGGGCACCTACCAGGGTTTCCCCCTTATCATCAACTGCTACTATGGAAGGAGTAAGTCTTCCTCCCTGAGAGTTTACAATGACGTTAGGCTTTCCACCAGACATATATGCCATTGCGGAGTTGGTTGTACCCAAGTCTATTCCTATTATTTTACTCATATCTATTTATTTAAAAATTTAATTTTTACTTTTTGTTACTACGACTCTTGCAGGTCGTATGACAGTATCATCTAATATGTATCCAGGCTGGATAACGTCAAAGATCGTATTACTTTCCTTACCATCAACTACAGCTAAAGCTTCATGCAAGGAGGGATCAAATGCAGATTCTTTCTGTGGTACATACTTCTTTACACCAATCTCATCTAAACTTTTTTCTAAATTACTAAAGATACCCTCTACACCCTCTGCCCAAGACAATCCCTTCTCATTAAACTCTATTCCTTCTCTCGCTTTTAATGCCATAGTGATGTCATCAACCAAAGGTATCAGTTTCTCTGCCAACGATTTTCTTGCTTGCATATACTTAATATCCAATCTTTTCTGGGTATTGATCTCCAGATTCTGGTAATCAGCTAACGCTCTTTTAAGTTGGTTGGATATATTTAACTTCTCATCCTCAAGCTCATCAATACTACTTGCAAGCTCCTTGATCTCATTTCTGAGTCTCTCTATTTCTTTTTTCTCGGTTTTTACATCTACACTTTTTTGTGTTTTAGCAGTCATTTCTAAAATACCTGATATTAAATCCAACCTCTCATTGCGTTTCTCATAGCACTTTGTACTTCACGCAGAGCAGGAACAGTCTTAGCATAGTCCATTCTCTTAGATCCTAAAATACCAACATATGAATTCTCTGTCTCCCAGAACGGTAGTCTGGTAAACAGCAAAGAACACTCTTCCAAATCTTTGATCCCTGACTCCTTACCAATTAACAATGATACCCCCGAGCTACTGTACTTATTCATCATTCCCTTTAAGAAATTCTGGTCCTCCAAGATGTTAACAATCCTCTGCAATACATCCATATCTCTCAGATCTTCGTATTTGAAAAGCTCAGATACACCCCAATATCTACAGATATCATTGATCATGATGAAAGCTACTGATTCAGTTTCTTCTGAAAGAATGTGGAGAATGGCATTAAGTACAGCATCTTTTGAGAATCTATCTCTAAAAATCCCCTGTCTAATTTCAACTGTTACTAAAGGATTAAGAGATGTACTGTTTAAGAGATTACTAACATACAGTCTAAGTGCCTGATCTGTAGGGTATCTACCAGATGAGATATGACTTTTCTCAAGTAATCCCATATCCATTAGCCTAGCCATTTCATTTCTAATTGTTGCAGAGCTAACACCCAGTCTGTATTTTTCCAACAAAGCTAGAGAGCCAACTTCATCTGCACTCTCCATAAACTCTTTGATTATCGCAATCAATATCTGTTTCTGTCTTTCAGTGATATTAGTCACGTTAGCACTCTTAAAGTTTACCTGCTAAGAGTATATGGTCTAAAATCTTTCCAGTCAAGAGTTTCTAGGTGAAAATATGATTGCAAAAAGACATTAACTTTGCTATACTTTCACTCGTTATGGAAAAACTATCACTACAAAAAAGAGTACTGCTAGGTAAGAAATCTAAGAACTTAAGAAAAGAGGGATTTATACCTGCAGTTGTATACAATTCAAAAACAGAATCTAAAAATGTAAAACTAGCAGCATCTGATGCTAACTGGTTATACAGGAATGCAACCTCAACAACCATTATAGATACAGAACTAGAGGGTAACTCCTTTAAGACACTTGTGAAAAAATTTGATGTTAATCCTCTTACAAATGAAATTATACATGTATCCCTATTCGAAATAGATGAGAAGGCTCCTATGGTGTTTACAATACCTTTCAATATTACAGGAGTATCTCCTGCAGTAAAGAACAACTTAGGTATTCTTGTTAATGTACTGGACTCTATTGAGGTAGAATGTGCATTAGCAGACTTGGTACCAGATATTGAAATTGATATATCAAATCTAGAGCATCCAGGACAATCTATTTCAGTAAGTGATATTAAACTTCCAGAAGGGATGAGCCTAATTAATGAAGATATGGAAGATGTCGCTATTGTAACCATTACAGAGCCACAGAAGATTGAAGAGGTTGAGGCACCTGTTGTAGAAGGAGAAGAAGAGGAAACTACTGAAGAAGCTACAGAGGAGGGTGCTGAGGAACAAACAGAAGAACAGCCAACAGAGTAAGATTAGTACTGTATATGGAAGGGAGGGTAACCTCCCTTTTTTATTTTAAACAGAATGGATATAATCAAGCATGATTACAGTAATAATTACTTCTTGGAAAGAACCAAATACCATAGGAAAATGTATCAAGAGCATTGCAGATAGTAGGTATTCAGGAATAGGTAATGATTTTGAGATACTACAAATATCACCAGATAAAGAAACTTTAGATGCTGGAAAGGTAGCTGCTAGAGAATTAAACCTAAGTACTTCACAGTTTAGACAGATCCAAGATCCTAAAAAAGGTAAGCCTTTTGCATTAAAGCTAGCTATTAAGGAAGCAAAAGGGGATATTTTAATATTCACCGATGGAGACACTTACTTTGAGAAGCAAGCTGTTAAATATTTGATCAAACCTTTTGAGAACAAAGATGTTGGAGGAGTAAGTGGTAGACCTGTCTCAGGCGATAGCAAGAGTAATCTGATGGGTTATTGGGGTCATCTTCTTTCCGATGCAGCTCATCACAGAAGAGTTAATACAATACAAAACAAATTAGATGATTACTATGTAAGTGATAAGAGCTTCTTCCCAATGAGTGGATATATAATGGCCACTAGAAAGATAGAGTTTGATATCCCTTCTGACGTTCTCTCTGATGATGCATACATCTCATACTCCATTAGAAATACAGGTAAGCAGATAGCGTATGCTCCTAATGCGAAGTGTTTTGTTAAGTACCCTACTACCATAAATGACTATTACAAACAAAAGGTAAGATCTCTAGGAGGATACATACAGCTAGAGAATATGGGAGTATTTACCAGAGATAAACAGAGTCGAAGTCTCTGGATTGAGCTTGGGTATACTTTCTACGTCTTTAAATATGCTTCTAATCTAAAAGAGCTAGTGTGGTCCATACTGCTTTTCCCCGTAAGGTTGATTACATGGTTAAAAATCTACTGGGACAGGGTAATAATAAAGAAGGACTTCACCAAGAGTTGGGTTAGAGTTGAGAGTACTAAATAGGCCAGGCCTCCCAATCCCATAACATTGAATTTCTAGAACTTTCTGCAGTAAAACGTCCTTAATGTAGGCCTAGCCTTAGAATATCCTACTAAAACATGTAAACTTCAACATTATCCAGATTATGGGCTTTGTAGGCAAGGCCTTAAAAATAAAGGGAGGTTTCCCTCCCTTTCAAATTTCTTCTTTAGAAGAGTATTACCATCTGAAGTGTGCAAATGCTTTGTTAGCTTCTGCCATTCTCTCAGTATCTGCTTTCTTCTTAACAGCGTCTCCTTCTCCATTGTATGCACTAAGAAGTTCTCCCATTAAGATAGTATCAAATGGTTTGCCAGATTTAGATCTAGTTAAGTCAACAAGCCATCTGACTGCTAAAGTCTCCTGTCTTCTAGGACTTACTGGTATAGGAACTGAGTAATTTGCACCTCCCACTCTTCTAGATTTAAGTTCTAATGCAGGTCTTACGTTATCAATAGCTTTATGAACGAATTCAATTACTGGTACTTTTGCTGTTTCAGCTCCACTTTCTATTGCAGAGTAAACTAAATTCTCAGCAAGACTCTTCTTACCACCTTGCATCACTTTGTTTATCAGTCTACCAATGATCTCATCATTGTATTTTCTATCTTTTGCTATCTGTCTTTTCTTAGCTCTCTTGCCTCTCATTAATTAATTCATAAAATATTATTCTGATTTATCAGCTTTTTTAGCTCCATACTTGGATCTAGCCTTCTCTCGACCTTTTACTCCAGCAGTATCGTACTTACCTCTTACTACAATGTACTTTACACCAGGGAGGTCTCGCTTTCTTCCAGCCTTAACAAGAACAACAGAGTGTTCTTGTAGATTATGACCCTCTCCAGGGATGTAAGCTGTTACTTCCATTCCATTAGAAAGTCTTACTCTTGCTACTTTACGTAGAGCAGAGTTAGGCTTTTTAGGAGTCATGGTTTTAACCTGCAAACATACACCTCTCTTAAAAGGATTCTTGACCTTCTTGTATCTATTCTTCAGAGGATTGTAATTGGTAGCCAAAGCAATATGTTTTGCCTTTGCTCTCTTACTCTCTCTCGGTTTTCTTACTAATTGATTTATCGTTGGCATGGTTCGTATTATACAACAAATTCATCTAAAATTTAATTTCTTCTAGCTCATTAATATTCTCTATACGAGCATCTTCTCCAGAAGGTATAGGCCTACCAATGATAACGTTTTCTTTCATACCTCTCAGATAGTCAGTCTTTCCTAATATCGCACTGTTGGTCAATACTCTTACCTGCTCTTGGAATGACATAGCAGAGAGGAAACTCTCACTATACAAAGCGGATGCTTTGATTCCAAGAAGTTTCGGTACAATTAACGCTTTGTTCTTACCCTCACTTTGTAACAGATCATTCTTTGCATCGGCTATAAATCTGTTTATATGTGAGCCTACTAAGTAGTCGGAATCACCTGACTCTAATACCCTTCCAAGTCTAGCCATCTGTCTGATAATGACTTCGATGTGAATATCTCCAATAGACACACCTTGCTCATTAAACACTCTCTGTACTTCATCAAGAATATACTTCTGAGCTACCTCTATACCAGCGACATCTGCTAATCTCTTAGGATCAACAGACCCTTCTGTTAGTGGAGTCCCTGCTTTAACTACTTGGCCATCGGTTACTATGATCTCAATACCAGGGAGTACAGAAATTAATTCCTCTGCTTTGAGAACACCTCTTACTGTTAGTATTCCTCCTTCAAGACTTACAGTACCATCAAATGGTGCCTGTTTTTCTTGACCTTCAGCATCAATATACATTACTTGACCAGATTTAACTGTAGCACCATCTGAGACAGAGACCTTCTTTGCATCTCCGACAGAAACTGTTCTAGAAACCTCTTTCTCACCTACGATTGTAATTGTTGCAGAATTGTCTTCAGCTCTTTCAATACTTACCTTTCCAGAGATAGATGCTATTTCTGCCTCTCCCTTTGGAGTTCTAGCTTCAAACAACTCTTCAACTCTAGGAAGACCCTGAGTGATATCTGTTGTCTGAACACCTCCCTTATGGAATGTCTGCATGGTCATCTGAGTACCAGGTTCTCCGATAGATTGAGCTGCAATTACACCAACTGCTTTACCCATATCTATCTCCTTACCATTCTCAAGATTTAGACCGTAACATTTCTTACACATTCCAAGTGGTGCTTCACAAAGGATTGGGCTTCTTACAAATATTTCGTCTATTCCAAGCTCGTCTATTTTCTCAGATAGCTCTCTAGTTATTACTTCATCTTTAGCAACAACTGTATTCCCCTTGAAGTCAACAATATCCTGAGCTGCTACTCTACCAAATACTCGTTTATCGTATCCAAGTCTCCTATCATCATTCCTTCTAACAGGGAATCCTGGACCTTCATATCCACAATCATCAAATCTAACGATAACATCATGAGCCACATCTACTAACTTTCTAGTTAAGTAACCAGATGAGGATGTTCTTAAAGATCTATCTGCAATACCTTTTCTACCACCATTAGCAGCTACAAAGTATTCAAATGCATTAAGACCATCTCTATAGTTACCCTTAATAGGTAGGGGTACCCAGTTACCACTAGAATCTCTAACCATACCCTTAATGGTCAGTACCTGTCTTGCTTGGATCTTTCCACCGTTAGCCTTTGATTCAACCATTTCGAATACAGGATTGTTTTTATCTAATGTCTCCCATGCTTCATCAGCTAGTTCACTAGCGAAATCATTCCACATTTCTGTAGAAAGGTTTATTCTCTCTTGCTCTGTGATAAGACCTTGTAAGTAGTTCTCCTGTAACTGTAGATCCTTATCTTCTATCTCTTTAATTCTACTTTCTACATCAAAATCAATATGACAATCTTCAATTGCAAATGAGAATGCTAGATCTGTTGCATACTTGAATCCCATATCTTTGAGAGCATCAAGTAATTCAACTACTGTTTCTAAGGGGTATTTGTCCTTAATATCATCTACAATGTCCGATATCTGATCTCCTCCGACCCTTTCATTAATGAAAGGATAGTCTTCTGGGAATATACTGTTAAATATACATCTTCCTGCAGAGGTTCTTATTACCTCCCCATCTATCTTAACAAGAATTTCTTCATTAGCTGTGATTACATCTCTCTTGTATGCCTTTATCGCTAACTCCTTAGATGCAAACATACGTGGTTTCTCAACTTCAGTCTTGTCTGTCATTAGGTAGAATCCTAGTAACATATCCTTACTTGGATTTGCTAAGACCTGTCCGTTAGAAATATTTACAATATTTTTAGAAGCCATGATCTCTCTCTTTGCTTCTTCCAATGCTTCCTTGGTAAGAAGTACATGTACAGACATCTGGTCTCCATCAAAGTCCGCATTAAATGCTTTACATACTAATGGATGAAGTCTAATAGCTTCACCTTCTACCAGTCTAGGGTAGAAAGCCTGAATACTGTACTTATGAAGTGTAGGTGCTCGATTTAGTAATACTGGTTTTCCTGTTGTAACTTTCTCAAGTAAGTCCCAGATTATGTCTTCCTCTTCCTCTATCATATCCTTTGCTACTCTTACATTAGGAGCCAATTCTTTATCTAGAAGCTGATTGATCACAAAAGGTTTAAACATTTCTAATGCTACTGACTTTGGTAATCCACATTGGTCAAAACTCAAGCTAGGGTCTCCTACAATGACAGCACGACCAGAGTAGTCTACACGCTTACCAAGTAAGTTCTTTCTAAAGATTCCTTTCTTACCTCTAAGATCATCTGTTAAAGACTGATATGGTAATCTCTTGTTGTTCATCATTGGCTTAGATGGCCTATGAGAATTATCTATCAATGCATCTACAGATTCTTGCAACATTCTCTTCTCATTTCGCAAGATCACGTCAGGTGCACCAATTTCAATTAGTCTAGCCAATCGATTATTTCTGTTAATGATTCTCCTGTACAAGTCATTCAGGTCAGAGGTTGCAAACTTACCACCCGATAGAGGGATGATAGGCCTAAGCTCTGGAGGTAATACAGGGAGTACACTCATGACCATCCAACTAGGGTCAATTCCATTTGTTTTAAATCCTTCCAAGTACTGTATTCTTCTCATTGTAACAAGCTTCTTGTCACCTTTCTCCTTTTTAGCTCTACTGTTTAACTTCTTTAATTCCTCTTCAATATCTAGATTCTCGAGAAGCTTTTTAACAGCCTCTGCACCCATCATAGCGGTAAAGAAGACAAGCTCTCTATCAGACAGATCAATATATTCATCTTCTGTTAAGACAGACCCTACTTCAACCTTTTCTATAATCTGCTGCAACTTAGCATAGAAGGTATCCATCTCTTCCTCTCTTTCAGCATAGTCTCTTCTAATCTTTGCTAGTGTCTGCTTCTTTCTATGGTCTAACTGACTAATCTTAAAATCAGAACCATCTTTGCTCTTCTTAGTCTCTTTTAATTCCTTATCAAAAGTTTTAGAAGACTCCTTAAGCTCTTCATTCAATTGCTCCTGTAGACTATCTAGGTCCTCTTTCCTAAGTTTCTCAACCTTCTCAATCATTTCTTTCCTTCTCTCTTCCTCTATCTCTACCACCATATATCTAGTGTAGTAGATCACAGAGAGGAGCTTCTTATGTGACATATCTAAGACAATGGACATCTTGTTAGGAATACCGTATGCAAACCAAACGTGAGCAACAGGTACTGATAGTTTAATATGTCCCATTCTCTCTCTTCTAACATCTTTAGTTGTTACTTCAACTCCACACTTATCACAAACTATCCCCTTATATCTGATCTTCTTATACTTTCCACAGTAACATTCATAGTTCTTAGTAGGTCCAAATATCTTTTCACAGAAAAGACCTTCAGGCTCTGCTCTAAAAGTTCTATAGTTGATTGTCTCAGCTTTAGTTACCTCTCCATATGACCAGTCTAAGACCTGCTCAGGAGATGCAAGAGTTAGTTTTAAAGCATCAAAGTCATCGAATCTGTTTTTCTTGTTATTATTATTCATTCTCTACTACCTCCTCTTCTTTAGGTCTGTTAGAAATTAATTGCATATTCAAACCAAGAGCATTTAACTCTTTAATCAAAACCTTAAATGATTCGGGTACACTTACAATCTCTATCTTCTCGCCATGAATGATAGATTTGTAAGCTGCAGATCTTCCCTTTACATCATCAGATTTGATAGTAAGCATTTCTTGTAGTGCATATGGTGAGCTATGTGCTTCCAATGCCCATACTTCCATTTCTCCAAATCTCTGACCACCTCTCTGTGCTTTACCACCAAGTGGTTGCTGTGTAACAGCAGTGTATGGTCCTGTAGATCTGGCGTGTACTTTTTCATCTGCAATATGATGTAACTTGAGTACATACTTCATACCAACAGTCACCTGTCTTGGGAATTTCTTACCTGTTCTACCGTCGTAAAGATCAACTTTCTGTTCCATTCTAAATCCATTCTTTTCCATCTGTTTCTCTAACCACTCCATATTTATTCCTTCAAAGAGTGGGAATGAGAATTTCTCATTAAGTAGTTTTGCATACTCTCCAAAGTGTACCTCTTCTGCCTGCCCGAGATTCATACGTTTTAGGAATGTAGGTGTAAGAACAATGTCTACTGGTTGACCATCCTCTGTAAACGGCATATCTTCAACTGGTCTGATAGAGGCTACGGTATTCTTGTCACCGTGTCTTCCGGAGATCTTATCTCCATAACCAAGCTTCTTAGTATTTGCAACCCATACCTTTATCTCCTCAAGTACTCCAGGAGGTAATTTATCTCCCTTACTTGTAGTTAATCTCTGAGTGTTGATTACAATACCTTCCTCTCCGTGAGGTAATCTTAATGAGTTATCTCTAACGTCACTAGCTGACTCTCCAAAGATTGCTCTGAGCAATCTCTCTTCAGCAGTCAATTCTTTCTCACCACGAGGAGCAACAACACCTACTAATATATCTCCAGCTTTAACCTTCATTCCCTCTCTTACAATACCATTCATATCCAGCTTCTGAAGTATTCTGTCACTTACATGAGGAATATCTGCAGTTACTGCTTCAGGTCCAAGTTCTGTATCTCTAACCTCCACCTTGTGTTCTCTAATATGTATAGAGGTAAGTAGATCGTCTCTTACAACCCTATCGGAGATTACAACAGCATCTTCATAGTTGTATCCTTCATAGAACATCAATGCTGCTCTTAGATTGATACCCAATGCTAACTCTCCATTTACCATTGTAGGACCATCTACCAAAACATCTCCCTTCTTAAACTTCTGACCAGGTTCAACAGCAGGTTTCTGAGAGAAACAGGTATTGTCGTTGGATCTATAGAAGGTCTGTAAATTGTAATCCTTAAGACCACTCTTCTTGTAGTTTACAGACACCCTACCTGCATCAACATACTCAACCACACCATCCTCAGAAGCAAAGACTCCCCAACTTGATTGCCTTGCAACAATTTCTTCTGCACCAGTACCAACCAAAGGAGCTTCCTGCTTTACTAAAGGAACAGCCTGTCTCTGCATATTTGCTCCAGCAAGAGCACGCATAGCATCATCGTGTGATACAAATGGAATGAGTGCCATACCCAAACCTGCCTGTTGATATGTCAATACATCTACATAGTCAACAAGATTTACATCTTCAAGTATAAAGTCTCCTTCATGTCTTACTGGTACTAATGGAGCAGTAATATTGTTAAACTCATCTGTTTCAATAGAGGAGCTACTTACATATTTAGTCTCTTCGTCTAATGAATCAAAGTAATCTACATCTTCTGAAATAAATGGTACTACCTGTACTTTCTTTATCTCTTTCTTCGCAGCTATTTTCTCTGCTAAATCCTTAGTTATCTGCTCACCCTTCTTTGCAACACCCTTTATATTCTCATTGAGTATTCTGTTAACCAATGATTTCTTGTCATTCTTAACCTCTTTATACACTCTTCTGTAAGGAGCCTCCAAAAAACCGTACTCATTTATTCTAGCCAATATTGCTAACTGAGTAACAACACCAATGTTTGCACTTTCAGGACTGGTTACTGGGTCAAATTTTGCATACTGAGAGTTATGTACCTCACGAATTGAGAAGGTAGCTCTCTCTTTTACAATACCTCCAGGACCAGCAGCAGTAACCTTTCTCTTGTTTTCAAGCTCAGCCAATATATTGGTCTGATCCATGAATGTAGAAAGCTGATTTGCACCAAAGAATGATTGAATAGAAGCTGCAATTGGTTTAGTACCAACAAGCATAGATGGAGTAACCTTTGCATCCTGTCCATACAGACTCATCTTGTCCTTAATATTTTTCTCTAATCTTCTAATTCCTGCAAGCAACTGTCTTTCCAACACCTCTCCAACACTCCTAATTCTTCTGTTGGACAAGTGATCAATATCATCAGGCTCTTCAACTCCATTACTAATCTTTATCAACTTCTTTACAATCAGAATTATATCCTCAGGATACAGAACTGCTTCCTCAGGATTGTTCTCATCATACTTAGTTCCAAGTTTTCTGTTCAATTGATATCTACCGATCTTTCCTAGGTCAAATTTTCTTTTACTAAAGAAGTTACTCTTAATATATTTTTCTGCACTTTCCAATGTTACAGACTCATCTGGCCTTAATTTGTTGTAAATACTGATAATGGCATCCTCTTTGGTCTTAGTAAAGTCTCTTGCTAATGTTGCCTCTATATACTTGTACTCCTCATTAGTATCTACATCTTTGAAAAGTTTTAATATCTCTTCATCAGTTTCATATCCAAGCACTCTTAAAAACTCAGTAATTAGAACCTTAGGTCTCTTAGGGAGTATTCTCATAGAAATAACATTGTATTTGTTTACCTCTACTTCATACCATGGTCCTCTGCCGGGCATTAACCTTGCTTTATAGAGAGTTCTGTAAGGAAGTGTATCTGATTCTTCGAACAAAACACCCTCAGCCCTTACAATCTGATGTGTAACTACTCTTCTTACACCATTAACGACAAAAGCACCATCTTCTGTCATCATGGGTAAGTCTGCAACAAATATTTCTTGCTCCTTTATCTCTCCTGTCTTGTTGTTCAATAGCTGTACAGTTGCATATACAGGTACTTCATACGAAAGACCTTTTGCTATAGATTCCTCAATCCCTCTGTAAGGTTCACCATATCTGAAAGATTTGAACTCTAATGTCCACATTCTTTCCATGGTGTCTTTTACCGGACTAATCTCTTCAAACAATCGCTGGAATCCACTCTCGTAGAAGTCTTTAAAGGAGACCTTCTGGGCTTCGATAAGGCTAGGGATTTCAAAGGTGGAGGAATAACCTTTTCCTAAATTCACTCTGGAAGCCACATTACGCTTAGGTTCTACCATAGGACAATACTTAATTATAGGTTATAAATTACGTGCACGTAAGCGGAAATCCTCAAGACCAATCCCCAAGAATGGCTTGAAAACTACAAATAACCGCTACAATTAAAGCAAAAATTAGGTAACTCTGGGGAGTTTATCATATTTGTACCATATAGTCAAAGGATTTTAACACTTTTCTTTACATGATTAATTAGTCATAATATATTAGTTGTTGGCCTTTGTCAAAAGGCTCAATATACATTAATATATACACAAGTAAAATGCCCAGAAAGAAAAAAAAGAAAAACATAAATATAAAGAGTTCCGAAACTAAAATTTTCTTTGGTTTAATACTCTTAGTACTAGGATTAGCTCTACTACTTGCACCTTTTGTCTCTGACCAAGCTACAATATTTGTACAGATCACTAAGCTTTTAGGTTGGCCATCTATTGTATGGGGACTAGCAACCCTGTATGTATCCTTAAACCTGCTTACAAGAGGTAGAAACTTTAATAATTGGACTCAGTTTACAGGAGTGGCCGTACTAGCTGTTACACTAAACACTCTTTTTAGCTTCTGGATACCCAAGGAATCTTTAGAGAATATAGAGAATTTAGATAAAGCAGGTGGTATTGTAGGTAAAAATATACATCTTGCCATTAACAATAGTATGGGAGAACTGTTAGAGCTCTTTGTTCTCCTCATCTTCCTCATTGTAGCCTTTTCACTAATAACAGGGGTTAAGCTAGAACAAATCACTGAACTCTTCGAACAGCTGTTTAAGAATGTAAGACTAAGTACTCCAAATGTAAAATTAGGCAGAAGAGAAGAGGATGGAGAATTACTAATCAATGGTTTAGATGATAGTGATGAGAGTACAAAGGAAAATGATAACCAACAAGAGATACAGTTTAATCAAACTAAAAATGATGATTTAGAAAACAAAGAGTTCCAACCTACTGCTCCACTTACTACACCTCAAGTTCCAATGGAGAGTTCAAACTCTGAAAGTGAAGAAATAGGGCCAGCAACACCGAGATTTACTAACTGGAAATTCCCTTCAATTGATCCTCTGCAGGAACCAGAAATACAGCCACAGGACAAGAAGGTGTACAGAAATCAAGCAGAATCAATAGAGCACTCACTTAGAAGCTTTGGTATACAAGCAAAAGTAGTACAAATATCCATAGGACCTACCGTTGTACAGTATGCACTTAGTCTTGCAGTAGGAGTAAAAGTAGCAAAGATTAAAAGCTTAACCAACGATCTCGCTTTGGCCTTAAGTGCAAAAACATCTTCAGTAAGAATAGAGGCTCCCATTCCAGGGACTCCACATGTCGGAATAGAGATTCCTAACCCTATCCCTAACTATGTATATCTTAAAGAAATAGCTCGTAAACTGATCCCACAAAAAGACAAATACGAACTTCCTTTAATACTAGGTAAAGATATTACTGGACAAACTGTCATCAAAGATCTTGCAAAGATCCCCCATGTATTAGTAGCAGGTGCAACTGGTACTGGTAAATCAGTAGGTATTAACTCAATATTAGCAGGATTACTACTCACTAAGACTCCAGATGAGGTCAAGTTTGTAATGGTCGATCCTAAGATGGGTGTAGAGATGGCATCATACAATGGAATTCCACATCTACTAAGTCCTGTGATAACGGACATGGAACTAGTTGTAAATGGATTGCAGTGGTGTATAGAGGAAATGATGAGAAGATATCGATTACTTAAACAGGTACATGTTAAGAAACTGACCGAATACAATCAGAAAATGGGATATACTGCAATGCCATATATTGTAATAGTGGTAGATGAAATGGCCGACCTAATGCTAACCTCCGGACCAGACGTAGAGAGTAAGATACAAAGACTAGCTCAAATGGGAAGAGCTGTAGGTGTACATTTAATACTTGCAACACAAAGACCTACAGTAAATGTAATAACTGGACTCATCAAAGCTAATGTTCCAGGTAGAATAGCATACGCAGTAGCCTCCGCTATGGACTCCAGAGTGATCTTAGACCAGGTTGGAGCAGAAAACTTACTAGGACAGGGAGATATGCTCTTTAAAGACCAAACTATGCCTAAATCTGTAAGAATTCAAGGTACATTTACATCAACAGAGGATACAGA
>CAYVBS010000003.1:37166-40757 GCA_964449955.1 uncultured Candidatus Saccharibacteria bacterium | reverse complement strand
CTATGCCTAAATCTGTAAGAATTCAAGGTACATTTACATCAACAGAGGATACAGAGGAGATAATTAAACAAATTAAAGATCAGGTTGGAGATGAAGAGATAGAATACACCTCAGAGCTAACCACTGCAATGGAGAAATCCTCTAGTGCAAACGGGGTCCAAAACTCAGTACAAAGAGAACCAGAATTCCCTCAAGCATTAGAGATAGTAATTGCAGAAGGCAAAGCCTCCGCTTCATTTCTTCAGAGAAGACTACGTATAGGGTATAATAAAGCAGCCCGATTAATGGAAGAGTTGGAAGAGTCAGGAGCAATAGGACCACAGGACGGAAGCAAACCAAGAGATGTCTTAGTATCATCATCCTCTCAAATACTTGGAAATAGTTCTCCTGAGAATCCAACACAAGAGTATTAGAGTTTGATATACTTGTTGTCACTATGATTACAGCAGGAGAAGTGCTTAAAAGAAAAAGAGAGAATCTTGGGAAGTCGCTGGACCTTGTATCCAGTGATACAAAGATCCAAAAAAGATTTCTACAATATCTAGAAGCAAATCAATATGACAAGTTTGACTCCGATGTATTTGCCTCCGGCTTCATAAAAATATACTCCAAATATTTAGGTCTAGATGTAGAAAAACTTCTTGCACTGTACAGAAGAAGTAGACCACAAAACCTTAAGAAAAACAGTAAAGCACCAATAACACCTAAAAGAAAGAAGTTTAACATCGAAATATCCCCAAAACTCATATCCATAATAACCATAGCAATCTTCCTAATAGGAATACTCTCATATATTGGATACCAAATATACAAATTCCAGACACCTCCGCAATTAGACATATTAGGACCTAACAATGATACTAGAACAGAAGCATCAGTAATATTAGTAGAGGGTATGACAGACACTACTGCAAACATAGAGATAAATGGAGTACCTGTCGAAATAGATGGTACAGGATGGTTCCAGAAAGAGGTAGAACTTAATCCTGGAGTAAATACAATCAATATCAAAGCAAGGAAAAGCTCTAACAGCGTACTGGAATCCTCACAAAGCATAAGAGTTACCTACGAAGTACCACAAGAGGAGGTTGCAGAAGATCTCCCTCCAACAGAGAATAAAATAAAGCTTCAGGTAGTAAATTCCTCCGCATGGATCAAACTAGATATAGATGAAGTAAATAAAGTATCTCAGATCTTAGAAGCTTCTACAGAAAGAGAGTTTACTGTTAAGAAAAAGTTCACCCTCATAACTGGAAGGGTACAGAGTACTAAGCTTTTCTTTAACAACGAAGAGGTCTCCCTAGGTTCTACACTTGGAACAGGAGTGGCACAAATTGATTGCCAAATTTCACAAAACGATATAGTATGCGAATAAATACCATAAAATTGGTATAATTCCTTAATGGAAAAACAAAGCAATCAGATAGAAGAGATAAAAAGTCGTTTGGATGTTGTAGATATTGTAGGTAAATATGTCCAACTTAAACAAGCAGGGAAGAACTTCTCTGGACTCTGCCCATTCCATTCAGAGAAAACTCCTTCATTCATAGTCTCTCCCGAACTTCAAAGATATAAATGTTTTGGATGTGGAGAAACAGGAGATATCTTCAACTTTATACAAAAGGTTGAAAATATTGATTTCCCTGAAACCTTAGAGAAGCTTGCTAAAGAAGCAGGCGTAACTCTAGTCAAAAGGAATATAAGTACAGCCAACGAAAGGCTAGAAGAGATCAACAAACTAGCAACCATTTACTTCTACAAAGAGCTAAACAATCCTAGAAACAAAACTGCTCTCGAGTATGTTCGAAACCGAGGATATTCAAAAGACACCATCAAAAGCTTTGGTTTAGGATATGCACCTGGAGGGAGTGGCCTACTTGACTACATATTCAAGCAAAAGAAATTTACTAAAACAGAATTACTTAATTCCGGCCTCTTTGTAGAGAAAGAGGGCAAATTAAGAAGCAAATTCTTTAAAAGAGTAATGTTTCCAATAAGGTCAAGCTCTGGAAGAGTAATAGCATTCACAGGCAGAATACTACCCAGTGAAGACTTCGGTCCAAAATATATGAACTCTCCTGAGACACCAATATATCACAAGAAAGAGAATTTCTACGGACAGTATGAGTCTAGACAGGAAATGCGAAAGAACGATCTAGCTATACTTTGCGAGGGTACTACAGATGTAATATCCGCACACCAGGCTGGCATAAAGAACATTGTAGCTCCACTAGGTACAGCACTCACCAAAGAGCAGCTATCAAAGATCTCTAAATATACCAAAAATGTCCTCTTTATCTTCGACAGCGATCAAGCTGGACAAACAGCACTAGAAAGAGCATTCCCAATAGCACAAGAGCTGGGTATCAATGCATTTGCAGCTAACACACTTCCTTACAAAGATCTTGATGAGTTAGTTAAGGAAGATCCTAAAAAGTTAAAACATATCATAAAGCACAAAGTAGATGCATATACCTATCTACTCACAGAGTATGTAAAAGATAAAAATATGAATAAATATGAAGACCATGAAAAGGTATTAGACTGGATTAAAAAGACTCTGGGCTCTGTCAAAGATCCAAGCCATTTAGCCTTCTACGTGAAAAAGAGCCTTAATATAACGAAAATTGACATACAGGATATCCCGCAACTGTCCAAGAAAAAAGTGTTATCTAAAAACTTTTCTGAAAATTCTAAACCCCGTAGTAGAGAAAATATATATCTTCAAACCCTGCTGTTTACTTCTCCTCTTCAATTACCACACACTCACGACATACAGTATTTTGAAAGTGCTGATATAAGGAGAGTTTTAGAGTTTGTAAAAACGAATTGCAACACTACTCGAGAAGATATACTCACACACTTCAAAAATGAAGAAGAAATATACAAATTAATTGAGGATGCTATATTCAAGTTTTCCGAAAGCGATACTAATTACGATGAACTGGAAGAATTGTACCGAAATATATTAAAAGAGTACTTTGTACGCAAAGAGAGAGAGATTAATGTTAAAATAGCGATAGCAGAAGAAACAGGCAATCTCAAAGAAAGCGAAAAACTTCTACAAGAGTTCCAAAAATTATCTAAAGAGAAATACAAATATGAAAAAGATAGCTGACTATGACACACTTGACTACGACTACCGCACATACTGGAACAACAGAGAGTACGAGAATCAAGCTGAACACCTAGTTTTAAACAAAATATTCAAACATCACACAGGTAACTGGTTTGTAGATATAGGGGGTTCATATGGCCGATTAGCAGACATATATTCATCGTCATACAAACACCCGATAATCATCGATTACTCATTAAAAACATTACAGAAAAACAGGGAATACCTACTTTCCCACCATCCAAACCTAACCTTAATAGCGGCCAATGCATACAACCTACCCTTTAAAGCAAATAGCTTTGATGGAGGAGTAATGGTAAGAGTACTGCACCATATAAATGAACCGTTAAAGTACTTCAAAGAGGTACACAGAGTCATGGGCAAAGATGCCATATATGTACAGGAGTTTGCAAACAAAGTACATATAAAGGCGGTATTACGGGCCATATTTAAATGGGACCTTTCTTTCTTTA
>CAYVBS010000003.1:3208-37066 GCA_964449955.1 uncultured Candidatus Saccharibacteria bacterium | reverse complement strand
GTACATATAAAGGCGGTATTACGGGCCATATTTAAATGGGACCTTTCTTTCTTTAATAAGGATCCATATCAACAGCCAGACAGAGACAACAACGAAGGTGCAAGAAAAGGATCAGAAGTTCCATTCCTTAACTTCCACCCGAAATGGATAAAAGAGAGTCTAAATAACAGTAGACTTCAAGTCAGAACAAAGTACGGGTGCTCATATCTAAGAAGTGCTCTGCTCAAGAGAACACTCGGTACAAAAACAATGTTGATACTAGAGAGAATATTTCAAACACTTCTTTCCTGGTCCAATACCTCTCCTAGCATCTTTTTTGAAACTAAAGTATCTAAAGAGAACACCCTTGAGATCAACAGACTGGAAGACATTCTTGTGTGTCCACACTGTCATGGAAACTTGGAAATTACTAATGAAATAGCTACCTGCAAGGCATGTGAAAAGTCTTTTTCCAAGAAAGAAAATATTTGGGATTTTAGAGTATAGGGATGAAAGCAAAAAGATCGCTAGGACAAAACTTCTTTATTAATAAAAACCTCGGAGAGAGCATAGTTCAATACATACCGAGAGGAAATACGGTGGTAGAGATAGGTCCTGGACAGGGTTTTTTCACTCAATTACTTACAGAGAGGTTTAAAGATGTCATCGCTATCGAAAAAGATAAAGAACTAGCTGACATTCTTAAACAGCTTCATACCAAAGTTCAAATATTTGAAGCTGATTTCCTTTCTTTTGATCTAAACCTTCTTCCATCAAGACATGTCTCTTTCTTTGGATCTCTTCCTTACAATGTATCAAAACCGATAATTAAAAAGATAATTGAAAGCGATTACTTTACCAACCCTGCCTACTTCATAGTTCAGAAAGAGGTAGCTGAGAAATATATTTACAAAAAACCTTACAATATACTTTCCTTAACAACAGCAATATATGCTGATACTAAGAAAATATTTAATATTGGTCCTGAATCATTCAGACCAAGACCTAATGTAGAAAGTGCACTTCTACAACTAACTCCTGCAAAACGTGACATCCAACAGAAAGATGCTCTTAAAGAATTAATTATCAAATCTTTCAGACAACCAAGAAAAAATCTTAAAAACAATTTAAGAAACACCCCCTTTGAAGAATACTTAGGAGAGTACTCCTCTAAAAGAGCATCAGATCTTACTTTAGAAGAATATCTCGATATATTGAAAAAGATGTAATCAATATCTCCTCTCTTCTGGTATAATCTCCTAGATGAAAAAAGGCGAAAAGAAAAAGGAGAAGCAATTAAATCTGGGATTAAAGAACACTCCTGCAAACATATATTACAAATACAAAGACAGATATGATGTATGGAGTGCAGGATTAGAAACCAAGAAATTCTTAAAAGATGTCTTTACTTGGTTTGTAGTAATACTCTCCATTACATTCATTGCTACAGAGGTATACCTGATAGCAAACGAAGGTAGTATACCTTCTGAGATCCCAATATTTAACTACTTTGTAGCACCTGCAGAAAGACTGGTATCTGATATGTGGATATATGTATACCCACTGATAGGAAGTACTGTACTCTTGATAGGCATACTAATAGCAAACATGTTCTACCACAAAGAGAGGGAACTTTCTAAAATTTTGCTTCTCACAGTACTACTTACCAATTTTTCCCTATGCATAATTTTTCTCAAATTACTTCATACCTTTTAACACTATGGATATCTCAGTACCATCAACAATATTAGAAAAAGTCTTAAGTCTTAATGAGATAGATATATCTCGAGACTTTAATAAATATCTCACTTACTGGCCTCTACTGGTCATTGGTCTTGTAATATCCTTCCTACTCGTGCCATTAATTGGAAAACTGGCAACTAAATACGGCATTACTTACAAACCAAAAGTAAAACGAAACAACAGGGAATTTGATAATCCTGAGAAAGCACTTCACGATATCGAGACTCCTGCCCTAGGTGGACTAGCAATTACAATACCTGCACTAATCGCAATATTTCTACTCTTCAGACTAGATGTATTCACATTACCCATATTAGTTGCACTCTTAATACTCATCATAGGTTCTACCTTAGATGATATCTTTAATTTACCTGCCAATATACAGTTTGGATATCAGGTCCTAGCCTCTGCAGTAATAGCGGTATCGATAATAGATCTAACATTCATAAGCTTCTTTGCAAATGACACATTAAATCTGGTAACAAATTCATGGTCAGGAAATATATTAGGACTACCTTACTCACTTGTATTCCCTGGAGATTTAATACTGTTTGCATGGATACTGTTCTGTATAAATGCTGTAAAGTGGGTTGGAGGTTCTCCCGGGTTGGTAGAATCCTACTCATTGGTGATATTTACACTCCTGTTTTTAATCGGAGTACGAACATTTTCAATGTTCACATCAACAGTAAGCATTGTAATCGCGGGATCATTAGTAGCACTACTACTCTTTGCATTCCCATCTCCGAAAATAATGTCTGGATCCTCGGGTAAAACCCTTTACGGATTTCTAATAAGTGTACTGGCATTAATAAGCGGAACAAAAATATCCATAACCCTCTTACTCTTAGCAATACCACTAATAGATGCAATCTATGTACTAGTCCATAGATATCTCAAATACAGACCTAAAAATCCTTTAGAGCTAATGAGAATAAACGATGCTACACATCTACACCACCAGTTACTAAAACTAAATCTAAGTAACAAACAGGTACTCATGCTCGAAGCTTCCGTTACTCTTCTAATCAGTTCCATCGCCATATTAACTACTGGAGCTTTTCTTTACTTTGGGATAATATTTGGTTTTGCCTTGGTAATAGGCTTAATTGTATTTGTAAACTACAAAGCTAACAAAAGAGAAACAGCAAAATCAGAATCCCCAGAGTCTAAATATTCTTACTAAAGATATTTGTAGACAAAGAACTATGGCTTGCATATAATAAAGCAGTATGAAAAAATGGAAAACTGCCCTAACAATAGTACCCCTTGTACTCCTCCTTTCAGTAGCACTCTACTACCTGCCTACGGAGAATTTTGTTAAAAATCTTCCCATTCTAAGAAGCTTTTACACAAATACTACAATGGAAATAGTAACTCCCAATGGAAAAGCTAAAGTTGTAATAGATGGGAAAGAGTATGGAGAAACCCCGGTTAATGTCCAAAGTCTTCTAGATGGTGATCATACTGTAGAACTGACTAGAAGTGGAAGCGAAGAAAGTTTTTACAAAACACATACACTAAATGTTCCCCTTACTAAAAACACAACCAGTAGAATTAATATGGAGATAGGACCGGAAGATTACCTGTACGGCACAATTCTCTACTACACAAGTGATAGTATATACACTGAAAGCAAAGGAAAACTTACTGTAACAAGTAGTACAGAGAACTCTAAAATATATTTAAACAAAGAATTTCTTAAAACCTCTCCAATTACCAATATAGATCTAAATCCAGGAGAGTATGAAATTACAGTATCAGCTCAAGATCATGAATCAGCATCACTACCAATAGTAATAAGAGCTGGATTAACCTTAAATGTAAAAGCATATCTTTTACCTGTACCTGTAACTTTTGAAACCACCAATACAGATGAGTAACACTGACTTCAGTAAAATTAAGGGTCAAACACCAGTATCTGTAATTGTACACGGAGGTAGCTACCTGGGATATTTACTCTCAAAGACCTTGCTTGAACAGGGAAGTCAGGTGATAATAATTGATAAGTATACCGCTACTACAAAGTCTTACTTCTCTGATTTAAAGAAAACCGGTAAGGTTAGCTTCATAGATTTCAAAGGCTTGAAAAACTTCTATGAAAAGATTAGCAGAATTGATTACCTTTACTACTTTCTTGAAGAAAATGGAACTAAAACAGTTAATATAGATAGTAAGGATTTCCTCTCAGAGTCTGACTACCTTAATCAAAGCCTCACAACAGCTCATAAATATAAAGCTAAAATAGCATTAGTAACATCACTTAAGTTAAATAGAGAACTAGCCAATCGGGTAAACAACAGTAACCTAGCACAACCCTCACCTTACTCTAAATTGGAGCTACAAAGATACTGTGAAAATTCCGCAGCCGAATTTGTAGACAAATCAAAAGCAGATCTAAGGATCATCAGATTAGGAACACTCTTTGGAAAAGGGATAAAGAATATAACTGATGAATCTCTAAACAGACTCTTTACAGATGCAACACAGAAAAATCAGATAGAGATATGGGGAGAAGGACTAGAAATCCATAACTTAGTAAATGAAAGTGATGCTGTTTACGGAATACTTAAACTCATGTTTAGCGACGAAACCAAAGGAGAGGTAATATCACTCTGTAACAAGAACGATTACACAACCCTCTCAATTGCTTACAAGCTACTGGAGTTAGATGTTGAAGCCAAAGCCATACGCTTTGTAGAGAAGAAAGGGATGGACCCAATACTTCAAGATCTCTATGTACCAGCGCCTAATGCTCAACAGTATGGATGGAAACAGAATGTAACACTAGAAGATTCCATAGTGGAACAGTTACACTCTTACTATGAAAGAACTGACAACAAATGGAATATATCAAAAGCAAGTAACAAGCCTAAAGAAAGAGAATTAACCTCAACTAAAAGCACAAGACTAGGAGAGATAGTAGAAAACCTTCTTAAACCTCTAGAAGGTAATTCAGATTCAGAGATCTTCATTACCAATATAAACTACAAATTACTAATTAAATGGTTAATGCTCCTCTCTCTCTCTGCCATTGCAATATATTACTTAATTGCACCAGTAGTAGGAGTTAGCCTAGGCTCATATCTAGTATACAGAAACAGCCAAAACCTTTACTCCTCTGTCCAAAGCCTAGACTTTAACAACATTCAATCAGAAACAGCTACTCTTTCTAAAAATGTAGATAGACTTCAAAACAGTTTTGAAAGATTGTACTGGCTTTTCAAGGTAACTGGACAGAAAAACTTCTACAACAACACTGCACAGATATTACAAGGTAGTAGACATGCCGTAGATAGTGCACAGGACCTTGTAGTAGGACTACAGCCCCTTGGACAGTACTTTAAAGACTTTGAACCTGCTGTAAATTTTGATCAAAGCGAAGGAAGCAATACAACAAGAGAATATCGGGAGTACCTGCAGGCAATAGATAGTAATAGGTATAGCATTAATGAAGGTATATACAAAATCACACTCGCACAATCCCTTATCGGCTCTGTAGATACAAAAACAGTACCACAGTTCATGCAAGACCCTGTCTTACAGTACAAGGATCTAATAAATGCTACAGCTGAAAGTGTAAAACCATTAGAAACAGTTATACAGTTCCTACCAGATCTACTCGGTGTAGATGAAAGAAAAAGATATTTAATTCTACTTCAAAACGATGGAGAGATTCGAAGTACAGGAGGTTGGATCTCTAGCTATGCAGTTGTGGGCATAGAAGGTGGACAGATACGAGAGCTCTTCATAGATGATATTTACAATGCTGATGGTACACTAAAAGTACAAGGACATAGCTACAAGGTACCAAACTCTATGAAATTAGCACTAGAGAACACTCCAAATACCTTTTCTCTTGTAAACTGGAATCCTAACCTAGATTCAGTCATGACCTCTGCAGAACAGTACATATATGATCTAGGTAAAGGAAATGACCTAGATGGAGTCATTACAATTGATACAACCTTTTTACAAAAGCTACTAGAAAAATGGGGAGGTGTTGAAGTGCCTGGAGAGAGTGAGATAGTGACTGCAGAGAACCTCTATCCAAAAATATTTGAAATGCATACCGAATTCACACCGGGATCAAACAGGAAATCTACATTCCTAGCTAATCTTGCAAACTCAACAGTTACCAAGTTCCTCTCATCCAACTTTGATGAATACAAGGACATTGCAGATGTATTGATAGAATCACTTAAAGAAAAACATCTACAAGCAACCTTTAAAAACACATTAGCAAAAGCCTACTTTGATGAAAGTAACTGGGATGGAAATCTTGATATGAAGTACCAATCAGCTCCCATCTCCATTGATTGGAACTGGGGTGGAAACAAAGCTAACATGTATTTGAAGAAGAATTACTCTTTGAATATGGATATAAAGAGTGATTCAGTGGTTGATTACAAATACCAAATTGCAGTTCAAAACGATTCAACAGAGAACAAATATCCCCAGGGAGATTACATCAACTACATGCGTGTACTACTACCCTCAAATGCACAAATCCTAAGCATAAAGGGATTAAAGGACAACAAGCACAACATATACAATGAAAATGGATACAAAGTAGTTGGCGGGTGGTTTAATACTTCAGTAAACAGTAATGGTACATTTGAAATATCCTACAGAGTAACAAGATCAGAAGATAGCTACTTCCCAATTAGGAATGATAATTACAATTACACAATGGATATAAATATATTCAAACAACCAGGAAGTAAGAAAGATGCTTACAATCTTACAATATCATATCCAACCGAGTGGACACTCGGTACAGCCGAAGGATTAAGCAGTATTGGAAGCGAACTTAACCGAAGATTCGATCTGGCACAGGACCAGAGCTTTGAAATCTCATGGCAAAAATAAGCAGTTAAATTCTAACCTTAGTCTTACCCTTAAGGTACATATAGATATCCAAGATCTCCTCCGGAGAGGTTTCCTTCTTTGTCGCAAAGTTTGATATTTCTTCTACTGTAAGATCTGTATTTACTGGCATCCTATTACTTACCCCAAATGGTTTTACGTATGTAGCAATATGGTTAGATTTACAACTATCACAAGAAAAGTGTATAATGCTCGATATATTCGTGTCTTGAATTATTTCTAAATCTGTAACAGAATAAGGAGCTCCACACTTATCACAAAACTTTGCGATGGTATCTATAAAAAACTGCTTTTTCTCATCTATATTTTCTTTATTATAAGATTCTGTCATATACTAAATTATATCACATAATACAAATGGCAAATTCAACTCAAAAAACAAAAAATATTAAACAGTTGGTAGATAAAGGTAAGGAACAAGGCTTTCTTACACAAGAAGACATACTAACGGTCTTCCCAACCATTGAAGAAGATATTGTGCTACTAGATGAGATATTTAAAGAATTACAAGAGAACGAAGTAGAAGTTTTAGAACCAGAAGATGAAGCAGCTGAAAAGAGTGCAGAAGAGTTAACTCTTGAAAAAAAGATTAGAATCCTTAAAACAATACAGTCCAGTATTACAACAGATGCAATACGTTCATACCTCTTTGAAATTGGAAAAATCCCACTACTAACAGCAGCTGAAGAAGTAATACTTGCAAAGAGAATCGAACAGGGAGATAAAGAAGCTGCACAGCTTCTCATCACAGCGAATCTTAGATTAGTTGTAAGTATTGCTAAAAAGTACAGTAAAAGTGGATTAGAACTATTAGATCTAATACAGGAAGGAAACATAGGACTAATGCGTGCTGTAGAGAAATTCGATTACCACAAAGGCTTTAAGTTCTCTACCTATGCTACCTGGTGGATCAGACAAGCTATTACAAGAGCAATCGCAGACCAGGCAAGAACCATACGTGTACCTGTACACATGATTGAAACCATTAACAAATTTAACAAGGTAAACAGTACACTTACTACCAAACTAGGCAGACAACCAACCGATGAAGAAATTGCCAAAGAAATGGATATAGAGTTAGAAAAGGTAGCAGAGATAAGGAAGATCAAACAGAATCCTTCACCACTTTCTACTCCAATTGGAGATGAGAAAGACAGTAAACTTCAAGACATTATACCTGACGACTGGTCACAAACTCCTGAAGATTTTGCTACCTCCGAATATCTCAAAAACCAGCTAAGAGATATTCTAGATACACTTCAAGATAGGGAAAAGAGAGTTCTATCCTTAAGATTTGGTCTAGATGACGGAGTAACAAGAACATTAGAAGAGGTAGGAAGAGAATTTGGAGTAACAAGAGAGAGAATCAGACAGATAGAGGCAAAAGCATTAAAGAAGCTAAAAGACAAATCTTCTGAAAAGAAGTTAGACGACTATATAAACGCTTAGTTATCTAGTTCAAAGAATTCCAAAGGCAGAACAGGAAAACTACTCTCTGTTCTTTCCGCTACCTTCTCCAGACTCTCTTGATTGAAAGAAGGTTTAAGAGGCTTAGTATATGAAGTAGCATTAGGATTAACAGGTACAAATTGCCTACTTGAGACAAACAGTATTCCAAGCCATACTATTACTACTAGTATTAACAAAACAATAGCTACCATATATTTCTTAACTATTTGCATCCCTATTCATAAAACATATTATTTTCAATATGATATATCCTCAACTGTATAGAGTATCTAACATTACCATGCTCATCTGTCTTATCACTAAATGAGAAACTCTCGATAACCGGATACATCGGCATAGCTTCCAAATCTTTGAGCAAATTTAAAACATTAGATCGCTTTCCTGAAACAGATATTCTTGTAGACCACGGTTTTAGAACAGAAGCATTTATATCCATCTTGGCACTATCATACTCCGAAAAACCTACAGACTCGAGTATAAAGTTGTTTCTAGCAATAACAGCTTCAATATTGGAAAGAAACAGACTAAAGTTCCCAGAAGTAGGATATATTAAAGTCAGTCCCTCAAAACTATCCTTGTTATCATTGTACTGAGTATCCAATACAGAAAGAGCATTGATCTTACTGTTCAACGCTCCCACAATTCTTTCTTTCTCCTTGATCTCCTTACCTATCGTTAAAACAGCCTCAACTGTAGGTTTAATGGCAAACACAATTAAAAGAGTAGCAACTACAAAAGTAAGAGATATGAAAACATAGTCCAAATTCTTGGAAGGTGCTTCCTTGATCACTTGTATATAATCCACTTTGTCAGGTTTCCTTGCCATAGTTAGACCCTTTCACTAAGTATAAAAGATACAGACACGTCCAAATCTGAATCTGATTTAGAAATATTAAACTTTACATCTGAATAATAAGTATTGTTCTTTAGAGAATCTTCATACTCCTTTAGTGCTGCAAAGTTAGTAGTCTCAATAGAAATACTAACCCTATCACCATTAAAGGAAAGATTTTTGACATTCAAAGAAGAGGGAATAGAGCTCGTAATCTCTGATACCACAGTAGAATTAAGTTTCTGCCCCCTCTCAACCAGTGCTATATCAGTAAGTAGTTTCTGAAGATTGTCATACTTAATACTGTTCTGTCTCCATGCACTATTATCAAGAACTGTAACTAAAGAATTTACTTCATCTGCCAGATCATTGTTCTTTCTGTCTAGAATAAAACGAGAAAAAAATGCTGCTATAACCACTATCTCAACAATGATAAGAAGCGTCTTCCCAACGTTAGATAACCAGTTAACAGTACCTGCCCATACATCACTAGGAGTATTGATAGGCTCTAAGAAATTAATAGATTTTGGTTCCCGATTTCTTTTAAACATTGGGCAGTAATGTATTTTACTTAAACTAGTATACAAAGCTTTTCAAAAAGAATCCATAACCCTCTAATTAGTAGGTATATAGGAATTTTGATATAATTGGCGGTATAAACATGACAAAGAACAGTAATACAGAAAAAATATTCATAGGAGTATCTTGGCCATATGCCAGTGGTAAGCTACATTTAGGACACCTTGCAGGTCAAAATATTACCTGTGATGTATTTGCACGGTACCACAGACTTAAAGGAAATGATGTATTAATGGTATCTGGAAGCGATAGCCATGGAACACCCATTGTCTTTAAAGCAGAAGAGTTGGGTATATCACCAGAAGAGTTGGTAGAGCAATCACATAAAGATATTCTTGATACTTTCAAAAAACTTTCATTAATATATGAGAACTACACCTCTACAATGACGGAGAATCATAAAGAGGTTGTACAGAACATATTCCTTGTTCTCAAGGAAAGAGGGTTTTTGTATACACAGAAATCCAAACAGTATTTTGATGAGAAAGTACAGAAATTTTTACCAGACAGATATGTAAGAGGAGTATGTCCTAACTGTGGAGCCACCAATGCAAGAGGAGATGAATGTCCCGAGTGTGGAGAATTTCTAAAACCAGAAGATTTGATAGAACCATACAGTACACTCTCCGATTCCAAACCGGTACTTAAAGAAACAGAACACTTTTACCTCGACCTTAAAAAATTAGAACCACAGATAGGGGAGTGGATAGAAAAGACAAGTGATAATTGGAGACCATGGGTTAGAGAATTTTCTAAAGGATGGATAAAGGGTGGGTTAGAGCCCAGAGAGGTTACTAGAGATATGAAATTCGGCATACCAGTTCCAGTAGAAGGTTGGGAAGACAAAGTCATATATGTATGGATAGAAGCCGTTGTAGGATATCTCTCCGCTTCCATAGAGTGGGCAAGTAAAGTAGGCAATCCTAGTAAATGGGAATACTTCTGGAAAGATCCCAACGCCAAACACTTCTACTTCATTGCAGGTGGTAATACTCCCTTCCATACAATAATATGGCCAGCAGAGTTGCTTGCATATAGTGAGAAATATGAGGATGACAAGTTGTGGGAAGAGTACAAACTCCCAGGAGAATCAGAGCGATCTCCTCTCAACCTCCCATACGATGTACCATCCAACAAGATGCTTCTTTACAAAGGAAAGAAGATGTCCAAAGGAGATGGTATTGGGGTTAGTGTAGAGGAACTCCTAGCAAAGTACAATCCAGACTTAATTAGGTTCTTCTTCCTAAAATATGCTCCTGAAAATCATGACAGAGAGTTTACCTTAGACGATTTCATAGATTTAAACAACAATGAGCTTGTTGCTAATCTTGGTAATTTCATAAATAGAAGTTTAACATTTACACATACCAAGTTTGATGGAGTAATACCTCAAGGAGTATTAGAGAAAGAAGTAGGGGAGAGTATACAGATAGCTTTTGACACTATCTCCAAACACCTAGAGGCTTGTGAGTTTGTAAAAGCTACAGACGCTTTACTCAAGCTTGGAGATTTTGCTAACAAATACTTCAACGACAAAGCCCCATGGATATCTCTGAAAGAGAATGTTAAAGATGCAGAGAACACAATGTATAACTCTCTTCAGTTGGTAAATGCTTTTAGGCTTCTACTTAGACCCTTTACTCCAGAGAGTTCTGAGAAGCTTAGAAATATGTTAAACATTTCAGAAGAGTATGATGCTAACAAGGAGTTAATACAGAAGGGTAGAGTAGAGCAAAATATTAATACTTGGATATTTACCCCAATTGCTTCAGATCAAAAGATCAACACACCTGAAATTCTGTTTGAGAAAATCCTTAAAGAGTAAAGAGAATATATTTATACACATATCTCTAATTATTCACTAAACAGATATTCTGTTTTCAAAAACTTTTCTTTCTGCTACAAGAATATTAGGAGGTGATCACCATGTCCACCAACCTTTCCCCCCCACACCCTTCATCAAAAGAAGGGAAACTTTCTTCTCAGGTATCAAGAGAACAGGAGAAGAAAAAACAAAGACCAACTGCCGGAGCTGGAAGGAAGAGAGGAGGTGATCAATTCTCTAAGCGACATGGCCACTAAGTGAGTGTCGCTTGATGGAGGGAGTCCATTCTTATTTATAAGAATCATTTGACTTTGTTCAGGACTCCCTCCATCGCTTCCCCATCAGGCCAGGCCTGCTAAACCCATAACAATAATTTCGGCACTAAACTTTAAGAATAATAAACATTTATCAAGGCCTAGCCACCACAAAGACCTTTATATCAAGCACTCTTTGAAAATTCGTATTCTATAAGCTCCGTAGGCCAGGCTCTAAATCTGTTCACCCATTAATACTCCCTCTGCTAATCCTAATGCTACTAGCTCTTGCCATACAGATTCTGTAACAAAAGGTACAAAGGGATGCATAATCTTGAGGTTCATCTTAAGGATGTAAAGCAATTCACCAAGTTTTTCAATTCTCTTCATAGAACCAATCTCCTCGTCCTTGATTTCTGCTTTAATCTCTTCAATCCATACATCACACACCTGATGCCAGAAGAATTCTCTAATATATTCCGCACCTAGATTAAACTGGAACTTCTCTAAGTAGTTAGCAACTTTCTCTACATATGCTTTAGTGATCTGTATTCTTGGTAAATTTGTATCTACTTCATATTGAGAAACACCTTCCAACTCACTCTCATTAATATTCATCATAATGAACCTACTAGCGTTCCATATCTTGTTTACAAAGTTCCTGTTCCCCTTGATCTTTTCTTCCCTTACTGGAGCATTACTACCAGGAAGTGCATCACTAAAGTACCAAAGTCTTAAAGAATCAGCACCATACTTTTCAATGATGTCTGAAGGATTTACTGTATTACCCTTAGATTTAGACATCTTAGAGCCATCACTAGCAAGAATTAGTCCGTGCAGGAATACATGTTTAAATGGAGCTTTTTCTGTTCTATACAAACTCATCATCATCATTCTTGCAACCCACCAGAAAAGAATATCCCTAGCTGTTTCCATAACCTGAGTAGGGTAGAATTTCTTGAAATCATCTCCCTCAGGGCCACCCAAGGTAGAGTAGGGCCACTGACCAGAGCTAAACCAAGTATCAAACATATCTGTCTCTGCTTCCCAGACTTCAGAAGTATCAGGAGCTTCTTCTCCTAAATGAATCTCCCCCGTACCACGAACCTCTATACCGGTCTCCCTCTGGTAATCATCAGCTGTTTTTCCTTCATTCTCCTGCAGCCAGTCATACAGCTTCTTTCCACCACTGTACCATACAGGTATTCTCTGTCCCCACCAGAGCTGTCTGGAAATACACCAAGGTTGAATGTTTCTAAAGAAAAACTCCAAAGCTCTTTGCTGACCTTCAGGTATAACCTGGGTATCTCCCTCTTCTAATGCTTTAAGTGCCTTCTTAGCTAAAGGTTCTACATCTAAATACCATTGGTTAGAGATAATGGGTTCTATAGGGGTACCACATCTTTCACATACAGCTATATCATGCTTAATATTCTCTATCTTTACTAAAAGACCTGCTTCGTCCAATTCTTTGACCAATGCTTTAGAGCATTCAATAGTGTCCATACCAATAAATCTCTCTGGGACATCTCCTGTCATTTTTCCATCTTCATCAATTACGTTCACAATCTCCAGGTCATGCTTCTTACCCAATTCAAAGTCTACAGGTGAGTGTGCAGGTGTAACTTTCAAAGCTCCTGTCCCAACTTCCATATCAACCTCTTCATCTCCAATTATCGGGATCTCTCTATTAGCAATTGGAAGTAATACTTTCTTACCAATTAATCCCCTATACCTCTCATCATTTGGATTTACAGCAACAGCAGTATCTCCAAGCATGGTTTCAGGTCTGGTAGTGGCTACTGTTACTCCCACAGTACCAAATTTCTCTCTAGCAAACTCCTTGTCCTCTTCATTCACAAATGGATATATGATATATGCAAATATCCCTCTCCTTTCCTCATGTACAGTATCTACATCTGCTAGTGCTGTCTTACAGTTAGGACAGATATTTACAATCCTTTTATCTCTGTATACCAAACCTTCTTCAAACATTTTGTAAAATGTCTCATAAACGATCTGTGTTAACTTGGGATCAAGGGTGAAGAATTCTCTACTGTAATCTGCTGAGAGCCCAATGCTTTTTTCCTGATTTCTAGCGTTCTTAGCATTCTTCATACAGAACTCATAGCAAAGTTCATAAAACTTCTCTCTACCGATCTCCCACTTATCGATCCCCTGTTCTCTTAACACCTTTGTAAAAACACTCTCTGTCTGTATACCTGCATGATCTTTACCTGGAAGTAGTAGAGTGGGGTGTCCCGTCATTCTATTAAATCTACCCATTGCATCTTGGAATGAATATCCACACATATGTCCAATATGAAGATCCCCATTTGCATTAGGTGGTGGTAGCGGGATTGTAAAAGGTCTCTTTACTTCAAATCCTTTTTTCTCTAAGAAGACTCTCATGGTATCAGGATTGCTTAATCCGCTTTTTTCCCAAAGAGAGTATATCTCTGTTTCTTTAGTTTTAGATTCAAATGCTTTAGGTATTTCTTTCACAACAAGGTTTACTTAATTAATATCTTCAGAGAGAGACTCTCTTGGAGTAGCTATTATTAATGCTGTCTTTTCTAAGCTTTCAATATGATTCTCTCGGGTATTTACAATATCTTCAGTTACGTACGGCATTTGATTAAATTGCTGTATTTCTATTACCCGATCTTGAACAAACTTGATAGCTTGAACACCAAGATCTTGACAACCCATAAAATCACAGATAGCGGACCAGCCTTTTGGAGAATTTAATACTCCCCATCCTTCAGTAGGACCTCTAAAAGTTTTGTCTCTAGCCATTTCTTCAAACGCTTTCCAATGTATTCCAAACATATCTGCACTTTTCCAACTTTCAGTTGCAGGTGGTTCATTAAAAGGTGCTCCACTTATACGTTTAATCATACATGCATATATAGCCATATCCATCGGACCTAAAGCTTCCCTTCCATCTAACTTCTCTCGAAGTTTTTTTACCCTTCTCTCCATTTTGCCAGATTCAGAATTATGAAGAGCTTCTGTAGAAATTACATAGCCCCTCTTGAGTGTTTCTGTGATCATGTAAAATACAATATATATTAAATAAAAAGGCCCTCACACTAGAATATATCCTATCATAGATACACTCTAATGTAAGGGCGATTAACGCGATACCACCTTACTTTCTTAACATATTACTATATTAAGCTCATATACCACATATATGGTATTCTGGGTTCTACTCTCAAATGATTTCTTCCCAAACCTCCAGAGTGACTAGCTCTGTCTTAACGGTTTCCAATTATACCACAAGAAAGGCCTGGCCTAATACATTCCCTTTATACACACCAATATCCTGATTTTTACAAGCTATGGGGTTAGAAGGCCTGGCCTGTGATATAATCGAAGCATGGAAAATTTTAAGAACACACAAGCATTGAAGATTTGTGCTCTCTCAGGTACTGCCGAGGTAGGAAGGAACTGTAATTTTATAGAGTACAACAACGAGATAATCGTAGTAGATGCGGGATATTCATTTCCCGGACAAGAGATGTATGGAATAGACTACCTGATTCCTAACTTTAAATATTTAAGAAAAAACAAGAAGAAAGTTAAGGGTATACTTATAACACATGGTCACCTGGATCATACAGGTGCTCTAAGGTGGATGCTACCAGAGCTAGATTTCCCTCCTGTATATGCAGGTTCTTTTGCCAAGGCCTTAATAGAGGAGAGATTAGATGAGCATAATTTGAAGGGTAGGTCTAAGATATATGGGGTAGACCGCAGGTCTACTGTTAATATAGGGAGTTACTTCAAGGCAACTTTCATTGGTATAAATCATAGTATCCCAGATGCATTCTCAATCTTTGTAGATACGCCTAAAGGAAATATTTTCTTTTCGGGTGATTACAAAATAGACACACAGCCTACTAATGAACTGGAAGCAGATTATCAAAAACTTAAATCTTTAAGAGGAAGAATAGATCTAGCACTGATGGAAAGTACCAATGCGGCTAGACCTGGTAAAGCTCCTTCTGAAACAGAGGTCTCTAGGAATCTCTCAGAAGTAATAGAGAAGGCTGAGGGCAGGGTAATAGTTGCAGCTTTTTCATCTCTACTTACAAGATTGTACTCTCTTTTCGAAATTGCAAAAAAGACAGAGAGGAAAATAGTGATCTCTGGGAGAAGTTTAGAGCAAGCTATCAATATTGCTCAGAAGCAAAAATATATACATATTCCAGAAGGTCTGATTATAAAAGAGAGAGACATCCCTAAGTACAAAGATAATCAGCTCTTACTCCTAACAACAGGTAGCCAAGGAGAGAGATTTGCAGCATTGAATAGGATCTCGTTGAATGAACATAAGTATGTAAAGATAAGGAAGGGTGATTTAGTAATTATGTCCTCTTCAGAGATACCCGAAAATGTTACAGCCATAGAAAGAATGACCGACAGGTTAATAGGTTTAGGTGCAGATCTAGTTAAAGATACTGTAGAGACTAAGATCCACTCAACTGGACATGGTAATCAAGAAGATATGAAGATCATGTTTGATTTGATAAAGCCAAAGACTGTAATGCCAATACACGGTCCTTTAACATTTAGATACTTTAATAAGAGGAATTTCCTAGCGTGGGGAATGAAAGATGAAGATATCTTGCTTACTGACGATGGTCAAGTATGGGAATACAATGGACGGTTTTGGAAGAAGGGAAGACCTGTTGAATCTAAACCAATATTAATAGATGGTCTTGGAGTAGGTGATACTGGAGAGATAGTGCTAAAGGATAGGAAGCAGCTCTCAGAATACGGTATGTTTACAGTTGTACTTAACTTAAGTACAAAGAATCGTAGATTAATAGGAAGACCTCAGTTTGTGTCTCGAGGATTCATATATATGAAAAGTTCCAAAACTCTTCTCAAAGAAATAGAGACCTTAATATTTGATATTCATAGAGACTGGCTAGGGAAATCTGAGAAGAATAAAAACGTTTCCGACCTGAAGGATAGTATTGAAAAAGCACTGAGTAAATATATATATAAAAAGACCGAAAGAGAACCAATTATCTTAGTTGTAGTTGTTTAATAGATAGTTCTAACAAGACTCTTTTTGTATATAATATATCTTAAGCGAGAATGTTTTTTGCAAAGAACATTTTTATGCTAAAATTGCTGTATATGATAAAACTGCCATTTAAAAACCTCCGGAAGGAAAATCTGCTTGATGGACAGACTTCCATAGTTGCTCTAGATATAGGTACAGAGAGTGTAAAGAGTATGCTTTTTACAATGGACGAGCTAGGTGTTACCATCAAGAAAGTATCTAGAATCCAACAGCAGCAGCATGCAATGAGAAGTGGAATCATTACAAATCTAGATACTGTTTTGGAGAATTGTAGGCTTTCCATAGATGAATTAACTAATAATCTCAAAGAGGAAGAGATACCTCACAAGGTAATCATGGGTATCGCAGGAGAATATATTCAGGGTGTTTCGATAGTAGTTAATTACCAAAGAGAAGAAAACTTTGATAAAGAGGTAACTGTTAAAGAACAGGAGAGGATAATAGGGCAGGTTAGAGATCAGATAGAAGCAAATGGAAAGGGTGATCTAGGACAAAGGACAGGATTAAAGAATGAAGACATAGAGATACTCCATATTACTCCAACTGGTTTAGAAATAGGGGGTATGCCAGTAAGTAATTTGGTTGGTTACAAAGGAAGAAATGTAAGGTTAAACTTCTATGCTTCCTTTGCACCCAAAACATACACAGAAGCTTTAAGAAAAGTTGCTAAATCTCTTAATCTAGAGGTTCTTGGAATTGTTTCTCAGCCATTTGCAGTAGCAAGAGCTTTCGCAGGTGTAGAGAATTCCGATTTCTCTGCCATATTTGTAGACATTGGAGGAGGAACAACTGACATTGCTGTAGTTAAGAATGGAAATATTGCAGACACACAGATGTTTGCATTCGGAGGAAGAGTATTTACAAAAGAATTAGGTAAACTTACAGATGCAGATCTTAGACATGCAGAGCAAAGAAAGATTAAGTACTCTCAGAAAGAATTACCAAAAGAGGTAACTAGACAGGTACAGAGAGTCATGTACTCAACTGCAAATCTCTGGATGAGAACTTTTAAGATTGCTTTAGAGAATTGTGAAGATATCGAGACCTTTCCCACCCAGATATATCTGTGTGGAGGAGGTGCTTTACTTCCTGACATGAAATCCGTTATGCTTGAGTTCCCTTGGAAAAGATATCTGCCCTTCCCAGTAGTTCCTAAGATAGAGATGTATACTCCAAACCTTTTAAAATCGGTAACAGACAATAGTGGAGACTTAAAATATGTATATGATATTACTCCCGCATCTCTTGCTAAATTTGCATATGATATGGAACTAGACAAGGTAAAGTATGATATAAATTGGGAGGTATAAAGATGGAGGAGAAGACATTAAAAATAGAAAAAATTGTAGTAAATACAGAGCATGAGCTTACAGATCTCGTAAGATTGATTCATAAAAGTACTGCTGAAAGAATAGTTCTTACTTTTACAGAACCCAGTGACCTCTTAATTAGTCCAATTAATCTAAGGGTCTTGCAAGAGACCGCTGGTAAAGAGGACAAGCTACTAATTGCTCAAATCATTCAAAATCCTACGGGAGTAAGAAATAGTAATCTGGCAGGAATCAAAGTAGTAGAGACACCAACTAGACCAACAGAAACAGATTGGGAAGAGGCTCTAGCTATGAGAAATAGAGCGTTGAATAAAGTACCTAAAAAGAAAGCCTCTGAAAAGAAGGAAACAGATGCTCCTGCAGTAGCACCTAACTCCTTTGAAAACAGAGTCAACAGTGCAATTAATAGAAGTAAGGAAGAAAGGGGTAATCAAAAACCAGAAGATATACTAACTATTGATAATGATATACCCAATACAGAGAAGAAAGAGAGTGGGGAATTAAACAAAAAAGACGAGCCAATCATAAAGCGAGTAGAGGAGAACCCAACTCCAGCTATTCCTAAAATTGCTCTTCCTAATATGAACATTAAGAGTTTTCCTAAGCCAAAGATAAATATAGATCAGAAATATGTAAAACTTTTACCCAAGCTTCTAATTCCTTTTCTTGCCATTCTAATTCTTGGAGCTTTCGCATATTATAAATTTGTTCCATTTGTAAAAGTTAGAGTATTTGTAGAAGCAAAACCAGTAAGTATTGAGAAGATATTTACAGGAGATCCTAATGTTACGGAAGTTGATTTTGATAATTTGAAGATTCCTGTTAAAACAGAAGAGGTTACAAAAAGTCTCTCAGATAGCCTAACAGCGACAGGTAAAGCATACAAGGGAGAGAAAGCGACGGGTACAGTAAGAATTACATATACGAAACAGAATGAATGTACTGATGCTACTCCGAAAATTATTTTAAACAGTGGACAGACAATATCTTCTGGAGATAAGTCGTACAAGTTAACAGGATCTGCAGAGTTGACCTGTAACTCAATGACTGATGTTCAGGTTCAAGCAGCAGAGATCGGTGAGGAGTACAATCTTCCTGCTAGTAAGTTTTTTGTAGTTCCAGGATATCCTCAATCAGAGGTATATGGTCTAAATAGTGCAGCTTTCTCTGGTGGAAGTAAAACAGAATATACAGTTCTTTCTCAAAATGATGTAGATACTGCCGTAGATAGTTTAAGTACAACAGCAATAGAGGAAGTTAAGAGTGAACTGAGAGAGAAGGGTCAGGGTTGGGATATTATAGAGGATACAATAAAGAGTGAGGTTGAGAAGTCTAGTATAAAGACAGATGTTCCTGTTGGAGGAGAGGCTTCAACAGTAAATATTCAGCTATCAATTAAAGGTACTGCTACATATTACCAGACAAAAGATTTGAATGAAGGTTTAATCTCTATGCTTAGAACTGAGGCCCAGGATCAGAATCTTTTTGAAAGTAACAATGATTGGGAGTTAGTACTGGGTGATAATATTGAGAAAGAACTTACTGTAGAAGAGAGTACTGATGATACTGTTAAGATAAAGTTAGTAGCAGAAGCTAACATCAAACCTGATGTTGATAAGGTAGCGATAGAGAGTAAGCTCAAGGGTATGAAGTGGAGTGATGGTTTGGTCTATTTAGAGACTCTTAACTTCGCAGCTCAACCAACAGAGGTAGAATTTAACCCGAGTAGTTTCCCTGACTTCCTTAAGTACTTCCCAAGCAAGAGGGGTGGTATCCTTATTTCTGTACTGGAATTACAGAGCGAATAGAGTCATAACTCTTTAAATTATCCCCGTTTATTGATAAAATGGCCCTGTATCATGTACCCGTAGCTCAATAGGATAGAGCAATTGCCTTCTAAGCAGTAGGTTGTCGGTTCGATTCCGGCCGGGTACGCCAGTTGATTGGGAGAGATGCCTGAGTGGCCGAAAGGACACGCTTGGAAAGCGTGCGTACATGTAAATGTACCATGGGTTCGAATCCCATTCTCTCCGTTTGTTAAAGTAAACCCTTTACATCTTATGAACCGCTTTAAGATATTACTACTACTTTTAGCCATATTTATCTTAACTGCTATATATTTTCTTTTCTTCTATAGAAGTCCTTACCAGATATGTATAACCCCAAGGGTATGCACTATGGATCTTGTACAATTATGTAAAGATGAAAAGACGATCTCTACCTCTGATTCTTGTAGTTGTGGTATAGATGCAAAAGTTCTGATGAAATTTGGATGGACTAGTTGTAATAAATAGGGATATCAAACAGTTTACAATTCCCTCTATTCACGCTATCTTTATACATGCTAGACGTACTTGCACTAATATATTTCACTCTCTCAAACCTATACCTACTCGGGAACTTTCCTCTTCATATATATGAGTTCATAGATTTAGAAAGAGGTTTTGCAGTAAGTGATTACGGTGTACTACTAGAAACAGGAACATACTTCGGGGTATCAGCAATAATAACAGGATTACTGTGTGGATTAGATGCCGTTACGTTCCCCCTATACAAAAAGAGCTCTAAATGGATATACAATATACACGCACTAACAGCTTTTGGGATACTAGGAATAGGGCTAGTACCCTCAACAGACTTCTTACCAGGAAGAGCACTTCACTGGGCATTTGCACTCTCCTTTATCATCATCTATCCATTAGCAAGACTGTATATATTAAGAAAATATAAAAAGAAACTCTTTAAGAAACTTCTAATTACATACCTAGTGATCAATGTACTAGCGCTACTAGTATCAATAGGGGTACAGTTCAAGTTCATAGTATATCCGGAGTATTTAATGTGGGTAAGCCTACTATCCACAATAATAATTAGTAAGCTAGCACTATCAAAAAGGTATAAAAAATAGCTTGACCCTGTGGAAGAGAGAGTAGGTAATGATCAAACATCCCAATTAGAATGATTACTAAGAGTATACACAACTTTACAATATTCCATTGAACACCTCTTAAAAATACTTTGTAGTGTAAAAACCAGAAATATATACTACCTAAGATACCCAATTCAACCATATTTAAGACAAAGATATTGTGAACAGGCTGTAATAGTAGTTTACCACCGGTTGTATATGGAATATTCTCGGCATAGTATTTAAGTGAATTCCCAATACCTGTACCAAAAAGTATATTCTCTCTAAATATCTTCCAATTTACCTCTATCAATTTCAACCTATCACTCCAACTGCTGTCTTCACTACTAAAAACATTTAGGAACCTTACAACAAGAATATTTGATACAGAGAGGAGAGTATTTCTTTTTACAGAAGAGAGTACCCATATGAATGAAAGTAGAAGTAGTAGGATCATTGATATCCTAGAGAAGGTAAACACAGAGAAGAGTAGTATTAGTAGTGCATTTATAACAGGAAAGATTCTCTGCCTTGAGTGCTTAAACAGTATCCAACATATTACAAACAGGAGTATTAGCCATCCAGCAAAGAGATTAGGGTGGGGGAAAGTACCATATGCTCTTAGTAAAGCCTCTCCATTTATATCAATAAAACTGGAACCTGACATACCACTAACTATTAAAGACTCTCCTAGAAAGTGCACTCCAAGAGAAGTGCCCTTAGTAAACTGATAAATCCCTATTATCCCCTGTACAAGAAGTAGCACTAATACAGCAATATTTGTATAACTACTCTGTAACAGCATATTGTAAACTTCTCTCTTAATAAAAATCTCTTTTACAGCTAAAGCTGTAAGAATGTATATGTATAAATGAACATTTTGAAACAGAACAAAAATTTCTTGAACATATACACTCTGAATTAATAAAAATACTCCCAATATCCAAAGGTATTTGTTCCTAACAACCTTTTTTAGAATACCTCTCTCTTCTTTAAAAAGAGTTACTAGTAAGAGAAATATAAACAAGTCTAAAACTGAAAGGGTGGGGACTAGATAGTTGACCCAAAGTCCACCAACATATGGATCTGAAATTGATATATTTGAATTGAATATATGAACAGACTCTGGAATTTGTACTGTTATATTAAAAGGAAGTACAAGAAATATGAACAGGAGAGATACAAAGGTTCCTTTATTAGAATACACGACTAGAATTAACCAACATAGTAATAGGAGTATGAGAGTAATACCTTTCCCTATATTTTCATTTAATAGAAAACATATAGGTAGGAGAAGTAACAAAGATATGAGTAAATAGGAGTAGTTTCGTCTTAAAAAAGTTCTCATTAAACTATTCTATCAGAAGAGTACATTACTCTTCACTCTCTTCATCGTCTTCCTCTGTTCCCTTTGTATCAATATCAAACTCTCCCTTAGGGATAATTCTTACATATCTATCACTTCCTTCTCCAAAGCTTTCAGTGGTAATATCATCAAACTTCTGTAATGTCATGTGTACAATTCTTCTATCAAAAGGATTCATAGGGGGGAGATCTACTGGTTCTCCTAAAATCCTTGCGTCATCAGCTTTCTGAAGTGCAAACTTCTCCAATTTTTCATTCTTCTCTTTTCTATAATCACAAACATCAAGAATTACTCTATAGTTAAAATCCTCTTCAAAATTCTTTCTTAACATCATCTGAAGTACATACTGAAAAGAGTCTAGGTGTCTTCCATGATTACCTATTAAGTAACCAAGGTTTTCACCCTCAAAACAGATATTAAAATATGTAACACCCTCTATATCATCAACATCAAGCTTATAATCAGCCTCTATGTTCATAATTGAAAGAAGGGTATCTATTTCTTTCTTAACAATATCTTTCATATATATTTATTAATATTTTATTTCTATTTAAGATCCTTCCTTCTGTTTGTTACTAATATATCCCAAAGATTCTGAACTCCCTTTCTCGTCTTATCAAAGTCTAAGATAAAGTACTGAACTACTAACATTAAAGATTGAATAACCCAGTAGACACCAAGAGCTGCAGGAGTGCTAATAGTGATAAATGCTGTCATAACTGGAAAGATAAGAATCATAGAACCCATCATTTTACTCTGCATTTCCTCTGGTGTTAATGCTCCATCACCACTCTTTTTCTTCTTGCTAATTGTAGGTGTTTGCATCTTCTGAGTAAACACTGTTGTAATATACTGTGTAATACCTACTAAAACTGCTAACCCTATATATGGAAGTGCTTGAGCAGAGAATCTTCCAAATTCAGATGAGACAGCACTAAAGTTTGTAGTTAGATCCCAGAAAAGGAACTGTGTATTTACAACATATGCATCATTAAAACCTATCATCTCCTGTACAAAAGGGTAGAGTCCTTCTAATGTACCATTAGTAACTGCTCGAATTACTCCAATGAGGACATAAAGCATAACAAGCTGAGGTATCATTGTACCTAAACAACCTATTGGATTGTATCCACTCTTCTTGTAAAGCTTCATTTGCTCTTGAGAAAGTTTCTCAGGGTTGTTTGCATACTGCTTCTGTAACTTCTCTAACTCAGGTTTAATACTCGTCATCTTCCTTGTCATGGCTGTCTGCCTTTTTACTAAAGGTATTAAAGCTAGTCGTATTAATATTGCTAATACTATGATAGCCCAACCAAGATTATCACCTAGAAAGTGATAAAGAAGCATCATTACATTAAGCATAGGGTAGAAAAGAACCGTATTCCAAATTGTCGCGAACATAATCGTTATAAACAAATAATTAAGAAATCTGATGCATTATACAGTAAAAGAAATTATTTTTCAGGAACAGGATCATATTGACCTGGCTTAGCCCAAGGGTTGCATCTTAATATCCTCTTTACTGCAAGAATATTACCCTTGATCAAACCAAACCTCTCAACTGCCGAATATCCATACTCTGAACAGGTAGGCGTAAACTTACATGGACGGTAATTAGGAAATATCTTTCCCATATATCCATGATTGTAAGAGAGAGTTTTTTGATATATTTTTATTAAATACAGTTCAATTTTCCTCATTAAAAGCTCTTAATATTTGCTTAGAGTATTCTTCATACAGCTCTTTGTAAGAATCTGTATATTTAAACGCAATATATTGACACAAGTATTTCCTATCTTCTAAGTTATACTCTTTCAAAACATCCCTTGTTATTTCCCGAAGTAGGCGAGTCACCCTATGTCTTTCTACTGCGTTTCCAACCTTTTTACTAACCACAAAACCAAATTGAGGATTACTTGTCTTTTCAGAATACTGTGCAATTAGCATACCTAGTTGGCCACGATATTTTTTACCTTGCTGGTAGAGTGTTCTAAAGTACTTAGCACTTAGACGATATTTTTTCTGAAGCATATTACAGTATACACTACCTAATTCTTGAGGTAGGCTTCTTTCTTAGAAGTTTATATTCAGCAGTAACAGTTAGTGCTTTTCTTCCTTTCTTCATTCTTCTCTTGAGCACCTTCTTTCCACCTGTATCAGTGTTTCTTGCTCTAAATCCAAACTTCCTGAGTCTTTTTAGGTTTTTAGGTTGATATGTTCTCTTCATTTACTTAGTTATAATTTCAATGCAGGCTAATTATATCCTACCATAGTAAGAAATGGCAAATATTTAAGCTGTTTTACATACAGAAATATTACTACCCGTGACTCTACTGGAGATAGACAGATTTTACATCTACAAAAAAGCCTAGTATCCGGTCACTTCTATCCATCTTTTACAACCTTATCCACATTCTCTAGAAAATCCATATAATAGAGTATCAGTCCCAATCGACCATAGCACTGCCCTTAACTGCCATATATATACTTAAGTACTAATATATAGTATGGATAAAATCGACTTTGAAAAATATGAAGAGGGTATTCCAAAACCAGATACTTCTCAAAGTACTAATGTGGAAACGTCAGAATTTGACTGTGACGATGTATGGAAAATTGTTTCTGAGAACTTAAGACTGATAATGGATAGGGTGGAGTATCAATCATGGTTTGGAGATACATATCTTGAGAGTATTAAGAATGGTGTAGCTTCAATATCATGTACAAGTGAATTCAAAAAGACAACCATTCTCCGAGACTATCAACGCCTTCTTCAGCAGTGCATGACTAAAGCTACTGGACAAAATCTTCAAATAGAGATGTATATTAGAAGTGCTACACAGGAGAAGAAACAGAATAAGTATGAGTTTCATAACCCCACTAATCAAGTAGCCACAGGAGATCTCTTTTCAGCAGTAGAAGAAGAAAAGAATAAGATAGAGAATGCTTTAAAACTAGCTAGGTTGAATCCTAAATACACTTTTGATAACTTCATAGTAGGTCCACATAATAGATTAGCAGAAGCTGTAGCACAGGCGGTAGTTGAAGACTTAGGCAGAGCATACAACCCTGTTTTTTACTATGGTAATACAGGTGTTGGGAAGACCCACTTAATGCAGGCCATTGGTAATGAAATATTAAATAAGGATCCAAACAAAAAGGTTGTATATGTTTCAATAGAGCAGTTCTTAAATGAAATGATAGAGGCAATACGTACGAAGAGAAACGAATCATTCAGAGCTAAGTACAGGGAGGTAGACCTTTTGATAATAGACGATGTTCAGTTTGTAGAAACATATCCTAAAACACAAGAGGAGCTCTTCCATACCTTTAATACTCTGTATCAAGCTAACAAACAGATAGTGCTTGCCTCTGATAGACCTCCAAAAGAAATTAAAAATATTACAGATAGATTAAGATCTAGATTTGAAGGTGGTATGGTTGCAGATATACAGGTACCAGATTACGAGACAAGGATAGCAATACTTAAACAGGCTATGCATGAAAAAGGAACAGTAGTACCAGATCAATATATAGATCTAATTGCTAAAAACATTGAAAACAGTGTAAGAGAGTTAGAGGGTTCACTTAACAAAGTAATTACTTTAATGAAACTAGGGGAAGAACCTACATATGAAGAAGTAGCTAGAATACTTCAAGTTGATATAGAGAGTAAAAGAAAAAGAATTACACCTGTTAAAGTAATCAAAACTGTAAGTGATATTTTTGATGTCCCTGTTAGTGATATTAAGGGAAATAGAAGAACAGCATACGTTGCCTTAACAAGACAAGTAATTATGTATCTTCTAAGAGAAGAGTTGGACCTTCCGTTGGAAAGAGTCGCAAGAGAGGTTAACAGGAAAGATCATACTACAGTACTGCATGCATGCGAAAAGATTTCAGAGAAAATATCCTCAGATAGTAGATTTTCAGAGAAAGTAGAGATCTGTAAACGTGAGTTAAAGCAGTAACCTGTGGATAACTCTGTGGAGAAGCAGGAGATAAGACTGGATAAGGTAGTGAATATTCCACACATAGAAAAGTTCGTTAAAACAGCAGTTCATTATAAACACTTAACTTTTTCTTAATTACCTATTCACACATATACCCTCTTTGTCCCAAGTAGTACACAAAGAGTATCCACAGAAAAAAGTGTTGTAGTTTAAAGAAAGTAAATGATTTAATAATATATTCAGAAGAAAGATATCGACAGTAATATGAGAGTAGTAAAGTAGGGTAGTAGAAGCAATTCTTAAAAGAAGTTAAACAATTATCAACATATCCATACTCACTACTACTATTACAACTACATATATTTATAAATTAAAAAGTAGAAAAGGAAACAAATATTAAGTAGAATATAGGGAATAACTGCCCATTACATAAGATATATAAGGAAACAATATGCAATTCTCTTGTAACCAAGATACTTTTGCCAAGTATTTGAACATAGTAAGTAGAGTAGTCAGTAATAAACCAGGATTACCAATACTTAATAATGTTCAGTTTGAAAGTAGTAAGGGTAAGTTAATAATGACAGCTACAGACTTAGAGATAAGTATTAATACTTGGATTGGAGCAGATGTTAAGTCAGAAGGTAAGACAACTGTTCCAGCTAAACAGCTAAGTGAGTTTGTAAACAGTATTCCTTCAGACAAAGTTGATGTTGAATTAGAGAATCAGAATCTAAATATCTCTAGTACAAATAACTCTGCTAGTTTTAATACAATGTCTGCAGATGATTTCCCTTCTGTTGTTACCGTTAGTAAAGATAAACCTCTGTTTAAGATATCTACAGAGCTTCTTAAAAAGTCTGTAGATAGAGTTGCATTTGCAGCAGCTACAGATGATATTAAACCTGTTTTAACAGGAATACTCCTTGAAGTAGAAGGTGAAAGTATTTCATTTGTTGGTACAGATGGACTTCGACTCTCAAGACAAATTGTTAAATTAGATTCTAATACAGAAAAGAATACAAATATATTGGTACCAGTTAAAGCATTACTCGAGTTAGCACATATAGTTGCAGAGGTTGGAGATGAGGAAACAGTAGAGGTATATCTAATAGAGGACCGAAATCAGATACTCTTTAAATATGGAGATGTTGATTTAGTTTCTAGATTGATAGATGGACAGTTTCCTGAATACAGACAGATCATTCCAACTGGATATAAAACTGTAAGTAGAATTAATAAAGATGAGTTCTTAAACTCTCTTAAAGTAACCAACATAATTGCTAAAGGTGTCCTTGGTAACAAACTAATACTAGATATAGATCCTAAAGCTGATACAGTTACTCTTTCTGCTACACAAACAGACTTAGGTAGTAACCAGAGTACATTTACCGGAGATATTGAAGGTGATGGTGTAAAGATAGCATTTAGTTCAAGATTACTAAGCGATGTATTAAATCATATAGATTCTGAGAACATTGTATTTGAATGCTCTGAAACTGTTAAACCAGGAGTATTTAAGGTTGAGGAAGATCCTGACTTTGTACATCTTGTAATGCCAATGATGCTTTAGAGTCCTTTACTTTGTAACCCTGTCCATGTATAGACTCTATAATATTTTTCCTAGGCATTTTGTCCCTAATACGTTTAACATGTACATCGATTGTATTAGAACCTGTATAGCTTCTGTAATCCCAGACATGATCTAGAAGCTCACATCTGCTTACTGTCCTGTTCTTGTTTCTAATAAGGTATTCTAAAAGCTCAAACTCCTTCTTTCTCAAAGGTATATCCCTATCTCCCACAGAAACAGTCTTACTCTGAGTATCTAAAAGGAGATCTCCAACAAAAAGCTTACTATCAATATATGTTCTAGGTCTTCTTAAGAGTGCTTGTATCCTTGCAATTAGCTCCTGCATAGGAAATGGATATGATAGAACATCATCACCTCCATTATTTAAAAAATTAACCTTATCTCTCCAAGTACCAATAGAACAAATCCCTAATGTTTTACAACTAACACCCTTACAATCTTTAATCCTTTTTAAAATATCTACAGTTGTATATTTACCCTCTATATTTGTATCTAAAATAATTACCTCAAAAAGGTTACGTTTAATCAGATGCTCACTAACAAAATCAGAGGTGTCTTCCGTAATATTATATCCATATGCTACTAATGTGTTTTTTAAGAGCTGGGAAATACTTTTAGATTTCTCTATAATTAGGATATTCATGTATACATTAATAAAAGTTAATTTAAAAGAATAAATCTAGAGTAGATGGAAGAGAATACCTATAAACAGAAAAATATGAAATTTGCATACTCTATTACGCTGGTAACTCTACTATCCGTTTCCATACTGTTGTATTTAATTTCCTCTGGAAACTTCTTACCTATTAACGAAAATGGCGATTATATATGGTTAAATGTACTCTTTTTTACAATCTCATCAATCCTAACCATAGGATCCTTTGTAACCCTTATTGCGTACTTAGCTCAGATATTCTTACTAAAAAAAGAAAGCGGATATTCCATCTATGCAAGCTCCTTGAAATGGGGTTTTCTTCTCTCTGCAGGTTTACTCCTAATATTTATCCTAAACTTTTTCCATATCCTTAGTCTTCTTTGGGGATTAGGGATCCTACTTGTTGTTATAACCCTCGCATTTATTATATGATTAACATATATCAACTATGAAAAAATCCAACATTAAAACAAAAGTAGGCGACGAGTTCACAGAAATTGCAAAAATCCTCTCTGGAGAAATGCAGTTAAGAGAAAGGGAGGAAAAGATCGCAAAGATGAAGGAAGAAGCTATAAAGAAGGAGAAAGCAGATTTTAGGAAAAAAGTAGCTCAAAAAGAATTGGTAATGGAGGAGAGTGATATTGAAACTAAAGATGTTGTTCAAAATATTAAACTTTTTGAATGGGAAGCACCGGATAGAATAGAGTTGAAAATAGAGAGTAAAACATTTTGGATAATACTTTCTGCATCACTACTGTTCATATTACTTTTAGCAATACTTGGTAATTACTGGCTAATGGCCGCCATAATTGCTCTTCTTTTCTTCATATACGTACTGAGCACTAACAAACCAGAAACTGTTAGTCACAAGATCACAGCACGTGGTATTGATACAGGAGATAGATTGTATGAATGGTTCATGCTTAATAACTTCTGGTTCTCAATAAAAAATGGTCAGTACTTCCTAATTGTTGAAACCAAATTAAGATTTCCAAAAGCATTGATACTGCTTTTAAATAACGCAGATAAGGATGCAATATTTGTCTTACTTCAGAAGAAAGTTCTCTACAAGGATATTAGAAAACAGAGTAGGATAGACAGAATGTCATACGGCGATTACATCCCCTTTGAAGAGATTTAAGGCCAGGCCTACAAATCCTATAACCATCTTTTTCATCTTAAAATCTCCTAATATCAATACAGATTTAAGGCCAGGCCTGATATAATTACGTATTGGAGAGGTGCTAGAGTGGTCGAATAGGGCACTCTCGAAAAGTGCTGTTCGGGGTTTCCTGAACCGTGGGTTCGAATCCCACCCTCTCCGCTTTCCCTTTTATATGATTAGTTACTCACAGGTAGAAGGATTTTGTGGACAAGTTTTTAAACAGCGTCACAACAACCTTTTTAGCACCTATATTACTATGTCGAACCAGTTATTACTCTATAGGTATATATCTAAACTCTGTAAACAATCTCGTAATTTGTGTATTATGTATTTATGCAGGACAATGCCCTAACTGTAGATACAATCAATTTCGTACCAGTGAAACCAACACAAGAAGAGAAAAAAGAAAGTAAGTTTAACTTTCTTGAAATATTGGTCATACTATCTGCAATAGGAGTAGTTGTTTTCCTTGTCTTACTAGCTATAAACCCAAACAAAGAAGGATCTGATGCTAGAAACCTACAAAGAAGAGCGGACCTCTCTAAAGTACTTACATATGTAAGCTCATATGTCTCCAGAACAAATACAATACCCGAACAAATACCAGAAACAAAAACATGCGTAGAATACATGAATGAAATATGTAAAACAGGACCATATGATTGTACAGACTTAGTTAATATGAGTTTCTTAGGCAACGGAGAAGAGCTTGTAATAATGCCTACAGATCCTAAACATATCTCCATCAATGGAACAGGATATTTCATATTTAGTGATGGCGTTGGTAAAGTAACTGTATGTGCACCATATGCTGAAAGAAATGAAGAAATATCTTTTTCTAAATATATGTATTAAAATCTACCAATGGATACTAAACTAAGTAAATCAAATATACACAAAAAAGAACTAACGATCCTTTTATCTGTACTACTCTTTTTAATATTTGCTTACTACGGCGGAAATCTAAAGTGGATGGGAGACTTTCAGCTATTTATAGATCTCCTTGCCTCCATATTTGCTTTCTTCATAGGAGTCTTAGCATTAGTTCGTTTCTATACTAAGAAAAGCAGTCTCAACTTCCTTTTCCTAGGATTAGGATTCTTATCAGTAGGACTCATAGAATCACTACAAATATTTGCAAGCTTAGGAACATTTACAGAGCTCTTTACCCTGAGAACAAATGATGTATTTCCAACAACAACAGTAATCTCAAGACTCTTTCTCTCCCTTGTACTGTTAGGAAGTTGGTTGTTAATGCGGGAAGAGTACAGAGAGAAGGTCTTAAATGAAAAAATAGCATTTGTAGCAGTAGCCTTTACAGCTACACTCGTTACTGTATTCGTATCACTTTACACACAAATTTTCGCTAATTACCAAGGATATACATTTGCGATAATAGGGCAGACCGTTGCAATGTTCATCTTCCTCTTGGCACTTCTAGGATATCTAAGAAGTAAGGGTATCTTTTTTAGAAATTTTGATTTCTGGTTAACCTTTTCACTTGTGTTTGCCCTGATATCTCAAATCTTCTACCTTCCCTATCTTAATCTTGAATACCAATTAATGCTGAACTTAGGAACACTTGCTAAATTTCTAAGTTACATGGTTTTACTTATCGGATTTCTTAACAGTGTGTATGAAATGTACAAAAGAGAAGAGGAGTATCAGAAAGAGCTTGTGAAGAAAAATCTAATTCTTAAAGAAACAAAAAAGAAGGTTGAAGAGGCATATATGTTGCTTAGATCTGAGAAATGGAAATTAACTAAAGAAAAAGAAAAGGATACAGCAGATAAAATTATGCAGGACATATTGAAAAATACTTAGTATGTATTCTCCCAAGATTAAAAGATATCAAAAAAAATTTGATTATTCATATGCATTCGGAGCATATCCTGTACTCGATTTGCTTAAAAAATATCCCAAAAAGGTTTATAAAGTACTACTTAAAACAGGTACTGAAGAGAGTGTGGGGGTAGGGGAGATAAAGGAGTTGTGTATTAAAAACGATATTCCTTTTGAGTATGCAGATAGGTTGATAGACAAGATCTCTTTTAAAGAGAATACCTATGTAGTAGGAGTATTTGAGAAGTATGAAATGACTCTTTCAGAAGAGGACAATCATATTGTTTTGGTTAATCCTAAAAATATGGGTAATATTGGTACAATTATCCGTACTATGTTAGGTTTTGGTTTTAAAGATTTAGCAATTATTAAACCTGCAGCTGATATCTTTGATCCAATGGTTGTTAGATCTACAATGGGGGCAATATTCCATATCAATTTCGAATTGTTCAACAGTATAGAAGAATATATTTCTAAATACTCTGCTCACAACCTCTATCCATTCATGCTTGATGGAGGGAAGGATATTAGGGAGGTTGAATTTAAATCTCCATTCTCTATCATCCAGGGTAATGAGTCTGAAGGTCTAAGTAGTGAATACAAAGAACTGGGGCAGAGTGTATATATTCCTCACTCTAAAGATATTGATTCTCTCAATCTTTCTGTAGCTACCGCTATTGGTTTGTGGGAAGTACAAAGGAGAATTAAATGAAGGGTGTTTTTCCAAAAAACTTCCTCTGGGGAGCTGCCACATCTTCTCATCAGATAGAGGGTGGCCTTACTAACAGTTGGAGTAAATGGGAGCAGTTAAGGGTATCAGAGCCCGTTGTAGATGGTTTGGGGAAGTGGAGCAATGGACAGCCATTAGATCCAGACAACTATCTTTCTAATTCAAAATATTCATGTGAGAGTTTTAAATACTACAAAGAGGATGTAAAAGTTTTAAAGAAGCTTGGGTTAAAAGCATACAGGTTCTCCATAGAGTGGAGTAGGATAGAGCCTGAGAAAGGAGTGTTTGATTTTAAAGGTTTGGAATATTACAGGAGCTTAGTAGAGGAGTTAAGGAAGAATGATATTGAGCCCGTTGTTACCCTGTGGCATTGGACATTACCACTTTGGTTAGAAGAAGAGGGTGGAGTGTTTGCAAAGAGGTTTAAGGAGTATTTCCTTAGAATGACCAAACAGGTGTTAGAAATACTTTCAGAAGATGTTACTTACTGGATAACTTTCAATGAGCCCGAGGTATATCCTCAGATGTCATATTTAAGTGGGGAGTGGACTCCTAACAGAAAGAATATATTTCTATTCTTCAAGTTTTACTTCTTTATTTTCCCAACTGTTCACAAAGCGGTATATACCTTGATAAAGGGAAATAACCCCAATGCGTTGGTTTCATTTGCTAAGAACAACTCTTTTATAGAGCCTTACAACAGGAATCTTTGGAATGTAGCAATTGCGAATATGTATAGGTGGATCAGCTGTTTTGTACAAGTAGATTTAGTAAAAGGATATCTGGATTACATAGGTCTTAATTTCTACTTTCACAATATGATTGGTATACGAGGACTTAAGAACGTAAATGACAGAGTTACAGATCTAGGGTGGTGGTATAGACCAGAATCTATAGAAGGTGTAATTAGGGAGCTTTGGGAAAGATACAGACTTCCTATTATGATCACAGAGAATGGTTTGGCTGATAGTGAGGACAAGAATAGGGCAGAGTGGTTAGATATAACTGTGAAGGCTATGGAGAATTGTATTAGGGACGGAGTTACTATAATCGGATATTTGCACTGGTCTCTGTTAGATAACTTCGAATGGGCTCATGGTTTTTGGCCTAAGTTTGGATTAGTTAGTGTGAATCCTGAGAGTAAGGAAAGAGTTATTAAAGAGAGTGCTCTTCATTACTCCAATATTGTAAAGAAAAGTGGTATAATATAGCGTTCTTTAGCAATATGGGGACGCAAGGCTTTCGACAGAAGTTATAAAGTTTAGTTTGTCACAAATCGTTCGTTGGTACGTTAACTAACACACAGATAAGTGTAGAAAACAAACTTAACGCTTTTGCAAGTAAGATAAAGGCTGCTTTTGCACCTAACTATCTTTACAACTTTGCTTAAGTCTAACTGATTAAATTCGGTTAGTGTCTGTATATTCTTGTCCTTGATCAGGAGATACAGATAGTCATTATCAAGGTATGGTTAGTATGTTTTGTCGGTAGAGTGTACTAACTTAATATTAATTACCGAGCGAACTTTACTTTTTGTTAGAATTTCTAGTTTAGTTCGACTATACAATTCTAACTATATTTGTACATGACACTAGACTTTGCTTTTGGACGTGGGTTCAAATCCCACCGTCTCCACCA
>CAYVBS010000003.1:0-3108 GCA_964449955.1 uncultured Candidatus Saccharibacteria bacterium | reverse complement strand
TCATCCATATTTCCAAATTCACTTCTATCTATTTCAAAAGGTTCTACTTCTGTTACATCTTTAACACCTATTAGTACAAGATATCTCTTTCCTGCAAACCTTTTGTACTGCTGATCTGAGAGCTTTAGCTTATCCATATTTTCATCTACTAGTTTTGTAGAGGTAGAGGAGTCCATCTTCTCAGAATTAAATACTGATTTAACAGTAGCTTTTGTTTTGATCAACCCCTCTCCATTGTTTCTAATGAAGTAGAGTGTATCGCCCGTATTTACTCTTCCATGGGGTAACTTTCTACCAGAAGCTCCTCTTAATATCATAGTTTTAGAACCATTAAGAAGCGACTCTAACTCTTGAGCTTTGTAATCTACATATACTACGTGATCCATTATTTTCTAGTTAACCGAAAGACTCTCTAAAACTTCATCTAGCTCTTCTAGTTGTGAAGAATCTACAGTATCTGAGATAGCCATGTAGTAAGTATTGGCCATTGCTGGTCCATTAGGTGTTTGTCTGTAATATGCAAGATTTGTGATCGTTAGATGTACATCAATACCACAAGCAGGATTAAATCCTGGAAGATTAGGATTCATATTCCTGTATAGATCATCTCCAACTCTTCTTACTTCCCAGCCAAGAAGTTCGTATTCGGTATATGTTGAATTGGTAAGGTCCACTACATTTGAAGGTACAATACCAGTTGCTAAAGTCCAATCATTTCCATGATCAATATATGCTTGGTCTGAGTCAGAGAATCTGTATACAGTATCACATCCCTCTGTTCCTCCAATACCATCAACAGCTTTGATATGGAACATTTCAACATCATTTTGATTGAATATCTTTAAACCAACTAAACCTGAGTATACTGTTCCATCCATTAACATGTCACTGCCTGTGTTGTTTGTATATTCCACTATCCTCCAACCTGTAGGTAAATCTCCTGAGAAGTAAGTACCTGCGTAGGGAGAAGTAGTTGTAGCGGTTGCAGGTGCTGAGGTCTCAGGTGTCTTTGTCTCCTCTTCGGTCTCTGTGCCATCATCTTTTACTACTAACTGAAGAACATCTGAGAAGGGTAGGGAAGACCAGTTCTGATATATTAGGAATGCAGAGAGTAATACAATGATTAAGGTCTCAAGTATTACCAAGGGTAGAAGTAAGCTCTTTTTAGGCTTTACATCTTGAGTAAAAGCTTTCTCATTTGCTTCTTGGGGAGTATTCTCCATATGTAACAGAATTAATATTATTTATACTAAAGTACATTAGAAATTTTCTGTTGGCAAGGTTTCCGTATTACAAGCTGTATCTGTACATATGACAGAGCCATCATCACAGAAGCATGTATTACACCCATCTATTGATTGAAAAGTTTCCTTATCAGCGTATGCCCATCCGTTATATTCACATCTTGGAGGTGTTTGATTGGGAAGTATTTGTTCAGCGTAGTATATGTAGCTGATTAGGCCTATGATTATTGTTCCTAAAGTAATGGTTAAGCCGTAGAAAAAGTTTAGTCTTTTGGATGGATCTTTATCCATTTAGTAGAGTATAGAAGTTAGCCTTAAGTCATTGTACTGAATGGAGAGGAAATAATAAAGGGTGTTGATACCACAAATTGAGTGGTGTAGAATATGTCATCAGAAGTGGGTTAAGCTCCTCACTTCTGATATTTTTTTTCTGCCTGTGTATATCTTCTTCTTTTACTTAATTCTCCTTTGATATTGTTTATCTCTTCATATACAAGGATTGTCGCGGGTATTACTATTAAAAGTATTAAACCCGGTACTGTTTGTACAAAGAGAATTGGGTAACCTAAGAAGGGTACTCCTGCTACATACTTTCCTACAATTCTATCTTGGGTAACAGGTTCTGCATCTGTTACTGAATTAAAATCTCCTTTGGTAATATATTCTGTTTCTCCTCTACTGTTTGTACGAATTTCTACAATTCTATGAGTATTGTTCATAGTGTTGGTTCCGTTGCTGAAACGGAAGGTTATAATGTCACCGACTTGATATGTATTTTCTGTCGTTTTAACAGCAATTAGATCTCCCTGTTTTATAATGGGTCTCATAGAACCTGATTCTACTGCAAAGAGTCTGTATGGAAGAGAGAGCGAACTTCCTGAGAGTGTAGGTATTAAAGCAAATACCAGTATTAACACAAACACTATCCAGTAAAGAATATTTCTAAAGGTAGCTTTGTTTTCAATGGCAGATCTGTAAGTCAATGTAGTAGGGGTGAACAGATTAATTAAGGAGGGGGGCTGCACTCCACAAAAGTGCAGCCGTAGGATAATGATTAATCGTTATCCTGTACTGCATCTACAATCTCTGAGAAGGTAGTACTCATTCCCATGATATCGTCAACATCCTCCTCTATATACAGAACCTGGCATACTCTCTCAGTATATCCGGGTCTGATATTGTCTGCAGGACTACCGGAAGCATCTGCTTCATTTGCTAGATGCCAGTAGTTTATGCTGCTTACTAGAGTATTGTCAGGGAAATCACTTATGAGTCCATCATAAATGAGATTCTCCTCAAAGTCTCCAGTGTCACATGTACCATCTCCACCGGCGGTCTCTAATCTGATACTTAGAGCTTCATAAAGCTCAGTATCTCCACCTGTTTGCTCAAAGGACATATATGCCTCGAAGGGTAGCTCTCCGGTGTTATAGATGTCTATCCACTCCCAGTCATCAACAAAGCCGGGATAGGCATCTTCAATAGAGTATGGTTTACCCTCAGTATGATTGAGAGTTAAGTCAAATGACTCTGTAGCAACAGTATTACCTGCAATCACTTCTCTGTCATTGAACAGAGCTACTGTAGATCCGGCCACTAAAGCTCCTAGAGTGGCGATCATTGCAATACTTGCTAATATATTTTTCATACTTAAGGAAGTAAAAATTTATCTAACGCTTTTTACATAGTGTTAGAACTTTTACAATTTAAATACGGATAACAGGGAGGGAAAGTTGTCCTACCGGAGGGAAAGTATTTTAACCTGTTATCGTGTGATCATTGTTGAAGATTTATACCGGATCTCCGTCAATGTCACATTGTGAGACCGGTTTCGCCACTAGCTCCTCATATTCTCAGGCGACCA
>CAYVBS010000002.1:85824-89931 GCA_964449955.1 uncultured Candidatus Saccharibacteria bacterium | reverse complement strand
CCCTCTGCCTTTATAATCCTAGCCCGCTTATCCCTCTCCGCCTCAGCCTGTTGAGCCATAGCTCTCTTCATATCAGAAGGAATCTCAATATTTTGTATCTCAATGGCTGAAATATCTACACCCCATTTCTCAGCAGCAGTATCTACAATGCTCTTGATCTCTTCCGCTATACGAGTCCTTTGAGAAAGCACTTCATCTAAACTAACACTACCTATGATATCCCTCAATGCTGTCTGGGACTTGGCAGCTATCTGATTTCTGTAACTTTGGACTTTAAATATAGCGATAGAAGGATTAACAACCCTAAACCTTACAATACCATCTATCACACAGGACACATTATCAAGAGTAATTGTTTCCTGTGCAGGAATATCCATTACCTGCTCTCTAATATCTACTCTTTGAACATTCTCTAAGTAAGGAATAATAACATTTAAGCCAGGATTCAATGTCCTAGAATACTTACCTAAAGTTAACACCAAGCCTTGAAAACCTTCAGGAATAATTCTAATACCAGCAGCTACCGTGATAAGAATGATAGAGATAATTATAATAGTGGGTAACATATCTCCTAAATATCAAGTTATATCAATAAAATTTTACATTTTTTCAAAATAGTAGTCAACAAAGGCCTAGTGGATATGTACCTAGGCATATAGTAAAATATCCACATTCTAAAGTTACAAAAATATAGATGCCAAATACAAAGAAGATTGAACAACGATATATACAGTTCTTCAGGAAAAGAAAAATATCTAGTGTAATATTTGATATGGATAATACACTAGTAGAAACAGGTCCTTACTATATAAAGGTTATGAACAACGCTGGAGGAATGGTTACAAAGGCAATCAATAAGTACTCCAAAAACCTGGTTGAAGAGAGCTATGTAATAGAGAGAGTTAACGATATAGCATTTGAACAGTATCATAAGGATCTTAAGCCAAGACTAATAACCGACCAGTATCTAACAGCTACTAAGATATTTCTAAAAGAACTTCAACTGTCTAGTAAAGAGAAGCATATTGTGAAAAACATTGATACACTCTTTGATGATTTCTACAGCAATGCTCCCGCACTATACCCATCTACATTAAGAATACTAAATATACTGGATTCTGTTCCTAATACAAAACTCGCCGTATACTCTCATGCTCAGCATGAATGGACAAAGATCAAGGTTGAAAATATACAGGAGCTTTTTAAAAAGAAATACAGGAAAGAGTTAGAGCTCAAGTTTGTAACCACTCCGATAGAGGAAAACAAAGACTCCTTAGGATGGCAGAAAGCCGCGAAGAGTGTAGATTCTTCACTTGGAAACTGTCTAGTGATTGGAGATAACTGGCACGCAGACATATTGGCCGCTGTATATGCAGGATGTAAAAATTTGGTATGGATCAATCGTAAAAGAAGTCTTACAAAGGAGAGAGTCGATGAAATAGGTTTTATAAAAAAGAAAGCTAAAGCAAACGTTTATGTTGTAAATAATATCTCTGGAGTAAAACAGGTACTTCTCTCAGACTAGCACATTCCTCTAGCTGCCATTATCCCTGTAACCGCTGCTCCTGTAATAGAGCCTGATAATCCAGCAGCATCTCCAGCTACATAAAGATCATCTATACTTGTTTCTAACTTTTTGTTAGTTTCTATCTTAGAAGATCTAAACTTAACCTCAGGAGCATAGAGTAGGGTGGAGCCAGAGTTAATACCGGGCATAACTCTGTCTAACACCTCTAACCCCTCTATAAGGTTGGTCACAGTACGATGTGGCAGTGCCATGGATATATCTCCTGGTACTACATCCTTAAGAGAGGGTTGTACAAAAGTCTTCTCTAATCTAGCCCATGTACTTCTTCTTCCCTTCTTTAAGTCATGAAGACTCTGTAATATTGGTTTACCTCCTCCAAGTAGAGAGGTTAGCTCTGCTATAGATTTAGCATATGCTATGGAGTTCTCTAATGGCTCTTTTAAATTAACTTCACAAAGGAAGGCAAAATTAGAGTTTTTAGAAGCATGATCTGAGTTAGAATGACCATTTACACATACATAGCTTTCATAATTTTCAACTGCTACCAAACCATTCGGACAGCTACAGAAAGTTCTTACAATATCTCCATATGTTCTTGTCCTAACTCTGTAAACAGTCTCATACAAAACCTCTGCCTGTTTCTGCATGATAGAGGAGGGAAATTCTACTCTAACACCTACCTCTACCTTGTCATAGATATATTTAATTCCATGTTTGTCAGCAAGCTTTTGTAACCATCTAGCATTAATCCTCCCAGGACACAGTAAAACTTTCTTTCCAAATATCTTATCCCCCTTATCTGTTACAACACCCTCTACCTTTCCTTTACCATTTACAACTATATCCTCAACCTTAGTTTCATCTAGTAGTTCTACCCCTTCTTCTAAAAGATATTTCTGAAATTTTTCAACAAACAGCTTCAACTTATCCGTTCCCACATGTCTAGCTTTCCTTACTACCAGTTCAATATCATTTATACGAGCCTGATCGATTAGTTCCTTTAAATCTTCTGTGTGTTTCGGGAAATACTCTGAATCTATACCAAATCCATTAAACGTATCATCAACGTAGTCTAGGATATCCTGATAGTCATACTGAGATATTAAATGAAATGCCTTCTCATGGGAGAGGCTAGCCGTTAGAGTTAATTTCCCATCTGAAAATGTACCAGCACCTCCTACACCTACCATTACTTCTTGTGGTTTCCTGTTCTCTATACGTTTGCCCATATCTACTAGAGCTATTTTGCATTTCTTTTTCTTCTTGAGGAGTTCATAACATGCAAAGAGACCTGCGGGACCTGCACCAACTATAACGGTGTCATATTTCATACTATTTGGTAGTAGATTATCTTAACAAGAAAATATAAAGGATTGAGAGACATATTACAAGGGTATCCTATAACATGATATAATCTGGTGTTAATATAGGGTTTTTAAATATGGAATCCGACTTTAAATTTGAAAGTAGTGAATTGCCTGAGTCATACTTAATAGAAGTAGATGATGGTATTGATATTGATGTTGTAAGATTTTACAAAGATCTTGATTTTGAGAATAAAAATCAAGATGTGTTGAAAGAGACATATAGAAGAATAGAGGAGGAGACAATAAGGTTACGGGCAGAGAAAGATAGAGATATTTTTACTACTTACAACATAGAGAGTACTAACATTCCTTTGAATACATTAATTGGTACATTAAATGTACTTAAATATCTTCAGGTAATGAATGAAAGCTTTTCAAATGATATTCTCTTAAGTGAAGAGTATCTCAATCTTGCTGTTAGAGAGGATCTCGACACATTGTTAATAGAACTAGATATTGTGACCAAAGAAGAACTAGGTAAAACAGTTCTACCTCTAACAGTACTTCTCTTTAGAAGAATGTACAAAAGAGCATTAGAAGAAACTAATAGTTAAAATATAAAACCCTTCACAATGGAAAACGAAAACAGATTTAATTCTACAGAACTACCATCTTCATATCTCATAGAGACAGAGGATGGGATAAGCATAAACGTAGAAAGATTCTATGATGATCTACTTGAGAACAGACAGCAGATAGTACTACAAGAGACATTTAATAGGATAGAGAGAGAAACAGAGAGCATTAAGATGGGTAATACTTCTGTTAAGAATTTAACAGCGTGCGAAACATATTTAAATGATAATGATATTAAAGTAGAAGATCCTACCTTTGCAGTACATATTAGTGTACTTCGTATATTTAAAAAGCTTCCTGCATTTTACACCTTAACTGAATCTGACATACCAAAAGAGAAACTTTTAGAAGTATTAAATACTTTTGTAAGGAGTGTACAAATAGGGGATGAGGCTCTTCGAGAAAAATTCTTAGTAAATGACCAAATGGTTACCCTTGACCATATTACACAAGAGCATGGAGCTCCTACTAATATTCAAAAACATGTTTCTCTAGAAGAGCTAGGGCAAACAGTTCTACCCATAACAATGCTTCTCTTTAAAAGGGTTTATTATAATGAGTTAGAAGATATCGGAGGAAGAACCTAAGCTATACTATCCCAACCCTCCCTATATACTCCTCCTTAAAGTAGGTAAA
>CAYVBS010000002.1:81885-85724 GCA_964449955.1 uncultured Candidatus Saccharibacteria bacterium | reverse complement strand
ACCTAAGCTATACTATCCCAACCCTCCCTATATACTCCTCCTTAAAGTAGGTAAACTTCTCTTCAGGCATCAGTAGTACCCTGGTTATTTCCAAACCTCTGACAAATTCAGGCTCATGGCTTACAAGAAGGACTGTACCTGTATACTCTTTTAATGCTTCAAGCAATATTTCTTGAGATTGAGGATCTAAGTAGGTAGTAGGTTCATCTAAAAGTAATACATTGTATCTACCTGCAAAAAGCTTAGCTAAAGCCAATCTCGTTTTCTCCCCACCAGACAAAGTACTAACTTTTTGATGTACCATATCCCCTGATATTAGAAATCTTCCCAGAAACTTCCTTCTATCAATATCCCCCCAATCCAAACCGTATACATTCTCAAGTACTGTATCATCATATTTGAGATCTTCATTCTCCTGAGAGTAGTAACCAATGGAGACACCATTACCCCATTCAAAGGATCCCTTTGTCTGCTTAAGTCTGCCTGCTAATATTTTAAACAGAGTAGTTTTACCTGCACCGTTTTTCCCAATTACTGCAACCCTGTCCCTTCTTTCAACCTCAAAAGATATGTTCTTTAATATTGGAATACCTTTAACATATGATTTACTAATATTGGAGACAGACAAAACATGCTTACCACTAGGAGTAGGTTTTGGTATAGAAAGATGCATGCGTTTGCTTTTAGCTAATTTCTCATTCATTACTCTTACGCTCTCTTTCATTACTCTAGCTTTCTCCATTTTCCTTGCTCCTTTCATTTTCTCTTTTGTACTCTTTCTAGAAGAAAGTGTCTGTGCATATTCAAACATACGTTTAGCCTTTCTCTCTTCACTCCTTAGTTGTTTTACTAACCACTCCTCTTTCAACTCCTTCAACTTAAGAAACTTCTCATAGTTACCATTAAAGACCTCTACATTCTGAGTTCTTTCATTTAAATACCAAATCTTTGAGAGACCCTTGTTCATGAGTCTAAGATCATGTGATACAACTAATACTGCTTTAGGATAGCTAATCAGATACCCCATTAACCATTCTGCTGATGGAATATCTAAGAAATTAGTAGGTTCATCTAGTATTAAAAGATCTGATTGTTCAAGCAGTATTTTAATTAGTTCTACCTTGATCTTCTGTCCTCCTGATAGTTCTCGCAAGATACTGTTACAATCCTTGTCCTTCATATTCATATGATTAAGCAACTTGTTTACCTCCCACTCTTCAACATGAAGATCCTTTTCAATGATCAGGTACTCACCAATGGTAAGATATTGATCTACATCTGAGATATTAGAGCTCTTCTTTATTCCAATCTCTCTATGAATTTCCTGAGAGAGGTACGACATACTTCCATTAAACCTAATACTGCCTAGATCAGGCTCTTCAATACCACATACGATCTTAAGTAGTGTGGATTTCCCAGCACCGTTAACACCAACCAAACCAATTTTTTCATTTGGTCCTACAAAAAGCGATATGTTTTTTAATATATCTCTTTCACCTCGTGCTAGAGATATTTTCTCAATATTAAGCATAGCAATGGAATTTTATCACAAAAACATATATTGTATTACCTATTTCCAACCTTTGTTACCATCTCTCCAACCACATAGAAGATGTTTCTAACAAGATCAGTAAAAGGAGAAATCTTTTTTGTGCTGATACCCAAAACTGTCCTAGTAGTACTCTCTACTGATTCATCAGGAGATGTTGTAAAGTCTCCAACCATTAAAGCTAGTACTACAGCCACAGAGATATTTAAAAAGAAAGAGAGTAGAGCTGCAATCAAGGCTTGTATGAATGATGGTAGTTTTCGGTATGCAGTCCAGACATTAGAGTACATAGGTAGATATTACCCTGTTACTAATTCTCAATCAACATTTAGATATGTTAATTAAAATTTGACAAACAATTTTAAACGGAGTTAGATATATAACAACTTTCCAAAAAATGTAGGAATGAGAAAACTCGTTTTATCCCTTTTTGCTGCTACTCTTCTTGCTGTACCTTTTACAGTATATGCACAAGAGGAAGAGCTCGCAGATCCTGGAGTAACTCCAGACAGTCCCTTTTACTTTTTAGAGCAGATCGTAGAATCAATCGACCTCTTTCTAACCTTTGATGATGATCTTAAGATAGATAAGGAGCTTTTGTATGCAGAAGAGAGATTAGCTGAACTTGATGCTGTATCAGAAACAGCAGATGAAGAGGTCTTAGGTGAGCTAGAGAGTGCTTACAACAGTAAAATTGCAAATGTAATATTTCTAGCTAACAAAGGAGAAAACAAAGAGAACAGATTACAGGTAATACAACAAGCCAGAGAAAAACATGTTGTAAAACTACAAGCTGTAATAGGTAAATCCTCTGAAAAGGCTACGCCAGCATTAGAAAAGGTAATGGAGAAAGCTCAGGTTAAACTAGATGATATACAAAATCAAATTGAACAGGATTCCGCAAATGGAGAGCAGAGTGGACAGATAGATAGTGCAACATTAAGAGACAGAGTAGATGACGCTATAGAAAAGGCCGGACAAAAGAGTGGCTCTGCAGGTAATGATACCTCAAAAGGTAACTCCCAAAATGATAGTGGTAGTCCCGCAGGAGGCAGGTAAAACCTTTTTTTAGTGATTTAAGAGTGGGTCTTTCTAAGACCCATTTCTTTTCTATATATCTTAGGTGATTTCACTCTTTTGTGATAGAATTATCCCTTGTTATGGAATATATACCAGTAAAGCAGGAAAACATTAGAAATGTGGCAATCATTGCCCACGTAGATCATGGTAAAACTACCTTAGTTGATGCTTTTATGAAGCAGACCCACCTTTTTAGAGAAAATCAGGAAGAGATGTCCCAAACAAGAATCCTTGATAGTGGAGAGCTAGAAAAAGAGAAAGGTATTACCATTAATGCAAAAAATATATCCATTAGATACAGAGATCACAAGATAAACATTATAGATACCCCAGGACATGCTGATTTCGGAGGAGAGGTAGAAAGAACATTAAATATGGCAGATGGGTGCTTACTTCTAGTAGATGCCCAAGAAGGTCCAATGCCTCAAACCAAGTTTGTTCTGAAAAAAGCTTTAGAGTTGGGTTTAAGACCTACTTTAGTAATTAACAAGATAGATAAGAAGCTAGCAAACTGTCAAAGAACCATTAACAAAATTCAAGATCTCTTCTTAGAACTTGCTACAGATCCCGATCAGTTGGACTTCTCTGTCTTCTATGCTATAGCAAGAGAAGGGAAGGTATTCAAAGTACTACCAGAGGGAGATCTAACCAATACTCTAGATCTTGAAGGAAATGTACTTCCAATTTTAGATGAGATTGTAGATAATTTTCCAGCTCCCAAAGGAGATGAAAATGGACCCTTCCAAATGCAGATAACTTCATTAGAGTACAACAGTCATTTAGGAAGATATCTTGTCGGTAGAATACACAGAGGCATTATAAAAGTAGATATGCCCATTGTTCTGCTTTCTAAAGAAGAGAAACTACAGGGAAGAGTTAAAGAGCTCTTTGTAAAAGAGGGTATGGCGTGGTTACCTGTAAAAGAAGCAAAGGCGGGAGAAATAGTGGCAGTAACTGGTATTGAATCAACTGCAATTGGAGCCACCCTTTGCACTATAGATAATCCAGAGATATTGCCGGATATAAATATTACACCCCCTTCTGTTAAGGTTAGATTTGAAGCTAATACCTCTCCATTTGCAGGTAAAGAGGGAAAATTTGTTACTGCAAAACAACTAGAACAGCGATTAGAGCAGGAGAAAGATCTAAATATTAGTTTAAATATCACAAAAGTTGCAGGCTCCAGCTACTATGTTGCTGGACGTGGAGA
>CAYVBS010000002.1:55260-81785 GCA_964449955.1 uncultured Candidatus Saccharibacteria bacterium | reverse complement strand
TAACTAGAAACCTTATTGGCCTACATAGAATATTAATGAATGCTACCAAAGGGACAGCGGTAATAAACAGCTTTGTAACTGACTATATACTATTTGAAATGCACGAACCACTATTTAGAAAAGGAGTCATCATCTCGGGTGACACAGGCACAACCTTAGGATATGCACTCACTACCATTCAAGAGAGAGGCCAACTATTTGTAGGTCCATCAGAAGAAGTATACGAAGGTATGATACTGGGTATTAACAATCATGAACAAGATCTAGAGGTTAACCCATGCAAAGCAAGACATAAGAGCAATGTAAGAATGCTGAGAAGCGAATTAACTGAAATATCTCTTAAATCTACAATATCTCTAACTGTGGAATATGCACTCTCCTTTATCAATGATGATGAGCTAATCGAAATAACTCCCAAAAGTATAAGACTCAGAAAGAAACTACTTACCGAAACAGAAAGAACCTGGGCAAAAAGAAAGAACCTTACCGCCTACGCTAAACAACAAATGGGTCTCACATAGAGGTAAACGTAAACCCTAGTCTATAAGAAAGACGCAATGATAGCATCAACTTATATACCTGGGCACTTAATATGTTTAGGGTAGGTAATTGAAACTAAAAATAAAAGTCCTGTATCAAAATGAAGAACAAACTTCCCTGGTTAGTTAACTTACCCTTTTATAACAGCATATAAGCAAACTAGGGTCTACTCGTATCTCAGTGCTTTAACAGGATCGAGTTTGGCTGCTTTCATTGCGGGATATATACCTGCAATTACACCTATTAATATGCTTCCCATGGTGATGTATAGTGCATTAAAAGGCTGGAAGTGGAAGAACTGTCCACCGATAGAGGAGAATCCCTGTTGGGCAAGTATGTCTACTATAAATGGATCTGTAACTTTCATTACTAAATAGGTTATAGATATCCCAAGTATTCCTCCCAATAACCCGATCAGACCAGATTGTATAAGGAATATAGTTAGTACTTGTAGATTAGATGCTCCAATAGCTTTAATAATACCTATCTCCTTGGTTTGTTCATATATGCTCATTATCATGGTATTTATAATTCCGATTGCTGCCACTACTGCGGATATTCCGCCAAATAGAAACAGAGCAATTGTAAGTCCACCGGTTAGAGTAGAAACAAAGTCTATCATCGTCTTTGTTGAGAGAACTGAAAGGTTTAGTTCATTAGTAATATACTCCTCTATCTGAGTAGTCTCACCTTCCTCAGTATGAACAAGTAACTGAGAGTACCCGATTGTATCCAAGTATTCATCACTACTCTCAAATCCCCCCAGATCTACCAACATGTCCAAGGCATCTTCATTATTTATCCAAAACACATCACTTCCTGTTTCAACAATTCCAATTACCTCAAATACATACTCCTTGTCTATCATACTTTTTGTATTCACAGAAAATATCCCGGTATTAGGAGCACTTTTTACATGTACTGTTTTACCAATAATTTCATCATTTGAAAGTTCAAAGAACTCAGGTACAAAGTTACTTACAAACATTTCACCCATATCAAGTACAGTATCCTGACCTATATAGCTTTGATACATATCAGCATTAGCATCAGAGCTTGCTGATTCAACATAGTTAGTGGGATACTTTACAGGATCATCTTCTAAATATACTTCTACACCACTGATAATAAACATAGGTACCGTATTGGTAACACCATCTAACTGAGTAATCTGATTTCTTACATCTTCACTTAGCACAACAGGCTCACTTGTCTCATCCTCTTTTGAAGGTGCTGATACAAATGATAGGCCACTCATTATCTCTTGACTGGAAACGTATAGATCTGTTGGTTTGAATTGACTGCTAAATTGAGTAACTATAGCATTCTGTAGATCAGTCATACCAAAAAGAATAAAAGACATCAATATCACTGCTATCATTATTCCAAGACTGGTAAGCAATGTTCTTAATTTTCTTCTTAATACAAGATTTAGTGCATACTTAAACATTTTGACCATCTTTCAAAGTTATACTTCTTGCCGTCTGTTTTGCAACCTGAGGATCATGTGTTACGACTATTATCGTTACCTCATCCCGTTTACTTATATCCTTAAGCAAATCCATTATAGACTGACCTGTAACACTATCTAGATTTCCTGTAGGTTCATCTGCCAGTATGATTTTTGGATTATCTACCAATGCTCTAGCAATAGCGACTCTCTGTGCTTGACCACCTGACAACTCACTTGGCATATGTCTTCTCCTATCACTTAGACCTACCATATCTATTAATTTATCCAATTCCTTCTTGTCATACCCTTTTCTTTCAAATCTTTTAGGAAGTAGTATGTTTTCTTCTACATTAAGAGTAGGAATAAGGTAAAACTGTTGAAAGACAGTACCAACTATATATCTTCGGTAATAGTTCGGGTTATATTTCTTAATATTTTTTCCATCGATTACTACACTTCCTTCAAAATCCCAATCTAATCCTCCAAGTATATTTAGTAGGGTAGATTTACCTGAACCAGAGCTTCCAACAATGGATACCATCTCTCCCCTTGCTATCTCAAGGTTTACGCCTCTTAGAGCTTCTACTTCGACTTTCTTGCTCATTTTGTAAGTTCTTGTGAGGTTCTGGATCTGGATGTATTGGCTCATTAAAAATTTTTTAAATATTATTCCCATTCACCAAAAAAGCTTACATTAAAAACCGATTTAGGACAATATGATGTGATATAATTGGAGCATGCCAAAGGTTATGAAAATATTAACAATAGAAGACCCAAAGGAAGAGAAAATCTTAAGAGAGATATCTAAGGAGGTTACACCCGAACAGTTAAAGAGTTCTGAGTTTAGAGATTTCTTACATGATCTCTTACATACAGCTAAAAACAGTAACGACCAGGTAGGATTTAATGCAGGTGGTATAGCAGCTATACAGGTAGGAAGACCTTTAAGGGTCTTTTATACCCTTAACTATGATACTGATGAGTTCGAGCTTTTTATCAATCCCAAGGTTGATGTTGTTAAACCTTCACAAATAGTTGCCAAAGAGGGTTGCTTAAGCATTCCAAATAGAGAAGGCAATGTTGCCAGATTTGAGAAGGTAAGGGTTACATACCTTGATCTAGATGGAAATATTCAAAAGAAAAACTATACCGGCTGGAATGCTAGAGGAATACAGCATGAAGCAGATCATCTTGATGGAGTCCTTTACATTGACAAAATAGTGGACTAGAATCTTTTTGTAATTCAATATACAATAGGTAGTACTTTAAATGTATATACTGTCTAAATGAGAAACATATTTAAAGGTATCTTTGCTTTCCTAGTAATAACCGCATTTATTACTCCCTCTTTTGCAGTGGAAGATACTACGTTGAGTCAATTAGTACCTGAAGTTAAAGCAGAGGAGATTCTGTCTTTAGATCAAAAAGAAATTGAAAGAAAGAAAGGATTTGAAGATCAGTTAGGTTTTACTATACCAACATATACTGATAATCCAAGTTATGTAATTACTTTTGTAGACCCCTCTCCAGAGAAGAGTGGTGTGCAATTGGAAATAGATGATGAGAAGTATGTAGAAATTACAAGCCCTTATACATTTCCCGCTCTTAGTATTGGTCAACATCATCTAAGCTTTAAGTTTACTGATAAGGATGGTGCTGTGCAGGAACTTGAGTACGATCTTTCGATCCTACCAAGACCTCCCATTATCAAAACCCCATCTTTTGATGACTCCGTAATTCATTTAGCGGGTACTGGATTAGCCAATTCAGAAGTAATACTTTTTCTCTCTTCCAACACTAATTCATATCCTCAAGTTGTTGAGGTAGATGGAGAGGGTAACTGGTCTGCTGATATAGAGCCGTCTTCTATTAATGGTATTTATACTGTAGTAGGGTATACACGTAAGTATGGATATGCGAGTGATTTGTCTCAGTCAGTTGTTTTCCAGGTGGGAGATAGTGTGAACACGAATGAAGAGAGTGATGATAGCAAGGTGTTTTTCTCCTTTGCAAGTATCAATGGTGATAACTTTCAGGATATCTTTACCCAGAATCGTGATTTGTTGATACTAGCTGGTGGTACTTTCCTTCTTGGTGCAATCCTTGCTGTAATTCTTAAATCCATTTCAATTAACGGTAAGATAGAGAAATCTGTAGAGAGGGCTGAGCAGTCTATAAAGAGCATTGGTAAACCTAAGGAAAAAACCTTAAGGGAGCTCTTTGAAGAGCAGACTCCTATTGAGGAGAAAAAGCCAGTTCCCGAGAAGAAAACTGAGGTTAAGGAAGTAAAAGAAAAGAAGAAAGACGAAAAAGTTATATCCAAGGAGGAGTTTCTAAAGAAGTTCAAGATGATAGATCCTGATGACAGTAAGGGTAAAGAAAAGAAGGGCCCTATTGTTAACAAAGGAGTAAAGATCTCTCTTACCTCACACGAGGAAGAATAGTATCATGTTTTGTGGTAAAATCGGGCATTCTACTAGCCAGGATGGTGGAATTGGCAGACACGCTACGTTCAGAACGTAGTCCATGTATTTGGGTGGGGGTTCAAGTCCCCCTCTTGGCATATTTCCTACTTAGCCCACAGGGCAATTGATTGATATCTTTGAGAGGGAAATGCTACTGGTCCAAGCTCTGGGATCTTAACACTATCCTTTACAACATATGTATATGAAGGATGGTACAGAAACAATACTGGAGCATCCTGTGTTAAATATTTCTGGAACAAATCATACTTCTCCTTTCTCACCTTCTTATCTATACTTCTTCTTCCTTCCTCCAAAAGAATATCTACTCTTTCATAGCTATAACCTGAGAGATTGAGATCAGGATAGTTACTCTTAAGAGAGTGCCATAGGTTATACTGATCGGGATCTACAGTAGTTTCAATTTCATACAGCAATAATTCAAAATCTCTTGTAGCCACTATCTCCTGTGTTAACTGTGTATATGTCAAAGGCTCTAGATTTAATACAACACCTTCCTCTTTCCACAAGCTCTTTAGTGCATTAACTAAACGACTGTTGAGTTCATTGTCATAGTAACTTATGGTAAAACTTAGTATCTTCTTATCCTTAGTTTCATAGTAACCACTCTGCTCATTTCGTGTATATCCCATATCTTTAAACTTCTTAGCAGACTTCTCAGCATCATATGGATATTTAACAATACTCTTACTAAATGCCCACGAAGAAGATGCGATTGGGCCATCTGCAATTGTACCGGGGATATTAGCAAGCTCTAGTAACTTCTCCTTATCCGTTATCTCATTCAAAGCCATTCTCACACCCTCACCTTCAAACTTCTCTTTCCTAATATTAAAGAAAATCATTCTAATTCTTGAATCAATAGGGATCTCATATCTCGTATAATCAGGATACTCTTCTACAAAAGACATAACTCCTCCATCTATACCACCTACAGCATCCAATACACCATTTCTAAATGCAGCTTCCAAACCTTTGTAATCTGAATACAAACGATATATTACAGTTTCAATCTTAGGTGTTACTCTATAGAAATTAGAAGCACTCAAATACACAACATTAGGCTCAGACCTATACACCCTGTACGGACCAGAACCAGTTGGATACTTTGCAAAAGAATTAAATGGTATATCACCCACACTTATATTACCCAGAATATGCTCTGGAACTATGTATACAGATACAGCTTCAAAAAATGTAGAATTAGTTTCTGAGAGAGTAAATCGCACCTTATCATCAGACACTTTATCTATCTTTACCTCTTCTAGCACAGAACCTACAGTATCATATCCATGATCAGAAGCTAAGGTCTTAGCCACTTCAAATGTAAATATGACATCCTCAACAGTTAAAGGTTCTCCATCCTGCCATAAATGATCCTTTGATATGGTGAAATCATATGTCTTACCATCCTTAGAAACGACCCAATCTGTTGCAATAGCGGGTGTAGGATTTCCATCTATACTAATATCTACAAATTTCTCAAATACTAGGGCTTGAATATCTTTGTCTACAGGATTCTGGGAAATAAATAGGGGATTAAAGGTAGATATTGCACCTACACTACCTTCTACAAAGATTTCATTTCTTTGATCAGAAAATACACTTGCAAGAGTATCACTCTTTAGAAATGAGAATATTCCAAACCCAAGGATCAGAAATACTGCAATGAAACTAATAGGGGAGGTACTCTTAAAGAAAGTGAAAAGATTCTCTGGATAGTTCCATAGCCAATCTCTTACAGTTGTTCTTGGTTTACCACTTCCATTGCTTTTCCTTACCTTAGTACCAAGACCAATAGATTCGAAGGCCTCTTTCATGGAAGGGAGCTTTTTAGCTTTTGTATCTAAATCTCTCTTAGACTCAGTCATAGTTCTTACTAAAATCTTAAGCAGTAAATTTCACTAGGAGAATAGATAGAACAGCTACAATGACAATTAGAACCATTGTAAAGTAGTAGAGGAATCTCTCAAAACCTCTCTTGGTTCTAAATACTTCACCGCCACCACCAAACATTTTCCCTAATCCTTCAGCCCTGTTCTGGAGTAGTATAGATATTACGAGAAGAATACATACTGCTATTTGAACTCCGAGAAGGATATTTTGTAATTGTGCACTCATAGCAGAAATTATACTACATAATTAATTTTTCTCAAGGAGTGAGAAAAGAGCAGAGAGGAATGAAAGTGAGAGAGCTCCAACCCCTATCGTCACCAAAGGTTCCATTACAAAGCTGTTGATTACTACAGAACCTACATCAAGACCAGGAAATTCATATACCTCAATACGGAAATCAACCATAAAGGTTTGTAGTAGATAGAGGAGTCCTACTGTTATAAGGAACATCATTAACCAGTTTGTAATAAAGTTCTCCTTAATGGTTAAGAAGTTAAGAATAGGGGAAGCCATAAGCATACCAATAGCAATAATAAGTAGTGTAGAAAGAAGATACATAGGATTGGAAGGGAGCTGTATTCCCTTAAGAATGCTTAGTACAAAGAAACCGATTAACATAAAAAGAAGTAAATTCTTAAAGAAATTACGCATATCTGTACTCCTTCATATTAATTACCTCATTGTACATAGTAAGGATTGACTTTTGCAACATATATCATAGATATACAGAGGAAATAATAATATAGGGTATATGCAAACTTGTTACTGAGTATTCTGATACGGTATAGTGAATATATACATACTGCTCCAAATATGAAAGATTTTGCTAAAACAAAAATAGTGGCTACAATAGGTCCTTCATCATGGGATAAAGAAACTCTCACGGAGATGATTAGAAATGGTATGGATGTTGCAAGGATAAATGCTTCTTTTGCTGATTTTAAAGAATTAGACAGAGTATCTCAAACAATAAGAGGTATATCTCCTAGAGTAGCTCTAATGCTTGACACTCAAGGTCATAAAATTAGAGTTACAGGTTTTACAGATGATAGAAGAATTGAGACAGGAGAAAAGGTTGTAGTAGTCCCAGGAAGCACTAGCCAAGATGATCTTCCAGATAAATATATCGCAATTACCTATCCCACACTACATAATGAGCTCTCCCGAAATTCAAATATCCTACTCGATGACGGTACTATTACTCTCAAAGTAGTAGATATAAAGGGAGAAGAGATCTACTGTGAGGTTGTACAGGGCGGTATACTCAAACCTAAAAAAACAGTTAACATACCAGAGACCCATCTCAATTTCCCAGGTCTAAGTAAAAAAGATGAAATAGATATTAGATATGCTGCTGAACATGGCTTTGATTTCATATCTGCATCCTTTATTAGGAATATACAGGATGTAAGATTAATACGAGAGGTTATAGCGGATAGTAGTACCAAGTTAATTGCAAAGATAGAGGACAGAGAGGGTGTAGATAACTTTGACACTATACTAAATAGTGTTGATGGAATAATGGTTGCAAGGGGAGATTTAGGAGTAGAGCTACCATTAGAAGAGATCCCCATATTACAGAAACAGTTCATATACAAATGCAGATGTGTAGGTAAGCCCGTTATCGTAGCAACACAGATGCTTGAGTCAATGAAGGATAATTGTAGACCAACACGAGCAGAGGTAAGTGATGTAGCTAATGCAATAATGGATGGTACTGATGCTGTAATGCTTTCAGCAGAGACCTCTACAGGTAAATATCCTGTTAAAGCAGTTGAGATGATGAATAGGATTGCACTTAAAGTAGAGAATATTCTTAGACCACAGAAGATCTCTGGGAAAACAGATGCCTCAGTTGAAACAGATGAACTATGTAAACGAGTATATGATCTAGTTGATGATCTAACTCTTAAGGGAGTAGTGGTCATTACCCAAAGTGGTAGGACTGTAAAGAGTCTATCAAGGCACAGATTAAATATTCCCATATGGGAAATTAGTAAAAATATACAGATGATAAGGCAGGATACACTACTTAGAGGTGTAAAAGGGATATACATTAAAGAGCTACCTAAAGATAGAGATGAGATAGTAGAGAGAGCTGTAGAAGCTGTCTATACCTTTGGAGAGTTGGCTTTAACCGACAAAATTGCTATTATTAGTGGCAGTTCTGTAAGTAACAGAACCACTAATACCATTATGGAGATCGTAGAAGTAAGGGATGTAATCGCGATATAATACAGTATGGTGACGTAGCCAAGTTGGTTAAGGCCGCGGTCTGCAAAACCGCTATCATGGGTTCGAATCCCATCGTCACCTCCAGCTACCTATCTATATAACTATGCCTAAAAGAAAGAGACTGTATTAATAAATGTACCTCTCTACTACCAATCAGAGAGCTTTTCATGTAACTTAGCTGCAGCTAAGATGGTTCTGGCATACAAAGGGATCACAGTATCGGAGGGTAGTGCAAAAGAGAGTATTGGGTTAGGAGGAGATCCTAATAGCTCATGGGTAGATATGTATGGTACACACTGGGAGCCTCTTTCACAGTATCTCTCTAGCAAGGGACTTCGTAATGAGGTAAAGAGAAGCTGGAATCTTACAGCTGCACTCAAGGAGGTTAAAGCTGGTCATCCTGTACTCCTGTATGTTTACAACAACTATACTCAACCTAAAGGACCATTTACATTAGAAAGTGGAGCTACTGGTTACAAAGGTATGCACTCCGAAATTATAGTAGGGTATACAGGTACTCCCGAGAATCCAACACAGATAATTACCAATGATCCATGGAGAGGAAAGAGATATCTCTCTCCTGAGTATGTAAAGAGTGTATGGTCATATATTGGTAATACCGCAATAATTGTCTATTAATATTGCAAAAGTTGTATATTTTGCATAAAATGCACGTGTAAGCCGAGATGGCGGAATAGGCAGACGCGCGGGACTTAAAATCCCGTTTTCGAGAGAAAGTGGGGGTTCGATTCCCCCTCTCGGCAGAGGTTAATCATACAACTTATTTTTACCATTCTTTCTATAAAGATCGTGCTGCTCTTGTGGGTTACTTCCGACAGGGAATTTCTTAGCAAGTTTAGGAATCTTCTCTTCAAAAGCCTCCTCTAAATCTATACCCGACTTATCTGCAAGTCTAATTAAATACCACATCACATCTACAAATTCATAGGAGATTTCCTTCTTCTCCTCTTTAGTAAAAGACTTGAACTCCTTCTGCCACTGGTAGTGTTCTGCCAATTCGCCCATTTCAACAAGGGTAGAAGATATCAGCCCTGTAGGATTGGAATGAGACCAACCTCTCTCTTCACAAAACTCTCTAATACGTTCTGTTAGTTGCTTAAGTGTCATGATAGTTTCTTAGTCAGCGTCTTCGAAGAGATCAGGATTTTCGTTTCCACATCGAGGACACTTCTTTAACTCCTTTATACCTTCATACACATAACCACAGTTAAGACACTTCCATCTTAACCACCTACTATCCAGATCCTCTGGGTTACTACCTCCATTCTCATACTCACTCCCTGCTAGTTCATTTGGAGTACTAGGTGGTACATACTGGGTAGGATCAACAGGTTTAGAGGTATTCTGATTATTTTTGTTTAATATATCCTCCATCCTTTAAAAATTTTAAAATTAAATTAAAGGTCTCCTCCTCATTCAAACCAGATGTATCTAACACTAGGTCATAGTACATCTCTGGTTTATCATAATGTACTCTGTACAAATCCCAAAACTTCTTCTTATCTATATCAAACCGCTTTTTTAATTCCCTACGAATAGATATTAGTCTAAAATAATCCCTCACTTTTCCTTTAGAACCCTCTTTGTTAAGACGTCTTCTTGCTCTAACATCTATATCAGCATCTAACCATATCTTACTGGTACACTCTATACCCTTTACAGTAGCAATTGGGGCAAAAATCTTACTCTCAATTAATACATTTCCTCCCTTGGAAATCTTTACTAGCTCCTCATCCACTTGATTATCAAGATAGTGATTCTTCTCAGTAACCTCTACAAGAAAATCTTCTAATGACTCAAATCCAGCATCCTTTGCCTTCTCTCTAAATATACCACCTGCATATACTCTAGGAATATCGAGATATTCAGAAAGTCTTTTAGCAATAGTGGAAGAACCTGAACCACCTGGACCCCCTATGACTAAAAGATAACTGCTCTCGTTTTGTTTCATACTACGATATATAGTATATTAATAAGCATAGAATGTCGAGAAGAAGCACAGCTAAAAGAAAAGATACAAAGTCATATCATAAGCCTGATAGGCTGATTTTTCTGTTCTTGATCACTATGGCACTCTTTGGGGCAATCATGATATATGATGCAAGTGTATACCAAGCTAATCAGATCTTTGGAGACCAATTTTACTTCCTTAAATCTCAGCTAATATGGCTAATATTAGGAGCTATCCCCGCAGTTATTGTTTACTTCATAGATTACCGTAAGCTACTTAAGTTCTCACTACCAGCTCTTTTTGGAGTAATTGTTCTACTTGTACTGGTATTACTACTCGGAGAAACTGTAAACGGTTCTAAGAGATGGTTTCAGTTAGGAGAATTACCTCCCATCCAGCCTGCAGAGTTTGCAAAGCTGGCAATGGTAATGTATCTATCCAGTTGGTTAGCTAAACGAGAAAGTAAATATACTAACTTTGAAGATTCCTTTAAGAAAGGCTTCCTGAACAATCTCTTTGGCTTCTTAGCAATACTTGGTGTAGTAGCAGTATTAATACTGCTTGAACCTGACCTAGGTACTACAATGGTCATAGGTGTAACAGCCTTCGCTATGTTCTTTGTCTCAGGTACAGACAAAGCCCATACTTTAGGATCGATAGGGGTTGTACTTCTGGCAGTCCCTCTTGTAGTCCTTGCAGCAATATTAGAGCCCTACAGATTAAGCAGGGTACAAACATTCCTTAATCTAATTCTAACAGGTAATGTGGCAGATCCTAGGGGTAGTGGGTATCAGGTTCAGCAGATATTAATAGGGATAGGGTCTGGTGGCTTCTGGGGTAAAGGTTTTGGTCAATCTAGACAAAGGTTCGGATATTTAGTTGAAAATACGGCATTTACAGATTCGATCTTTGCAGTAATCCTAGAAGAATTAGGACTCTGGGGAGGTGCAATCCTTGTTCTTTCATGGATATTCTTCTTGTGGAGAGGATTCAGTATTGCTCTTAAAGCGATAGATAAGGAGGGTAGATTATTAGCTACAGGTATTACAATATGGATGACAAGCCAAGCATTCTTTAATATGGCAGCCAATGTCGGTTTGATCCCTTTAACAGGAATACCCTTACCATTCCTAACATATGGTGGTTCTAGTACAATAGTGGCACTGATAGCCTTTGCAATGCTTTTAAATGTAAGTAAATATACAAAAAATGATTAACAAAAAATTCATAGTTACAGGAGGAGGGAGTGGTGGGCATGTATCTGCTGCAAGTGCAGTAATATATACACTAATAGATGATTACGGAGTAACACCACAAGATATTACATACATTGGAGGTGATTTAGGTATGGTAGGTGAAAAGAGGGGTAACTCTCTCGAGCAAAAGAGGTTTAAAGATGTAGCTTTTAGAACCAGATTCATTAGAGCTGGAAAACTTCAAAGAAGAGTAGCATTCTCTACACTTAAGTTACTTCTAAGAACCGTTTTGGGATTTAAGGATTCCTTTACATATGTAAGAGAGAGTAAAGCAGATGCAGTAATTTCAGTGGGTGGTTTTGTGTCAGTTCCTGTATGTATATGGGCAAAGATATTGGGTAAACCAATCTTTCTTCACGAGCAGACTGCTTCAGTTGGACTTTCAAACAGGATAGTGAGTAGATTCTCCAAAACAGTATACACGGCCTTTAAAGACTCCGAGAGGTATTTCAAAGGAAGGAACGTCGTACACGTAGGTAATACTGTAAGAAAGGCAGTGTTAAACTCTAATGCTGCAAATGTATCCAAAGAACTACTTGATTTTCTAAATCAACATCAAGATCTTCCATTGATATATATATCTGGAGGAGGATTAGGCTCCCATTTGATAAATGAAAAGGTCATTAGTGAACTACCATCCCTTTTAGAAAAATACAAAATCATTCTTCAAACAGGAGATAATCAGATACATAATGATCACAGTAAGGCCTTAGAAAGAAAGAAAGAGCTAACACCTGAGTACACATCTCGTTTCTTACCACTCTCCTTTATTGAAGACAATGATATCGGATACGTATATCACAACATGAGTCTCTTTATTGGTAGATCTGGTGCAAATACTGTGTATGAGATAGGTATTCTACAGAAACCCGCCATCTTTATACCCATCCCATGGGTTACTCACAATGAGCAGTACCTTAATGCAAAGGTCTTAGAGGATTTGGGAATTGCTAAAATTCTCAGTGAGAAGGATTTACCCAATTCAAACCTATACAGTGAGATAGAGAGGTTCTTTGAGCAGGTAGGGATGAGGAACATAGATAGGGAGAAATTAGAGAAACTCTTCCCAGTAAATGCTACATCCAGAATGATAGAAGATATCTGTACAAAGATAGAGTGAAAATAAATATAGTATACTTACAGTAGTGAATATAGAAAAGAACAAAAGCCTAAAACCTCTTAACCAGTTTGGTGTAGATGTTAATGCTAAATATTTTGTAGAACTACAAAGTTTAGATGATATTACTGAATTTCTTAATTCCCCATACTCCAAAGATAATATCTTGATACTTGGGGAGGGTAACAATATTCTTTTTACTAAGGATTTTGATGGTATTGTTGTTAAGCCAAATATTAAAGGAAAAGAGATTGTAAGAGAGGATGAGAAATATATATGGGTAAAGCTGTACAGTGGGGAGAATTGGGACGACTTTGTTAGATGGGCCGTAGAGAATAACTATCAAGGAGTAGAGAATATGATTCTAATACCAAGTAGTATTGGAGGAGCAGTAACACAAAATATTGCTGCCTACGGACAAAACATCATGGATGTAGTAGTAGAGGTTGAGGCTGTAAGTATAGAGAATGGTGAAAAAAAGATATTCTCACATGAAGAGTGTGAATTTACATATAGGAATAGTATATTTAAATCTAAGTACAGGAACCAATACATATTAATATCTGCGACTTTCAAATTGAACAAGGAAGCCAAGGAGTTAGAGCTTAGTTACCATGAACGTAAGGCAAGGTATGGATCACTAGAAGATGAGTTGAAAACTTTTGCAAAAGAACCATATACAATACAGGATGTTATGCAGGCTGTGATAAATCTAAGGACTAAGAAACTTCCCTCAGTTGATGAATATGGTACATGCGGTTCTGTATTTGCTAATCCTACTGTTTCAAAAGAAAAATATTTAGAACTTTCCTCTAAGATCTCTGAATTACAATCCTATCCTATTGATAAACTGCAGTATACTAGAAAAGAGTGGAGTGAAATTCAGGAGGATTCTGTTAAAATACCAGCAGGAAGGATATTGGATGAACTCGGATGGAGAGGTAAGTGGGATGGTAATGTGGGGGTGTATGATAGGCATGCACTGTGTGTTGTAACAAACAGAGAAGCTTCTGGACAGGAGGTGTACCGTTTTCTGGAAACGATAAAGCGAGATGTTAAAGATACATATGATATAGATCTAATATATGAAATTAATATTATCTAAACTACTACTATGGCAAACCTAATTGTTCGAGGAGGCAAACCCCTACACGGAGAGATCACACCAGCTGGCAACAAAAACTCCGCACTACCAATACTCTGTGCTACTTTACTTACAAATGAACCTGTCACAATACATAACTTTCCAGAGCTTACCGATGTAAGTAAATTAATAGAGCTTATGCAATCCCTTGGTTCTAAGATTGAATGGGATAAAGAGAGTGAAGTTGTACGAGTAGATAACTCTAATTTCTGTACAGATTTTGGAGAAGGAGGATTCCCTCTAGGTATGAGAGGAGCAATACTACTACTAGCACCACTACTGCATAGGCATAAATATTTAGAGGTCAAGGAAGAGATTGGAGGATGTTCATTGGGTATTCGAGAGATTGATCCTCATTTAGAGGTACTTGAGCAGCTGGGAGCAACTGTAGATACAAATGGTAACTTAAAGATATCAGCACCAGAGGGGTTAAGTGGAAACAAGCTATGGCAAGACTATATGAGTGTTACAACTACCGAGAATTTCTTAATGGCAGCTGTCTTTGCAAAAGGTCAATCTGTAATGGTCAATGCAGCTTCTGAACCCCATGTACAGGATTTAGCTAATTTCTTAGTTAGAATGGGTGCAGATATACAGGGCATTGGTTCAAGCACACTAACTGTAAATGGAGTAGACCGCTTGCACGGTACTGAATTTACAATATCATCTGATCACCACGAGATAACTACACTCTTAGCACTGGGAGCTATGACGGGAGGTAGTGTAAGAGTAAATGATTCGATACCAGAGCATTTTCCATTGATAAATAAGACATTTGAAAAATTTGGGGTTACCATTAAGTACAATGGTAATACTGCATATACTGAAACAAATGGAGATTTAAAAATACTAGAGCCATATACCAAGAATCTTCTCCAAAAGATTGAAGCTGCTCCTTGGCCATACTTCCCTACAGACCTACTACCACTAATGATAGCTTTAGCTGTTCGATCGGAAGGCAATATCATGTTCTGGAATAAGCTGTATGAAGCAGGGTTGTTCTGGATACCAGAAATGATTAAGTTCGGAGCACATATTGTTATGTGTGACCCCCATAGAATAATAGTGTTTGGTGGTAAACCACTACAACCAGCTACAGTAGAGGCTCCTAACATTATCCGTGCTACAGTAGCACTTCTAATGGTAGCACTAACAATTGATGGAGAGAGTATCATTATGAATGCTGATACAATTAAGCGGGCTCATCCTAATTTTGTAGAAAATCTCCAGAAACTAGGAGCAGATATTCAATGGGTAGAGTGCTAAAGCTTCTCTAGTATCCCAGAGAGCCCTATACTGTTACTTGCCTTAAGCAATACCAAAGTAGGAGTATTGCCACCCATTATACCTTTCAACAAGCTAGTGACCTCACTAGGGTCTTCTAGCTCCTCTCCATAATTAAAATCTTCAAAGTACTCTCCAATGTAGTAAACTCTGTCTACATTCATTTTCTTAACAATATCTCCAACCTTCCTATGTTCCTGGGAACCAACTTCTCCTAACTCTTTCATATCACCAAGTATTAACACCTTCTCAATATCATTTCTCATACCCCAGATATTCTCAAATGTTTCCAAAGACATCTTCATAGAAGTAGGGTTTGCATTGTAAGCATCATCAATTACTGTAAGATTGTCAGACACCTTTTTGATCTGAAATCTTCCCTCAAATCCCTTGTACTCTTTTAACTTCTCTCTACACTCATCAAGTGTAAATCCAAGCTCTATGGCCGTAGCAATAGCTGCTGCTGCATTGTATACATATCCTTTACCCAGAATTGGAAGAGTATATTCATCTTCCCTCTCCATATACTTTAATATAAAAGATGTACCACTCTCTGTAACTGAGACATTAGAGATATTGTAATCAGACATACCACTACCCACTGTAATCAATCTTCCTTCATACTCACCGGCTACTCTCTTTAAACGTTCATCATCAACATTTAACACAAGAGGTCTCCTCTCTTTACTTAAGTAATCAGCCAACTCCTTTTTAGCTAAGTAAACATTTTCAATACCTCCAAGCTGCAGTGCATGAACATGACCCACGTTTAGAAGAATTCCAATATCTGGATTAATGGCTCTACACTGCCATGCAATTTCCCCAGCCCTATCCATTCCCATCTCCAATACAACATATTCATGCCCATCATACTGGCTAAGTAGTTGGGCATTTCCCCATAGAGTATTGTAATTCCTATCTGAATTTAACACCCTTCCTTTTAAGGAGAGTATAGTGGCTAGTATCTCTCTAGTGGTTGTTTTACCTGTACTTCCCGTGACAGCAATAATGGGCACTTCTATCTTTTCTACAACCATATTAACAATTTTTTCTAAACCCTCCTCAATACTATCAACTACTATCAATGGCTTTTTAAAACCCTGAGCATCTTTTAAGTGATCTTTCTGGTAAAGAGATGCTACTGATCCATTTTCAAATCCAGATTGTACAAAGCTATGTCCATCAAACTTCTCTCCAATGAGAGGTAGAAAGAGTGAATCTTGTACCTGTACTCGAGAATCATGATTAAAGGTCGTGAAGTAGACATCTTCATTGTAATTTACTATTTCAAATTCAGGATATTTCTCTTTTATATCTTTAAGAAAGATTTTCATATTGGTGAGAATAATTTTACTCTTTATAGTTGACCATATAATAGGGATATTTTCAAATATTTTACGAAAAGGCTTAAGGTATAAGAACTCTTAATCTAAGCGCTATTTCCAGTTATATCAGTCCTCCTAACTTCTACTTAGTTTTTCCAAATTCCCCACCTTATCAAACAATTTTCATATAAATAACAACTTGTAGTATTTCTCACTTGACCGAATTGGAACATTAATGCTACATTGATGGCAGGAAGTGGTAAAAAGTGGTGAAAAATGTTACTATAAAAATATATGATAATTGGCGAGTACAGAAGTAAAATCACAGAGAAAAAAAGAGTATCACTTCCAAAAAAGTTTAGAAATGAATTAGGAGAAGATTTGATATTAACAAGGGGATATGAAGATTCATTGATTATTGTTAATAAGGGGATGTGGGAAAAGATAGCAGGCGAAGTAATGAATGGCTCTTTTATAAACAGAAATATCCGAGATACAAGCAGATTCCTAGTAGGAGGTGCAAAAGAAATTACACTGGATAGTCAGGGTAGATTCTTAATACCAGATGCACTTTTTGAACATGCTGATCTAAAGACTGATGTTGTATTCATTGGTTTAGTTAACTGGATAGAGGTATGGGATAAACAGAAGTGGGAAGAAAGGATTGTATATCTTCAAGATCACGGAGAAGAAATAGCACAAGAGATTAATAAAATGATTGAGATCCAGAGGTGAAGATAATACATGTACCCGTTTTGCTAAATGAAACGATAGAGTCACTCAACATTCAATCCAACGGTTTTTACATAGACTGTACCTTAGGAGATGGAGGTCATAGCTTTGAGATACTTAAGAGACTCTCTCCCGAAGGATTACTAGTTAGTATCGATAGAGACCAGCATGCCATAGATTTTGTAAAGAAGTATTACAAAGATTCTCTCGCTGATAACTGGAAGTTAATTAGAAGTAATTTCTCTAAGATAGGGGATGTAGTCCAACGATTTGATAGAAGACCAGATGGTATATTAATGGATTTAGGACTTTCATCCAGACAGTTAGAAGAATCACACAGCAGAGGATTTAGCTATTTGGAAAGTGAAGAACCTTTAGATATGAGAATGGATGAAGAGCTGGGAGTTAAAGCAAAGGATCTTTTAGTAGTACTTAGTGAAAAAGAGCTAACAAGACTTTTCCAAGTATATGGAGAAGAACGATTTGCTGGGAGAATAGCTAGAGAAATTAAAAAGAGTATTGAGGATATTAATACAGTTGGAGATCTTACAGGACTTGTCTATAGAGTTGTGCCGGCAGCTCATCAAAGTTCTAAGAACCCATCTCGCAGAGTCTTTCAGGCTCTGCGGATTGCGGTAAACGACGAGCTAAATAGCTTGAAAGAGGGCCTAGACAGCTCCTTTGAGATCTTGAAATCTAGTGGAAGGATATCAGTGATAACTTTCCACTCATTAGAAGATCGTATTGTTAAAGAATACTTTAACAGTATAGCTGAAAGCGGGAAGGGTTCTCCCCTATACAAGGAAATCATTGCCCCAACCGATAACGAGATAGAGAAGAACCCTAGATCCGCATCAGCAAAGTTAAGAGTTTTAATAAAATATTAATTAAATATCTGCCAGCATGAATAGAGCTAGTACACCCAACAACTCAAATTACGCAGTCAAGATACTAGTAGTATCCTTTATAGTTTTCGGCATTTCACAATTAGTAGTAAACTCAATCTTAACCCCGCTTGGCACTAAACTTCAAAGCTTAAATACAGAGAAAGAATATCTTCTAGAAGAAAATAGGGAAATCTCAGAACAGATAGCAAAAACCAACTCTATAAAGGTCATACAGAATCTCTCTGAGAAGAAATTAAAACTAGTACAGGAGAAAGAACAAACCGTCATCTACATAGAAGATGCCAGCTTGATGGCAGAGAAATAACCAATGAGTAGATTAAACCATTTACACTCATCTACAAAACAAAAAAGTTCCAAAAGTAAATCTACCAGCAAGATACAAAGAAGCAACTATACATTAGTTATGGTTCTTCTAACCTGCTTTGGTCTTTTAATACTCATACAAGCCTTTAGATGGCAGGTACTGGAATCAGAGAAATTCACTGCACTTGCTCAGCAACAGTATAGAGATAGTAATACACAAACTGCAGAGAGAGGAGTAATTAAAGCATCAGACGGGACAGTGCTAGCAGTAGATGAACCCATATGGAACATCTACGCAACTCTTAGCATGGATGAGAATGAAAGAAAACTGTTTTTTGAGAACAAGGATAAGTTTGTAGCTACTGTATCTGCAGTACTAGGTATAGAGAAAGATGAGATCTCCAGTAAGATTACTGACACCTTTGTATATGCACCCTTAGCTAAGAGTGTAAGTACAGAGAAAAAGAATGCTCTTCAAGATGCAGATATATTTGGAGAGAACAAAAAGGGATTCGGTTTGTACTTTGAACGAGGTGTAAAACGTGTATATCCAAATGGAGATTTAAGTTCCCATATCCTTGGTTTTATGGGTAAAGATAGTGAGGGGAACGATATTGGACAGTATGGAATAGAGGGATTCTACTTTGGAGATATAACGGGGAAGGAAGGATACACCTACGAAGAGAAGGATTCCAAAGGCAACACAATTCTAACAGCAGAGTATGAACCAATTCTACCTAGAAGTGGCAAAGATTTTACGCTTACCATACAGCCCGCTATACAAAGTAAAGTAGAAAAAATACTCAAAGAGGGTGTAGAGAGTACCGGGTCTAGAAGTGGTACTGTCATTATAATGGATCCCAAAACCGGAGAGATAATTGCGATGGCCAACTATCCATCTTTTAACCCTAATGAATACTGGAGAACATCGGAGCCTTGGATATTTAAGAATCTAGCTGTATCTGACGTATATGAGTACGGTTCTGTACAGAAACCAATGACAGTAGCAATTGCATTAGAATCTGGAGATGTAAAAAAAGATTTTACCTGTAATGACCAAACCGGGTGGTTAGATTTGTATGAAGTAACTAAGTACAACGATTTACGAGGAAGAAAGATATATACATGGGATAAAAGACCCGATGGTAAGCAGGGATTAGCAGATATGTTAAAGAATTCAAACAATCCATGTATAGCAAAAACAGCACTAGAAGTTGACTCAGACTACTTCTATTCAAAACTAAAAGAGTTTGGTATAGGTGAATTCATAGGAATAGGATTACAGGAAGAGACTACTAGCTATCTAAAACCTTTTGAGCAGTGGACAAAGCTTGATATCATCACTTCATCCTTCGGACAATCTGTTTCAGCAACTCCACTACAAGTAATCTCTGGTATTAGTGCAATTGCAAATAATGGAAACAGAATGAGACCATATATCATCTCACAGATCACAGATGAGAAGGAAACTATAGATTTTAAGCCACAGATCCTATCCCAGCCCATATCCGAAGAGACTGCTGATATGGTTGCTGAGATGATGACACATGTAGTTGAGAAGGGTGGTATCAATGATAGAGAGAGAGATTTGCTCAAGAAATATAGAGTCTCTGCTAAGACAGGTACTGCACAGGTTGCAAAGACAGATGTTGCAGGCTATGAAGATGATGAAACAAATACTACCTTCATTGGTTTCTCCCCAACCGAGGATGCTAAAATGATAATGTTGGTTAAATTAGAACAACCTAAGACCAGCTCTTACGCATCCCAAACTGTTGTACCTGTTTGGACCAACATATTCCTAAGTATTGCCGATGACCTGGAAATTCCTAAGAGAAATTGAGATAATCGGGTATAACTTTAGTTAGTTAAAAACAAAATGATTCAGATCCTGAAAGAGAGTCTTAATTACCTGCTAATTTCTACAGTCGCTTCCATAATACTTGCCCCCATAATGATAGGTATACTGTACAAGTTTAACCAGGTCAGTGGAATTAAGAAAACTAAACTTGGTTCCGGAGATGGTACCAACTCAGTATTTATCAAAATAATGAATGTAACCCAAACCAATGGAACTCCTAACATGGGAGGTATTCTCATATGGTTAGTTGTACCCCTGATCATGTATATCCTTGTACCACTTACTCCTGTATTACAGGTACTTCTAACTGGATTTCTACTTTTTGGATTGTGGGGTTTTGTAGATGTTGCTGTATTTACAAACAGCTTTAAAGATAATCCAAAAATGAAAGCTTTCCAAGAAACCTTTGAATGGAGATTAGCAAAACTTGGTATCGCAATACTGTTAAATATACTTGTAATGTACTTACTTTACCAAACAGGAGAGTTCTCTGAACTCTCATTCTTTAACATAATTACTGTTTCAGTAACTCCTGCAATACTGGTACTCGCAGGTATAGTAGGGCAGTTTGCAATATATTCAGGAGAGCTCTCTGATGGGTTAGATGGATTGATGATGGGTATATTTACAATTGTTACATCTGCTTTTACAGTACTTCTTTTAGTACAACAGCAATATACTTTCATACCATTCTTAGCAGTACTAATTGGAGTACAGGTAGTAGACCTTTACTTTAATATTCCTCCTGCAAGATTCTGGAATGGAGGGCCCGGTGCAATGCCCATTGCGTTTGCACTCTTCTTTATCGCACTTGTTACAAACAATCTACCTGCATACTTCCTTATGACCTCTGTAACATGGGTCATTATGTTCTCAAGTGCAATACAGATCATAAGTATGAAATTCTTCAAAAGAAGGGTTTTTAAGATTGCCCCTATACATCACCACTTCCAAGCAGTAGGATGGCCACAGTACAAGATAACGATGAGGTTCTGGTTGTTTACATTCTTTGCTTGTTTAATAGGTATATACCTAGGATTACTGTAAGCAGGAGCTCTCTAACTCACAACTGTTTTGTCCTTGATTACAGGTACATAGGGCACAACCATCTAAAGACTGATATGTATCTCCCTCATTTCGAAGGAATCCCTCATAAACACAGTTATTTGCAGGGGTAAGAACATCAAATTCGTCTTGATAGTAGACTGTATAGCCATCTGGATATTTATCCCTAAATCCTACAATGTTAAAAATTGCTTCAGTAACACATGGAGTACTGTATCTACTCTCTACAAGATTAGTTCCGATAGTGAAGATCAAGGAATCCTCTGTTTCTTTATAGAAACCTACCTGTGGAGCTGGAACAGAATTGTAATCACACAGAGACCTCTTTTCAACTGTAAGTTTTAAATCAGAACCACTATTTGTAATATCAATAAACTTCACACCTTGATTAAGTGCAACACTATCTTCAATATAGTTAAGGAAATCATATGAGAAGGTCATACCCTCTGCAGTAAACTCTGAGGACATAACTCGTTGAGAATCTCCTCCCGTACCATCATCACATATAAGCTGTCCCTCACTATTACAGATACAGCCATTGGAAATATTCTCTTCACTATAAATACATTTATTTATCCCTAAACTATTTTTAACAGAAATGTAAAACATTGATAAAGCCGTTATTAATAGGGAAAACGTAATGAGTACTAACCAATTTACATTTGACCTGTTTTTCATAACAGAATTACTTTATATATTACAAGTCTAAAATTACAATACACCCAATATTATACACTAATATGCTAAAATATCCTCATGCATGACTCACACATACATATGGGGATGAGCCCATTATTTGAAAATTTTGAACGAGATATCTCCGAATTTCTATCGTTAGGAGGAAAGAAAATTTTAACATTGGGTTCAGATCACAAAGACTATAGCGAAACTCTCGAGGTCTATGAAAAAGCTGCTACAATTTACCCTAATGTTGTAGATATGGCGTTAGGAATACATCCAATAGCATTTCACGAAGCTATGCAGAGAAATGAGTTAGATGGATTGGACCTGTTCAAATATGCAAACAAGCGTTTGACCGAATACAAGAATATTTTTACTAAGAACAAAAAATATTTAACTGCTATTGGAGAAACAGGTCTGGACTACTTTGATATGGAGAGAGATAGTAGTTTAAATAGTGATACAAAGGAAGATCTAAAAGAGATACAGAAGAACTCCTTCAGAGTACAGTGCCAGTTAGCATTAAAAAACAACTTACCACTTAGCATACATGCCAGAGAATTACCCGAAAGTACTGAGTGTATAGATGATGTACTTAAGATAGTGGCACAGGAAGGGAATGGTACACTAAGAGGTTCATTTCACAGCTATACAGGAAGTGTTGAGAAGGTAGAAGAAATACTAAGTCTTGGATTTCACATTGGTTTTAACGCGATAATTACATATCCCAACGGAGAGAATGTGAGAGAGATATTAAGAGCAACACCAGTTGACCGAATACTTTTTGAAACAGATGGTCCATATCTTCCAGTACAGAGTGAGAGGAAGAACAAGAAAGCACAAAAAAGATATGGAAGACCGGCCAGTGTAAGGGAGATTATGGAAATTGCTGCTCAGATAAAGGAAATTTCCATAGAACAGTTGGAGAAAATTTCAGATGAAAGCTACTTCAGAGTATTTAGTTAGACCTTTCTAACTATCAAATCCTCTTTCAATACAAGTACTGAACCTTCCTTAACCTCAAAAATGTCTTTCTCCATATTTACTAACTTAAACTCTGGATTTAACACCACTAATTTGTATTTACCACCAACATACACATTATTATTAGAATCAATTACCAAGCTTCCTGAACCAACTGTATATTCGTCGTTAGAACTAATCTTCTTTGCCCATCCGAACGACCCATCTGCATTAACCCGAGTTACAAAAGCTCCTGCCTGCACCGTTGTAATATAATGTGTTGAACCACTTGGATCGAAATCCATATCTGTCCCACGCATATCTCCAATGCTGTAAACATTCCCCTCACTATCTACCTCTAGCTCATAAAGCTTAATGAAGGGCCATGTTGCATCACTGGATGATGTCTCAAATGCCTTCGTCCATACATATGCACCAGAGCTATCAAATTTGGAAATGTATGAGTGAATATTACCTGTCGTATTAGTAATCGAGTATGTACCTCCCGTTGGATCAAAGTCTGTTGTTGTGTCAAACTGACCACCTACAAATACATTGCCACTATCATCAACATCTATGCCATTCACACTATCTACTAAATATCCCATACCATTACCACCCCACGTATAAACAAACTCTGCAGTGTCTCCAACAGAATTTAATTTGACCAAGAAGGCATCATAATTGCCATTAGACGTTTTAGTATTAACAGTTGGAGTAGGATCTAAATCTGCTGAACCAGCAAACGTTCCACCTACGTACACTCCATTGTCGCTTCCAACTTCTATATACATCTCTTTTACAGCAGATGACCATTCCAATGCCCATTGAAAATCAAAACTAGGACTTAGCTTGATTAGGGCCTGTCCAGAGGAATTAGTAGACAGCGTAGTAATGGAAGTAGGATTTAAATCTACAGGTCCCCCTGAAAACTTACCCACGAGATATATACTACCATCACTTGCGATCTTAGCTTCTGATGTAAGGAAATCACCATTAAGAGTTCCCCAATGCATAGTAGAAATGTATTCATAACTGCTAGCAGCATTAACTTCTTTAGAAAAAAACAATAAAGTAGAACAGATAGAGAAAAACAGAAGTGAAAGAGTGAATAGAATGGTCTTAGGTGTAAAGATTTTCATTAAAAAAGACTGCGACATATCCTACTATAATTTAAATGTTGTGATTGAACACGTCAAGCAAGTATTAAACCTAAAGTACTTATCTACTCATAGACTTACTAACCATTACCACAAACTCTCCATGAGGATACTTATCAAACTCCCTAGCCTTAAGTAGTGAAATCAAATCAGTAGGAGTACCTGAAAAAACCTCTTCCCTAAGCTTAGTTAAGTCCTTTGCCAAAACTACCTCAGAATCAGGAACTAACTTTTCCAAAAGAAGTACCAAATCTAAAACCCTTCGAGGAGACTCATACAGAACAACTGTAGTACCTAAAGATATAAATCTTTCAAGAATCTCTTTCCTCTTACTTTCGGACTTTGGAAGAAAACCAAGAAAACTAAACTTGTCAGTAGGAAGACCCGCAATGGAGAGGGCTGAAATAACAGCACTAGGACCAGGAATACTTTCAACAGTATAACCTTTCTCTCTTAACTCTCTCACTAACTTAAAACCTGGATCTGAGATTAGGGGAGTACCAGCATCAGAAATTAGTGCTAAATCTAAACCCACATCAAGCTTCTCCAACACCTTTCCAATCATTCGGTCATGATTCTGATCTCTGTATGAAATTAACTGTGTACTGATATCATACTTCTTTAGAAGTTTAATACTCTCTCTGGTATCCTCTGCAAGTACAAAGGTAACACTCTTTAAAGTATTTACTGCTCTAAAAGTAATATCCTCCAAGTTACCAATAGGGGTAGCTACTACATACAGTTTACCTTTCTCCATCTTTAAACATCCCCCTAAAGTTATCTATCTCCAGTATATACCCCTCTACATTCTCAGCAGTAACATTCTCTGATTTAACAGCATCCTCTACATTAAATCTCCCAATCGACTCACGCCTTAACTCAAAAGCTGTAGCAAAACACCCTAATTCTTTACCCAGATCATCGATCAGAGTCCTTACATACGTCCCAGTAGAGCATTCAATGGCACACATCAGATTAGGATATGTATAGTCAATGATCTCAAACCTGGATACAAATATCTCCTGAGGCTTAACTTCAAAGTCTTCACCATTCCTAGCCATATCATATGCCTTCCTTCCATTTATCTTTTTAGCAGAATATTTAGGTGGTACTTGAGTCAAGTTACCTATAAACTTCTCATTAATACTATCTTGGATATCATTAAACTCAGGAATATTACTACTTTCTTGGATCACATTACCCGTAATATCCTGAGTATCTGTAGCAATACCAAGCTTAGCATTTACAAAATACTCCTTGTTTAATGCATGAATGTCATTCATAAGTTTGGTGGCTTTACCAAGAAGAACAATTAAAAGACCTGTGGCAAACGGATCCAATGTCCCCGCATGACCAATCTTTTGACCTTTTGGAAGCACTTTCTTCAATTCCCTAATCACATCATATGATGTAATAACCTCCCGCTTGTCTACAAGTAAAATTCCGTCTATCATATGATATAGAAGTTAAGTTAAACCTAATACATTATCTCATATGCCAAACGGATTAGCACTCGCAACCATACTTTTAATCATAATGCTTTTTCTGGCATATATAATTTCCATCATCATAAACTTCTTTACGCCTTACTACACAACTCCTAGAAAGTTTCTACCTTCATTACTTAAACAGTTAAAACTTAGTAAAGACCAATCCTTTGCAGATCTAGGATGTGGAGATGGTAGAGTAGTATTTGCAGTATATGATACTTTCAAATGTAAGAGTACAGGATATGAGATAAGTCCAATACTCCTTCTCTGGCTAAAATTCTTTTCATTCTTTCGATACCCCTTTAACTCTAAAGTAAAGATACAAGAGGAATCATTCCTAAGAGCAGACCTAAATCAATACGACGTAGTATACTGCTACCTACCTGAAGATATACTAGAAATACTCTCCAAGAAGTTCACCAAAGAGCTTAAAGAAGGCAGTGTGGTATATAGCTACAAGAACAAAGTAGGGGACTTAAAAGGAAAGGAACTTGAAGTTGACAACCAGAAGGTATACATGTATACCTTTTAACATATGAGCGTATACGAGCCATTAGCATCAAAATACAGACCCTCTAAGCTAGAAGACTTTGTAGGTCAGGAGCACTTAGTAGGAAGTAATGGTCCAATTAGAAAGTTTCTCGAAATTAAAAAGAT
>CAYVBS010000002.1:0-55160 GCA_964449955.1 uncultured Candidatus Saccharibacteria bacterium | reverse complement strand
AGCACTTAGTAGGAAGTAATGGTCCAATTAGAAAGTTTCTCGAAATTAAAAAGATTCCCTCTATGATCTTCTGGGGACCACCAGGAACAGGAAAAACTACTCTTGCATACATAATATCTCAGAACCTTTACTACGATTTTTACAAAATGCAAGCTGTAAACAGTGGTAAGGATGCTCTGAGAAAGATACTAAAAATTGCACTCGCTAACCAGCAGTACAACAAAAAAACAGTCCTCTTTCTTGACGAGATACACAGATGGAACAAAGCTCAACAGGACACATTACTACCATATGTAGAGAAGGGGATAATCATTCTAATTGGAGCTACTACAGAGAATCCATCATTTACAATTAACAGTGCTCTCCTTTCTAGATCTAAGGTCTTTGTATTCAAACAGCAGACAGAAGAAGATATTACGAATTTCCTTAAAGATATTGTCACCAAAGAGTATCCAGCAATGAAGGTAGGGAAGAGTGTTCTAAAAACAATTGCGCAACTTTCAAATGGAGATATTAGATCTGCATTAAATATATTGGAGATGGCAGTAACATTAGCAGAAGCAGAATCAAAGGATGGGAAAGTAAAATTAAAAGAAGAAACGATAACGGAGGTTGTACAAAAGCCTCTCTACTACGACAAGAATGGAGAGGAGCATTTTAATATAATATCTGCAATACATAAGTCAATGAGGTCCAGCAATGCAGATGCAGCCGCTTACTGGGTTGGAAGAATGCTAAGTGCTGGAGAAGATCCTTTGTATGTAGCAAGAAGATTACTAAGATTTGCAAGTGAGGATGTAGGAAATGCAGACCCACAAGCCGTAATACTTGCTAACTCTGTATATGAATCCTGTCAGAAACTGGGTATGCCAGAGTGCGAGGTATTCCTCATACAGTTAGCCATATATCTTTCCAATGCGCCCAAAGACAACACTGCATATATAGCAGAGAATCTAATTAAACAAGACATTGAGAAATTCGGCAACCTTCCTGTACCAATGAACATTAGGAATGCACCAACCAAGCTCATGTCCGAATTAGGATATGGAAAAGGATATGAATATGACCACGACCTACCAGACAAGAAATCAGAACAGCAGTGTTTACCGGATAAATTAAAGAACAGGAAATATATTAAATAGCTTTGTAAAAAGTGAGGGGAGAATATATAATACAGTGATTAATGGAAAACATACTTACAGATAGCAAAATAATAGATAGAATTCTTAACAAAGGAGTAGAACAGGTACTTCCTTCCAAAGATGCACTTAGAGAATTACTGCTTTCAGGAAAAAGAATAAACATTTACCAGGGATTTGATCCAACAGCTCCTACACTACACATAGGTCATACAGTAGGAATGAGAAAGTTAGAAGATTTTAGAAAGCTAGGCCATCAAGTAAACTTCCTCATCGGAGATTTTACTGCAAGAATAGGGGACCCTTCAGACAAAGAAGCAGCAAGAAAGAAACTCTCAAAAGAAGATGTGGAGAACAATCTTAAGATATATGTAGAGCAGGCCTCAAAAGTAATCGATATTTTTAACAAAGAAAATCCAGTAAGAATTCTTTACAACAGCCAATGGTTAGAACCTCTTAACTTTGCAGATATCATAGAACTAGCTTCACAATTTACAGTACAACAGATGCTAAAAAGAAGCATGTTCCAGAAAAGACTTCAAGAAGACAGACCCATATATCTAAATGAATTCCTGTACCCATTGATGCAAGGATATGACTCCGTAATGATGGATATCGATGTAGAGGTAGGTGGAAATGATCAACTTTTCAATATGCTTGCAGGAAGAGATCTAGTAATGAGTAAACTCAACAAGGAAAAGATTGTGATAGCAGGAAAACTTCTCTCTACTGCAGATGGGAAGAAGATGGGAAAGAGCGAAGGAAACATGATAACACTTGCAGATAGTGCAAATGATATGTTTGGCAAGGTAATGGCATTCCCAGACGAGCATATTGTAATAGGGTTTGAGATATTAACAAACAAAGAGCTTTCTGAAGTAGAAGAGATACAGAAAAGATTAAGTGCAGGAGAGAATCCAATAGAATTAAAGAAGGAATTGGCCTTTGAGATAACTAGGGAGCTCAAAGGAGAGGAAGAGGCAGTAGAAGCACAGAAGTTCTTTGAAAGTGTTTTTCAAAAGAGAGATATGAATGTAGAAATACCTGAAGCCACAGTAGACACTGAGAATATTCCAATTGTAGATTTACTACTTACACTTGGATTTGCAGAAAGCAAATCCCAAGCTAGAAGATTAATAGAGCAGGGAGCCGTTAAAGTGGATGATGAAAGAATTACAGATTGGGAAAAAGTAATCTCTTTCACATCACAAGCTTCTAAGACCATTAAATGTGGAAAGCAACTCCACAAGATCACCTATATATCATAAAGGGGTATTAAATTTTTTAATTTTAAACCCCTAATGTGGGGAATTTGTTACGGTGGAAAAAATAGAAAAACTTAAACAAAATTTAATACAGGAATCTCCAGCAAACTTCAAGAAAGAAATACTTGAAGGCATTGAGCTAGCAGAAAAATATCATAAAGACCAAACAAGGTACAGTGGAGATCCATTCATAACTCACGCACTAAACACTGCTATAACCCTAGCACAGATGAAGGTAGAAACTGCTACCATACTAGGAGGACTACTACACAACAGTATAACTAATTCACCCCAGATCAAGGATCAGATACTCAATGAAATTACTGAGAAGTTGAACGAAGATATAGCGTCGCTGATTGAAAAGACAAATGAGATAAACAAGGCAACTGCAAGTACAGATACTGAGTATGAAATAATTACTAAATATATTCTAAACAGTAACAAAGATCTAAGACCAATACTCATTAAACTAGCAGATACTCTGGACAATGTAAGAACCATTGAATACATGCCCTCTGAAAGACTAAACTCTAAACTACAGAAAATATTCCATATATATGCTCCATTAGCAGAGTATTTGAATCTGGATAATATAAAGAAGGAGTTAGAAGAAAGAGCCTTTGAAATATACCGAAGAGATGATTGCGAACGTATAGAAGAAGCAATGAATCAGAAGAATTTAACTGAGGAATACAAAGATAAATATCTTACATACTTTAACAAGCTGTTTTCCAAACTTAGTAGTAAACCAGGAATATATGGAAGAGTTAAAAGTAAATACAGTGTATACAACAAACTAAAAAAACATCTTAAAGAGGGACTAAATCTAAACCTTGATTACATTAGAGACCTGTTAGCATTTCGAATAATAGTGAGTAGTGAAGATGAGTGCTTTAAAGCATTGGAACTAATAATAGACTGTGGAGAAATAATTACAAGTGAATTTGATGATTACATAACTCATCCAAAACCAAATGGCTACAGTGCACTACAAGGTCCCGCAATATTTAAAGATATCTCTGACAATGTAGTAGAAATACAAATAATGACTCCAGATATGTATTACCACAACACCTATGGTCCTGCCTCACACATTGCATACAAAGAGAGCAAAAGCAGATACGCTAAACCAACAGACAAGTACAATTGGGTAGAAGAGGTACACAAACAGATAAACAGAAATATTGCACAGAGAGAAGATCAAATATCTATACCAATGAATGTAAGTATATTTGAAGAAAATATATATGCATTCACACCCAAGGGGAAGATAATACAACTAGACAAAGGAGATACAGTAGTAGACTTTGCATTCCGAGTTCACTCAGATATCGGATACAGTATGGTAAGTGCGAAAGTAAATGGTAAACCTGTTAAATTAGATTACCCTGTACAAACCGGTGATACTGTCGAAATAAAAACACAGTTAAACAAAACCTCCATAAAACCAGAGTGGCTTAAATATGCAAACTCCTCTAGTACACAGTACAAAATACAAAGAGCTTGGAAAAAACAGTAGTTACTTGTAAAATCACAATATGAAACAGAAAACCAAAGATTTTCTTAAAAAATTTTTAAGCATATTTGTAGCAGTAATACTAATAGGAGGTATGGTAATACCAATCATACTAACCTTGCTGAATTTGTAATATGCACAGTAATCTTACTCTGGAAAGCCCAATATCCCAACTAAAAGGTGTTGGTCCTAATCAAGAAAAGAAATTACTTAAACTGGGTATCTCTACAGTCAAAGATCTTCTCTTTCACATTCCCTTCAGGTACAGAGATACCTCCGAATTACTCAGCATATCTGACTTTAAAACAGTACAAGAGGGTACCTTTCTTGGTCAAATAGTAGAGACAAAGAATGTATACACAAAGAGTCGAAAAGTTCTAACAAGAGTTAAGATCATAGACAACAAAGATAAACTTGATCTAACATACTTCAACCAAAGTTACCTAACCAAAACTCTGAAAGTAGGTGAGTGGTACATATTTGATGGAAAGATAACTGAGAAGGCTAGATCAAGAAGTGTAATAAACCCAAAATATGAAAAGTATGCAGGAGATATAAAAGAGCAGAAACACTTAGGAAAAATAATTGGTATATATCACGAAACAGAAGGTATTAATTCCAGATGGATAAGACAGGTATTACTAAGTATTAAACCAAATATAAAACAGATAATAGATGACCCACTCTCCAAAGAGGTTCTTAAGAAAGAAAATCTCTTACCACTCTACAAAGCATTAAGAAATATTCACTTCCCATCCACTCGAGAAGATATTGTACAAGCAAGAGATAGGCTTGCCTTTGATGAAATACTTAGGATAGCAATAGATATTGAGAAAGATATAGAGGTTAGATCTAAACTTAACTCCCTACCAGTACCGCAAGACAGAGAACTTACAAAAGAATTTCTCAAATCCCTTCCATATACACTTACAAAAGATCAACAGAGTGCTGTAAAAGAGATACTCCAAGACCTTTCAAAAGCAAAACCAATGAACAGACTACTCAATGGAGATGTAGGTAGTGGTAAAACAGTTGTTGCAGCCCTAGCTGTAATACAGGCAATTAGAAATAACTTTAGTGCAGTTGTATTAGCACCAACTACAGTATTAGCACAACAACACTTTGAAACATTCTCTAAACTACTTAAACCCTTTGATATTGATATTGAGCTGTGGATATCTAGTAAGAAAACAAAAGGTCAATCTCCAAACAGATTGATAATTGGTACACACGCTGTACTTTACAAGAAAGATATACCTGAAAATCTCAACCTCGTTATTGTAGACGAACAGCATAGATTCGGAGTAGAGCAGAGAGAACAGCTACTTACTTCAAACAGTACAACACCGCACTACCTAACTATGACTGCAACCCCAATACCAAGAAGTTTAACTGAAATCGTATTTGGGAATGTAGATGTAACAGTAATATTAGAGAAACCGAAGAGTAGAAAAGAAATAGAGACTCACTTTGTACCTTACTTCAAAAGACATGACTGCTTTAAATGGATTGCAGAGAGAATTAAAAAGAGTAAATACAAAGAGCAGTCCTTTATTGTATATCCATTAATAGAGGAATCACAAAACTTTGATGCTAAAGCTGTAAAAACTGAGTTTGAAAATCTAAGTAGTAACGAGTTTAGTGGGATCAAGACCGCATTACTGCATGGAAGACTAAAAGAGAAAGAAAAAAATGAGATACTAGAAGACTTCAGAGAGAAAAAGTTCAATGTACTAGTAACAACCTCTGTAATAGAGGTAGGAATAGATATACCTGATGCAACTGTAATGGTCATAGAGGATGCACAAAGATTTGGATTAGCACAACTACACCAATTACGTGGAAGAGTAGGACGTAGTGACAAACAGTCCTACTGCTATGTAATTGCAGGAGAGAGTGATGAAGACAAAGAAGAGAGCATTGAAAGATTAAAATACTTCGCAAAACACCCATCTGGTTTTGATGTAGCAGAGTATGACCTAAACAGAAGAGGTCCTGGAGAGGTATACGGTTTAAGACAATCAGGGGTTCCTGTGTTTAAGATAGCCTCTATCACAGATTTACCACTGCTTAAAAAAGCTAGGGGTGTTGCAAAAGATATAGTTAAAATGGATAATACGCAGTTAGAAAATATTAAAGAAAGATTGTTTAAGTAATGGAAATACATATTGTACTTGATAATATAAGATCAGCTTTGAATGTAGGCAGTATATTTAGATCTGCAGATGGAGCTGGTAGTGTCGCGAAGATATATCTATGCGGTATTACAACTGATATAGATAATCCAAAGCTTGATAAGACTGCACTAGGGGCAACAGAAATGATTCCCTCTGAACACTACGATACAACAATTGAAGCTATTGATGAGATAAAAGAGCAAGGTATTCCTATTTTTTCAGTAGAACTAACAGATGATGCAAAGCATTTTCAAAAGATTGAATACCCAAATAGGGTTGCTTTTGTATTTGGTCATGAGAAAAGGGGAGTTAGTAGGGATGTTTTAGATAGATCTGATAAAAAGATATATATTCCTATGAGAGGTTTAAAAGAGTCTTTGAATGTAGCAAACTGTGCTTCTATTATCCTCTATGAAGTAACTAAAGAAGGTTAGCTTTACTCTCATTTTCTGCTATTATTATCCAATGAAACTGTTCAAGAAGCTTCCGAAGATTTCTAAGAAAACAATAGTAATAGCATCTACATTAGTATTAATAGTGGGTATACCTGCAGCTTACTATCTCTGGGCTAGTAGACAGGAGGATACAAGGGCTTGGTATGATTCAAACTGGATGTACAGAAGGGCTGTACAGGTAAATAATCCTAGTTCAACCGTAAGCAATGCAGATGTTTTAGTGACAGTAGATACAGCTTCTTTAATATCTGCAGGTAAGCTTCAAAGTGATTGTGATGATCTAAGATTTCTGGATAGTGATGACTCAACTACACTTAGCTATTGGATAGAGAGTAGTTGTAATACATCTAATACACAAGTTTGGGTAAGAATTCCATCACTACCTAGTGGTGGTAAGACAATATATATGTATTATGGTAATCCATCTGCAGCAAAGGGACAGATGGCATGGAGCGGAAACTTCATACTAATGTCTAGCACTAGTTGTGCTAGTGGATGGACAAGAAATACTTCTTTTGATAGTCGCTTTCCATATGGTTCTAGCTCATATGGTACAACTGGAGGATCATCCTCGCATGGTCATGGGACATTCTCCAAAACTACTGGGGGAGCCACAAGAGGTTATGGCTGTTCAGATCAGGATTGCGGAAGCACCTCTCTAAATCAATTAAGTCATACACACACATTCTCAGGCACAGTAGCAAGTTCTACTATATGGCCTCCATACACCAATACGTACTTTTGCTCTAAAAGCAACTTAGACATTATATCTGGACAAATAGCACTATATGATTCATTACCAGCTTCTAATTGGACTCGCAATACTGCTTTTGACAGTAGAATGCCAAGAGGAGCTTCCTCATACGGTTCTACTGGAGGATCGACTACTCACAATCATTCGCTAAGTGGACTCTCCTCAAGTCTTGGTGGTGCTGGAAAGATGTACGACTATGCAAACTGTATTGGAAGAGCAGCATATGCTTCGCGTGGAGATCACGCACACATAGATTTTACGGGATCTTCAGTAGGCACTGCAAACAATACCCCTCCATACAGAAATATGATCTTTGGGCAGGCAAATTCTAATATGGTAGGTTTGGCATCTATGATAACAATGGCAACAGCCCAACCACCTCTTGGATGGAATAGATATACCAATCTTGATGGGAGAATTCCAAGAGGATATTCTTCCTCTGGAAGTACAGGAGGAACAACTACCCACACACATTCAGTAACAGTCACTTCTCCTAATGTAAATGTCGGTGGGAATAATAATCCAGAACCTGGAGGAAGTAACGTAACTCACTATGCACACGGTCATACAGTTACTTTTACATCAGCCTCCGCAAATCATGAACCCCCGAGACTTACAACTCTTTTTATACAAAGAAAATCTTCTGTTTCTACATCTTTGACTGGTACAGAAGAAATATATAATCAAGCTCCACTATCTCCAACTTCTCCCCTTACAGAGGGTTTAATAGATCCATTTAATCTAACAGATACCACTCCAGAATTTAGTGCAATATACAACGACCCAGACACGGGTGATACCGCACTTAACTATCAAATACAGGTTAACACCGCTTCTGATTTTACTGGTACTGTAATATGGGATAGTGGTAAAACTGCCATCACCCCCTTAACGTCCGGAACAAGAAGTCCAGACATTTCATATGCTGGAACAGCACTTACTTTCAATGGTACCACTTATTACTGGAGGATAAAGTTCTGGGACCAGGATGACGCAGAGGGAGTATGGTCTGCAACAGCACACTTTACAATGGCAACCCCCCCAGAAGCTCCTACAGAATTACAAACAGAAGGTCAGGTAAATCCTATCAAAGTATATCCAGCAACACCCTCTTTTACAGCAATATTTAATGACCCAGACGCAGATCTATAATGAAAAGATTAACTAAAAGAACAATAATAGCAATAGGAATAGCACTAGTAACAATATCTTCTGCAATACTTACAAGTTCTGTTTTTGCTAGCTGCCCTGCAGGATGTATAGATTCAGGAAGTCCATGTGGCGCTCCAGGTACTCTCCCATACTGTCTTGATAACGCATGGGCTAGATGCCTCCCTCAATGTGTAAAATCATGCTCCTGTTTAGGAGGTACCGGATGGTGTACCTGCGAGGTATGTACTGGTTGTGGCTGTACTCCTCCTTCTTGTCCAGTACAATATTCCACTACTGACACAGGGTGTGGTATAGGAACAACAACCTCTTGTACTAACGTTGATAGTTGTGGCAATGCATGTGGTGGAACAACCACTCGAAGTTGTTGGAACCAACCAGTATATACTGGTGCCCCCTCAACACCAAGCACTACATACATTAAAGTCGGAACAACCGAATATACTCTTTCTACAAGTTCTGGAAGTCCTACCAAGATAAACTTCTCTGCAGGAGGAGCAGTAACTACATATACAACCACAGCTCCCTCTAATGGCGGATACTGGTATAAGGCATACAATGCATATTCTAGTGGTACAGAAATACTTTCATATGATGGTACAACCAAAGAACGAAGTTTAACTCCTTCTTCCACTGGTAGAATAGAGGCAAAGCACTGGGTAAACAGGTGTTCAAGCTATTCAGGAGATAAATACTACTCTTCTACACGTACGGGATACTACTGTGATAGTAGCTGTAATGGATCATGTACTCCCAATACTTGTCCAGCAGGACAAACAACAACAGTAACAGGACCCTTATGTGAGACCACTAACCGTCCAACTTGCACATATCCCAACAGCTGTGGAGATGCCTGCTCTGTAACTAGCTCTTCAGCTTACTGCTACTATGAAGAAACCAACACAACTGGACCATCTGCACCTACAAGCGTCCAAATGAAAGTAGGAGATACTACCTATACACTCTCAACACAAGAGGATGCTCCTACACAGATAAGACTACCACGAGGAGATAGCGTACAACTCATTACACCAACCATATCAGGAGCGGATGGATACAGATATGTAGTAGATAACTATGGAGTTAGTGATATATGGTTAGGTGGAACAGAATGTAGCGGAGTGGATGGAGAAGATTTCTGTGTACAACAAACCTCTAATACAACTAACTTCACTCCCACATCCAAAACTGCTGATCAAGTACTACAAGAAACCGCAGAAGGTAAGATCACTGTTTACGGGTATACTAGTAACGACTGTGATACCGATGTAAAATTCTCCCCTTCTTTAATTGGATATTACGAAGTTACAGTACTCCCTACATCAAGCTACTTCCAGATACAAGTTAATACAGCTTTCGATTTCTCGGGAACAACCGTATGGGACTCTGGAAAATCACCTATGGCAGGGACTAAAGACGGAGAAAGATCTCCCAACATTACGTACGCAGGATCAGCTTTAACACCTGGCATGACGTACTACTGGAGAATAAAGTTTTGGGACGAAACAGATTTGGAAAGCCCCTGGGCTGAAGTGGCACAATTTACAATGTCAGGTCCTCCAACACCCCCTATTGATTTGCGAATAAACAATCACATTAATCCTGCGATACTTCCCTCTCCCATTCTCCAGTTCACAGCAGTTCACTCTGGAGATCCAAATCTAGATAACGTTGTCTACTACGAAATAGAAGTAAACAGTAGTTCTACCTTTACAGGAACAGTAATGTGGGACAGTGGTAAACAGCCTATAGATTCATTGGCGATTAATGCAAGAACTCCAGATATAACATATGCAGGTTTACCAATGACTAATAGTGGAAATTCATATTATTGGAGAATACGATTCTGGGATACAGATGACCTTGTTAGCGAATGGTCTCAAACTGCGACCTTTACAGATAATCTTGGATCATTACAACTAGAAGGACTAAAACTAGAAGGAATCAAGATAAACTAGTATAATTAGCCTCATGAGTTTAAAATTCGATTCACCTAAAAAATTAAGAAAAGAGAAAGCCAAATGGGAAGTGGACTCTTGGGAAGAGTATGAAGAAAGAGAAGATACATTTGCCAAAGAAAGACTTCAAGCAAAAGAACCTACCATTATAGGACAAGTAAGAATAACTGGAGGTAGGGCTAAGAACATACTAATAGATATCCCTCGAAAAACACGACCACTTACAGATAGGATGAAAGTAAGAATCTTTGATCTCCTTAGAGAGGATATTGCTAACAAAACAGTACTTGATCTCTATGCAGGAGCAGGATCCTTTGCACTAGAAGCACTCTCCAGAGGAGCAAAAGAAGCTACCTTGGTAGACGCCTCCAAACAGGCTGATTTTGTATTAAAGAAAAACATTGCCCATGCAGGTTTCTTACCAGAAGCAACTGTAATAAAGTCCAAGGTAGAAGATTACCTCTACAAACAGCAAAGTGAAGATACTGCCTTCGATCTAATCTTTATGGACCCCCCATACAAACTGTACAACAGAAAAAGAGTACACAAAATGCAGGAAGTCATTAATATGGCAAGTAAACTACTACCAGGAGTAAGAACACCTAAAAAGAAAGTTTTCAAGGGAGTTCTAATAGTGAAGCATCCAAGAAGATATCCAATCGATCTACTAGAGTTGGAAAATATAAAGAGGGTAGAGGTATATGACTTTGGATTAAATGCCATCAGCTTCTTCATTGTAAAAACAAACATTGCATAATCATTTAAAAACACATAAAATACATTCAATGTACAAAATATTTGGTATTACCAAATCAAAACTTACAAAAATTGTATATCCGACATCTTTTTAATGTCTGTTTTTCCTTGGAAAAAACTTTTCCACATTACATTTAATTATCTATTTTAACCATGAACAAAGAAGAAGTAAGTAATATTGAAAAAATGAGACATACTGCTTCCCATGTATTAGCACAAGCAGTATTAAAACTGTATCCAGATACTAAGCTGGGAATAGGACCCGCTATTGAAAACGGATTCTACTACGACTTTGACTTTACAGAACCAATCGAAGAAGAAGACCTTAAACAGATAGAGAAGGAGATGAACAAGATCATCAAAAGAAAGCTTCCTGTTAAACAATCCTTTATGAAGCGTAAAAATGCTATCCAATATCTAAAAGAGATTGGCCAGGATTACAAACTAGAATTAATCAAAGATATCCCTGATGAAGAATTAAGCTTCTATGTAACTGGAGAAGGAGAATTCGTAGACCTTTGTAGAGGTCCTCATGTAGAAGACACAGGAGATATTGGACCTTTGAAGCTAATTAAAACTGCAGGTGCATACTGGAAAGGGAATGAAGCTAACAAGATGTTAACTAGAATATATGGTGCTGCATTTGAAACAAAAGAGGATCTTAAGAAGTACCTAACTCAGTTAGAAGAAGCAGAGAAACGAAATCATAGGATATTGGGTAGACAGTTAAAACTGTTTGCGATAATTCCTGAGATAGGACAGGGATTACCCGTATGGCTTCCAAGAGGATATACGATTAGAAGAATACTTGAAGACTACATGATAGACTTGGAAAGAAAGAACGGATATGAGCATATTCTTACACCACACATTAACAGGGGACAACTTTTTGAGATATCGGGACACCTAGGCTTTTACAAAGACTCTATGTATGCTCCGATAAGGGTAGAAGAGGAAGATTACTACCTTAAACCTATGAACTGTCCAGCAGGATTCATGGTATACAAACTAGAACCTAAGAGCTACAGAGATCTACCTTACAAGCTTGGCGAGTTTGGTACAGTATATAGATTTGAGAAATCAGGAGAACTTCATGGCTTACAGAGAGTTAGAGGTTTTACTCAAAACGATGCTCATCTTTTCTGTACTCCTGAGCAGTTAGAAGATGTTCTAAACGAGACCTTGGATCTGCTCGATACTTTCTACAAAGATGTAGGCTTTGATAACTACAAATTTAGACTCTCTCTCTCAGATTGGGAGAACAAATCGGACAAGTATGTAGGCGAACAAGAAAAATGGCAATTCGGAGAAGAAGCACTAAGATCCGTACTAGAGAAAAGAGGTCTAGAGTATGAAGAGATGCCAGGAGATGCAGCCTTCTACGGCCCCAAGATTGATATTCAGGCAGTAAATGTCTTCGGTAAAGAAGATTCTGTATCTACAGTTCAATTAGACTTCAACATGCCAGAAAGATTCAATCTCACCTATGTAGACAGCAATGGAGAAGAGAAACAGCCATATGTAATTCACAGAGCACTGATTGGTTCATTTGAGAGATTCTTTGCTTTCCTCATTGAGCATCACGGAGGTGATTTCCCCCTATGGTTAGCACCAGATCAGGTAGTGATAGTTCCAATATCCGAAAAACATATGGAATATGCCAATGGAATACTTGAAGCACTAAAAAATGCAGATATCCGAGTTGAGATCGATGACAGAAACAAGAGTATGCAGTCAAAGATAAGAGATGCTGAGAAATTAAAGATTCCATATGTTGTCATAGTGGGAGACAAAGAGATAGAGACAGGAACTGTTTCTGTAAGATCTAGACTCCATAAGGAGATAGGATTAATGAAACAGCAAGAATTTATAGATTTCCTCAAAGAAGAAATCCGTAATAAAGGAAAGTAAAATTAAATTTAAATATTTTAATACATAAAAGATGGATTCAAATACCCCTAAACCTAATAGAGACTTTGGAGCAAGAAGAAATGAGTGGATCAAAGTTCCAGAAGTCATGCTCATAGATCAAGATGGAAACAACAAAGGAGTAGTTCCCACAGATGAGGCAAGGAAACTAGCCCAAGAAGCGGGATTAGACCTCGTAGAAGTTGGAGCAACAGCTAAACCACCTGTTTGCAGAATTATGGATTACTCCAAATATGTATATGAACAGAATAAAAAACAAAGACAAAGTAAGAAACTAGGAAAAGCAAAAGATTTAAAGGAATTCAGATTTAGTACAGTAATAGATGTTGGAGATTTGCAAACTAGAGTAAGAAGAGCTACAGAATTCTTAGAAAAGGGACACCCTGTCCAAATCACTGTAACCAAGAGAGGTAGACAAACATATGAGCAAGCAAGGGAGGTATTTGATCGAATATTGACTAATTTTACTGAATATAGTAGTATCGAACCCGAGCCAAAAAGAGAAGGCAATAGAATAAGTATTTCTTTTAAGAAAAATGGCAAGACAAAAGACAAACAAAACAGCAATAAAGAGAATTAAGCTTTCCAATCCAAAGGGAAATAGAAAAGCTAAGATGATGTACAAACAGAGCAGCCAGGGTCATCTAAAGACCAAGAAATCCACTAAGCAGAAGCGAAGACAAAGTGATGATGCTCATGTATACAAACCATTACAGAAAAGCTTAAAAAGAAAAGTTGTTAACTTAAAGTAAACTAGAGATGAGAGTTAAAGGCGGAACAGTTAGAAAAAGAAGACATAACAAAATTCTCTCCCAAACCAAGGGATACAGAATGACAAAGAACAACCTCTACAAGGTTGCTCATGAAGCATATATGCATGCAGGACAGTATGCATACAACCACAGACAGAGAAGAGCGAGTCAGATGAGAGAGCTTTGGATACAAAAGATTAGTGCTGCATGTAAGCAGAATGATATTAAGTACAGTGATCTGATAAGTGGTTTGAAAGCTAAGAATATTGAACTAAACAGAAAGGTACTAGCTGATATTGCAATGGATGACCCTAAAACTTTTTCCTTTATTGTAAAAAGTCTGTAGAGTCTTCCTAAATAGATTTTTAAAGGACTCTACGGAGTCCTTTTTCTTTTTAATATGTTCTTTTAGTATTAAAATATTGTATACTTTCAACATAAACTCAGAAGAATAACCTATGGAAAACAATCTTAATACTGTACTAAATGAAGTAAAAGAAGACATTAAGAAACTCTCATCCACAGAATTAAAGAACAAATATCTTTCCAAAGATGGAATACTTACTCAGCTGTTTAAAGATATTGCAAATATCCCCAATGACCAGAAAGCAAAGTATGGAAAGAGTGTAAATGAAATAAAAGGAATTCTTGAAAGCGCAATCAATGAGAAGAATGCAGAAGAAACAGACAAGCATGAAGATGTAAGAATAGATCCAACAGCACCATTTGATGTTAATACCCCAACAGATAGTAGACCTCACATATTAGATTTGCATGGTACTTCCCATCCCCTAATGCAGGAGCTGGAGAAGATCCTCAATATATTCCAAAGAATGGGCTTTGAGATATTGGAAAGCAAACAGATTGATGACGATTTCCATATGTTTGAAAGCCTGAACTTTCCCAAAGGACATCCCGCTAGGGACATGTATGACACATTCTGGACAGATGATGGATATGTACTACCTGCACACACCTCTACAATGCAAAACAGAGCACTGAGAAGATTAGGACCTCCACCAATTAGAGTAGTATTACCCGGAAGATGTTTTAGAAATGAAGCCACAGATGCAAGTCATGAGCACACCTTCTATCAAATAGAGGGGATATATGTAGACAAGGGCATCTCACTTGCCCATATGCAAGGTGTCATAAAAGAGTACTTAGAAAGTTACTTAGAGACAGACTTAGAGATCAAGGTCCAACCAGCATACTTCCCCTTTACAGAACCTGATACAGAGTTTGTAATAAGCTGTCCATTCTGTAAGAAGAGTGGATGCTCTGCATGCGGATATACTGGGTGGATAGAGCTAATGGGCTGTGGAATGATACATCCAAATGTTCTAAGAGCAGGAGGAATAGATCCAAATGAATATACCGGTTTTGCATGGGGAGTAGGATTAGACAGACTTACTGCTATAAAGCTAGGAATAACTGATATCCGCAAATTAAGAGACGGAGATATTAATTTCTTGAGACAATTCTAAAAATGAAACTACCATTAAATATAGTAAGAGAATATACCAAGCTAGATCTCTCAGATGAAGAAGTTGTCCAACTACTTGCTACAAAGGTAGGAGAGGTAGAAAATATTACTCAATGGTCTAAAGCATATGAAGGAATACAAATTGCACAGATCATAGAAAAAAGTGAGCATACAGATGCAGATAAGCTAAGTATATATCAAATTAATACTGGAGAAGAGGGCATACAGGTGGTTGCCGGAGACAAAACATTAGAAGTAGGGGATAAGGTAGCATATATTAAACCTGGAAATATAGTTCCCAGTACTTACAATACCCCGGAGGAATTCAAGATCAAGGCAGTTAAAATGAGAGGAGTACTCTCAAACGGAATGCTTTGCTCAGAAAGAGAATTAAACATTGGCTCAGACCATACTAAAGTATTAAAGCTACCAAGTGATGCTCCAGTAGGTGAGAGCTTCTCAAAATATTACAATCTAGATGATACTGTAATAGAAATTGAGAACAAAGCTCTTACTAATAGAGGAGATCTCTTTGGAGTACTAGGTCTTGCAAGAGAGCTAGCAGCTGCACAGAACATACCCTTTGAAAGCCCTCAGTGGTATAAGGAGCAATCATTGAACTTGAAACCTGAAGGAAATATATTACCCCTTGAGATTAAGAATGATGCAGAAACAATATGTCCCAGATATATGGGTATAGCGATAGATAATGTCCAGGTAGAAGAATCCCCCATATGGCTTAAATCAGTACTTTTGAGAACCGGAATAAAACCAATTAATAATATTGTTGATATTACTAACTACTTAATGATCCTAACTGGGCAACCATTACATGCTTTTGACTATGACAAGCTAATTAAGAATGATCCCAATTCAAATGGAACAGCATATATAAATGTGAGAATGGCAAGAGAAGGGGAACGCATACACACTCTTGATGATAGAGTCGTCGAGTTGAATAGTAACACACTAGTAATTGCTGATAGCACCAATCCAATAGCACTCGGAGGAATGATAGGAGGTGTAGATACTGAGATTGATAGTGATACAAAACGAATCATTATCGAAAGTGCTAACTTCGACAGATTTAATGTAAGAAAATCTTCTATGGCATACGGCATCACTACAGATGCTGTAACAAGATTCACTAGAGCTCAAGATCCAAACCAGTGCCTTCCAGTACTAAATAGGTGTGTAGAATTACTCAAAGAATTTGCAAATGGAATAGTAGCAAGTGATGTAGTAGATATATATCCTCTAAGAGCTATATCAAAAGAAATAACGCTCTCTGTACCCTACGTTAATACTCACTTAGGAACAACCTTAACTAAAGATGATATGTCTGAAATATTAAGAAACCTTGAATATCAAATAAACACAGTATCTCAGGGAGATGAATATCTGACTGTTACTCCACCTACATTTAGAAGAGACATCCTAATACCCGAAGACATTCATGAGGATATCGGTAGAATATATGGATATGAAAACATTAACCCAAGCTTACCATTAAGAAGTACCCAAGCTTCTGCGCTAAATAGTGGAATTGAGATAAAGAAAAAGATTAGAAATATTCTTTCTAACTCTGGAGCAAATGAAATAGATACATACAATTTTGTAAGCAGTAGTCTCATAGAGAAAGCTAATCAGGATGTAAATCTTGCATACCATATTAAAAATGCTCTTTCACCAGAACTTGAATTTATGCGACCCTCACTTTTAGTATCAATGCTTGAGAAAGCTCAACAGAATATTAATAGAAATATACCTACATTCTGTTTGTATGAGTTTAATATATCCCACCAAAAAGGATATATGGACAAATTCGAATTACCAAAAGAAGATTGGCACCTGTCCCTTCTCTTTACCACAAGAGAAGACATCCTATCTGGTAATCCTTACTATCAAGTGAAAAGATACTTTGACAAGTTAGTTAGTAAGCTAGGGGTGACCAATATAGAGTACGAATTAGTTGCAGATACTGCTGATACAGATCTTCCCATCTGGCTTAAGAACTTAATTCCTTCATTTGCTAGAAATAGTAGTGCTGTAATATATCAATATGATGGAAACAAGAAAAACTTTGTCGGTATACTAGGAAATATCAACCCCACTGTTAAAAAGAATTTCAAATTACCTGAGTATACTTCTGCTTTAGAAGTAAATCTGGAAGTATTAAAGAAGATAAAGGGGGAAGTTAAGAAATATACCGAGACCTCTAGATTCCCTGCTATAACTCAGGATATATCATTCACAGTGGATAGTGATACAAAATACAGTACATTGGAAACAGTAATTAGAGATACAGTAGAAAACAGAAAGAGTAATGTAAGAGTAGAGTGTATTGATATATACAAGGCAAATAGTGAATCAGAGAGTAAAAATATTACAGTCAGATTGTCACTAGAACATTTAGAAAGAACCTTAACATCGAAAGATGTTGAAAAGATTCTCAGAGTACTGGATGAGAAGGTTAAGAAACTTTAGAACCTTGAACGTCTAGAGTTATTAACCCCAGAAACATCCTCATTATTATCAACCCCACCGATAACGGTAAAGGTGATCGATTTACTATCACTCTTTCCGAAGTTATCTGTTGCAGAGACCGAGATCACATGTTCTCCAGAAGTAAGATTGTTAACGGGGTATACTACACTAAACTTACCCTCCTGATTAAGAGAAACATTTTGTATTTGATTTCCATCTACAGCAACAGAGAAAGTGGTAATAGAGCTTAAGTATCTTACTGAACCTGCAATCTCAATACTCTCTCCAGAATTAACCTCCAAACCAGTAGTTGGCTTAGTTATCTCTACTACAGGAGCCTCATTAGGTCCTAATGGAAGAGAGCAATTCCCAGCCTCTGGCTTCTCAAATATATAAGCCTTACCTAAAGCCTTCCTATATGCATCCTGTTGGAGTCTGTTCTCAATATTGATATTTAAATATATTTTCTCTTCAACCAGATTGTATTGCAAAGCAGCCTCTAAATTATCTGATGTCAGTAAACCATTGGCTTTGCAAATATACACCTTCTCTCTGTTATCTACCTGAGGAGCATGACCAGAAATATACACCGTAGCCTCCTTCTTACAATCAACACCATCAGCAGGAATAGCTCCAGTATCTGTACAAACTGCAGTAGAAAGTACCCCAGAAGGTCTAGTAAAAGATTCAACCGGATATCTATCTGCCAACCTACTTGTAATAGAGTGGGCGATAGGAAGGGCAATGGAAGAACCCCATGCACCCCTTAGCGTACTATTATCATTATTACCTGCCCATACACCGACTACTAAATTCTTGTGATACATTACAGCAGTAACATCCTTTGGTCCATTAGTAGTACCTGTCTTGAGACATACATTCTTACCACTAACCCTTGTATATCCAGCACCAAGCCTATCTCCATGTCCACCTAAGTCACAAAGAGTATAGTTAAGTAAGTATATTTCCTGCTCAGAGAATACTCTCTTAGGAGTATACTCAGTTACCTCTTCCAATACATTACCTTTAGAATCCTCTACCTTAAGCACAGCAATTGTATCGTTCTTCTCTCCTTCATTTGCAAACACTCCAAAAGCTGCAGTATGCTCAACCAACTTCATCTCACCTGCACCAAGTGCCAAAGCTAAACCGTAATCCCCCTTGTTCTTTAACGTCGTTATTCCTAACTTCTCGGCAGTTTGAAGCATTGTATCTATACCTGTATATTGCAGAGTATATACTGCTGGTAGATTTCGAGATCTACCCAAATTCTTTCTAGAAGTACCAATACCCTCATACTTAAAGTCCCAGTTCTCAGGTTTGTAGTTACCAAACGTCATCTTTATATCCGGTGCTACTGTCCAAGGACCGTACCCCTTAGTTATAGCTGCAAGATATGTATACGGTTTTGCAGAAGAGCCTACCTGTCTAGGACTAGTAGCTGTATTTACGTTACCATCAATTCTCTTGTCATCAGTATTCCAGTAATCAACAGATCCTACCATAGCCAATATTTCTCCAGTATTGGGATCTACTACAACAACAGACCCATTATATGTATTGTATCGATGACCCTCCCCATTAATTGTTTTTATTAATTCTTCTTCAGCTATCTCCTGTACAGAGAAATCCAAAGAGGTCGTAACCTTTAAACCACCTCTCTCAACACGATCAACACCATACTCCTCTTCCAACATCTGCTTTATATAGAATACAAAGTGAGGAGCCTTAATATCAATTCTCTTACTGTTGTAAGCTAACTCCTGATTACGTGCAGCCTCTATCTCTTCCTCTGTTACACCAGTCAAATCTTTGTGTTTCAACATCTGATCCAACACATAGTTCTGTCTAACCTTGGCCATATCGGGATTAGTACCATACAAAGGAGAGTAAGAACCAGGACTCTGGATAAGGCCAGCTAACAGAGCACTCTCTGCTAAATCCAACTCACTTACATCCTTACCAAAATATGCATTAGCTGCAGCCTGGAAACCATAGTTAACACCACCAAGAGGAACCTCATTCATATACATCTGTAGAATCTGATCTTTAGTGAAAGATTGTTCAACCTGCATTGTAATGAGGATCTCTTTAACCTTTCTCGAATATGTCTTCTGATATATCTCATCTCCAACCACATCGTACAGAATGGTACCCTTCACCAGCTGTTGAGTAATTGTACTAGCACCCCTAACTGTAGAGCCTGCCTGCATATTTTTAATAAAGGACATTACAATACCTGTATAATCGATACCCTTGTGCTGATAGAATTCAATATCCTCCGCAGCAAGTAAAGCCCATTTAGTATGTTCAGGGATCTGGTCAATTGAAACAAATTCCCTGTTCTGATCTCCATACACTGTATAAAGAAGCTCACCGTTTCTATCAAATATCTGAGTGCTCTGATCAGAAGATCTCTCTACCAACTCATCTGGAGAAGGCAGGGAATTCTGCAAATTCTTTAGATATATACCAACAACGATTAAAGCTACACAAGCCAAGAAAAAGCCAATACCTGCAACTATATATGCAATCTTTCTAATCTTTGCCTTATTAAATTTCCCAGTAAACAAAGAATTACCCTTTATACCAATAGCATTCTTCTTAGATGTACTGCTCTTACCACCATACTTCTTAACTCGACTATAATTATTTAACCGTTTGGCAGAAACATTCTTACCAAGCTTCCTTCTTCTTATCTTACTATTACTTTTTGATACAGACATTGTATATTTCATAGTATTTTCTGGTGCACTACACACCCACTTTATTCTCAAATTACACTCACCCCAATATATATTATTTACCCCCAATATTCAACCTCAAGGTAGACCCGCGTCGACAAGAACGCTTTGTTAGCACTATTATCCAACAGAGTAGGGGTAGAATATTTTATAATCCGTACTTAATGGTATATAATCAATCATTATGGAAAACAAAAAACTCTCAACTACTCCGTACAAAGGCACTACCGATACGTACCCGCAGGATATGATAAATCGAAGATATATCTTTGATATTTGGACAAAGGTTGCAAAAAAGTTTGGATATGAGGAGTATGACACTCCATTAATTGAAGAGGCCCAACTTTACAGGGTCAAGTCTGGAGATGAGATAGCAAACAATCAACTGTACAGTTTTACAGATAAAGGGGGAAGAGAAATCGCATTAAGACCCGAAATGACTCCCTCGTTAGCTAGAATGATCGCAGCAAAAAGAAATGAACTTACCACACCAATAAGGTGGTTTAATATCGGTAGATATTATAGATACGAGAAACCTCAGAAAGGTAGAAAAAGAGAGTTCTTCCAATTAAATATAGATATATTAGGTGTAGCAACAGTAGAGGCTGAGCTGGAGATAATACAGTTTGTCATGGCTGTAATGGAAGAGTTTAAAGCTCCAAAGAACACATACGAACTTAAGATTAACAACAGGTATCTACTAGAGTATCTCTTAAACGATATCTTACAGCTATCTGACTCACAGAAAGTCTTAGTAAGTCGAGCAATTGACAACTATTCTAAAATGGAAAGTAGTAACTTTGAAGCATACCTCAAAGAGATAGGGCTAACAGATCAACAGATCAACAAGATCACTGATTTCTTAAACTGGAGTTTAGATGATTTAAGAGATCTCCAAGATATATCAAAGGGGGCAGACCAATTACTAGAGCTATTTACAGAAGCAGAGCAGTTAGGTATTGAAAATATTAAGTTTGATCCCTCAGTAGTTAGAGGATTACAGTACTACACAGGCACAGTTATAGAGATGTTTGATGTGGGAAGCAGAGAGAATCCAAGAGCACTGTTTGGAGGTGGAAGATATGACGACTTACTCTCTATCTTTAACGAAGAGACTCTACCAGCATTTGGTCTAGGATGGGGAGACATTACTACAGAAGACTATCTTAGAACATACAATCTACTTCCTCAATCAAGAACAAATACAGAAATATTTGTAACATTAATGAGCTCAACTTTGTATACGGATACTGTAAAAGTAGCACAACAACTAAGAGAAGAGGGACTAAATACTGAGATGCAGCTAACTGAAACAAAGCTTGGAAACCAACTTAAATATGCTGACAAGAAGGGAATTCCATGGGTAGTAGTAATGGGAGACGAGGAGATAAAGGATGGCGTTGTAAATCTAAAGAATATGTTAACCAGAGAAGAAGTAACAGTACCAGTTGAGAACATATTAGAAAGAGTAAAAAGCCAAAAGGAATAATTACTTAACTTCTTTCTTAATATTAACAAAAAAACTGTCCTTATAATTGAAGATACCCCTCTACTTCAAGATATAATCCCCCAACATCCTCTCCATCCGATAGTGTATAAAGTAAGCACTCTTAAAGAATCCCTAGATATACTTAACAATGAACACATAGACCTTCTCTGTATTAATACTGAACATATTAGTTCTGATTGTTTCTATTTCATCCACCAATGTAAACTTGTAATATCCAATATAAAAGTCCTACAGATATTACCCAATGATACTCACACGATCATGAAATTCCTTGATTACGGCCTAGATGACTATATAATCGAAGAGAACTTTAACGAAAACGATCTCTTCTGCAGAATTAGCCGATTACTCAACTTCCATATTCATACAAATATATACATTAGTAATATAGAGGATATATATCTCGATAAATACAAAGGGGATCTGTATTTTAAAAATTATAAGATCAGACTTACATACAAAGAGAATATCTTCTTACAATACCTAATTGAAAACGATGGTTTTGCTAAAAAAGATCAACTCATATCATATATTAAGAATCAGTCAGGGGAAGAATATAACAGTAAAGCTATGGTCATGATGGTATCACGTTTAAAAAAGAAGATAAGATATATAACAGGATTCAATCTAATACATAGTAAATATGGAGCAGGCTATTATATAACCTAGATTTTCTTCTTCCATTCAGCAATCTTGTTTAATGCTTCGAGTGGAGTCAATTTATCTAGATCAAGAGATTGTATCTCTTTCTCTATCTCTGAGTTCTGAGCAGTAAACAAAGGAAACTGGTATGCACTTTTAATATCTTCACTTTCTACATCCTTCACACTTAGTATTCCAGATTCCCTTACATTATTATCCTCTGTAAACATTTGCTCCTGTTCAAAACTCTCTAGAATCTCATTCGCCCTCTTTATAACCTTCTCTGGAAGTCCTGCCATCTTAGCAACATATATTCCATAGCTTCTGTCTGTTCCACCCTCTACAATCTTACGCAGAAATATTACAGTACCCTCCTCAAGATCCTCTTCAACTAAAACATTGTAATTCTTAACTCGATTTGGGATTCTTTCTGATAATTTGAGCAATTCGTGATAGTGAGTAGCAAATAGAGTTCGTGCTTTAAGATCCTTAACTAGATATTCAGCTAGTGCCCACGCTATACTTACTCCATCATAGGTGCTTGTACCACGTCCTACTTCATCCAGCACAATAAGGCTGTACTTAGTAGCATTGTTTACAATGTTAGCAGCTTCATCCATCTCTACCATAAAAGTACTTCTTCCACGGGACAGATCATCGGATGCTCCAACCCTGGTAAATATCCTATCCGCTATAGAGATCTCTGCTCTTTTAGCAGGAACAAAACAACCTATCTGTGCAAGTAGAACTATACTAGCCACCTGCCTTATATACGTAGACTTACCTGACATATTGGGACCAGTAAGAATCGCCATAGAAGCCTGCTCTGAATCTAAGTATGTATCATTAGATATAAACTCTTCCTGGGTAATACTCTCTACAACAGGATGTCTTCCACCCTCAATTCTAAGTATTCCATTCTTCTCACCCATATCATAGATCTCAGGGCGACAGTAATTAGATTGAATAGATAGATATGCAAATCCAGCTAGTATATCTAGCTTAGCAATATCACGAGAAAGATTCTGTAACAAAGATATGTACTGTACAAGCGAGTTACGAAACTCTTCAAACAGTTTATACTCGAGCTCAAAAAGTTTTTCCTCAGCATTAAGTATTATACTTTCCCTATCTTTAAGCTCCTGTGTAATATATCTCTCACTATTAACTAATGTCTGTTTACGAATATATCTATCAGGGACCTTCTGTTGATGAGCCTTTGTGACTTCAATGTAATAGCCAAAAACTTTGTTAAAACCAATCTTTAAACTAGGTATTGAAGTACTCTGTTTCTCCTTCTCTTCAAACTCTTTAATCCAGCTCTTACTATCTCCTGTCAGAGTTCTTAATTCTTCAACCTCCTTATTAAACTCCGACCTAATTATATGGCCTTCAGTTACTGATAGGGGAGGGTTATCTACAATACTCTCACTTATCATTTGAATAATGGTATCTATAGTAGCGTTATATACCTCAAGATATCTGTTTAGACCCTCCAGAGAGCTTAGTATACTATTCAATTCCTTTATACTCTCCAAGGATATCTGTAATGCTTTCAAGTCTCTAGCATTAGCTCTATTTAACCCTATCTTCCCAACAATCCTTTCTATATCATTAACTCCATCTAACTGTACTCTTACTTTCTCTAAGATATCCGTATTACTAGTAAACTTCTCTACAATCTCCAACCTTTCATTAATATCCTTTCTATCAATTAAAGGGTTAAGTACCCAAGAGTAGAGTAATCTCTTTCCCATAGGGGTACAGGTTTTATCAATCACACCGAAGAGTGATTCTTTAGGATCTCCACTGTATGCACTAGCTACTAATTCCAAATTTCTTACAGTCGATCTATCCAGATTCATAGTGCCATTCAAGTTGATTCTTTTTGGTTTCTGTATGTGCTTTGGGTTCATGAGCTGAGTCTCTTCAACATACTTAATGACCATAGCTATGGCTCTTGTAGCACAGTGTTTCTCAGCAATTCCTAGAGAATTCAGATTCTGGATATTAAAAAATTCTTTTATTACTTCAGTAGCATACTTACTATTGTTTATACCCTTTTCAACAAACTGAACTGGTAAATTTCCAACCCTAATATCCTTCTCACTCTCAAGCAGAAGTACCTCTTGGGGTTCATAGGAAGAGAGTATAGAAGATATTGAGTTCTCACTGTATGTAGTCTCAATCCACATGAACTCTCCTGTAGAGAGATCACAAAGTGTAGCACCTAGTTCTTTCTTCTCTTTAAAGAATGCTACCAAGTATGAATTCTTAACCGATACAGCATTGTCCCCATCTAAAGTTCCAGGAGTCACTATACGTGTTACTCCACGCTTAACAATACCCTTTGCAAGTCTTGGATCTTCTAGTTGATCTACAATTACCGCACAGTACCCAGCATTTATTATCTTCGGAAGATACTGTTCAAGTGCTTTGTGAGGAAATCCGGCCAGGGGAGTAGGGTTGGTATTCTTATCCCTTGTAGTCAATGTAATATTTAATATCTTAGAAGTCAGCTTTGCATCATCACCAAAGGTCTCAAAGAAGTCCCCCATCCTAAAAAGTACGATCTTGTCCGGATACTGTTTCTTAAATTTAATATACTGACTCATCATAGGAGTCTCTTTTAAGTTCTCTGCCATAGTGTTAAGTGTAAATATATACCCCAGGTATATCGATTCTCATCGACAACATGCCATACTGGTAACCCCGGGGTTACACCTATAGTTTAACAGGGAAAAGAGTGGAGAACAACTTATTATTTAGTACCCAGTATTACTTTTGCTTCTTCCTCAGACACCAGTCTACGGCTCTCTTTGATATCTTCTGCAAACACGGATACTCCATATACTCCTTTTTGCACACTGTACTTAATTAAGGCTTTGTTGTTCTCGGATATAACGATGACATGCTTATCATATGGGCGAGATATATCCACAACAGTATCTACAATCTTGAAGGCGCTGTTTACACCCAGGTCATATCTAGCACTCTCATTGTCCATATCAAAGCCCTGCATTACACGTACGACTCTTGGCATATTCAGAATTACTCCATCTATTTTTGCTTCCAAGATATCGTCAGCCATAATGATCTCTGTGGGATTATCTAGTATTGCATAAACTCTGAAAGTGTTTGTTCTTCTTAATCCATTTGCAGAAAGGCTCTTCTTAAAATCTTTCATAAAAGTACCATTCATAGGAGAATGAACAGCAATATCAACATTTCTCTTTTTGTGAACATTCCTAATCCTTCGCACGATCTTTAATACCCTGTTAAGATATTCTTTGTTCTTAAGATATCTGGTTAAACCATATACAGAATCATCTAGCTCTTGATTCTCAAGTTTACCCTTAACCAATCCTCTAAACTCCTTAACCTTCTGTGAACCAATTGAGAGAACTACCTGGTTACCCTCAGCCAGATCTATATATCTGCAGACCTTCTCTGAGATATCCTTTGCATATTCTACAAACTTCTTGTCTTCTACATACGCAAGCATATGCCTTCCATCTTCAAGCATTACCTTATCCAAATCCACATAGACAATTCCGTGAGAATTCCCAACATAATCAATTAACTTCTCATACTCCAAATTAGAGTATGTAAATACTTTAGTAGCAGAAGGTGGTAGGGAAACATCATGGGGAATTTTAAGTACAGAGATTTCCTTACTTTCACCCCTATCAACAGCCTCAACTTTCTCCTCCTCTTCGCCTTTTAGGAGATCAATCCCCGACAGATTCTCCTCCTTGTACGCTTCAACAACTGGGTGTACTTTGCTTTGAATATTCTCCTTGAATTCCTCCTTAACCTTTAGATTACTTTCCTTGTATATACTGCCCGCATTTCCATCCACCCTTACAATATCGCCATTATGTATAGCGGAGGATGCAGTACCAACCCCAACCACAGCCGGTATATTAAACTCCCTGCACAGTATTGCAGTATCACTAGTTACACCACCAACATCCATGATCACACCACCAGCCTTAACAATTAGGGATTCCATTTCAGATGCATACTCACGGATCACAAGAATATCATTCTTTGTAACCTCAATCGCTTTGTCTTTCTCTAAAACTATTGCACGTCCTGTTACTGTACCAAAACTGGCACCTATTCCAGAGAGTACAAAGTTGTCTCTATTAAGCATAGGGGTGGATTGAGGAGCAGGAGTAGTACTCTTAACCTTAGCAACATTTACCAACTTCTCGGTCATACCATCATATTCATGCCTATTACTATTAACAATCCGCTTGGCATGATCTACCGCTTTACTTTCAATGAGACCAATACCTGCATATTTCTCTGCAGAGAGTCTTAAAACCTCACCCAGGGTATCAAACTCTTTACTATTAACTACAGAAACAGTATTCTCTGTATGCTTTTCATACAAATCTTTACTCTGAAGTACCCAAACCTTTCCCCCTGCTAATACCCACTCCAAACTTTGAGCTCTCCTAGCCTTACTCTCTACGATCAACGCTATCTTAGATATCTCCTTTAAATACTTCTCTTCTAACTTCTGCATATGACTCCAGTTACTAGAGATCTTTATCTTCTCGACACCTCCTTTACTACCTCTACCCATTGTTCTAACTTTCATCCATTCTTGGGGAGATACATGCTTTTCAATTAAAGATATATCCCTTTTGTTAAGTAGATATGTATCTGGTGTTAACTCTCCCAAAGCAATGGTGTCACCCAACCCAAATACAGCTTCAATACTTAACTTAGTAGGGTCTTGAGTAATTGGATCCACTGTAAATACTACACCGGACACCTCTGCCTGTACCATTTTCTGTACAACTACAGACAGCTTTACATCTGCCAAATTAATACCCTTGGCAGCAGCATATGCAACCACATCATCAGTAAAGCAGGATGCATATATCTTCTTAACAGATTCTAGTAGATTGTTTACACCCCTAACATTTAACTCTGTTGCAAACACACCACTAAAAGACACATCAGGAACAGAAGGAAATACAACAGAAGAGCGGACAGATACCCAAGCATCTGTAAAACCAGATATTCGAGTATATGCAGAACGTATCTCTTCCTCAGCCTCTTTCCCAACATCTGTTTTTAATATACTTTTTAGAACCTCATCTTCCTCAGGATTACGATTTTTCTCTAACATCTTTTCAACATCTCTTTCCAGAGATTGAGATATGACGTTATCGAAGAGAGTAGAGGATATTACAAAAAATTCAGGAATGGGAATATCCATATCTTTCAACTCAAAAAGACTCAAACCCTTTCTTCCAACAGTAGATTCACGCAGATTTCGAAACTGATGATCTTCCCAGAAGTAAACAAATCTTTTTGATTTTCCACTAGTATCAGACATTCACAACGGGCAGTTATATTAGTTACTAGATGCTACCTTTAGCTTCAAGTTTTTGCAAGTCTATGTAGAACTCATAGAAAATCTGTATTATGGCAACAATTGGAACTGCAAGCAGTGCACCCCACACTCCAAAGAGAATGAGGAAGGATACTGCAATCAGTAGTATAAATACGGGTTTGATTCCTACTGCATTACCCATAATTTTGGGACTAATGAACGTATTCTCTATCTGCTGGTAGGCTATAAAGATGATTACAACAAGAAGAGCTGTAAGTGGACCATTTGCAATTAATGCAATTATGAAGACAGGAATGGTGGCAATAGTGGCACCAATACTAGGGATAGCATCCATTAAAGCAATAAATACAGCCAAGGGAAGCGCAAAGGGTACTCCAAAGAGAGACAGGGCTATGCCCATTACAATTCCAGCGATAGCGCTAACTGTTGCTTGTCCAAGTAGCCATACACCCAGTTTGTTCTCTAGGTCAACTACTAACTTCTTAACTCGTTTTCTTCTATCATCAGAAGAAATTCTTGTTAAACCAAGATCTAGTAGGTTGTCATGATCTAGTAGAATATATATGGAAAACACTATCGCAGCGAGAAACATAGTAGAGAAACTAAAGACACTTCCAACAGTACCTGCTAAGCTAGCAAAACTATCAGTTACAGAAAAGTTCTGAAGGAAATCATCTGTCATATTGGTAATAGTGGTGGAGTCAATTGTAAATGCTCCTATACTAATTCCATCAAAATCAGAAACAAAACGATCTACTAATTCAGGCAAGGTATCCCTTATGGTTCCGACTTGATTAATCAGGGGAACGATAACGGCAGAAATTAATGCAGAAAAAATTACTATCGCAAACATATATGTAACTGTTACAGCCCATCCCTTACTAAACTTTCTACGCATAAGCCAACTAACTACTGGTCTTGCAGCAGACATAATTACTAATGCAGCAAAGATAAAGATGCCAATTGTTACAAGTTCCTTACCCCAGAATATAAAGGCTAAAGCTATGAGCAATACAAATAGTACTTGCCAAGAAAACTCTATTACTATTACGGGTTTATTACTATCTCTTTTAAGCTTATTCACTTCTCTTAAGTCTTTTAATAATTTACTTTCTTTTCGTTCTACAGATTGGGAACCGATATTAAGAATCATGTCTTTTTAACTAATATATTTTAATTTAAGTGCTTTTAACTTAAATGTCTAAATTATTATATCAGAACTCCCTATTTATTGTATTCCCTTTCCTATAGATGATATTAGAAGCTAAAAATGAAGCAATTGGAACAACTAGAAGTATTCCAAGACTAGCGGCCATTGTTCTCACTATTTCTTCTGCAATGGAATCTATCCTCAAGATATTGCCCACACCTCCACTGTTGTAGGTAAGTAGCATAACCAATGCAAGACTAGAACCTGCATATGCAATGAAAAGTGTGTTTACCATTGTAGATATATGATCCCTACCAATATTCATAGATTGTTTAAATAGTTGTGCAGGGGTTAACTTCGGATTCGCAGTATATATCTCTTGGATAGAGGATACCTGACTCATAACTACATCATCTAGTACTCCCATTGCACCTATCAGTATGCTTACAAAAAACACAGCACCTAAATCTATACTTCCACCTGTTTGACTCATTAATATGAAGGCATCTTCACTACCGGTTCCATCAACTCGCATGAGTGCTGTGAAGAGTAGGGCAAGTAGTGCAACTAGACCAATGCCTACAAGAGTTGATACTGTCGACACTGTAGCTTTTAGATTAAAGCCATGAGAGAGATACATATTGATAACAAGAGAAACAGCTACGGTAACTAATCCTAGAAGAATGATATTACCACCATCTAGCATCCTAGGTACTGCCCATCCATATATCAAGCCAATGGTGATGGCTAAGCTAAGCAAAGAAGCAATACCTTGTTTACCTGCTACAAGTATTGCAATTAGAGCAAAGATAGCGAATATCATAAAGATGCTACCTTCTCGTATAAATCCAGAAATACTCCAGACCTCTCCCTCGATATCATTACTTGCGGAAGCTATATATACCTTGTCCCCAATCTTAAATTTGCTCTCTCCAGTTTCGGACATAGAGGATATGGTTTCTACTTCCTCCTCCAATTCATCTACATATACAACATACTGAAAACACTTCGAACTGGGATCTAGCATCTCACCACAGGGTACTTCCTTAACCTCTGCAACGCTCCCTTTGTAGGTAATAGATTCTTCCTGCCCACTGTTTTGAGCATATACTGAAACAGGAGTTAACAATAGTAGTAGTGCTAGTAAAAATTTTTTCATACTAAACCATTATACAGAAAAGGAGGGAGATTATCCTCCCTCCATACCCTATCCTTTTAAGAAAAGCCATACCTAAACCACTCTGGTAAGCCCGGGGTTACCCCTATTTCCTCTTGTAATACATATATCCAGAGCTTCCTGCAAATGCTAGTAGGGCTAATATTCCGAATAGCATCATCAACTTGTTACCGATTAGGAAATCTAGTTCACCTGCTGCTTGAGGTAGATCTTTACCATCAACTACAGCATCACCATTTACATCTCCCGCTGGATTGTAGGTTACTCTGATCTTCTCATCCAATTCAACTCTGTTGCCGGCTTTGTCCTCAATATATACTGTGAATACATTCCTACCCTCATCCAGTTGAATGTCCCCTATTCGGAATCTTCCTCCATCATCAGCTACTCCTTCATAGCTATCAGTTCCCCTTTTAACAACTACTTTACTTGATGGCTCAGCAGTTCCAACCAAAGCAAATGTTTCTTTGTTTGTCTCAGAGCCGTAGGTTAGTGCTACATCTTCAGTAGAAGGAGGTGTCCAGTCTACTGTAGCAATCTTAGTTTCACTCCTTGGGCTGATAATACGGGAAGGGAATCCTTTAACACCAGCTACACTTACTGCCAGATCTCCCTGGGAAGATACCGTATGTTGATATGAAAATTGCCCATCCTCAACATTTGCACTGTTTACAAACTCATCATTTACATATACATACACAGTTTCATATCCCTGTGCAGTACCTCTGACCGTAATCTCTTCTCCATTTGTTAAAGAAGTTACTTCCTCCAACACAGGAGCCTCTAATTCATTATCTAATACAGGTTTCTCTCTAAAGCGAATAAATGCGTAAATACCAAAAGCAACCAACAAAACACCAATCCCGATAAATAGGGATCCCACAAGTCTAGAGATTCTTTCCCGATCTCTATCAATATGCTTAACTTCTACCTTATCTCTCATTGAGGTCTCGTCTTGGATAACAGAAGTTTCTTCTCTATCCTGCTTTTTAATTACATCTTTTTGGGCAGCTCTTTTTGTTTTACTATTTTTTTTCTTCGCCACTCCAACCTATATTATAATTTATATACTCTATACTTCTAGCATAAACTAAAAATTTAAAGAGTGCAAGAAAAACGAAATATTGATAGAATTAAGATATGAAGAGACATACAAAAGTAGCAATTACCATAGGTCTTTTAGCAATCCTTTTGTTACCAATGGGATACTTTGTAATATACCCAAACTACAATGAGCTCATTGGACCTATAAAAAGATTTAACATTGAAAGATATGCCAAAGAGGTACACTTCCAATTTTTAACATCCATTTCTCCTACAAAGGAGCAGATCTTGGGTGTAGAAGATGTACGTACTACACACTTGAGCATTGAAGAGAGTTTAAATAATGGATATGTAATTGAAGAAAAGCTGATCGAACAACAGAACACTAGAATACAGATAGAGTCTATAGAGGTAAATGGGAAAGTGTTTGAAGGTTCAGACTCTACAACTATGAATAAAGGTTTCTGGCACTTTCCAATATCACAGAGACCTGGAGAAAGAGGTAACTTTGTAGTGATTGGACACAGATATGCAAAACTACCTCCGAGCAAGGACACCTTCTTTAATTTGGATAAAGTTAAAGTAGGTGATAAAGTAGAAGTATTACAGGACAATAGCGAATATACGTACGTTGTTACAAATGTAAGAGAAGTAGAAAAAAATGATGTCTCCGTATTAGAGAATTACAATGATTACCGCCTTACACTAATTACCTGCTCACCCTTGTGGACATCAGAGAAACGGTTGGTGATAACCGCTAAACTGGACAAATTATACAAAAACACATAAAATTAAAGACTTTTTAAATTCGAAAACATTTTTCATGGACGATTTCTATAAAAGAGACGATGTCTCTAAAGATACAGTAGAGTTAACAATTACCATACCTAAGGATAGTTTCAAGCAGTCATATGACTTAATGCTTAAGGAGTATGCTAAAGATGTAGAGGCTAAAGGTTTCAGAAAAGGACAGTTCCCAACAGATATGTTAAGCAAAGAGGTCAAAGAGGTTGTTAAAATGGAAACATTTGAGAAACTGGCTCCTCTCTATGTAAGCACAGCCATAACAAAGGAAAACTTACAACCAGTAGCACCTCCTGAGTACAAGGAGCTTCCCAAGATTCTTGAAGGATTAGATATTACCTTTACAATAAAGGTAACTGTAATGCCAGAAATTAAACTGGGCAACCTTAAGAAAGTAAAGGTGTCAGATGAGAAAGTAGAAGTAGAGGAAAAAGAGGTAGATAGTGCAATACAGGAGCTTAAAAGCTCTCAGAAGACCAATGCTAAAGAGTTAAACGATGACTGGGCAAAGGAGATAGGAAAGATTATAGATGCTAAAGAGGTAAAGAGTATGAGTGATTTAAAAGAGAAAATAAAGGGGGCTCTTCTTACACAGAAAGAGCACATGCAATTACATAAAAAGCAAGATGAAGCTCTAAAGAGTGCAATAGGGATATCTAATATTGAGGTTCCCCAAGCGGCAGTAGAATATGAAGCGAGAGAAAGAGAGAAATCCTTTATTGAAGAGATGAAGAATCGAGGTATCGAGATGGATCAGTTCCTTACTGCTAACAATGTTAATATTGAGAAGATGAGAGAGCTGTGGTTACAGGATTCCAGAGAGGCTCTTGAAACAGATGCTTTCCTTACGCAGTATGCCAAAGATAAAGAGATCTCTGTATCAGATGATGAGTTAAATAAAAGAATAGAAGGTATTAAGGCTTCTCAACCAGATGCAGATCCGAATATATTTAAAAATGAAGAGTGGAAAGAATATATTAAACGTGTAGAAGTCAAGGAGAAGGCATATAGAGCTTTCATAAAGGAAGTATTAGGAGAGAAATTCTTAGATGAACATGCACATAGTTAATATTAGTCATTAAAGTAATGTCTATATTAATACCAACAGTAATAGAGAAAGAGCGAGGAGGAGAGAGAGCATATGATATATATTCTAGGTTACTCAAAGACAGAATTATCTTCGTAGGTGGCATAGTTGAGACTAATATGGCCAATACGGTAATTGCTCAATTACTGTTTCTAGAGAAAGAGGATCCCAATGCTGATATTCAAATGTTTATCAATTCTCCAGGGGGTGATATTACTGCAGGTATGGCTATACTTGATACCATGAACTATATAAAAAGTGATATATCAACAATAGCAGTAGGGTTAGCTGCATCAATGGGTTCTTTTCTTCTTGCACATGGTGCTGAAGGTAAACGCTTAGCATTAGCTAATAGTAAGATTCATATTCATCAACCACTTGGAGGTGTTCAGGGACAGGCTAGTGATATTGAGATAGAAGCAAGAGAGATTCTTAGAACAAGGGAAACTCTTTACAAGATGTTAGCAAAACAGACAGGGAAGACTTTAAAGCAGATTGAGAAGGATGCAGATAGGGATAAGTACTTTACTGCACAGGAGGCTAAGGAGTATGGCCTTATTGATAAGGTAATAACCAAGAGATAGATAATTTAAACATGTACCAGCATGGAAAACATAGATCCAACACCAATTTCCCCTTCAGAAAGAGAGTGGGCTCGTAAGATATATTTTGCAGCAGGGTGTCGTCAGCACATTGCCCTATGTAAACATCCAGAGCTTAAAAATCGTGTCTATCACGATGATCACAGGTATATCTTTAACTACATCCCAGAGGATCTTAATGTTGGTAGTGTTACAGTAGGAGACGTTAGAGTAACAAGAACTCCTTCAAGTATGCAAGAAGATATTGAGTATGTTGATTGGAGCGAGGAAGATTTAGTTGGATACATTGAGAGCTTGGAACAAGAAACTAGCAATTGATTAATTCTCCTTTCTGTTTAATAATTGTAGTAGAAACACTTAGTAGATAGTCCCTCGAGTACTACTGTGAGAACTTCTTCTGCCCAAGATTCAGATATTTCATAAGTGTCATTTAGTAAGACTTAGAGATAAGTTAGTCTCCTTTAAATATGCTGTCTGATAGTTAAAAAATATTGAACTTACAGATAGCAAAGAAACAAAGACAGAGAATTAATTTGTATCTGAAGAGTTAAGGATGATTGAGGAAGAGAATTCTTCAAAATTAGAACGGAAGAGGGATATAGAGAAGAAGATGAGTGATTTTGTAAGTATATTCAGTGCACTATATACCATCGATAGTGTTGTCTCCTCAAAATCCCTATCATCTCAGGAGAGATATGAGACAATTAAAAGATTAAATACAGAGATATTAAATATTCTTCCTCAAGAAGTAGGGGGTGTATTCATAGAGAGTATTTTAGTGTTAAGAGAGGAATACAGAACAAAAGAGTGTAATGATACATTAGAGGTATGGAATAGGGATCAGGTTACTGATTATCAGAGATCACTTCAGAAAGATTCTTTAGAATATATACATTCTCTATTAACAGATTAGGATGTTGATAATTCTTTGTAATAACGATAAAATACCAAATATTAGGGCGATTAGCTCAGCTGGTTAGAGCATCACATTGACATTGTGGAGGTCACAGGTTCGAGTCCCGTATCGCCCACCATCCATCTTTTTCTGCCTGTAACTTAGCTTCAGGAGCAAGCGAGAAAAGCAAGTCGCTAAGCATTTCTGAAGGTATCTTAAGAACAATATTCAATTTATATGGAACCATTTGCCCTTCTTTCTTGGGTCCAGAAATACTGTCTGTTTTTCTTTTGGGTCGAGAGAATACGATAACTTCTTCAATCATCATATGAATTAGTTTGTACAGATATTCACTATTTCCATCTTGCATATACTCATTCATAGCTTCTTCATATTTCTGTTGGAACAACTCAAAAGCTTTAAAATACTCCTCTTTATTAGTGTATATTGCTAATTCAGTATCTAAGGCTTCCTTCTCCCTCATGTTCCTATCCAACTGGGCTTTTAACTCCTTCAATTCTTTGTCTTTTTGTTCTCTTGATATATCACCATCCCTATACATTATCTGTACTCGTCTCTTAGCACTCTCATTAGTGTTAATTAACTCTTTTATCATCTTGAGCTTGTCTCTTTTATTTCTGACATCCACCTTCTTTGATTGAAGCTCTTGTTGATATTTAAATACAGCCCGAGGATTGTTAAGTAAAGTTCTTATAAAATCAATCACATGCTTTTCTAAAGGCTCTGCAGGTAATGGTAGGGCTTTACAATCAATTTTTCTTCGCGACTTCTTTTCGCTATGTTTAGAACTACAAGAATAGTAATAAGACTTGTTCCCTGTACTTTTGACAACATGGGGACTTCCATTCCATACATATGGTTCAGCGTTAAGGGTTGGATCAAAACAGTTGGCACATTTTAATAGTCCTTGCAGTAAGTATAATCTGTTATCACTTTGTCTAGCATGATAACTTTTCCTTCCAGCTAGTATATATTTCTGAGCTTTTTCAAATGTCTCTTTATCGATTAATTCTTGATCATGGTAATATACTCCCCACTGATCTTTTTGTAGTTTCTTGCCATTTTTAGTCTTATTGTAATACTGAATCCCAATATACAGTTCATTTTGTAACACCGCCTTTACTGCGGAAGAATCCCAATAATATGGTCCACCTTTACTCGACTTTCTGTTACCCTTGTTTTCTTTGTTATGCTCGTATCTAAATGTCTGAGGTGATTTTACTTTATGGTTTCTTAAATACCTTGCAATATCCTGAACACCTCTTCCTTCAAGAACATACATGTTGAATATTAGTTGTACAACTTTGCTCTCTTCTTCTTGAACAACTATCTTCCCATCTATTCCCTTAACATATCCAAGTGGGGGAATATTCATATATGTACCTTTCTCAGCAGATGATTGCCGACCATCACTAGTTCTTTCCTTGATATTCTCTAATTCAAGTTCTGCAATTACTCCAATTATCCCAAGCATAGCTCTTCCAAAAGGAGTAGATGTATCTATACTTTCATTTGCAGAAAGAAACTCGATTTTCTCCTCGCCTTTATCAAAAATATCTAATATATCCAACAAGACCTTAAGTCTCCTGGCAAATCTATCAATTTTGTATACAGCCACAACATCAAATGGTCGAGTAGAGGACCTTGAAATGTCTTCCATTAATCTTCTAAATGCTGGCCTTTCTGCTGGTACTACTGTTCCACTAACACCTTCATCAATATACACATACTGATCTCCAGCAAATTCAAGATTATGCCCTTTAGAAGCAATTAGCCCCATCAATGCACTTCTTTGCAAATCCACTCCATACATATCAGCTTGTTCATCAGTCGAAACCCTTATGTATAGTGCTACTTTTTTCTTTCGATTTTGCTCATCCATTAAATAGGAAGGTACTGCATGGAACTTAACTAATTTTTAAATCTCTAGTCTTTGAATACAACTCATGTAACAGGTTCTTATTAGGATTATCTCCATTGGTAACCACTATGGATAACTCTCTTTTAATGTTTCTATCTTCTATAACCCACTTCTGAGGTAGGACTAGTTGTATAAAAAAGGGTAATGATTGTTTACTAACATAGGCATATCCCTTCTTTATTCCTATCCCAAATAAACTCTCTTTAGCTTTGTAGTTATTGGAGTTCTCCAGATATTCATACATGATTCTTTCTAATCTAGTTCGGAAAATTAGCCAATAAGCTTTGCCTTCAATGATTACTAGTTGAGTAGAAGAGTACTTATTCTTTTTGTACTCTTCTTCACTAGGCAGCCTTTCACTTAGTAAAAAGTTTTTCTTTAGTTCGTCTAGGGTCATTATTGAAGAATTATATCAAATAGTAGTTATACTTTAGAAAAAAGTAAAAATTGTTTATAATATGCCAATATTTAAATTACACTTGTTTGCTATGACCCTCTTGAACAAGTTAATAAGAACAATAACTTCTAAGCAAATAGTCCCTTATCTACCTATCCCACAAAAACTGTTGAAACTGGGTCTCGCTATTAATTCTCATTTTCAACATACCAATGAAAAGTAAAACATCTCAAAAGCTAGATAAAGTGATTGAAATCATATTGAGCTTTGGATATCTCATCATATTTTTCCTATTGACTGATGCATACCCATCTAAAATACAATTTGCACTATTCTTTGTAACTCTTGTTTTCGGGGCTCTTTTATATAAGTACCTAGACAGGCAGCTTCCAAAAGAAAAAATTGTAAGCTTTTCTGACGCATTAGAGCATTTAAAAGAAACAGACAAGACATATACAGATGGTACTGTTTTTGTTGATAAACACTCATTTGTAAAAACATTTGAAGTAAACAAGGAAGAATATATTTTCTATTTTGATAAAGACAATAACTTCTGTTGGAAAGAGAAGGGGCTTTTTCTCCACGAAAGAAGAGATTTCAAAATGATTGTATACACTGTTGGTCTAATAGCTGTAATCCTTTCAGTGATAAATATAATTTTTGCTATAACCTAGTTTATTTCTTATAAAGTTTCGATGATCTCAAAAGTATATAAATTAGATAAGCTAGAGGAGGGACTGTATTGGTTTCCCAAAGAGAAAATCCGGGAGTTGTGGGGAGCAGAAGAAGACTTTCCAGTTGATGAGATAATTCTACTTCCTTTTTATATAACAGAGCTATTCAATCCTCAGATATGTATTCAGTCACTAGTCTTGGGAACAATTTATGCATCGGATCTTACAGAAGAAGATGTTAAAAAGGTAAAAGCAGAGAAAGGGGTAGATGTCAGTAAGCAACAAAAACATTATAAACAGTTACTGTCCTATTTATTCCACGAGATTGCCTTAGAGAGTAATATCTTAAACCTACTAGTAGGCTTGAAGGAAGAGAAAGGTTTGGACTTTGCTATAAAATTTTATAGAAAGGCTGTACATCTTTTACCTTCGTCAAAAGTTCTTTCTGATTATATTAATGCAGAGGTAGATTATCTATACAACAATCCTCAATACAGAAGTCCTTCAGTTTATGAAGATATTGTAAGTGCTTTTTCAAATATAAAAAAAGAGGAAGTGTTTTCTGACGCTTGGGAGAACTTAGTAATAATTAATTACTGTGCAACTGGTCTCCTAGGGAAAGATACAACTAAATGCCCTTATATAAAGGAAATAAGTAACGATACCTATAAAAGTATAGTTAAAAATCAGTACTTTGAAGCAATATTTGAATGATTTATTGAATAGAATTACACAATAAATATACGCAAACATGTATTAATTATAGTTTTAGCTAAATTAATTAAGACAACAAATGATAGTTTCTCCTCACTTTAAAAGGGTACTTCTTTTTGTAGGGGCTTTACTAGTACTCATATTCTGTCTATTCCTATACTTTAGAGTAATTAATCGGCCAGAACCATTAACTTTTTTACCAGCCCCTATACTCAAGGATTTAAATAAAGAATCAGGAGGAAGATTTGTTCTACTCGGAGTAGGTTATCCTAAAGCAAAAGTACTTGTTTATATTAATGATAAGTTTGTAGAAGAAGCAATTATTGACAATGAAGGCAATTTTAGTAAAAACATGGTTGTCACAAAAGAGGGTGAGACAGTCATTAAAGTAAAGCAAATATATAAAAATATCGAAAGTGAATTCACTTCGCCGGTAACAATAAAAGTAGATCTCACCGCCCCAGATGTAAGTACTTTCAAAATAACAACATCTTTTCCAAAACAAACAAATAAATCAGATATCGCTTTAAAAGGCAAAATAGCTCAAGGAGATGTATTACTTGTTAATGAGAAAGCTTACAATGTGAATAAAGATGGAACCTTTAATATTAATTATAAGTTGTCCGAAGGAACTAATACTCTTACTTTTAAGCTTGCAGACAAGTTTGGGAATGAAACTAGTAAGATTTTGGCTCAAAGTGTCTATTTAGACTCAATGCCTCCTACAATAAAGAACTATTTTGGCACCTCGTGTAGTTATAGTAACACTAACACAGAAGAGGTTGTAGATATAACAATAGGCGATTGGCAGGGCTATCAAGACTCTATAACTTCAACTCCGATTGTAGGTTGTGTTAGTGGAAACCTTGCCTCACTAACAGTAGATGGGAAAAAGATTAAGTGGGATGAAAATGGAGAAGTATATCAGAGAATTAATTTAATGATACATGGCGGTTTAAATAAGTATAAAGTTATTGCTATAGATAAAGCGGGAAATAAGTCTAGTGGTTACATAGAAACAACTTCTACAAATATAAACGATTCAATTGATGTAAATTTGAATTATTAGTAAGACTTTGACTACTCGAAATGATAGGAATTGTTTAAATTTTAATAATCTTTATCGGACTGTAAAATTTTTGAGCGTTGGGGATTAAAAAAATATAACTATCCTAAGAAACTTGATGGTAAGAGTTGACAATGGCGATCCTTGCTAATATTTATCTTTACTAAATTTATAAAAAAATCGATGAAGGAATTAACACAGATCGGAACTGCAGAGTACGAGGAGTTAGTCCAGACAAACAAAAATTATGAAACGCTTGAGAAGGTAAGTGAACGATTAGAGGCAAAAGTAAGATACATGCTTTTACTTATGAATCCTCTAAACATAAGTTCGCAACCTTTCATTGTAAAATTAGCTAGAACGAATTATGAAATTGATGTATATGCAGAGTTTGAAGATGTACAATTTGTAGTTGAGTGTAAAAGTGGTAATTCTCATATCGTAACTGAAGAGATTGATAAAATTGCTGCAAATAAAAGTGAGATTCAAAACTACTTGAGAAAATTTACGAAAAGTGACAAACCTTGTTTATTTTTACTTATTTACTCAGATAACGACCTAAGCTTAACAAACTTTAAAAAAGCCAAAGAAGATAAAATTGATCTTTGGAATAGTAAAATTCTTTCTCAATACTTATCATTAGCTGAAAAGCTTAAAGATCGGTCTTCACACATAATCTTCTCAGATTTACTTGCTCAAAAAGGAAAAAAATGGGGGCGTGGAAATAAAAGTTATAATTGTCTTGTAACTAAAGGCAACTATAAAGGCTTTGATTGTTACAATTTTCAAATGAGCCCAGAAGATCTTCTCAAAATTGCATATGTACATAGGCGAAATTTTGAAAATTCTATAAATACTGATGGGAGCGATGTTACTTACCAGAGAATGATTGATATTCCCAAAATCAAAGCTATTCAAAAGTTTCTTAGTATTGAAGGCAATTCATTTCCGACACCAATACTTATCAACTTTGATAAAAAGCTTGAGTTTTCATCACTTGAACAGCGAAATGCAGAAAGAAGAGCAGCGAATGTTACTCCCGGATGGCTTAAGTTTCCTGAAGAATATGGTTATGCCTGGATCATAGATGGTCAGCACAGATTATTTGGCTATTCTGGTCTGGATCAGATTGCTCACGATCATATGCTTAATGTAATAGCTTTTTCACAGTTATCACAAGCTGAGCAAGCAAATTTATTTGTTGAGATCAACCAAAATCAAAAAAGTATACAACCAGATTATCTTTGGGATCTCTACACAGATATCTATCCTGAAACAGATGACAAGTACAAACTTGCTCGGTTAGTTAAAGACTTGAACAGAAAGTCAGTATTTTTCAAGGATCAAATATACATTCCAAGTATCTCTCTAAAAGATGCAAAGAGTTATAGTCTGAAAATTAACAACATTGGAGTTTCCTTTAAATCAAAAGTTACTAAGGTCTACAAACTACTTTTAGATAAAGACATCGATAAGTATTACAAATTCTTAGATATATATTTTGGATCCCTCATTGAGACAGAAAAGATCAAAGAAGACTGGGAAATGGGAGATAAAGGATTCATTTGCAGTAACAATGGAGTCGCAATTTTGAGCTACATACTTAATAAGTTCTATCAATACTTGCTTATTAAAAGAAGAGATCTGAAACACCTATCACAAAGTGAGCTGAAAGGTGATCTTATAAATTTTACAGACACCATATCAGAAGCGTTACTAAGTTATGGCATAGATAGATTGGTGGAGGAGAAAAAGGATTCCTCCGAAAGTGGGAGACGAGAGATTGCTGAAGATATAATTCTAAAAGCTGGGGAATTAAATGAATCATTCAAAGAACTTGCAAGTGACAGTTTTATTTCAAAAATTGAAGAAGATTTGACCCATGAATTTAAAGAGACATTTGCCTATAACATTAAAGAAGACAATGCTGATCCCAACCTTTTCGAAGACGCCATACTCGGTACAATTTGTGCGTATATAAACAAGGGTGTTGAGGGCCACATCTATGTTGGGATCCGAGATAACAAAATGATTACAGGCATAGATACAGAATATGAGGATTATTTTGATGGGAACTTTGACAAACTTCAACAATTCTTTCAAAGTAAACTTCATGATCACATATTAGTAAAAGGCTACTCTCTTGACGATGTAATTCTTCAGAAATTCAAAGACAGCCCTCTAGTACTTGAGATAATAGTGCCTGCGACAGATATTGGAGTATGTGCAGTAAGATCAAAGAATCGACTTAAGAGTTGGTATAAACTCAACGCAAAAAAGATTCGTCTCGATGGTGAGAAAGAGGATCAATTAAAATTGTACCTCAAAGATAAACTAGATAGTTACAACTCTCTTTTTAGAGAGGGCTATCAGATGATTAATAGTGCAAAATAAGAAATCCTATGAGACCTGGATTTCTAAAAGCTCTAAACTAATTTAATTAGTAGCAATAATGAGACTTCTAGAATTGCTTCTTAGTTCTGGATCAACAACTCCTTCCGCTCCAAATATCGATAAAAGAATTACAGAGAACAAGGACTTATTACAAATATATCAACAACTTAAGAAGGCATGGGGTAACCCACCATCGTATCATGATGTAATGTGGGCGTACTTGAATAAGGACAAGCTAATTAATGCTAAAAACAGGGATTGGGGGTTATATAGAAATGATATTCATCAGATGGCAGATCTACTTGAAAGAGAAGGAAAGCTTCTTGAAAGTTTATGCTTGTATTTTGAAGTAAATGATCTAGATATTAATGGTTGCTCAAATACCGGTGGAGACGATCTTACTGAAGTGGAGCGAAAGAAGTATGGTATAAAAGATTTTGATCCTAGAGACTCATTTCTAGCCCCTGGAATGATATACATAACCATGGATATGATAGACAAATTAAGTCTATCTGAAGCAAATGCAAAGAAACTGTATCTTGAAACAATTGAAAAAGTCCGAGTTGGGCTACCAATGCCTTTTACCATCGAGGAATCCTGGAACAAATTAATAACAGAAATCAAAGCACACAAAGATAAACAAGCTCTTGTAACAAGTTTTGATTACTCTGATATCGATAAGCTGGTAGATCAAATTCATAAAAATTATGACAAGTACGACGACACAGTTTATCAACTAATGAACAAATTTAAAAATCAATTTAGGAAGAAGCAATTACTAATCGAAGGTAAGAATAATATTGAGCGAGTTGTAAACGAGCTCCTAGAATCGAAAAAAGATAAAAATAATAGGATAGGGGAGAATCTTCTTATTTACTTTGCTAAAAGAGATAACTACTTATTCCAGGAACTACTTCTTACCCACATAAACAGGATTCGAAAAAGAAATAGGAGCTGGAAACATGATCCCTTTGTAAATCGTAGTATCAGTTTAATAAAGAATCCAAGTTAAGTCTTTAGGTATTTAACAATAAAACTTACACCGACTTTAAGTTCCATGCATTTTAATATCGCCAGCAGGGTCTTTTTAACCTCTTAATGACTAGACCAAAAGAGTTTATGAGATTCCAAACAAATCTGCATATCTAATAACGTTATATATTATGTATGTTTATACTAATGAAACATCAGAATTTACTGATATAATTATAAATAATTTATGTCTTCACGTATAAAGTGCATATCAAAAGAGAAACAGTAAATCCACAAGCTTTATTTAAAGAGTTAATCCCCGCAATAAAGGATCCCCAAAATATTCTGACAAAAGATATTAACTGTACACTAACTAATACAAAGATGAGAGAGGCACTAACAGCTTTAATTATTTCTGAAGTAATGAATAAAGTTTACGAAGGTAAAAACGTTTCGTGGAGCATATGTAAAAATAATATAGACGAGGACCCCTTAGATGGCTATCTTAAACTTACTACAAGAGAAGAAGAAGAATACATAGAACTAGAACAGACAATGCTAACACGAGAAGAATCGTCAGAAACAACAAAAGACATACTCATATCTCAGCTAATAGTAGATAAAATCAAGGGAAAACACAAAAAACACTATGCCCAGGTAGGAGAGACTGTTCTCGTTATATTTTTAGATATAGATGGACAATCTACAGCCCAAGAAATAAAAGAATACCTTAAATCTGAAAAAGAGTTTGCTTTTTACTTGTTGATTCTCTTAAGCCAAAAAGAAGGAAAGTACATTTACACTGTTGTTGATCTTGATCCTGAAAGAGAAGGACACTCTGAGTATAAGTTTGAAATTGCAAAAGACTTCAAAAGCTATAAAATAAGATTGTAATAGCACGTTCAGACTATGCGTTTATTTAAGGAAGAACACTTTGTACCGGGGAATAAATTAACAGATTGGAACTTCTACAAGAATAAGTTCAAAGAAGCTCCATACTTAAGTAGTTTCTTAGAAAAATGGCTTTTCAGTGGGACTATTGAAAATCCACTAGAAGTCGGCTGGTTCTTTCGTATGTATGAAAGCCAAAAGTATCTAAATCAACAAGAGAGGACCTTTTCAAAATATGTTGAAAAATATCCCAAACTTTTTGATGAATTAATTATATCAAATTGTTCGGTTTTTGAAGCACAAAGAAAATTAGCTTCTTTCATGGAAGAGTTTAGAGCTATGATAGCACTTGAGAAGATGGGGTTTAAGGATATCCAGAAAGTAAGTGAGTTTGGGGATTGGCTTTGTGAAGATAAGATAATCTCTGTAAAGACAAAATTTGGTTTAGATTTTAATTATAATTTAATTGAAGACTCTTTGCTGGGAACAGCTTACATTAAAGAAAACACTTACCTTCGTGAAAGTATGGGATGCTGGATAGAAGGAGATTACTTGAATAACCAATTCATTAAAAAGGTTCTTAGTTATATTCGGAGTGAATTAAATAGGTCCTTAGAGAGAGTCTGGAACGAGAGCTTACAAGATGGCACTATTTTAGTAAAAAAGGATGATTTTGAAGTACAGGTGTTGAATACAATAGACAGAGGCGTATATATAACTGAATATAAAGATGGTCAACATGGTTGCTCAGGATTAGAGATGAGTTATAAATTAAGTAGTAACAAGTACTTCAATGTCCAGAGTGAAAATGACGCTTATTTTACCGGCGAAGGCATAGATTGGAGTAAGATATTTCGAAATGAAAAAAGTTTTATGAAATCACTAAGAGAATTGTCTCTAAAAACAAAAGATTACCCTGTGGGATGGATAGGTGTGCCTATACATGATAAATTCCAGAAATACGTTACAGATAACAAGGATACTGTAATACAAGATATCGTGAGTCATTTAGGAAAGATAGAATATACAACAATTATAAACGTATACCCAGAGAGATATCTAACAGATATGAAGAAAGACTTTTTCATAAAAGTTGAAGCGGGTGGTAATATCACCATAATTAATGATGTTAAAGATAATCCAATCATCTAAATATAAACTGTCATACTTAAAACTTGTTTAAGTTCCATGCCTTTTAGTATCGCCCACCATTACAAATTTCCTGATATAATAAGCATATGGTTACAGACAACTTTGACAGTTTCGCATCTTCGCTAATAGAACAGATACCTTTTGATGTGTCTAAATTGGAATTAGATCACTTCGGTTATCAAACATCCTCTGCACAAGATTATGAGGATCTTAAGGAACAATCTCTTACTCTTGGTCAATTAATATCTGAGAATATTGTGAGTGGTAGAAGAGTTGCAATTTTTAGATTCTCAAACCCATATGAATATGAAAGTTATAGAATACTAGGATTTGAATTAGTTGAACCTAAAGAAAGGCAAATATGTGAATCTGAATTAGACCATTTAGAATTTGTTATACCTGTTTCTTTTGATGAATTTTTAAAGATACATAATAATGCTAAATGGGATCTATATGCCAAAGATAGAGATGAATTTCCAAAGATAACCTTGCAATTAAACAATGGAAAAAGTGTAAAATTCCATACCAAAGATATCTTTGAGGAAATTCCTGATTAGATATTAATGAATAAAGTTAAAAGTTTTTTAAGTTCCAAGCTATTCAACACATCCCACCATTTTCTGATACAATACTTCTCATGATAATAACAAAAGAAAACATAGCCAGTTTAATACTTAATCCAGAGAAGAAGTTCTTACTAATACAAAGGGCTCCTAAAGACGACTCACTTCCAGGATTCTGGGAATTACCATCTGGAGGAATAGATGAAGGAGAAGATATGGAAACAAGTGTAATAAGAGAAGTAAAAGAAGAATCAGGTATAGATATATCTCATGAAGATCTTAAACTCGTGGATTCAGAAAGTTATAGCTTTACAAAAGAGAATGGAGATATTAAGAATGTAACAGAAACTACATACTTGGTATCTTTAGATAATACTCCAGAAGTAATACTTTCAGATGAACATGTGAATTACCAATGGGTATCACTACTAGAATTAGAAGATGTATTTGAAGATAAGGAAGATCTAATATACAAGAGGGTTAATAGAATTTTCAAACAAGAAAATTTATAATCAATAGTAGGTCGGTTGTGAGTTGGTAGAAGCTCACATTGCAAGTTCCTGCTTATACGCTGTGAAAAGCGAAGATAAGGTGGGGCGTTTAGCAATCTAGCGGTGCAAGTCCGACGACCTACAAAGTTGTATACAATACAATTCCACTTTTAAGTTCCATGCACTTTAATATCGCCCACCATTACAAATTTCCTGTATAATGCTGCCATGGAATCGGAGCTAGAAAAAACACCCGAACAAAAAGATGTTGAATACCTACAACAGCAATTAGAAGAAATACACTTTGACCCATACAGGAATGTTGAGAAACAAACACTCACGGATTCCCTACAAAAAGCAACTGAAGCAAAACCGGAGTTCTTTCAAATAGCAGTGCAGGAATCTCTAGCCCTTTTAAGAGATGCCCATACACGTGTGTCAGAAGAATTTAGAGAAGAAGAACTCTTCCCTGTAAGGTACTTAGATATAGGAGGAAACCTCTATATAACTGGTGCTGAAACCAAAGATTCTGACTTACTTGGCAGACAGCTATTAGCTATCAACGGTGTAACAATTAGCAATGTTCTACCTAAACTAGCAAATCTTTCTTCTAAAGAAAACTCCGAAGTATTAGCACGAGATCTAGCTTGGTTTTTAGAATCTAATAAAATTCTTAGATATTATGGTTTTAGCAGTACCGAAACTATTCAAATTGAAACAGATCAAGGAGATATAAAGTTAAAGGTAAGCGAGAATAGAGATACTTTTTATCGAATGAACCCATTAGTGTGGAGTAAGCAACAGAGAGAGGAGAGTACAACATATGAGGGGAACAAACTTTACCAATTCCGAATGGAAGATGGTAATTTAATATTTCAATATAACGATTGTACAAATGATGGCTTTACGGAAGAGTACTTGGAAGAATTCAAAGCTCATTTGTTAGAGAGTGCTAAGAATGCAAGAAACATTATCGTTGATTTCAGACTGAATGATGGTGGTTCTACGGAGATTATGGCAGACCTTTTTGAAAAATTTCCAGACAACAAACCTATCTATGTAGCTATAGCAAGAAAAACCTTCTCTGCAACAATGCATCACCTCTTATACCTAAAACAAAATAAAGGAGCAACCTTGGTAGGAGAAAATGCAGGACAAAAACCAAATAGATTTGGGGATCATAAAGAAATTGTTCTTCCCAATTCAGGAATAAAAGTTGCATGCTCTTATAAGTATTTTGAACTTCTACCTGGACAGAATATTGATGTGATTGAACCAGATATAAAGATTCCAATTACCATTGAGGATTACAAGAACAGTACAGATCCTCTCGACCAATGGATTAAAGATAATCTATAAGTGTTCTTGCCATATATTTCAATATCGCCCACCATCTCTAAACCTTGCTATAATGATCTATGAAAATTATAGATTCTCATTTACACTTACCTGTTAGACCATACCTATCATCTCTTAAACAACAGAGAGAGGAACTATTGTTAGAATTAAAAAAGAACTCTATAGAACTAGGGATTGTAATACCTGATAATGTAGAAGTCTCTCCGATTGGCAATCTTAAACAGTGCATAGACCTTTTTTCCGATGTACCAAACATTCATGTGTTAGGAACTATAAATATCTTAGAAGATGATCTAAAAAGTAAATTAATTGAATTGAATAATTGTTTTTTATCTAATCAAATAGTAGGCCTCAAGATCTTTCCAGGACATGATAATCATTATCCCCATGATAAAAGATTGGAACCTTTTTTCAAATTATGTATTAAATATGACAAACCTCTTGTAATACATACAGGAGAAAATAGTGAGGATAGCAAGTGTGCAAAATATAACGATCCTAAATATATTGCTGAAGTTGCTAGTCATTTTCCATCTTTGAAGATTGTTATCAGTCATTTATTTTGGCCAAAGGTAGAATATTGTCTCAATATTACAAAAGAAATTCCCAATATAAATTATGATACATCTGCATTAGCAGATAAAGAAGTTATTATAAAAACAGGAGAAGGGAGAATTAAATACTCCTTAGAGGCTCTCATTAAGAGATACAATAAAAAAGTTCTGTATGGTAGTGATTACGGTATGTGCAATATTCAAGATCATATATCATTAATAAAGAGTTTAGATATTTCTGACAATCAGAAGGACGATGTTTTCTACAAAAATACGATATCAATATTTGGACTGTAATAGAGATAAAAATATTCTACACCCTTCAATATCGCCCACCATTAGAATTCTCCTGTATAATAATCATATGGACAAAATATCTTGCGCAGGAGTAGTCTTTGTAACCCCAGTCAACATCAAGATAACAACCATATATCTTTCACTAGAAGTTAGTACAAATACCCACTTCTTGCTTTAGTTTACCCTCACCATTATCATTTTATAGGATACATTTGTAATCTTTAAATATGGAAGAGGAGAAAGAGTACCAAAATTTTAATCTAGAAGAAATAGAGGAATCCATAAGGAAGTTTGGTTATTTCACCCTGCCCCAAAATACTAATGTACAATTAGTAATTGAGAGAAGAAGTAAGAAAAATTACAAAGAGTTAAACCAACTCGGAGAGAATAAACCTAAGTATGGATTTAATGCGCAGATGATCTCAAGACTACAGCTAGTAAAAGATGTAATGGTAGGGGAAATAAAGGGGTATTCATTAACAAGCAACTTGCTTGGTCTTACATTAACAAGTACTGAGTTAATACAAGCAGAAGAAGAATTAAAAGAATGGGAAACTAAACTAACAGAGAAGTACCAAATTCCTGACAAATACATACTCAAAGAACACAACAAACCAGATACAAGCACTGTTGATATTAATCTCTATCTTTTAGACTATCCATATCACAAAGAAGAGATATTAAATACAGAGAAGGAGCTAAATGTAAGAAAAGACTTTCTTCAACAAGAAGTAAATTTAACCTTCTTACAAGACTTAGGATTACCAACAACCAGAGAAGAGCTTACCTCACTCACATTATATATCTCTGCAGATTAACTTTCACTTAGCTACTGTTTTCCTACACTCAAAAAGAAGTGTATAATAGGCGATATTAACTTGTTGTTTTGAACAAATGGAAAGAGTACAAATAACAGAGCTCTCTAGTCATATAGGTAAAGAAGTAAGAGTACGAGGGAGAGTAGATACCATTAGAGACCAGGGTAAAATCATTTTCATAGTACTAAGAGATAGAAGTGGTAAAGTACAAACAGTAGCATGGCACGGTGATGAAGATGTATTCAAAACAGCTAAGACATTAACCCTAGAATCTGTAGTAGATATAGTAGGGGAGGTAAAAGAAGCAAAACAGGTAGCAAGTGGATACGAAGTAGGTATAAAGAATTTAAAGATAGATTCATTAGCTAAAGCACCACTACCCATTGTCATAGAAGATGAACATACAGATAACGTATCTGCTTTGGATAGAAGATTAGATTACAGATGGATAGATCTTAGAAGTGAGAAGAATCAATTAATGATGGCTGTAGCTACGCTAATGGGACAAGCACTTAGAGATTACTGCTTACAGAATGGATTTAGAGAAATACAGGGACCAAGAGTTATCAGTGCTGCAAGTGAGGGTGGTGCGAATGTATTTGAAGTGAAGTACTTTGATAGGAAGGCATACTTAGCTCAATCACCTCAATTCCATAAACAGATGGGTATAGCTGCAGACCTAGAAAAAGTATTTAATATGGGTCCAGTATTTAGAGCAGAGAAATCTTTTACAACCAGACACTTAACAGAATACACCAGCTTTGATGTAGAGATAGGGTATATAGATTCATACAGAGATGTTACTCACTTTGAACAGGAGATGCTTAAACACATGTTAACCCAAGTGAAAGAGAGATATGGAGAGGATATTAAAAGAGTATTTGGTATAGATATTAAAGTACCAGATGGAGACTTCCCATACCTAACTGTAAAAGAGGCAAAAGAGAAACTTGCTAAAGCAGGTATACCAAGTAAAGATGTAGGAGACTTTTCTCCAGTAGAAGAGAAGGCAATAGGGGAGATCATGGAAGAAGAAACTGGATGTGAATTCCTCTTTATGATCGACTATCCTCACGAAAGACGTGCATTCTACCATATGAAGAATACTGATGATCCTAAGTTAGCACTAGGTTTTGATCTGTTCTGGAAAGGTTTAGAAGTTACCACTGGTGCACAGAGAGAGCACAGATTAGATGAACTAAAAGCTAATGCAGCACAGAGAGGTATTTCAGAAGATTCTCTTAAAGAGTACTTTGAGTATTTTGAATATGGTTGTCCACCACACGGTGGTTTTGCAATTGGTACAGAGAGATTACTAATGAAGATGTTAGAGTTTGGAAGTATATTAGAAACTACATATCTTCCTAATACACCAAATAGGTTGGGGAAGTTGTTAGCTAAAAAGTAACATTCTAAGAGAGAACTTACCTTCCCGTCTGTTTAATATACATCTCAGAATTTTGAGCATTTATTCTAATGTTGCCATGGGATCTAATCATATTTTTTTATAAAATGTTTAATATAACAATAGTTTAGTGAAAATAAGAACGAAGGTGAGAGTACCCAGGTTATCAATCTTAATTAGTAAACATATATCTTTTTGTAGACCATGGTCTACCTGTGCTAATATATTTCATACTTAATTCTAGAACCTGAAAAGATGATATTCAAGGATGATCTCTATGGCACTTTTGAAGTAAATGACCCCATTATCATTGATCTAATAAGAACATATCCACTAAGAAGGTTAAAGGGTATTGATACCGCAGGATACAGTCAGGCATTCTATCCAAATGGAAGAACAAGGTATGATCACTCCATAGGAGTATTTCTTTTACTTAGAAAGTATGACGCTAGTATTGAGGAGCAAATAGCAGGATTAATACATGATGTAAGTCACTACGCCTTCTCTCATGCAGTAGATTATATCTTAAAAGATGGAAATATTGAGAAACAGGATCTACAGGACAGGGTATTTGAGCACTATGTTAGGAATTCAGATGTAGTAAAGATATTGAAAAGGTACGCATGTGATGTAGACTATGTACTTGAAGAGAAGAATTTCCCACTCAAGGAAAATGAAATACCTGACATATGTGCAGACAGAATAGATTACTGTTTAAAGGATAGTATTCGATTAGGACATAGGACACTTGATGAAATTAAGGATCTATTATCCCATCTCTATACACATGAGCAGAGAGATTGGTACTTCGATACAGTAGAGTATGCACTAAAGTTTGCAGAGCTATTCAATGAGATGAATAGTAAGGAGTATTCAGGTATTAAGAGTGCCAGTATGTTTAAGGGTATTAAGGATGTGATGAAGTACTCTCTTGAAAGAAACTATATTTCGACTGATGATTTTGAGAAGGATGATACACATGTACTAGGTAAGGTTATTAAATATGTACATACAGATCCTCAGTTAGAAAAGTATTGGAACAGAATGAATAACAAGGTTGTATTTGAGAACAATCCAAAGAACTTTGAAGAAGAGATATGGTGTAAATCTAGAATAGTGGATCCATATTTTATGGAGAAGAATCAATTAATTAGATTATCAGATAGACATACAGAGTGGAAAAGTGTAGTAGAGCAGGAGTTAAAACCTAAGCAGTATTTTATTAGGGTGGTGGAGTAAAAATATAGTTGTCGTTGTCATTATTCAGTACATTCATATATAATCAAAATACTGGATTAGAAATTTTAAACCTAATGAACATCGAAGAAAAACAAGGTGAGAAAATCATATGGAGTAGTACAGAGTATGGAGGAGAAACCTACAACACTGTTACAGAGTTATCCCTAAAAAAACAACTCGATTTACAAATAACCTTCGAAGTCGTTCAGTCAATAGAATCTGCAGAGAGTAATCATTTCCCACCGACCTTCGCAGAGTTAGGTGCAGGCAGAGCTCCAATCAGCAACATATTAAAAAGTACTGGTATTGAATGTTTAGCAATCGACAGAAATCTAGACATGGCAGGACCCGCCGAAACTTCACAGGATAAGCGTTTCCGATATATAGAAAGAGATCTCACCAACATTTTAGGTATGGATCTTAGCGAGAAAGTAGATGTCGCAACAATGGAAAATTGCTGGTATGCAACAACACTCCCAAGCGAAGGTACAAGAAATTTCAGTGATGAAGAAGCTCTTTACTTAAGAAAAATAGCTCTAGTAAATGCCGCCAGCATAATTCAAGAAGGGGGTACATTAATCATTTCTGACCCTTTACAGTCTGCAAAAAATCTTGGATTGGAGGGAATAGCAGATTTTGTAAAAAAAGAAGCTCATGCAGCCCGAACATTAGGAAACAGTTCATGGGGTAATTTAGTAAAGAAATTCACCGATCGAGAATTACTCAATGTGTTAAAAGAAAACAAAACTTTAACTAGTCGATGCCACTTCTTCAAAAGTGAAGAAGAAGTAATAGAATTTGTTGAATCAACTGGGCTATTTACCTTAAAGAAAAGTACTCCCTACAACTATATCGGTAGCAATACTACCCTAATCTTTGAACGAACTGGCTTAGAAGCAGGAATAAACGTTCAACCCGAGTGGGATAAAACCATTATATTTGATGGACAGTTACACCCAGACATACTTGGTAAAATAGGAGATTTCAGAAAAGACAGTTATACCAAGGGCAATGTCAACAGGAACGTTCCTAGGACAGATCGCTTTGACAAGAAACCTGAAGGAAGAGTAGTAGTAATGTCTTCAAGAAACTCTCCACAACCAATCGCAGTGGCAACAATGCAACAGCCGGGAGAAATAGGATTAGAGATAGAGGAGCTTATTAAACCACTTGATACGGAAAATGAAATAAGTTTAGAAGATTCCTTAAGAGTAGCAGTAGGGAAAAACGATCCTAGAATTTCTAAAGCTTTGGAAAATGGAGAAAATGTAAAGATTGCTGAGATAAGAAGGTTGGCAACCGCTCTAGACATGCAACTATCAAGACAGGATGTAAAGCGAGTCTTCACAACATTAAACGAAGAGTTTACTGATTATGCAGAGAAAGAGAATCTCATGATTGTGTTTTTCATGACAGACGAGTCAAGAGGAAGGTTTTTTAACATGGCTAATAGAAATACACAATTTAAGAAATTAGAAGGCTTTGAATTAAAAAGAGATACTATCGAGACACAGAGTATTATTATTTCAGGAGCAGATTACTTCCTAAAGGACTGGAGGAGTAATTTAGAACCAGACGAAGTTGCACTCATTGAAGAGATAAGAAGCAACATCCACAATGGAGAAACCTGGAAAGATATACTTCCTCAATTAACGAACCCTCCCTATATATATGAATCTGCTATAAACAAGCTATTCAGTAAGAGCAATGAGAATTCTACTACTAGTAAACTTGTAGAAGATGGCGTCTCTGTATATTATACTGTAATAGACAGTACAGACCTTAGCAATAGATAAATACAAAACCCAAGGAAATTAACAGCTGTTATATTAAAAGATCTAGATCAATATGTACACAGAAATCTTATACATAGCAGAGATTCTATTGCACTTATTTTTAGTGTTCTTGATTGCTCGCAAATGGCGAAATAATATTCCCTTAAAAATGCTAGCTATATTCAATATAAGCATTATACTGTGGATAGTATCTGTATGGATTATTGGAGTATTCCCAAACAATGCTGATATTATTTGGCTCATCAGGTTAACATTTGCTTCTACTTCTATTTCAGTAACAAGCTTTGTACTCTTTCTCAGGCACATTATTTATAAGAAGGTAGATCCTACTTCCTGGGTTTTTGTTCTTGGTAGCATCCTTTCCATAGTTGTCTCTTTCATGGATAGAATGGTTGTCTCTGTTCATACGACAGATTCTCAATTTGTTCCTGTCGAATTCGGACCTCTAGCTCTTTTCTATATAGCCTTTGTGTTATCTGGCATTTCAATCTTGTTAGTAACTATATTTAAGTATCGAAAGACAGTAAGAGGCCTTGATTCACTCAGATTAACATATTTAACTACAGGTATCGTAGTAGGCGGGACAGTTGCACTTATTACTAACCTAATTTTTCCTATATTAACGGGAAGCTCTAATTCCACAGTATGGGGACCCATAGCTGTTAGTAGTATTAGTATTTTTACTACATATTCCTATGTAGAGAATAGATTGTTCGGTATTAAATTTATTGTGGGGAAAACACTCTACAATGCAATCCTGATCCTACTTGCTATCGCGTTCTTGTATATGACTATTGGTGTTCAGAGATATTTTTATCAAACATCATATTCACAAGAGTCATATATAGTAGCGATAATTAGCTCAGCACTTTTCACCCTTGGTTATCTTAAAATCCGGGACATTATAAAAGATAAAATATTTCCTGTATTAGCATTTAGTGAGTACAACCCAGAAGAGGTTAGAGAACAGTTCACTAAATCAATAAGTACTAAGCTAAATATAAATACATTGGGCATAGAAGTAATTAGTACCCTTGCTAAAATGTTCTCTTTGTCAAAAGCAGGGGTAATAATATTTAGAAAGGATAACTCTCAAGTACTTTATAAAGCATTAAGAGGTATGAGTGAGGAGAGATTTCCATTAAGAGACTTACTTCAAGTAATTCAATATTGGACAGAATTAGGACATAGTACTGTACTAGTGAAAGATGAACTCCTTTCAAAGAAAGAAGAGAATTCCAGACTTAATAGAATAATATCTTTCATGGAACAAGAAAATTTAGAAATCATAATGCCATTAAACAGAAAAGTACAGTTAAATGGTGTAATACTGCTAGGAGCAAAAGGTTCTGACTCTTCGTACACAATAGAAGAGATTCAATTCTTAGAGAATCTGATCATAAACGCCTCTATGGCATTTGGAAGATCCATTCTCTATCAAGAAGTAGAAAACTTTAATAAGGTACTCCAACAAAAAGTAAACGAGCAAACTAAAGAACTACAGATAAAAGTACAAGAATTAGAAGAAGCAAGAAGAAAAGAAGCAGATATGATAGATAT
>CAYVBS010000001.1:98277-104240 GCA_964449955.1 uncultured Candidatus Saccharibacteria bacterium | reverse complement strand
AATGTATCCCAATCTTTTATCCATTATGGCAACATGATGCATGATATATATTAACAAACATTGTCAAAACAGTATATCTCATGATATCATAGCTCAGTTTCTTACAAAGAGATCTGAATTAGAGTGATCTCTCATCGCAACCGGATAGTAGTCTTTGGGGAGGAAAAATGAGCAAGAAAAAAGCAAAGAAGCAGGGAAAGAATGAGAAGGATCGGAAAGAAAACAAGAGAAGAAGATGCGGAATACTTAATCGGATACTAGGCAAGTAAGAAACAAAACCAGGGGTATAGCACTTTGCTATGAAATAACTCTCATGCAATATACCCCTGGTCTACAAACTCCGTTGTACATATCCCATATTTGTATTAATATCTATAAAGATAACTTAAGTCTAATACATATGGACTTACTCAGATATGTAATTGTAGGAATAGGATCAATTCTACTCGGTATCATTATTGCAATCCTTGCTAGAAACATATTTGCAGGAGTAGGAGTAATGGTATTAACATTCCTAGGATACTTCCTCATTACACTTGTAGACATGGTTAAACCAAAAGAAACCCCTGTAGAAACTACACCTAAACAGGACAATTAGCTCAGCCGGTTAGAGCACTACATTCACATTGTAGGGGTCAGTGGTTCGAGTCCACTATTGTCCACCAGTAATTTTCTCTGTATATTTTAGTAATAAGTTTTTCTCATAAAATATATGGATCAAGTAGATTCAAACACTCCAGTACAGCAGGAAACTGTACCAGAGAGTAAAACTCCTACCGTTGTAGTAAGACAGGGAGCCTCTGGAGGACTAATAGCTTTCCTAACAATACTCATCCTCGCACTGCTAGGTTTTGTTGCATATATGTTCTTTACAGACAAACTAGATATTGGAATTGATAATCCACTTAGCAAACAAGAAAATGTATCTGAGCAAGAAAATAGTGATACCGAAGAACAGGTTGAAAATACAGAGAAAACAGGAAAATTCTCACTCACGTTTAACTACCCATCTGAGTTTACACCACCAGTTAGATTCTGTTTCAGTAATACAGAAGACATTTCTGAACAACACTGCTTCTGGCAGGATAGATATGATGCTGAAATGAGTCCATTGAGTAACTCTGATAACTATCCTAACTCATACAAATGGGCAGAAGAGAAAAGCTTACCAGTAGGAACATACTTCCTTGATTACACAGTATATGGTTCTAATGCTAACGAAGAAAACTATCCATACCAAACATTTGTATACAACGATTGTCTTAAAGCATTAAACGGAGTCAATGAATATGATGGTGAATGCAAAGAAGTTGTTGATAGGTGGAATGATGAGAACTTCACTCAAGATTCAACAGACATTAACCTTCCAGAATTAGTAGGCGATCCAATTGAGATAAAGATTGAAGAAGGTAAAACAGTATCAATTAAAGATATACCATTGCTCCCATACTTTGGTGTAATACAAAACTAACAAAATAATTAAGAAAGGAGTATCTTGTATACTCCTTTTTTATTTTACTTCCTTCAATATTGGCTTAACAGTACTAGTACAGAAAGGACACCTACTAGCCTTGTTACTAATCTCAGACAAACAGTAAGGACACTTCCTTGTATTCCTCTCAACCTTCTTCTCCTCTCTAGTTACAGCCCTCTTTATACTCTGATTGATTCTGTATATGAAAATATACACTACAAGAGCTGTAATTAAGAAACTAATCAAAGCATTCAAAAAAGCACCATACCTTACAACCACTGCCTCAGCAGCCTCTGCCTCTGCTAACGTTGCATATGACTCATCCCCAAGAACAAAGAAAAGATTAGAAAAATCCAATCTTGAAGTAAGAAAACCAATAGGGGGTGTAAACACATTCCTAACTAAAGAATCAATCAAATCCTTAAAAGCAGTACCAATTACAACACCAATAGCGAGTGTAAAAATATCATCCTTAAACGCAAACGATCTAAAATCAGAAGCAGCTCCACTAACCATGCTTCTTAATGTTCTCTTCTTTGCCATTAATATTTCTGTTAAAAATTAATCTTAAAACAGTAAACAGTGTTAACAGTGAATATATAACGATCTGATTATTAAATGCATCCTGTAAACTCTCGTTGTTTACACTAAACATAATAATCTGAAGTATACCAAGCAATATTAACACAGGAATATGTATAAAAGAATCCTTCACCAAAAGATAATTAACTACCATATACGATACGGCATAGAAAGTCATAGCAAAACCATATACCACAAGATACGGAGCAATCTCCATATACAAGCCACCAAACACAAGATCTACAATAGCAGAACTGTATATATAGTAGATAAGAGATATCGCTAGACCAGTTACAAGAGAAAACAGCAAAGAAATATACAAAGTCCTCTTACGTAACCTCTCCTTCACATTAGCAAGTCTAGAAAACATTACACTTGCAATAGTGATAGATGCAAAATACACAATCTTTCCCACTAAAGAAAGAGCCCCATATGAAGCTCTAAACTCTGGATTCACCAGTACAAGATCTAATGTATATGGCATATTTATCAAAAAGAAAGTAACAAATATGAGCAGTAAGTTCCTATAATCAATACTCAATGGCTTAGGAACCATCTTTACAATATTAGATCTAATGAACGGAAGTACAAGTAACATTGTAACTAAAGATGGCAAACTATTAGCCAATATAGGTAATGTAATATCTAAACCCATATTTACAGTAACAATACCCATTCCAAACTTAAGAATAGCTTCAAGGAAAATAAGGATATTAAATACAAATATCTTCTCAAACCCTAGCAGAAAACCCTTGGAAACAGGACTAACAATAGCGCTAAAAAGTGCGAAAGTAAGAGGTGCCATATACTCAACTGGTAAATTCGCACTATTAGAAATTGGAACTCTAAGTGCAAAGAATATTCCAGAAAGAATGAAAGCAATAACTGTAAACTGTCCTACACTCCTATTCCTAAACTGTGTAAGGTTAAAATCTCTGTTCTGTGCTACCTTCTTGGTAATTACTGCCTGTATTGCCATTGCAGGAATCTGTACTAAGTACAGAATACCAATAGCTGCGTTGTAGATATTGAAATTGTACTCTGAAAAATTCCTAGCAATATATACATTAAACAGGTAGTTAAGTAGACTAATAACCGCCCCAAAAATAGTTGTAAGAAGGATATTTATTAAAAACTGCCTATTATCCTTGAACGAGAATTTAAACTTTTTCATAGCATCTATACTGGTTGTTATATATAATGAATAGGATACGATAATTTTAAAATATTTGCCATTATGGAAATCCTTTTTGCCGCAATACTAGGTTTGGTAATAGGAGCAGTCATTGTATTTTTTGTTACAAAGGGGAAGGATAACAAAGAGGAAATAGGGGGAACAATAGAACAGAAATTAAACGAAATCATGCCAAGTATACTTAATCAGGCTAACGATACCTTGGTAAGAATGGCAAATGAAAAACTCGGTGCAGAATCTAGTAAGAATAGAATCGATCTAGAAAACAAAAGATCAGAGATAGAAAGATTGGTAAAGGTAATACAGGAAGATCTGCAGATGAGCAAGAAAGAATTAGAAACATCCGAAAGAGAAAGAATTAACTCTTTCTCTGCACTTAAAACCTCACTAGATGAATACAAGAAGATTACTGAGCAGCTTTCTGTAAGCACAGAAGGCTTAAAAAAGGTACTCTCTAACAATCAGTTAAGAGGACAGTTCGGAGAGCAGGTAGCAGAAGATCTGCTTAAAATGGCAGGATTTGTACCCGGAGAAAACTATACCAAACAAGAAGGCTCTAGTAGTGGTAGACCTGACTTTACAATATATTTCCCAGATAAAACAAAGATCAATGTAGATGCTAAATTCCCATACGCTTCTTTACAGAAAATGACAGAAACAGATGACACTGATCTAAAGAACAAGCATATGAGACAGTTTGAAACTGATGTTAAAGAGAAAGTTAAACAGGTATGTACAAGAGATTACATTGATCCAGAAAACAAAACCGTTGACTTTGTAATCCTCTTTATCCCAAATGAAATGATATTCTCGTTCATATATGACAAAATGCCGAATATATGGCAGGATGCCATGGCAAAGAAAGTAGTACTAGCAGGTCCATTCAGTTTCACTGCCATACTTAGAATGGTAAAACAGGCATACGACAATTTTAGAATACAGGAAAACATTTACAAGATAGTGGGACATGTACAATCTGTAGAGAAGGAGTTTGACAAATTCTCAGAAGAATTTGATAAAGTAGGGCATAGAATAGATCAATTACATGATCAGTATGAGAAAGTAAGTACAACGAGGGTTAACCAAATGAGAAGAAAAATGGATCTAGTAAAACTGGAGGGTGGTAAGAAAGAAGAAGTGCCCTCCCTTAGCCCAGAGGATGTAGTTCCACTACCAGAAAACACAGAGAAGGAAAACCAAAGCACCTGGTTATAGATAGCCCCGAGCTTTCAAGAATACCGTTACTACACTAAGAATTGAGAGACCTGGGGTAATTCTTTTTGATATACTTTATTGCATCTTTTTCTAACTCCTCGCATATCTTAACCCAACTACTCTTTCCAATACGTTGATCTACAAGCTCTCTATACCACCCCTTACGTCTTTGGATCTCTTCATAGGAGGCCTGACATACAACTTTGTCATCCTTAATTGTATAACCTGCCATGTTAATACCCATATCAGTGGGAGACTTGTACTGGGTTACAAAATTACTTTCATCTAAGAATTCCTGAGTTAATGCCTTTATAATACTAAATGCTTGAACATCTCTATTGTAATTTACACTCGATTCACCATAGCTTTCTAAATGAAATATATCTATTACATTCCTATCTCCAATATCTGCAGTTGCAGCCTCATATGCAAGATTCACAGGATGATCTAAATCAAGATTCCATATTGGAAACGTCTCATATTTTGCATATCCAGAATTAATATTCTTTACAGTCTTGTCCAAATACATCTGTCCTAAACAGGTGGACATCTTCCCACTATTTGAAGCAGCACCTGTTACAACTACCAGAGGAGCTTTAACATCAATATATTCATCCTTTCCATACCCCTGATCACTAAGTATTACAGTAGGTTCTGAAGGATATCCCTCAATGTAATATCGCTTGTATACTTCTAACCCATTTACCTCAAAGAGATTGATAGAATCCTGTAAGAGAGGATTACTATCGTCTTTGATCTTGTTTATCACAACCTTCGGATTAACACCAAACACCCTAATTAGATCTTTTACAATACTGTATGCTGCTACAGTGTAATCCTGACTTTTATTGGAAAGCTGCCTATTAGTAAGTATATCCTCATAGTCCAGGCAGAAGAGTATATCGATTCCTAACCCTAAATTCTTAAGTATATCTACCTTGTTCTCTTTCTTAAATCCAGGAAGTACTCTTGCAGCATGAGGATCCTCTATTAACTTCCCCCCTATCTCTAAATACAGTTTACCATCTGGGAATTTGGAAATCCTTTCAAGTATAGCTTTGGTCTGTAGTTCAACGTACTTGTCATTATCAAATCCTAGTACTTTAAACTTGGGGACATCCTTTGTGTTCATAGTTTAATATATCAAAAAAAAGAGGGAGTAGATACTCCCTCTCCTTAATCTCAAAGTATCTAAGCCTGTGCAGTGGGTACTTGCGTAGAAGTATTATCCTTCCATGCTAATATCCCTAGCAAAACTAAATTACCAATAGTGGGTACTAAGACAAGTAGTCCTAGTAACTTATCAAATCCTAACTTCTCACTAATCCTCATATATGCAATTACACTAATAATGGCAACAGCGATTGCTCCAATACCAGGAATTAAGATTAACAGTAGTAACCATGGATTCTGCTCCCCTAACTGGAAAAGCATAACAATATTAAGTATTGGAATCCACGCAAACCATGAGCTCTGATATCCAAGCTTCTGGCCAAT
>CAYVBS010000001.1:66723-98177 GCA_964449955.1 uncultured Candidatus Saccharibacteria bacterium | reverse complement strand
AATCCAACTCCCAATCAACATTGTAATCATAGTCAGAATCATAGTTGTAATCAGGAGCAGAAATGGTTTCATACTCTGAACCTGTATCATATAATATGGGATCCTCATCTTTCTCCTGTGCTAATACCAGAGTTGGTAGCAGAAAAGCAGATAGTAGTAAGGGGATAGTGAGTAGCTTAAACCTTTTCATTTAGGGTAAATATAAAATTAGACTACTTTAATGTAACATTGATGTAAGAATTTGTAAAACAAATGCAGTATATGTTAATTTATATAGATGGAAAAAGAATCTGCCTGTTTTAGAATAATTAAAGGAACAATACCAGTCCTAGTATCTGCACCGCATGTCTTCGCTCACAGAAGACCCTCACTAACCATGTCTTACAAAACAGGTGAACAGTGGACAGACTCCATTGTAGAAGAAATATGTGCAAACACCGGAGCATGGGGAATACTACTTACTTCGGAAAGTGAATATGACCCTAACTATCACTGTATTGATATTAATGAATACAAGAACAGTGTGAGGAACCTAATAGTAGATAATAAAATAAAGAAGTTCGTAGACATACATGGTCTAAGTGATGAACATGACTATGATCTAGCAGTATACTACCCTTCTAAATTCACTAACTCAATTAAACTAGCAGAGGATATCTGTAGAAGTGTAGATGTATGTGATCTACAGGGAATCAACCTATGTGTTTTAAGATTTCTCGATAATGAACAGGAAACCTTAGGAGAATTTGTAGCCTCCAAACTAAGAGTTCCAAGTATTCAAATGGAGATTGCCAGATATATTAGAGAGAAACAGAAACTACGTAACTGTCTTATAGAAAATATCTCCAAGTATCTAAGAGTGTAGTTTTCATTAAAGAATTTGATACTTTTTGACTATCATTGTCCAGTCTGATATCCTTTGTTTATCTAACTTTATAAGTTATACGCTATGGCAAATTCGACAAAAAATAATGTGGCTAGTGTTAAGGGTAACGAAAGTAGTGGTTCAACCTCTGCAAAGAGTAAAGCTATCGATATTGCAGTCTCTCAGATTGAAAAACAGTTTGGAAAAGGTTCCATTATGAAACTGGGAAGCAGAGAAAAGACAGACATTGACGTTATCCCAACCGGTGCACTCTCATTAGATCTGGCACTGGGAATTGGTGGATTACCAAAGGGAAGGATCATTGAAATATATGGACCAGAATCTTCAGGTAAGACCACACTCGCAATTCATGTGCTAACGGAAGCACAAAGGAGAGGAGAAGCTGTTGCATTCATTGATGCAGAGCATGCATTTGATCCTGTATATGCAAAAAATATTGGTCTTGATATAGATAACTTGTATATATCTCAGCCAGACTTTGGAGAGCAAGCTTTGGAAATATTGGAGACATTGGTCAGATCTGCTGCTTTTGGAGTAATCGTAGTAGACTCTGTTGCTGCTTTAACCCCACGTGCAGAGATAGAGGGAGAAATGGGTGACAGTCACATGGGTTTACAAGCAAGGTTGATGTCCCAGGCATTAAGAAAACTTACCGCTATCAGTGGTAAGACGGGAACTACAATAATATTCCTTAACCAGCTACGTATGAAGATTGGAATCATGTTCGGTAACCCAGAGACAACAACAGGTGGTAATGCACTGAAGTTCTACTCCTCAGTAAGAATGGATATCAGGCAGAAAGACAAAATTATGAAGGACGGTAAGCTAATCGGTCATACAAGAAATGTGAAGGTAGTCAAAAACAAGATGGCACCTCCATTCAAAGAAGCCTCTTTCGATATGATATATCCAATGGGAATAGATAAGGAGAGCAGTATACTTGATGCAGCTGTTGCACTCGATATAGTTCAGAAGTCAGGAGCATGGTTTAAGTTTGGAGATCAGCAGTTAGCACAGGGTAGAGATGCTACCATCGCACTGTTTAAGGAAGACAAGAAATTAAGGGATACTGTAGAGAAGGCTGTAAGAGCTACTATGAAGTAATATGGTAATATCCCAGATTACTGTTCAAAAGAAGGATCCATCCAGGGTAAGTGTTTTTGTAGATGGTGTCTTTAATTGTGGTATATCTGTAGATGTACTTGCTAAGCTAAATCTCTATGAAGGCAAGGAGATAACGCAGGATATCCTGGACAGTGCCGTAAGGGAAGATCTGTATGTCAGATTTCTTAACCGAGCAGTTGATAATCTGTCCAGGAGTCCTAAAACAGAATTTCAGATTAGAAGATATTTAAAAGATCTACAGTTCAAAAAGAAAAATATCTGGTATGAAGAGAGCAGCAATATTGAGTGGAATGATATATTTGATTTTGTAGTTAAGAAGTTAAAGGAATACAAATATATTGATGATGAAAGCTTTGCAAAAGCATTTGTAAGTAGCAGAATAAGGAATAAACCAAGAGGAAAAAGCATACTGATTGGGGAGCTTCTTTCTAAAGGTGTTAGTAAAGAAATTGCAGAACGTGTATGTAATGAACTGGTTGATGATGAGTATGATCTTTTAGTTAGAACGTTTAGAAAAAGATTTAAAGAAAGGAAATTTGATAAAAGAGATAGTAAAATGGTAGGTTTTCTTAGTAGAAAAGGTTTTAGCTGGGATTTAATTGAAAAGTTTTCTCAAGATGAGTCTGAAAAGTAAGAGCAACTGGATATTACCTGAAAAGATTACAGTAGACAGTGTAATTGAATACCTTCTTTCACAACGAGGAATAGAGGATATGAATAGTTTCCTAATGCCAACATTGGAAAGCATACCTGACTTTAATAGTATGTATGATGCTAAATCAGCAGCTAAGGAAATAGTGAAAGCTGTTAAAGGTGATAAAAAAATAGTAATACATGGCGACTTCGATGCAGATGGAATATGTTCAGTAAGTATACTCTGGGAATTCCTGTATAGGGAAGTAGCTAAATATCTTGATAAGGAGATAGTGGTAGTACCATATATCCCCAGTAGAGTAGATCAGGGATACGGATTAACAGAATCCTCCCTCAAAGATATAGTAGAATTAGGAGCAGATCTACTAATATCTGTAGATTGTGGAGTTAGAGATAAAGAGCTAATTAAAAAGGTAAGGGAAGAAAGTAACTTACAATTTGTAATCACAGATCACCATCAACCACCCGATGATATTTTAGATGAACTGGATTACACATTGGTACATCCAATGTATCCGTCTCATGAATATCCTACACAAAGTGTATGCGGTGCGTATGTAGCCTTCTTACTAACACAGGCAATTAGAGCAGAGCTAGGAATGGAACATGAGATAAAGGGTAATTCCCAAGGATTAGACCTAGTAGCACTAGCAACAGTTACAGACATTATGCCTCTAACAAGTGTTAACAGGGTAGTAGTGAAATATGGCATTGAGCAGATGAACAAAGGTACTCGTTTAGGTTTAAAACAGCTGTGTAGTGTAGCTGGCATTCAGTTAAACAGTATAGACAGCTATCACTTAGGATATATACTAGGACCTAGGATAAATGCAGCTGGAAGGATAGGGTCTCCCTTGGAAGCGGTTAAGCTTTTGGTTAGTGATAAAGCAGAGGTATGTAAAAGGATAGCAGAGGAGCTTAATGAAACTAATTTCCAAAGACAGTACATGACCCAAAACTCTTTAGCAGAAGCTGAAAGCCTAATTCAATCCTTCGATTCAAAGATACTGGTTGTACTTGGTGAAAACTGGCATGAGGGTATAGTGGGGTTGGTTGCAGGTAAACTTAATGAAAAGTATAACAGACCTGTATTGGTAGCTACTAAGTCTACAGAGGGCATCAGAGGCTCTGCTAGAAGTATTCCAGGCTTCCATATAACAGAGATACTAGAAGAGTGCTCTGAGTACCTAGACAGATTTGGTGGCCATGAACAAGCTGCGGGATTCACTGTAAAAGCAGATAAGTATGATCAATTCAAAAACTGTATAGAGCAAATAGCAGAGGAACGAATATCAAATGAAATGCTTGTAAAGGATTTAAATATAGATCTACATATCTCTACTACCGATGTTAACTACCCACTACTTCAAAGTCTGGATAGACTCAAACCTTTCGGATTCGGAAACAGTAAACCCACTGTTGCAATCACCAACCTTGTAGTATTTAAAAAACAGATAATGGGGAAACTGGGTAACCACATGAAGCTAATATGTAAGGGAGATGGTGTTGATCTAGTAACATTAATACTTTTTGGATGTGACGAAGACACTGAAACCTTGAATAGCGATGACACAATCGATGTAGTAGGTGAAATATCCATTAACAGCTGGAATGGAAATGAAGACATACAATTTCTAGTCAGAGAGTGGAGATACTCTACTAATTAGTGTTAATATCTAGAATATATTCTCTGTACTCATGAAAAAAGCTGTTAAAAAAACAATTATTAAGAAAGAGAAAGAACTTCCGGAAGAAAGATATGACGAAAAACTTTTCAAACAGGCATACAAAGCAGCCCAAAGCGCAAAAGAAAATGAAAAACGTATTGCCAAAAGAAAGAAGCTTCTAACTCTGGTATATGTATTCCTAGGGATATTAGCACTCCCTTCTTTAATCTGGACATATATTTACTTCCAACCCGAGAGATATGAATATATCGAACCAATTGGAACATCTGTCAAAAGTAATTTTGAAACAGTAGAAGCACCTCCCCTAATAAGTGAGAACTCATTACTAATATCTACTTCTAATATTACAGCACAAAGTGCAATTGTCTTTAATCCTGATAACGGGGATATATTTTTTAGTAAAGAGATAGGGAAGCAGAGATCAGTGGCTAGTATTACTAAACTAATCTCTGCACTAGTAATACTTGATAGCTTTGATATGGAGGAAAGTATAGAAGTATCATTAGAAAATATACCAGAGGAGCTAGATTGGATACTGGAACTAGAAGAGGGAAGTACTCTTGTAATGAAAGATGCACTAGAAGCTATGCTAATTAGCTCATACAATGATGTTGCATATGTAGTTGCTAATGCATATCCCAATGGTGGATATCCAGCCTTCATTAACGCTATGAACAGAAAAGCATATCAACTTGGTATGAATGATTCTCATTTCAGTAATCCTGCTGGCATTGATGATACTCAAAACTACTCTACAGCTAAAGATGTAGCGAAGCTAATCTCTGCTGTTTTGAATCATGAAAAAATATTGGAAATAGCTAAGAAGGGATCCGCTATAGTTTCATGGACAGACAAGAGTGGTGAAGTAGAAAGTAAAACCATATACACAACCAATCAGCTCTACGGTGTCAATCAATATATACAAGGTCTAAAAACTGGGTATACCAAAGAAGCATCACAGTGCTTTGTAGGCTACTTTGTATATCAGAATGGAAAACGTATTGTAACAGTTGTATTAGGTTCCCAAGACCGTTTCAATGATACAAAGGTCCTAGAGTGGAGTGTAAGAAATATATTAAAGTAATCCGAATCCCGATTTCTCTTCTACAGGAGCAGGTTCTAGCTCTATCCTATCCTGTACAACCTTGTAGTTAACTGCAGGGTAGTAAATATGGAAGTCTGCCCTAGTACCATCCTTTAGCTCAGCCTGACCCTCTACCATATATACAGGTTGTAAGAACTTCTGCTCATTTAGACCTTCGTAGTAGGTTATATATATATCACTTACTACCAGCTTCTTTATCGTTTGAGGAATATATTCAGAAACCTCATCGTTATCTGCATTTAAGTAAACAAGACTACCCTCTCCATTTTGAATCCTCTCAAGAGCGTAAGAAGGTGCTAGTAGCTCATATGTACCACAACTATCCTCTTCAACAGACCAAGTATTAAACTCTATCTGATATATCTGTTTAAGTGCAGTAGAATCATTTGTATCAGGACCTACATACACGGATATATTTGATTTAACAGGATTCTGATATGTAACCAGAGTACTGAAACTGTATACATCTATCCTCTCGTCATTAACAATCTTACTATCAGTATCATATGAAAGATTCTTAGCTGTAAGACTATCAACCATTTGCTTTGCATCCTGTATATTCGCAGGAATAGTGATCATGGGAATCTTTCTAAAGAAATCAACCCTAATTAATTCCGCATCAAGTAAAGAGGCAGCCTGTGAGAATGTCCCGTCTGGATTAATATCTATTAAATGAGTTGTAAGGGGTGCTTGTGTATATGCCTCTTCTAAAACTCCCAAAGATCTTAGAGTATTTGTAGCAATTGATTGAGCCTCCTTCTCACTTGGCAGATCAAACTCCTTCCTAATATTACGAATATGGTTAGGATCAGTAGTTTTAAGAATGAAGTTTAGATCCTTAGCCTTAATATCCAAACTCCTTTTGTTTACACTATCTACCCATATGTAATCCGTTGTTCCCTTTCTAACAATCTTGTCTGGATCAAACCCCATCTTCTTAGCCAATATCTTAGCATCACCCTGAGATGTGAGAGATTGTCCCAAATTGGTATATTTATATACATTTACAATTCTAGGTAGTGTATCTACCTTACCGGTATTTGTTTGTAGTTCATATATCATTTCCGAATCAGGTCTAACATCAAGACTTGGTATGGAGAGCTCATTTTCTAGAAATTCATCCCTTGTTTCTGTACATGCAAAGTTAGAGGTAAGGTACTCTGGGGGTAGAACAGAGGCTTTTGAAGAGAAGATGAAAAAAAGTATAATGATGAATATGGCAACTGCTATTAATACTATTACTCCAAATCTTTTAGTCCAGAATGCGGCTTCGGTTAATGTCATGATATAATAATAACAATCAATATATGTTATATCAACCTAATTTTATACCACTTACGTAGTAATGAGAACAGTTGAGGAAAATATCGAGTTAAGTAAACTACTTTTTAGTGATGTAACAGAGAGTGTAGAAGACATATTGAAAAGATATCCCAAGAGAAAACTCCCAGTTGGATCATTAGCACTTCGATTTGCACCGAGCCCAACAGGCTTTGTCCACATTGGTAGTATATACATGGCATTAATTAACGAGAAGTTAGTTAGACAGAACAGTGGAGTATTCATACTTCGCATAGAAGATACAGACAAGGTGAGGGAGGTTAGTAACAGTATTCCAATCATGGTCAATGGTATTAAAGATTTTGGTATTAAGATTGACGAGGGTGTAGTAGATGGTAAGACACAGAAAGGTGAGTACGGTCCATATATTCAAAGTGAGAGAGTAGATATATACAAAGTATTTGCGAAGGATCTAGTTGCAAAGGGACTAGCATATCCATGCTTTGCAACAAAAGAGGAATTAGATGAAATTAGAGAGAAACAGAATGAACTTAAAGTAAGGACAGGTTACTATGGCAAATGGGCAAAATGGAGAGAAAAAAGTATAGATGATGTTAAGACAGAGTTAGAGAAAGGTACTCCTTTTGTAATACGTCTGTATTCAACGGGGAATAGTGAGGAGCGTTTTAATATCAAAGACCTAATTAAAGGCTCTCTAACTCTTCCTGAAAATGATATGGATGCAGTACTTCTAAAATCAGATGGATTTCCTACATATCACTTTGCTCATCCAATTGATGATACGTTAATGGATATCACTTTTGTATTAAGGGGAGATGAATGGCTGCCTTCTGAACCATTACATGTAGAGATATTTAAAGCTTTAGGTTTTGAACAAATTCAATATGGTCATCCCTCTCCATTGATGAAGATAGATGAAGGTGGGGGGAAGCGAAAGTTAAGTAAACGAAAAGATCCAGAAGCAGATATTGCCTACTATATTGAGAAAGGATATCCAATTGAAGCTGTTAAAGAATATCTACTTAATATTGCTAACTCTAATCTGTATGATTGGAGAGTACAAAATCCAGATGCTCCTGTAGATGAATTCCATATTAAACTTGAGAAGTTTAATCGTTCTGGTGCTCTCTTTGATATTGTTAAGCTTGGTGATATTTGTAAAGAGTATATTGCAAAACTCTCTGCACAAGAGGTATACAATCGAGTAGTTGAGTGGGCATATGAATATGACAAAGAGTTGGAAGAACGACTATCTGAGAATCGAGATTACAGTATTAATGTACTTAATATTGAGAGAGAGGGTCCCAAGATCAGGAAGGATATAGGTAAGTGGTCCGATGTAAGAGATCAGTTTGAAATATTCTTTGATGATATGTTTAAAGATATGCAGAAGGTTGAAGTAGAGATGGAGAAGGGGCTGCAGAGGAAGATAGTTACTGAATTTCTGGATATGTACTATCAGGGAGATGCTGTAGATGAATGGTTTGGGAAGATTAAGATGATCGCAGAGAGGAATGGCTTTGCTACAGATTACAAGGAGTACAATGAACATCCTAAGAGTTACAATGGTAAGGTCGGAGATGTAGCAATGGTGCTTAGAGTAGCTGTAACTGGTAGAACTCAAAGTCCAGATCTTTATCAAGTTATGGAAGTATTAGGGGAGGATAGGGTTAGAGCAAGGTTAAATGAATATGTACAGAACTTGTAGGTATACGGTATAATCCTAAGGTTTTTGCCAGATCGTCTAATGGTAGGACGGCGGTCTCTGGAACCGTTAATCTAGGTTCGAGTCCTAGTCTGGCAACCATTGTAGGCCCGCGTCTGCGAAAATACTGTGATGTCAATATAAACACATAGACCAGGGTTTACTTGTTTACGAGTTTGGTAACCGTTAGAATTTCATTAATCATTACATCCTTTTTAGTACTTTGTTTTGACTCTATGGCTTGAGTAAAACAATGTTTAAGATGATTTTCCATTAAGGTTTGATGAGCTGATTTAAGTAACCCTATCGCAGCTAAGTTTTGCTGCATGATGTCAATACAGTACTCATCGTTTTCAACCATATTGATTAATTTCTCCATTAAACTTCTTGTCTTTTTAAAGTTTGTTAGAGCTTTCTCTTTCTTTGATGAATGTTCCATAAAGATATTAATTAATAAATTAAAATATTGGGGCAATTATACCTACTGATACCAAAGAGGTCAGGAATGTATACAGAGCGAAGAAGAGTACTAAAAAGCCTGAAGTTTTAAAGAACAGACCAGATTTTGCAGACTTTGCCAATTTTGTTGAACCAAAAGATATTAGGGCAAGTACGGGTAATGTTCCCAATGCAAATATTGACATTGTTAATGCTCCTGTTAAGACATTTCCCGAGGCAATTGCATTAATCTGCATGGATTGTGTAAAACCACAGGGTAGGAAAAACGTACTTAGTCCTAGAAATGCAGGGGTAAAGAAGTTCTTTACTCTATCTGTTTTTAATATCCCTGACGTCAGTTGCTTGGGAAGTGTAACTTGTAACTTCTGAAAAACAGGAAATATGTCCAGTAGATTTACTGCAAGTATTACCATTACAACAAAAAGAACTATTGTAACTGTGAAGTAAAAAAACGGAGTGAGTGTTAGAAAGGAGCCAACATATCCAAGCACTCCTCCCAGTACAAAGAATGAAAGAAGACGTGAGATATGGAAGAGAGAAAGTGGTACTCTTCTTTCATTGCTTTTAGCGTAGGTGGAGGATATGGAAAGTACTAATCCACCTACAACGGCCATGCATGTTGAAATGGAAGCTACTATACCAATTAGAAATACCACGGGATATGTAATATTTCCTGCACTTATTAAATTAGTTACTCCTGCGAGTTGTATTAGAACGAAGAGGAATGCAATACCTAAAGCTACAACGAAGGAGTATCCTAATTCCTTGTAGTTAATTGCTCGCTTTAATTCTTGGCTATGTACTGAGTATCCATGCTCTTCAATTATACTGTTTATCTCATTTATCAAATTACTGTCATCAGCATCTGTTCTGAATTTTACCCTATTACTACTTAAATCTGCCTTTACCTCTTTTATACCATCTATATCTCTTAACTTGTTTTCAATCAGTACCTCACAAGATTTACAATGCATACCTTTTACATGCAGTTCTTTTAAAATAGGTTCCATATTAAAGTTTTACTAATTTTAATCTTAAAGAATTACTCACTACAGAAACACTACTGAGAGCCATCGCTATACCTGCAAAAACAGGTTCAAGAAGCAACCCAAATATCGGGAAGAAAAGTCCCGCTGCAAGAGGTATTCCCAGTATATTGTAGAAGAATGCCCAGAAAAGATTTTGTTTAATTGTCTTCATTGTGTTCTTTGAGAGTTTGATTGCTTGAGGGATCTTACCGATATCACCTCCTAGTAGCGTAATATCAGAAGATTCTATGGCTACGTCAGTACCTGTGGCCATTGCAATACCTACATTCGATTGTGCAAGAGCAGGGGCATCATTTATACCATCACCTATCATGGCAACTGTATTACCCTTAGATTGCAATTCGCTTACTATATCAGCCTTCTCATTGGGAAGTACCTCTGCATACACCATATCGATATCTAAATCCTTGGCTATATTGTTTGCAGTATTCTTGTTATCACCAGTTAGCATGACAGTTTGAATACCAAGAGAGTGTAGCTCTCTGATAACTTGCCTGCTTTCATCTTTTAATCGGTCGGAAATAGCTAATACTGCTAATGTTTCCACACTGTTAGTAAACAGTATGGGTGTTTTACCATCAGAGGCAAGTTCGTTTATTAGTTCTTCATCGAATGGTATCCCGAGGTTTTCAATATACTTATAGCTTCCGGCATAGTAAGACACATTGTTGACTTTTCCTGTTAGACCCTTTCCATCGATATTTTTAAAATCGCTTACCTCAACAAATGGGACATTCATATTCTCTACCCTATTTTGTATTGCTAAAGCTAATGGGTGATCAGATCTCATCTCGAGAGAGTAGAGAACACTCAGCAGCTCTTTCTCATTCATCATGCTATTTGGATTAACTATGATTTCTGTTACCTCTGGAAAGCCTCTGGTCAAAGTTCCAGTTTTATCAAACACAACAGTATCTACTTTGTACAGTTTCTCTAAACTCTCAGCATTTTTAATTAATATTCCATTCGCAGCTCCTTTTCCTACTCCAACTATTATGGCCGTTGGCGTAGCCAATCCTAATGCACAAGGACATGCTATTACCAGTACTGCTACAAAGGAGGATATTCCATAGGTAAGTGCACTATTGAAAGGTAGGTAGTTGGAACCAACAAGAATCCAGAGTAAAAGAGAGAGTACTGCAATAACTAGTACTGTGGGTACGAAGATTCTAGATATTTTGTCTGCCATGTTCTGAATGGGAGCTTTACTATTTTGTGCTTCTTCAACCATTCTTATAATGGTAGATAGCATTGTATCTGAACCTACCTTAGTAGCTTTAAACTTAAAGTAACCCTGCTTATTAATACTTCCACTAAGCACTATATCTTTTATACCTCTTTCAACAGGAATTGGCTCTCCAGTTATAGAAGAGATATCTAGCACACCCAATCCTTCAACTATCTTTCCATCTACTGGTATTTTGTTTCCAGGCTTTACTATCACGATATCTCCCACTGAAATATCTTCAACGGAAACCTCTTGCTCTTTTCCATTTCTTTCTACTAATGCACTCTTAGACTGCAGATCGAGCAGCTTCTTTATTGCTTCTCCAGTCTTAAGCTTGGACCTTGCCTCTAAGTACTTACCAAGTAGTACAAAACCAATGATTATTATGACAGAGTCATAGTAAGTAATTGATGATAGACCAACATCTATATTTAGTATCATTAATACAACTAATGCCGTGCTGTATATGTAAGCTGTTACGCTTCCTAGTCCTATGAGAGTATCCATATCTGCACCTTTTCCTCTTACAAAGCGAATTAGTCCTTTTACAAATTGTTTGCCAAAAACAAATATTGTTACTGTAGAGATTAGGAAGAGTATTGGATTTAATATATTCATATCTACCATTAAAGTTGGTAAGGATGTAACTCTGTTTGAGACAATTTCCCACATCATATATAGAAAGAGTAGGGCAGTTATTGGAAGAAGTATTATTAATCTATTCCTTTCAGTCTTCAACTCTGAGAGCTCAGGATTAATCTCTTTCTCCAACTCTAACTCATACCCTATATCTTTTACTTTCTTGTTTAATTCTTCAAGTGAAGTAGAGTTGTTATCATACTTTAATATTGCTTTTTCGGTAGCGTAATTAACCTTTACATTTTTAACACCTCCTGACTTAGAGAGAGTATTTTCTATATTAAACGCACAGCTTGCACAGTGCATTCCTTTTATTGGTACTGTTACTTCTTTCATGGTCTTTAATGTTTAAATAAATGAAATTGTGAAGGTATACATTCCCATACTGCATGTTCCGAATATGTTTTTACCTGCCTGTGGTACACCCAAATCTATTTCAGTGACACCCTGGGTGGGTAATATTTCTGTAATATTTAAAGATGGAATTCTAAAGGACCTTTCACATCCATATGAATTCTCTGAGTTTAATCTTAGTACTGTTGGTATATCAGACTTAGCAGTTATCTTTCTTGGGGAATATCCTCCAGCCGTAGAGATTACCTCTATTATCTGTAAGCCATTTTCTTCTAGTACATTGCTTGTTATCTCTGCTCCTACGACTGTTGCTTTAGAGCTATTTCCTCTGGAGAGAAAAGAGAAAAGCAGTAAAGCTAGTACTGCTACAACAAGAAGTATAGATATTGTGGTTAAAGTTTTTTTCTTGATCCGCATTCTTCGTTTAGTAAAAATATTACCTATACCGGGGGTATGGGTATATGTTACCAATATTGATTGTGGTGTCAACTCCATTGTCAAAGACATGGTAATTGCGTTATATTATGATATATGAGAATTTAAATTAACTGTTTTTCTAGAATGCAAAAGAAGCTTTACAGATCAGAAACGAACAGAATGCTTGGAGGAGTCTGTGGAGGTCTTGGAGAATATTTTGATATTGATCCAACCTTTATCAGATTGCTTTTTGTAATAATTACATTCTCCGGTGGAGCTGGAGTCTTAGCATACCTTATTCTTTGGATAGTGGTTCCTTCGGAATCCAGTATTAACTTGACCTCTGATGAAGTATTTGAGAAAAATACGCAAGAGGTTAAGGAGAAAGTAAGCAAGACTGTTAACGGTCTTAAGACGGAAGTGTCTTCAGATACCAAGTCCAAGAAGAAAGATTAATTTAATTATCATTTACAATGGAAGAGAAAGAAGTCAGAAAAGAAGTAGTGCACAGAAAAGGTTCAGATATTGTATGGGCACTATTTCTTGTTTTTATTGGTGTGATCTTTCTTCTCAATACAACTGGAGTAGTTGGTTGGGGAGTCTGGTTATATATTTTTAGATTCTGGCCTATATTTTTAGTATTAGCAGGTATTAAACTATTAATTGGTCGATCTGTAGTTGCAGAGATAGCATTATCAATACTTGCACTTGTAATGTTTCTTTTTATTGGTGTCTTTTCATACTTAACATACACCACTAGGGAGGTATCATTCTTACCTGACTTTGTTAACAGGTGTGTTATGGGAGATTGTGGTGATAGATTCTTCACTACGGGTACTGTTGTAGAGGAGGAATTTGTTGTTTCCGAGTCTGAGTATGAAGATGTACAGAAGAGAAATATTGATTTAAATATAGGGGCTGCTAAATTTACTGTGAGTGATGATAGTAGTAGTGACTTCCTAAAGGTTGATGCCAGGTATACTGAAGGTATTCTAACTCCTTCATTAGATACATCTCGTTCGGGGAATATCCTAGAAATGGAGTTTACTACTTCATCTAGGGCAAGAATATTTCCTTTCTTTGGTCGAAATATGGTTTCAGAGTTTGGTATTAATATTGGAAGGCCCTCTCTAAATACTGATTTAAATATTGATCTAGGTGCTGGAGAAGGATCTGTAGAATTAAATGAGGTAAGCGTAGGAGATATAGGTGCACATGTTGGTGCTGGTAAATTAACACTAGATCTTTCTGGAAATTCTATTACCACAGGTACTGTTACTGTTGATGTCGGTGCAGGGGAGTTAGTACTACAGTTACCTGAAAATACCGGTTATGAAATTTCATACGATTTGGGGGTTGGAGAAATAACTGTAGATGGGGATTCTCTTGCTTCCTTCGCAGGAAGTGCGGACAATGTGAGGTCTGATAACTATGAATCAGCAGATGCTATTGTTAAGATAGTGGCTCACGTTGGAGTTGGTTCTTTGGTTATTAACACTAAATAATATTAATTAATTAATATATATGAAAAACGATTCAAGATTTTTCTGGGGAGTACTACTACTTCTTGTCGGCTTACTCTTCCTAGCAGATACCACTGGTTTCTTTAGGTATGTAAACTTTAATGCCTGGTACATAATCGGTACTTTCTGGCCATTGATCCTTGTATTTCTAGGTATTAGGGTCTTACTAAACAACAATATTACTGCTGCTACGGTATTGATCGTATTGGGATTAGTATTCCTACTGACCAATCTGTTTAACTGGAACTTCTTTGCACTACTTTGGCCTCTCCTAATTATTGCAATTGGTCTTTCCATTCTCTTTAAGAAGGAATCTCCCCGTGTAAATTCGGGCTCTGTATATTCAGAGGAAGATGTTGTAAATGAAACTATTGTATTCTGGGGCGTAGATAAGGTAGTTTCATCAAAAAACTTTAAAGGAGGTGAAATTGATGTTGCATTTGGAGGTTGTAAGTTAGATCTGAGAGATGCAAAGATTAGCAAAGACGGTGCAAGATTGAATGTAAATGCTGCTTTCGGTGGTGTTGAGATATTAGTTCCTAAAAATTGCAGAGTTGTAACTAATGGAACTGGATTCCTTGGCGGATGGAGCCCTCAAGTCAAACCTAGCGAAGTAACCGAACCTGTTTTGGAAATCACAGGTGTTGCTGCATTCGGTGGTGTTGAGATAAAAGAGTAAGTAGAGTAGGTAACCCCGAGGTTACGAGAATGCCTTGGTTTAGTGCTTAGTGCACAGACTAGGGCATTTTTAATTTCCAATTAATTGGTTTGATATTGTTTCGGATTAGATACTGATTAGTCCTACTAAATGGCTTACTTCCAAAGAATCCTTTTCTTGCAGAGAAGGGTGATGGATGGGGAGACTTAATTACTATGTGTTTCTTTCTGTCTATTAGATACTCTTTGCTTTGTGCAAAGTTACCCCAGAGTATGAATACGATATGTTCTTTTTTTTCAGAGATCTCTTTTATTATCGAATCTGTATATCTCTCCCATCCTACATTTCTGTGTGATGCTGGTTTGTCTTTCTCTACAGTTAATATACTGTTCAAGAGTAGCACCCCCTCTTTTGCCCAATCAGATAGGTCACCATGTTTGGGTGCTTCAATTCCTAGGTCTTCTTCTAACTCTTTGTATATATTTCTGAGGGAGGGTGGTAGTTTAATACCTTTGTTTACTGAGAATGCTAATCCATTAGCTTCTCCTTCTCCATGGTATGGATCTTGTCCAAGAATTACTACTTTGATGTTTTCAAATGGTGTTAACTCAAATGCTCTAAAGACATTTGTTTTAGGAGGATATGTTTTATCATTACTGCTATATATATTATCGACTAGGTTTTCCCACTTGGGATTACTGATTGTCATTAGTGAATGGATTTTCAGGCAGAATTACAGAGTCTGTACCATCTTTATAAAGTAAGAGGTATTCAGGGGACTCACCATCTCTATTTATTTTAAGTACAATGTCACCCTCTTCAGTTTCAGTTTGACCAAATGATCCAAGGTACTCCAATTGATCTAGCCTTATTTTCATAATATCAACCTTTTCTTCTACAGGGGAATATTCTTGTTCTACTAACATTTTGCTAACATTTAATTAAAATACTTATAGCTCATCTTCTATAGAAGGATATTGTAGACCATCATTGCTGTTAGGTACAAGGGGTGTTTTATCTCCATTCTTCCATTCAACATCAGATTCATTAGAAAGTTCAGTATCCAATACATCTTTATCCACTCTTTCATATATCAATTCATTATGTTCTTTCAGAATTAGTTTACCATTTCCCCATGTGATTTCTAAGTTACCTTTCTCATCAGTTTTGTGCAGAATACCATTTGAATGTGTTGGATACTCTCTATCAAGAGCTAGTATGAAATGTTTAAACCATTTATGTATGGGAAGATCTTGATACAATCCCTCTTCATCGTAGTACTGTACTTCTCCACAGAAGAGAGGTTCTTGGTCGGGATTTGTTGTAGATTTGTATAGGGTGTATTTAGCACGAAGTGTTTCGAGTGAGAAGAATTCTTCTTTAATCCTTTCTGTATTTGTATTTTCAGTTTCCATACGGCAATTATATACCAATTTGGCAGTAAAATCCTATAGCTAATGTTATATGTGTGCTGTTAGAATTCTGTTGTATTTTTTAAGGAGGAGATATATACTTGCATCAAGTAACATATGACTAGAAATAGATGGGAGAAATGCAAGAAACTTTTATTACCCCTGTCGAGGTACACAATCAGATTGAGGTGTTTGATGAAGGTATATCATTAATCAAAGAAGACCTCCAGCTTCCCGATGAAGAGCATTTCTTTTCTAATCCTCATGATCAACAGTTAGAAGAACTCTTTAATGCGAATGGAATTGAACGGTACAAGGATAGGGATCATCCTCCTGTTAGCTATATATACAAAGAGAATGGTAAGAAATTAGTTGGTTCCGTAGTGTGGGCTGGAGAAAACCACTGTTCAATTGATCCATGGATTACTTTGCAAAAGCTTGAGGTTCTCAGAACAGATACCCCAGTAAATATATTTAGAGTAAGGGATCGCATGCATACGAAGGTGTACGATTTGGATTGGTGGGTGATGATGGGTAGTAGGATGAAAAGAAATGACAAGTTTATGCTAAACAGGGTAGATACAAATACCTTGACTAGGAAGATAAGGGATGTATATTCTGCTAGAAGTTTTCCTGCTCCTCAAAATGACCCATTTTTGATTGTTGGGAGGCAGCTTTATCCCTTTCGTTAATTCTTTATCTCCTCTAGCTGTTTTCTAATCTCATTAATTCCATTCTCCCAGAATACTTTCTTTGATATATCTATATTCATATCTAGGAATATATCTTTTGGAGATTTAGAAGTTCCTGCTTTAAAGAATGCTTTTACCTTTTCGATGTTCTTAGGGTCTTCCCTTACTAATGCTTGTAAGGATTTAGAAATTAGTAACCCACTTGCATATGAATATACATAGAAGAAAGTTCTAATATGACTCCAGTAGAGCCATCCATGTGCCATATGTTCATCTATTTCTACATACTCTCCACAGTATCTATTCATTTCTTCTGAAAAAAGGTCTGATATGTTGTTAAGTGAGAGGTATCCCTTTTCTCTAAACTGTTTGTGTAACTGAGTTTCAAAGTTGTAACAAGCTATTTGTCTAAATATTGTATTAACTTCATCATCTAGTTTCTTTATTATGAGTGATTTCTTTAGATCTTTGTCTGCATCCTTGAGTATTTCAGAAAGAACAAAGTCTTCAAAAAATGTACTTGCGACCTCTGCTGTGGCTGTAGAGTGTCCACTATTCAATGGAGATTGAATATTTGAGTATTCACTATGTATCCCATGTCCACTCTCATGGGCAAGTGTTAGTACGTCATACAACTTGTCAGTATGGTTGAGAAGGATGTATGTTGGGTATCTTTTGTTACCCATACTTATACATGCAGCTCCTCCAGATTTTCCTTTCTGGGGGAATACATCATACTGTCCATTCTTACTAAAGTTCTCCAAATATTTTTTGAACTCTGGGTCTAAATTTCCAAATACATTTTTAACTAACTTAAAGCTATCCTCGTATGAATATGTTTTCTCTTCTGTAAGTACGGGTACGTTTCTTTCGTAGTAGGCCAGTTTATTCTGTTTAAGTAATTCCGCCTTTATCTTATAGAGCTTCTGAGGGATATCAAAATTTTTGGTTACAACTTGGGTTAATGTATCTACTATTTCTGTTTCTATGTCATCATCTAAATGTCGTAAGGTATCTGGTCTTGGTATTTTTCTGTACTGATCACTTATATTCTTGTTCTCTAGTACTGAATTGATTTCAAATTCTGCTATTTCTGCATATCTTTTATTTATCTTTAAGTACTGTTTTGCAGCATAGTCTCTTACTTTTTTGTTGGTTGAGTTTGTATATTTTGATACTTCGCTGTATGGTACTGTTTGTTTTTTGCCCTGCTCATCTATTACTTCTAAGGTTTGCTTTGAGAGTAGTTCATCTATCATTGATACCCAGTTACTGTAGGAGGTCTTTGATTTAATGTTGAATATTTTCTCCTCTTTGTCTGAGAGTAGGTACTGTGAACTTTTGAATAGCTGTTCTAGAAAATGTTTGTATTTGGAAAGTGGCTTGTAGTTTAGAAATTTGGATTGGTGTCTCTTTGGAATCCTAGAGATATTGAGCATGAAGAATTGGAGCTCGTTTCTTAATTCTGTGTAAACCTCGTGTAGTTTGTTCTCTTTAGCTTTAAGCTTGGGATCTTCCTGGTCTAGGATTCTCATTAAGCTAAGGTGGTAGAAGGGCTTATCTAGGATGCCATATTCTTCTAGCAGCTGTTCATATTCTTTAAGTGCTGAGGCTAACACTGCTGGGTCTTTCTTGTATGCCGAATTATTTTTCCATTTGTTGATAAAAAGCGATATCGCTTTCTTGTTCTCTCTAATATCTTTCTCTATCTGTGGATCATCTATGTTTTTGTAAAGCAGTTGTAAGTTCCATTCGGTTTCCATGTCTAGGATTATACATTAAAGCCTGGCCTATACAAGGATGTATTGTATCAATATATGTTCTATTTTTCGTTGGTTATAGGCCTTTAAGGCCTGGCCTTAGAGTGGTATAATCGCGGTAACATGTTGATCCGGATATCACCGGGGAGTGGTGGAAAGAAAGCGTAAGTGAGTAGACTCCAACGGCAGGCTTCCGAAATCATGAGCTAAACCATGTGTGTGGTTGTGAGGGAATTGCAGTAATGTGATTCTGAATAGAGGGTGGTAACGCGAGGTATTCGCCCCTTTGTAAGGATTTATGTAGAATATATGAATCTTTGCAAGGGGGCTTTTTGTTTAATATGTTAAAGTATTAGTAATGAATGTAGAGGATATAAGGATAAAGAGTGATAGTAGGATGCCTGATTTTCCTAAAACAGAGGAAGAGGTCATTAAGTATTGGAAGGAGATTGATGCTTTGAGAAAATCAATAGAGCAGAGGCCTAAGGAGAAGTCGTTTACTTTCTACGATGGTCCTATCACTGCTAACAATACTCCACACTATGGTCATGCTCTCACCATGATTATTAAAGATGTTATACCAAGGTACAAGACCATGAAGGGTTTTAGAGTGGAGAGAAGTTTAGGATGGGATTGTCAGGGAATTCCGGTTGAGTATGAGGTAGAGAAGAGTTTAGGTTTTGAGCAGAAGGAGGAGATTGAGAAGTTTGGAGTTGAGAAGTTCAATCAGCTGTGTAGAGAGTCTGTACAGAAGTATCAGGGCGCTATCGCTTCACTTACTGAGAGAATGGGTAGGTGGGTTAACAGTGATGAGGAGTATGCCACTATGGATCCCTGGTATATTGAAAGTGTTTGGTGGTCTCTAAAGGAGTTGTACAGTAAAGGTTTACTGTATCAGGGTTACAAAGTTGTTCCTTACTCTACTAGGGCTGGTACTACTCTTTCCAATTCTGAGGTGGCTTTGGGTGGTTACAAAACGATTACAGATCCCGCTGTAACAGTGAAGTTGAGGTTAAGAGATGAAGATACATATTTGTTGATTTGGACTACTACTCCATGGACTTTGCCTGGTAATTTGCTAGTTGCAGTTGGTAAGGATTTTGAGTATTCAAAGGTGGAATATATGGGGGAGAAATATGTTGTGGGTAGTGAGCTGGTGGAGAAGATATTCGAGGGTGAGTACAGTGTTCTAGAAACATTTAAGGGTAGTGAGTTGATTGGTAAGGAGTATGAGCCTTTGTATCCTTACTACAGTGAGAAGAGTAAGGAGGGGGCATTTAGAGTGGTTCATGCAGAGCATGTAACTTTGGAAGATGGTACTGGTTTAGTTCATCAGGCTCCATATGGAGAGGAGGATTTTGCCTTAATGAGTGATATGGGTATTGGTATGTTTGATTACCTTGATGATCAGGGGAATATGAATGAGGAGATTGAACAGTTTAGTGGTATGTTCTACAAGAAGGCTAACAAATACATTATGCAGGATTTGGAAGAGAGGAATTTGTTGTTTGAGCATGAGGATCTTGAACATCAGATGCCTATGTGTTGGAGGACAGATACTCCTTTGATCTACAAGCCAATTAAAAGTTGGTATGTTAAGGTTAAGGAGATTAGGGAGAGGCTTGTTGAGGAGAACAGTGATATTAACTGGATACCTAAACATGTGAAGGAGGGTAGGTTTGGTAATTGGTTGGAGGATGCAAGAGATTGGGCTTTGAGTAGGAACAGATATTGGGGAACTCCTCTGCCTGTATGGATTTGTGACGGGTGTGGAGAGGTAGAAGTTTTAGGGTCCCTCGAGGAGGTTAAGCAGAGATCCGGAAAGGAATTAAAAGATCCACATAAGCCTTTTGTGGATGAGATCACCTACAAATGTAGCAAGTGTGAAGGTACTATGAAGCGTGTAAATGATGTGATTGATGTTTGGTATGACTCTGGCTCTATGCCATTTGCTAGACTCCACTATCCTTTTGAGAACAAAGAGAAGTTCGAACAGAAATATCCTGCAGAGTTCATTGCAGAGGGTGTTGATCAGACAAGGGGTTGGTTTTACACATTACATGTTTTAGGAACTGCACTGTTTAACAAGAAGGCATTTAAGAATGTAATTGTAAATGGTATGGCCTTGGCACCCGATGGTAACAAAATGTCCAAGAGTAAGCGTAACTATACAGAGGTAAATATCATTCTAGATCAACTAGGTGCAGATGCAATGAGACTTTACTTCCTTAACTCACCAATTGTACACGGTGAGGAAGTTATATTTAGTGAGAAGTACTTAAAAGAGGTTACTGCTACAGTAATGCTTCCATATTGGAACAGTGTTAAATATTTCCTTAGCTATGAGAGTCAGTTTAACTGGAAATATTCAGGTGAATGGAAGTCAGAGAATGTGATGGACAGGTGGATAGTTGCAAGATTGAATGAGGTAGTAAAGAAGGTTTCTGAGAGTTTGGATGAATACAGATTGCAGAGAGCTACTAAACAGGTATTTGATCTAATTGATGATCTTTCCAAGTGGTATATTCGAAGGTCTAGAGAGAGATTTGTAAATGGTGATACTGAGGCATTGGGTACACTCCACTATGTGCTCTTGGAATTAGCAAAATTAATGGCACCATTTGCACCATTCTTAGCAGAATCTGTATATGCAACATTAGCAATGGGGGTGATTGAAGGTGCGAAAGAGTCGGTACATCTAGAGGATTACCCTGTTGTAAATGAAGAATTACTTGATACTACCCTTATCTCTGAGATGGAGAAGGTGAGAAATATATGTTCTCTCGGACTGAACATTAGGGATGAGAACAGATTAAAGGTAAGGCAGCCACTAGCTAAGGCATATGTTCCTGTAGAGGATGAAAAGATGCAGGAGATTGTAAAAGGGGAGTTGAATGTTAAAGAGGTTGTATATACAAAGAAACCTCAAGAGGGAGAAGGCTTAGTTTCTCAGGAGGGCAACTATACGTTTGTAACTCTTGATACAAAGATCTCAGGAGAATTGAAAGAGGAAGGTTTGCTGAATGAAGTAGTAAGAGGCCTTCAGGTTGCTAGAAAAGAGAGTGGATGTGAGGTAGGGGAAGTGGTCTCAATTAAGTATCGTAGTGATAGTGAGGAGATGGAAGAGTTGCTTGAGAAGAATAGGGAGAAATTGCAAAGAGCTGTATCTGCTAATGCCATTGAAAGAAGTGAGACTTTGGAGAACAGTAACAGTATTAAAGTAGGGGACGCTTTAGTAGAAGTAGAAATAGAAAGGTAGGGGAGGTTTACTCCTCTATCTTGGTTTCAAGACCTGTTATCTTCTCAAAGTTCTTGGCTGCAGTTATTAACTTAACTCCTGAAGAAACAGCTAACTCACCAACAATGTCATTAATTGCTCTATTAAGTTCATTCTCTATTGTTACGGGAATCAATCGACCTTCTTTTTCTCTCTGTTTTTTTACATAGTTGCAGTATTGAATAGTTTCAATTGCACTATCAATGTCAGCACCACTTTCTAATCTCTTGAAGATCTCCATTAGTTTGTTAAAATCTGTAGTCTTGGGATTCTTAGTAGGAGTTTTCTTTAACACTGCAATCTTGTCTTTGATGGTTTTGGCTGGTGCTACCGGTCTAATGCTTAGATTATTTACATTATCTATTGGAGTAGAGATAGTTAGTGCACTGTTAACAAATTCAAATTCAAAGTATTCTTTTTTAGTTCCTCCAAATTCAATTTCCTTTGCATCCCTTATCCACCCAGCTCCATGTGATGGGTAAAATACTTTTGATCCAACCTTGAAGTTCATAACGAATGGTATGTAATTTAAACATTTAATTATACCATTTTTTGAGGTAAAATGCTCCCAATGAAAATTACTGTAATTGGTGGAGGAACCGGTACAACCTCTGTTTTAGAGGGTCTAAAAAAATACAAAGATTTAGAGATAAGTGTGATCGTTGGAATGATGGACGATGGAGGAAGTAATGCTGTTGTAAGAGATGAGTTTGGATTACTACCGTTAAGTGATGTAAGGAAGTCCATTATTGCACTTTCACAGGAGAATGAAGAGGGTATTCTAAGAAAGCTCTTTACTTACCGTTTTGATCAAGGGAGAGGATTAAAAGGGCATACATTAGGTAATTTGCTGATGGTCGGTATGACAGAAATTACAGGTTCTGAACTAGAATCTATTGATATGTTTAGATATCTGTTTGGTGTAAGAGGCAAGATCATTCCAGTTACATTGGATAAGGTAAAACTTGTTGCAGAGTATACTGATGGAAGTAAGGTTATTGGAGAGTGTTTAATTGATGAGCCTAGGGCAGACAAACGGATTAAGAAATTCTATCTATCTCCTCAGGCTAAAGCATTTAAAGAGGCTATTAATGCTATTGAGGGTGCTGATTATATTGTAATTGGTCCGGGAGATCTATACACCACTATACTTGCTAATATTGTTGTGAAGGGTGTTGCTCAAGCTATACAGAGAAGTAAAGCCAAGCTTATATTCATATCTAACCTTATGTCCAAGATAGGGCAAACAAGAGGTTTAACACATGGAGATATGCTTAGGATACTTGAGAGAGCGGTAGGTAAAAAAATGGATTATGTACTGATCAATAATGGGGACATACCAAAACTAGCATATGACAGATATATAGCTGATGGAGAGCATCTGTTTGAAGATGATTTGGATAGTGTGTATGGTGTTACTGTGATTAGGGAGGATCTGGTTGCTAATTCATTGGTAAAGAAAGACTCTGGAGATACTTTAGTTCGAAGTCTTGTTCGACATGATCCTGAGAAGGTCAGTAAGACTCTTTACAGAATCTTTAGAAACAGGTGGAAAACTGTACTGCACTCATTACTCTCGTTTTACAGCTGAGACCCTTTCACTATTAGAAGTTTGTTAACAGGAATTCTTTTCTGAAGCTTGCCATCACTATATACCTCTGTTTTAAAGTAAGGATTAAGCATATTGAGTAGATCTTTTACATTACTCTCTTTTGTTGGATGATACTCAATTACAACATTTTTTATCTTAGGAAGTAGGGCTTTGATACTTTTTAATATTGTTAGCTCTGTTCCCTCAGTATCTATCTTTAAACAATCTACAGTTCTGTCCATGTACCTATCAAGTTTAGTAGTTTCTACTGTTACACTCTTTGTTTTCTCACATCCACTCCAGCTGTTTTTTAGTAGACTTGCGTTAGAGTACCATTGAGAATTTGTACTATCTACGAAAAGCTCTTTTACTCCATCTTCCTTACTCACTGCCTTATTAACTAAGGTGATATCTTCTAAACTGTTTTCCTCTATATTGTTCTTTAATATCTCAAAGCTTTCTTTCTGAGGTTCAAAAGCAACAATATTACTTGTGGGGTAAAGATCCTTGAAATATATCACTGAGAGTCCTATGTGGGCTCCAATATCTATGATATATGGTTTGGGATTGTTAGTACTAAAGTAGTAGCAGTTCTCAGTCCAGATCTCACGCTTTATTATGTGATACTCATTACTGTTTGGATAGTGGATTGTATATTTACCAAGTTTTGTAGATTCCATAGCTGATTATACAACTCCCCCGGGTTAACGGGGGAGTTTATGGTTATTTACCAATTTGATTCATAATGTACTGTACATTGTTTCCCCACTTTACAGCGTTAGGAGGACAGTATACAGGAGCTATTTTCTTAGGAGTATTAAGACCTCTTGAGTAATACTTACCTAAACCTTTAGATACAGCCCAGATACCTTCTTTCCAGTTACTGAATCCACTTTTACCCCAACCCCATGCATTGTAGGGTCTGAAGTTATTTCTACCACCACTAGATTCTATGATTGAGATAGATGCTACTAATCTATAGTCAATTCCATATGTATCAGCTGCCTTTACAAGCTCATTGGCATAGTTTGCTAAAGGTGATCTTCTACTTTTAAGATATGTCTTAACTTTATTTACTTTTCTTTCAAAAGCAGTATCCTTAGCTTTCTTAGAGACATTCTCTTCTACTACCTTCTGTTTTATCTCTGTAGATTCTGTTGGAACTGTCTCTATTATTTCTTCAGTATTGACCTCTTCAGTTATTGTAGTAGCTTGATCAACACTTATTACTTGTGAGGGTTTTAACTCTTCTATAGAGTTAATAACTAGGCTTACAAACAGTAGTCCTGATATGAGGGCAAGAGTGCGTTTGCTGCCTTTCTTGCTAGTATTCATTTTATGTTCCTCTTTTTAAAGAGTAAAAAATAATAATTTATTCCATATCAATCCCATAGTAATCTCTTTGTAAGCACAATAATATATATGTTAGTATTTACAAATAACATTAATATCGGGGAAATAGATATGAGACAGGATAAAAGAAAAAATAGACTTCTTTCACCTATCTATTTCATTATACCATTTCTTACCTTTTTTTTCTATTCACTACTAGTAGGTGCCAATCCTGTTAAGGTAGTATACAAAAATATCTTTACACAGGCACCGCAGGTTAAGTATGAAACTTTTCAAATATCTTTTGATAGTAATGTTCCTGAATATTTAAAAGAAGATATCCAGGAAACTTTGGGAACTATTAATCTTAATGGTAAGAACAGATTCGAATTTAAAGAGAGAGGGGAATATGTAATTACTGAATCAGAAGAAAGTGCTAATGTAATATTTGCAACAACATTAGTTCCTGTCGGACATATATATTGGTTAAGAGATTCTGTTACAGAGAATGAGTTAAGTAATGGTTCCCTATCTATACTACTAACAGAAGAGCAATATGAGCAGAAGGAGAGTGTTTTAAAAGAGCTGCTTGGGGTATCTGTAGAGATATCTCAGAGTCAGAATTTACTCTCGGATTTAAGGGAATCGGAAAGTACTGTAGCATTTGTAGAGCCAGAGGATATTACTAAGGATATGAAGATGTTACAGTTCAATGAGAAGCTGTATCTTGAAGATGATCAGGGTTCTGTAAATGTGTCATACGTATTAGAAAGTGAAGAAGAGAATACTGATTTTGTATATTCCATTGTACAGAAGAATCTAGGAGAGGTTGCTTCTAGTAGCTTTGATAGTGAGAAATTGGTTAAGATCAATATGACTGGTGTTACTGCCATTGCAAGAGGGTTAGCTTCTCGAATAGATGCTTCAGGTAACTATGGATATCCAGCTCAAAGTATAGGGGAGTTTTTGGCTGATGCTGACTTAACACACACCTCTAACGAGGTTTCCTTTGTAGAGGGTTGTACTGGGTATACAGGAATGAGGTTTTGTTCAAAGCCTCAATATATTGAAACTTTAAGAGATAGTGGGATAGATATTGTTGAACTTACAGGAAATCACAACAATGATTACGGTTCTAAGTACAATACTAGCACTATTAACCAATACAAAGAAGAGGGATGGGAGTATTTTGGAGGTGGATTGGATATTAATGATGCTCAAAAAATTCTTTACAAGGATGTTAAGGGTAGTAAGGTGGCGTTTGTAGGATACAACTACTATGACACTATGCAGAGAACAGGTGCAATAGCTTCAGATTCTCATGCGGGTTCTAACTCATATTCAGAGAGTAAACTTCAAAGTGATATTGAGGAAGCTAAAGAGAATGCAGATGTTGTAATAGTGACTTTCCAGTTCCAGGAGTGTTACAGCTATCCTCCTAGTGATGTAATATATCCAATTTGTTACAAGCCACTCTCCAATCCTGACCAGAAGAGTGTCTTTAGACAGGCTGTAGACTTTGGTGCTGATGTGGTTATAGGTACTCAGGCACACCAACCTCAGACATACGAAGTTTACAAGGAGGGATTAATCTTCTACGGTCTGGGTAATTTGTACTTTGATCAAACTAGATGGATTGGGACTAGACAGGGGTTAGTAGTGTCTTTGTATATATTAGAGGGTGATTTAGTTCAGGTTAAGTTAACGCCTACAATATATGATAAAGATATGATTACTCGCTTAGCTAATGAGCAGGAATCTAAAGTTCTTCTAGAAGAGTTGAAGAAGGCTAGAAATTTCTGATATATTGTTAATGTATAAATTTTTTGAATCAAGAAAGTGGACGATCAAAATAATAATGTAAATAATACAAACGACCAGGGAATGTATGGGAGTTTAAATCAGGTACCGGCAAGTCCACAACCTGATTCTAATCAACCAGTTAATGCAGAGGAGCAGAGTACTCCTCCAACAAATCCTTTAGATTCTGTTATCCCCGGAGAGCCAGCAGCTGAAGCTACTGCTACAATAGATCCTATGACTGGTGTTTCTCAGCCTACTGATACTATAAATGCTAGTCCTGATATGAATAGTGTGAATACCGAACCAGCTGTACAGACAGAACCTTCTTCAACTATGCCTCAGGGAGTGGATTTGAATAGTATTCCTTCTCAACCAGTGTCCGAAACACCTGTGGACCCTATAAATGTTACTCCTCAACCAGAAACTGTAACTGCTGCTCCAGCTGTAGACCTTGTGCCTAATCAACAAGCAGATCAGACTGTCTCTGAGCCTGTAACAGCTGTTTCTGATATGAGCAGTATGACTACTGAGAGTACACCTGTTGACTCACAGAGTGCCGATGGTATGCCAGAGATAGATACAATGACATCTATGCCTCAGACAGATCCAGCAAATGTTGTAGAGGCTCCTGTAGCTGATAGCTTGAACAGTATGCCTTCTGATCTTCCTACAGACTTAAGTGAACCTATACCTTCTGTGGCACAGGAAGAAAAAACATTGGGAGAAAGCGTAGAGGAGAAGAGTAAGAAAGAAGAAGTTGTATTGAGTGAACCTACCGAAGAGAAGGGTAGTAATGCTGTCATTATCATATTGATAGTGTTGATACTTGCTCTACTTGGTGGGATAGGTTACTTTGCTTACAAGATCTTCTTGAGCTAAGGTCTTGCCTCTGTAAAATTCAAAAAGGTATTGTCCGGCAATACCTGCATATTCACCAAAATAATTGGTATACCAATTACTAATATCTTTGTATGTATTGTATGGTACTTTGTATATATGTTTAGCAATATTGCTCATCCATATATCTATTGGTACAGTATCTAAATATCCAAGTGAGTAGAGTAGAATACAGTCTGCTACCTTAGGTCCTACTCCGGGTAGCTTAACTAATTCCCCCCTTGTCTCTTCCTTTTCCATAGTAGGAATTCTCTGGACTAGATCTGAGACTAAAAGTTGTTGAGCACTCTTTTGTAAGTACTCTGCTCTATACCCTATCTTACTAGCTTTAAGTGTATGTATTTCAGCTTGTGCAAAACTTTGAAGTAGTGGGAAAGTGTATATCTTTATCCCATCTACAATCATCTCTTTACCAAGTCTATTACTCAATATACGTATACTTTGCTTAATAGCGGGAATATTTTTGTTAGTAGCAAGGATGTATGAGAGAGTAGTTTGTATAAAGTCTTGTCTTAGTATTGTTATATTCTTTACACTTTCCATTGCATTGTGTATATACTCATCCTTATCAATAGATTGTTTAACTCCTTGCATATCAATATCTTTCCCAAAGTACCTATCTATATGAATATTTTCTCCATATTGTCTTACTTCATAGTCTTTCTCTTTTGGTAATATCTTTACAACTCCATTTTGTGTAAATCCGTAGTAGGCATTGTTAACATAGTCCCAATTAAAGGCCTGGCCTCCTAAGAGTGTTGTTTTTAGATTTGTATTCATACCTGATAATACAATATGTTTTGTCATTCTAATTAAGTGTAGATGTTGTTATGGAGGCATTCCTAGACCTTTTGAGGAAATCACTTGGAAAGCTTAAGGATTAGTTAGACTTCTTCCAGCCGTAGACCTCTAAATCTACTTTCCCATCTCTTATCTCCACGCCCTCATTTTGTAATATCTCTATCTTACTCTCTATACCATTACCAGCAGAGTATCCATGCATAGTACCATCTGAGGCAACTACTCTGTGACAAGGTATAGTAGACATATCAGGATTATGTTTCATTGCCATTCCTACTGCCCTAGAGGCTTTAGAATTACCCGCGAGTGTAGCTATCTGCTTGTATGTAGCTACCTTACCTTTAGGTATTTGTTTAGCTATTGCATATATTTTAGAAAAGAATGAGTTCTTCATACCCTATTATACAACTTTATTAGCCTCACTAAATATGTTAGGTTTAAATATGGAAGTATCAGAGAAAGATATTAAAAAACTGAATAGGAATATAGAGGTATTGAATGAGTTTATGGAAAAGTTCACCTCTTTTAAATACAGATTCCTACTCTCTGTAGTAACAGGAGTAGGAGGAGTGATTGGTGCTACCATTGTTGCAGCAATACTTTTTGGAATACTCTCTACCATACTACAATCACTGGGAGGTGTTCCATACTTACAGCAATTGATAGAGGAAGCAGGGGGTGGTAACTAGTGTTTATCAACTGCACTGTATACAGTTGAGGATATCTGTTTAAGTATGGCTTTCATATCTCTAAAGTTGGTACCTCTTGTCATTACACAAAGGATATATGGTTTCTGGGGGTGATATACAATACCGCAATCATGGAGTTGCTTTACATAGGTATTATCTAAGGTTCTCTCTCCAAACTTATGTGCTATTTCTATACCTTCGGGTACACCAGAGACGATTCCATCGTTAAATGTTGTCTGTGTTAGTAGTTTAAGTGCTTTCATGGAGTACTCTTTGTTTAAATATGAAGCATTGTAGAGAATTCTAAAGAAACCAGCATACTCTTTAACAGACATGTAGTCTTCAGTAGTAGTAATATCCTGAACTGACCCTAAGCCAAGATCAGAGAATATTTTGAAGAATTCCTCGTCAGTAAGAACCTCTTCTAATGCATAGGAAGCATTATTGTCAGAGTATGTGATCATATGCGCAATGAGATCATCAACTGTGTAATACTCTCCACTTTTCAATTCTACCTCAGGTTTGATATTCTGTTCTGTATCTTTATCAACTGGTTCATATATTAATTTCTCTTCAAGCATAGAGGGGTTGTCTTCAGCTCTTTTGTACAGAGAGATCATTATAGGGACTTTTAACAGACTTGCAGGTGTAAAGTTACTCTTTTCATTTACTCCTATCCATGCCCCTGAATTTAGATCTTTGTAATATATGGAAACCTCTGTTACATCAGAAGTCTCTTTGTTATTTCTCTTCTCTCTAACTATCTCATCTAGGCTCTGCTGCAGGACAAGTAGCTCCCCTTTGCTTGCCTCATTGATTGGCTCAATATCTACAATTGGGTTTATATACTTGTATTCACTCTGCCTAATCTGGGTGTATGATTGAACTTCACTCTTAAGCAAATACTTTGATATTAACACTCCTATTCCAATACCAACTATTAGTAAGAGGATATATACAATTACCTTCTGACTGTTAAAAAGGTGTGTGTTTTTAGCCATGTGATAGGATAATTGTATATCTAAAGTTGTAATTGTCAATCATAGGATGACATATGATTGTACCGCTTGTTAAAATGTAATACTTAATTCTTTAATTCTAAAATATGAAATCTTTAGTGATATATGATTCGTACTTTGGTAATACTGAAAAGATTGCCAATGCAATTGGAAAGGGTTTAGGTGGTAGCCCTATGTTGAGAATTGATGATATGAAGGAGGATGATCTCAATGGACTAGACGTGTTAGTTCTAGGTTCTCCTACAAGAGGTTTTAGACCAACAGAGAAGATTACAGGATTTTTAAAGGGGTTGGAGAATGGTAGCTTGAGAGGGATTAAGGTTGCAGCTTTTGATACAAGAATTGATCCAAAAGAGGTTGGTTCTCGTTTTCTTTCTTTCATGGTTAATATGTTTGGGTATGCAGCAGATCCAATAGCTAAGGGTTTGAAGAAGAAGGGTGGAGAGGTTGTAGTTGATCCTGAAGGATTTGTAGTAAAAGATACAGAGGGTCCACTACGTGAAGGTGAAGAGCAGAGAGCTGTAGAGTGGGGTAAAGAGATTAGTAGGAAGTAACCTATATCAGTTGTGTATTGCCGTATATATCTTCTACACCAGCGGGTACTGTTTCCATAAAGAGCTCTTGGGGTTGATAGTTTTTGACAATATTCCAACAGCTTAGAAGGGAAGCTGATTGGTTAGGTAGTAGTTGATCTCGCTGAACCTCTCCAGTTTGTACATTTACAGTATCTCCGTCTCCAAAGTTTGGATGAGATAATTGAGGGAACTGCTCATGCAACCTTTTTAGTGCTCTATAGGTTTCTTCAGGCTCCATTACGCCCATATTTACTAATGCAGAGACAGTGATCACTGGTTGTGGAGAATACAGCTCTTCGGATACTCCTGAAACTGGTACTCTATATTCATAGTACCTATTATCAGGTCCTAATCCTGCAGAGTATCCATAATGTCCATTACTATGCTGTTTACCAAAATCCCTCTGTGCTTGTATGGTAGCTAATATTGTATTACTCCACTGTGTACTTAGTCTGTTTTCAGGAACAAGAGTTATTGGCCATCCCATTGAGAAGAATTCTCCATTCCATGTTCTGCGAGCAATTCGATTAGTAGAATCTAGAAAGGTAGCATTAGGATTTTTTCTATTTATTAATTTAGGCATTAGTTTTACCACCTCTTCATCACATACTAGATATGCTATTCGAGCTTCAGATATTACATCATATTTCCAACTTTCAAAACAGGATTTATTTAGATCATAGCAACCATGAAAGAATCCAGAATCTTTATCTAGCATGAAGGGTAAATCCATTCTTTCTAAATATTTATTTATTCTGTCTTTTAATTCCGGGAATTGAGCAGATACAAGTTTACTGAAGGCTACAAACCAAGC
>CAYVBS010000001.1:50358-66623 GCA_964449955.1 uncultured Candidatus Saccharibacteria bacterium | reverse complement strand
CTAAGTTGTAGTGTAGATGATCTGCGGGTAATCCAGTTTCTGGGTATACCATAGCATCTATACTATTCCAGGTTCCCTTTGCATACTGTAGATACCCATCTAGTACTTCGTACGGTACCTCTCCTTCTGTTTTTACTGTTTCTAATACTAGTTCTGTACTCATATTGTTAAGCAAAAGTGAGGGAATATTTAACGTATTATTGCATATTGGTTTGTACAAGGTAAGAGGAAGATAAAGTGTATTAACACTGTTATTATGCTAGAGTGTGTAAGAATCATATTTAATATTCAAGCTCAAGCGATAATCAGGGGCAAGGAGATTGAAGCGGTAGACTATCCAGAACCGATACGTGAATTTAACTTCTTGGTTGATGACTATACTGTTCTTTTAGCTTCTGATAAGTAAGAAGTATACAAGACATATACCAACGGTTATTGCTCCAAATGATCCAACTGTTTTAAGGAATAGTGATACAGCTTCTTCCTTTTTATTATCAAAGTACATCCTTATCGGTTGATACAGGAATATATATCCCATTACTGCTGCTGATAGAGTAAAGAGAGATATTACCATTACGGGCATAATATACATATTTAGATCGTTTTGAACTCCTGATATAGCATGCATTACTACAACAAGGAGTATGATGTATATTAATGCTGCTATTGCATTATAAAAAGGATTTTTTGTCATAACTCATTCTAGTTTAAGGGAAGGTATTGAGTCAAGCGATATTCTAATTTTGCTTCTTGTTTACATTTCTTGTAAAAACAAATGAAACCGTTCATAATGAGTAAATAATTTCATTATTACTATTTATGATTAGTTATATAGGGCTAGTTCTCATTATTGTAGGGTGGTTAATTCAGTTTTTGAATAAGGATAAGAGTATAAAAGTAGGTTTTGTTCTTGTATATACAGTTGGAGTAGCACTTTTAACTATAGATATATTAAGGGAAGAAGTAACAACTCTTGGAATATTACAGTTAGTCTCTTTCCTATCTGCTTTAGCAGTATTGATCAAGATTAGAAAGTAGTAACTTTTAATATACATTCTAATATGAATCTTAAGAATGACTCATATGTAATATTTATGGGTACAAAGAATTTTACGGAGAAGTACTACAAGGATAAAGAGGGGGGGTAAAAATATCTGCAAAAGGTAAAAGGTTTAGAATGACAGCTGAACAATTATTGAATCACTTACTACCAGCAATAGCAGGTATTAAACCCGGTCTAGTCTTAAAGGTTGAACATAGAGATGATGGAGAGAAGAGGGTATAAAAACTCCGCGACCAGGACTCGAACCTGGAACCAAACGGTTAACAGCCGTTCGCTCTACCATTGAGCTATCGCGGAATAACAAGTAATTATACTCACCCTCCTTGTAATAATCAATACTTTTTTCTTGCAAAAATACTGTGTAAGATATTAATAAGATAATTTCTAACAATTCCCCATATGAAACTAGAAGATACACAAATTACCTTTGTCGGTATGGAGCCTACAGACGCTATCCGAGAATACGTACTGGAAAAAATAGGGAAGTACGAACACCTATGGAAAGAAGCCACATCAATTGAAGTGTTCTTAAAAGAACACTCCTCTACAAAGGGTGTAAGACACGACTTTAGAGTAGATATTAATGTTTACTTACCCAACTCTGCTGTAAGAGTAGAAGTCTTTGGAGAAAGTATGTATGCAAATATAGATGAAGCTACAGATACAATGGCTAGAAGATTGAAAAGATATCAGGAGAAAAAGACTTACTGGGAAGGTTCAACTCCTTGGAAAGTACTAGAGGCAGATGCAGCTATGGAAGCAGAGGATGTTGATCAGGATGACTATGTTGATTATGTACCTACAGTCTCTGTAAGAAAGAAGATAAAGGATATGAGTCCAATTGAAGAGGGTGAAGCTATTGAGAAGATGGAACTATTAGGATATTCTCAGTTACTTTTTAGAAACAAGAGTACAGGCAAGATATCGATGATATACAGAAGAGAGCAGGGTGGCTATGGATTAGTTGAACCAGATGACAACGACTTAGTTTAAAGAAAAAGGGGAGCATATGCTCCCCTTTATTTATTCTTTACTATTCAACTACTCAGTTACGTTAGTATTTGCCTCGTTTATGACATTCCTAACTATATTTACTGTAGTTGTGAACAATCCATACCTTGGCTGTTCTGTAGCATTGTTCTGTATCCTGTACTCAGCTACTTTTTGGTCTAACCATGTACTCTTTAGAGATTCTACCTCCTGTTGTATATATACGTTCCTAACCTCTTCCTTGTATTTCTCAAAATCTAATTTCTCACCCTCTTCTAAAGCTGCACTATCATCAGGGAAGAGTATTTCACTGTACTGATCAAAGAATTCCATGAGATCCTCATCTGTATACTGTACCTGAGGCTCTAATATCTTCTTAGTTAGTTCATCTACTCTAATTTGATCCTTTAATTGAGATTCAGTAATATTGCTACTCTCTAATGCTCTCTCATATGCGTCCTGTCCTCCAACTGTAGTAATGATGTCTTGCAATCTAGAATCTACCTCTTCGTCAGTAACCTCTACTCCTGAAGTATCTGCTTCCTGTTTTATAATTTCTTCATCAATTAACTGTTGAGCAGTTGCTTCTCCATATGCACTCTCTAATCTATCATGGTATTCATTTCTTGAAATTCTCTGTCCATTTACTACTGCAATACTGTAATCATTATTGAAATACTGAACGAGTAAATCAATTAAGGCAAAAGCTACAACTACTAGCAACACTAAACCTATAGTTCTAAGAACTTTGTTGTTCCTCCAATCTTTTAAATTTGGTTTGCTTAGTTTAAATTTAATATTTTTAAACGGATTAGAAACCTTAAACCTAAGAGACTTTTTACTATTCTTTTTCTCTTTTGCCATTAATGGGACGATTAAAATTAGTAAATAACTTAATTATATAAGTTAGGAAAGTGTATCAGAAAGTAGGGCATTTAGCAAAGCCTTTTTACTTAAGATGAAGGTAGAAAGACTTGTTCCCATCACTATGAACAACCAAGGCATACTTCGCTGGATATTTCTTACCGTTAGGGCCCGATGGTACTGATGTACCGTAGTAAACCTTACCCTTGGCTACTGCCTTTACAGGAGCTCCTTCACCTGTTAGATATGCATAATCTCTACCAGAGCTTCTAATATATCCATCAACTACAGCACAAATACCTGTTGGAACCTTATATGTAGCTCCACTATGATCTCCCCGTGTAGAACTGTACATATCCCAAGCCCTATGATATTTGGAATAGTAAGGAGGTTCTTTAAAAGTTTGGGTTAATACTGCCCCATCCAATGGAGACATATATATCTTAGAGGTGATTGAACCCCATGTAGTTCCTCCATTTAGATATCTATTAGGATTAAGTCTAGTGTCATATCTGTTTCTTATCTCAAAGTGTAAGTGAGAACCGAATGAACATCCTGTGTGTCCTTGATATCCAATGATTTGTCCTGCAACGATAGGGGAACCATTTCCAAGTTTACCTTGATTAAAGAGTTTGATAACTAGGTCTGATATTAATTCGTCTGTTTCAGATATTGCAGCAGAGGCAGATGCTAAATCCGCTCTATATTCACTTTCTCTTCTCAATGATTCTGCAAGTAACTTGTCTTTCTCTTCTCTCTGTGAATCAAGGTTGCTTCTTTCTTCAACCAATTTGCTTTTTTCTTCTTCAACTTCATTTCGCTTACTCTGTAAATCAGCTCTTTGGGTAGTTAAGAGAGTTTCCTGTTCTTTAAGAGACTGAGATTTTTTGTTGAGATCCTCTAGAGATGACTTATCTCTCTGTCTTGTCTCTAGAATGTATTTGGTTTTCCTTAGTATGGAATCAAGGCTGTGTTCGTCAAACAGTAACTCAAACGGACTTACAAAGGAGTATTTGTATGACTCTGTAACTCTTTGAGTTACAGTATTCTCTAACTGTACTATTTCTTGCTTTAATACATCTATATTGTCTTCCTGGATCTGTATTTCAACTGTAAGCAATTTAATATCTATATCCTGTGCAGCTATTTCAGTTTCTAGTGTATCTATAACTTTCTCTGTTTCTAACATCTGTTCATCTATATATTCGATCTTTTCTTTGAGTGTTAGCTGTTGATACTCTTCATTCTTAAGCTTGTTTCGTAAAGACCCTTGATTTTTCTGTAGTTCATCTAACTTCTTGTTTAGGTAGTTGTAGCACTGCATATCTGTTAAGTTCTTAGGACATGTGACAGCAGCATCTACCGGTAGTTTTACTGGTTGTATTAAAAACAGGAGAGTGAAGATTAGTAAAAACAAATTTTTAAGAACAGTTTTCATATTGAAGATTGGGCCTCCTATGTATATTGTACTACAAAAGGAGAACTAAAAAAGAAGTTATATTACTGAAGATGGAAATATGCTGTCTTGATACCAGTTTTAGAGTTCTCTACAACTGCATATCTATCCCCACAGCTATCTGTTCCTTTCCAGAGGTTACCCTCATGAGCTGCATACACGGGTATGTTGGTCCAAAGGGTGCTGGTTATATCGATAGCGTATCTGGTTCCTGTACATGATCCGTAGGGCGTGTGGGATAGGGAAGTTACAATAACATTTCCTCCTAGAGGTACTCTAAAGCTTCCACTTCTAATGTAGTAGTATTTCCAACTACCAGATTGTAACCAGTAATCAGGACCTTTAGTTAGGTATCCACTGAAAGGATTGACTTTACCGCATCCGTTCCATACAGAGCTTCCAACTTTGTCTATGGAAAAATGTAAGTGAGTTCCGGTACTACAGCCTCCACTTGGGCCTTCCTTTAATTTCCCTATCCATGTTCCTTTGGATACCCATCCATAGTTAGCCATTTGATCTCCATGCTTGGAGATATATTCCATGATGGCATTGTCAATTGAGGATTGCTTTGTTCTAAATGAATCTAACTGAGCAAGCATTTCTCGCTCTCTCTGTTTTGATTGAGCTAGGAGTCTATCTTTTTCGGCTTTCTGTGAATCAAGGTTTCTTCTTTCTTCTACAAGATTACTCTTCTCCTCCTCTATATCATTACGTTTCTGTTGTAGATCAGCTCTCTCAGAGGTTAACTTCTCTTCTTCCTCTTGAAGCTGTGCTGTTTTAGTATTGTATTCCTCTAGAGAGATCTTATCCTTCTCCCTTGTTTCGATTAGATATTTGGTTTTCCTTAACACACTATCTATATTCTTAGTATCTAAGAAAAGTTCTAAAGCTCCGATGAAGGAGTATTTGTATGATTCTGTAATTCTTTTGTTTACATTGTCCTCTAGTACCTGCATCTCCTGATACAGTGTACTTAGGTGGTCTTCCTTTACCTGAAGCTCTTTTGAAAGTATTTTAATCTCTACATCTTGGGCAGCTACTTGTACTTCAAGAGTATCTATTACTTTCTGTGTTTGGCCTATCTGTCCATTAATATAGTTGATCTTTTCTGTAAGAGATAGCTGTTGATATTCTTCATTTGCTAATTTTCTTTGTAATTGGCTCTGTTGGTTGTTGATCTTTGATAGTTGATTGCGTAAGTAGTCTAGGCACTCTCTAGAGTCGGGACTCATGTATGAAGGACAGAGAGAACCTGCCTTGATATCAACAGGTAGGGGTATGAAAAGAAGGGATGTAAAGAGTATTCCAATTGTGAGCAGTTTTAATATTTTGGTCATTTACTCCTCATTTAAATATTTTCTTACAGCAGTGTAGCTACTTGCAGATCCAAGTACAGCTCCAACCGCTATGTGTATTAAGAAGTATAGAAGTAAAAATGTTAGATTAGGTACCAGTAAGAACTCTAATCTAAAGTCTGCAAGCATTTGATTTATCCAGAATGAGAAATCAGTTCCTTGAGAGTAATGTACTAATATGTACCAGGGTATAGAGATAATGAGTGCTGCTAAAAAGCCACTGAGTACTCCGTAAAAGGTACCTTCTAGTATGAATGGGGTCTTAATGAATTTGTCTGAACTACCTACTAGGTGCATGATTCGGATCTCTTCTTGATGAAGCTTAATATTAAATCCGATGGTGACCCTTATTAATGCAATGGTGATAGCTGTCATACCAGCAATGAGTAGAACAGAACCTATATTGATGATTCTTGATAGGGTTCTGATATTCTCAACTACATCCTTGAAGTACAGGACCTCATCTATATTAGCATTGGTCTCCTTCTCGGTATTGATATCAGATATAACGGTAAGTAGAGCATTGATGCTCTTGGCTCTTACTTCAACACTAGCAGGTAGAGAATCAGCTGTTACAGTGGAGATTAAGTCTGGATTATCTGCAAAATCCTCCTTATATATTTCTAAAGCATCATTCTGAGATATGTATTCAATATTCTCTACTAGCTCTGGATTATATATCTTATCTCTAAAAGCAAGTATGTCTGTTTCCTGAGCATCTTTCTTAAAGAATACAATTACCTGTGCTTTCTGTTCATAGTAATCTACAGCTCTTTGTGTAAGCAGAGATGCACTGATAAAGATGGAAGAGAGAGTAAAAACTATTAGAGAAACAAATATTGTAGATAGTGTTAACCACTTGTTTCTCTTTATATTTTTAGTGGTTACATTAAATATTCGTGTTGTATTAGCCATTTTTGTTTTTCTTGCTTAAATAATCTTTTACAAAAGTTTCTAATTCTTTGTTCTGTTCATTTGTTAAATCCATATTCTTTAAATCTCCGGTTGTAATGTTTAATAATACATCGGGAGATTTGATAGCGAAAGCTTTTAGTTTGTTCTTTAATTCATCACTAAGATCTTTAAAGTCATCAGATATTTCTACAGTAACTGGTTTGTTTACCTCTATCTTAGCCTTTGTATCTTTCTCTTCTTTTTTACTATCTGTACTCTTAGAACCAGTATCTTGGTCTAACTTACCGTTCTTGATTTTAATGGTTCTTGTTTTAAAATTGTTAACCAGATTAAGATCATGAGTAATAACCATTACAGTTGTACCCTGTTTATTTATTGTCTTAAGTATTTCAAGTATCTGATTTGCATTATCTTCATCTAGGTTTCCTGTTGGTTCATCTGCAATGAAAAGATCTGGGCTGCTTGCAAGTGCCCTTGCTATTGCACCTCTTTGTTGTTCACCTCCAGAAAGTTCCTGTGGGAATAGCTGTCTTCTCTCTCTTAATCCAACTAGATCTAGGAGATACTCTGTTGTATCTGTAATTTCCTTAGGACTTTTATCTAGGATCTCGAGTGCAAATCCAATATTCTCGTCTAATGTCTTAGTGGGAAGTAACTTAATATCTTGAAATACTACACCTAACTTCTGTCTATATGCAGGAAGTAATCTTCTTGTTAGTTTAGGTACCTCTATATCTTTAAAGAATATACTTCCAGATGTCGGCAACTCTTCTCTAATGAGTAATCTCATAATGGTAGATTTACCTGCTCCGGAGGGTCCTATGATGAAAGTAAACTCACCCTCATCTATTGTAAAGCAAACATCTTCTAAAGCTGTAATATCCTCTTTATACTTCTTTGTAACTGTATCGAATGTAACCATGGACAATGGCAGTTATATTATTTCTAGTTCCAATATTACTGCATTCTGACCTGAGCTTCAACAAACATGTCTAAATTCCCGTCTAGCACTGAATCTGGGTTGCTACTTTCTATACCAGTTCTCAAATCTTTCACTAATTTATATGGATGTAGTATGTAATTTCGTATCTGATTACCCCATCCCGCTACTTTATGCTCTCCCTTTATTTCAGATATTTCATTTAATCTTTCTTCTTCTAATATTTTCCAAAGTTTGGCTTTTAATATCTGCATAGCTTTTACTCTGTTTTGTAACTGACTTCTCTCTTCAGAGCTATGTACAACTGTACCTGTTGGTATATGTGTTATTTGTACTGCAGAGGATGTCTTGTTTACACTCTGTCCACCTGGACCTCCGCTTCTTACAGCTTTAAACTCAATATCGCTCTCAGGTATCTCTATCTCCCTATCTAGCTCTTCCATTTGTGGTATTACCTCTACACCTGCAAAGGAGGTTTGTCTTAAGTTCTGTGCATTAAAGGGAGAGAGTCTTACTAGTCTGTGAGTACCATGTTCTTTCTTAAGTAAACCGTATGCATATGCTCCCTTAATATGTATGGTAGCTGTTGATATCCCTGTTTCATTACCTCTGACCATGTGAGTTACTCTGTACTCCCAGCTCTGTTTCTCAAAGTACATGGTATACATTCTAAACAGCATCTCTGCCCAGTCATTTGCTTCTGTTCCTCCCTGTCCTGAGTGAATGGAAAGTATTGCATTAGCTCTGTCATATTTCCCAGACAGGAATTTAAGAGTTTCAAACTTTGAGATATCTTCTTTAAGTTTCTCATAGTCAGAAAGAAGCTCTTTATGCTCTTCTTGGGGAAGTTCATCTAGAAGCTCTTCTAATGTATTAAGAGAGGCCTTGAGTGTATTAAGTGTAGAGATCTCCCCCCTTATCCCATCAATTTGAGTCATTACCTGTTGAGCATGAGTGGGATCTTTCCAGAAATCATCTTTACTACTTTCATTTTCCAATTGCTGTAGTACTTGAGATTTACTTTCAATATTGAGGGATTCCTCTATCTCTTGAAGTTTTTCTCTTAATTCTGTTATATTTCTTTTACTAATTTCTGTCATTCCAGTATATTATATAGATTAACCCAAATATTGCCCATATGTTCGGACTGTTTAGTCGAAAAAATCCAAAAGACTCTTTAACTGGTGAGGGTATAGAAGCAAAAGAATTTGTAACGTTGATAGTTCTTGATGGTTTTGGAGTACATCCTGATAGTGAAGGGAATGCTGTTTTAGCAGCTAAAACTCCATTCCTTGATACTGCATGGAGCTCTGCAAGATCTACTTTGATACATGCATCTGGTACTCATGTGGGATTACCTGCTGAGGAATCAGGCAATTCAGAGGTAGGTCATCTTAATTTGGGTGCTGGTCAGGTGGTGTATCAGACATTGCCCAGAATTAATGATGCAATATCTACTCATGAGTTAGATGGTAATGATGTATTAAGAGAGGCGTTTAAAGAAGTTAAAAGGAGGAAGTCTAATATACATCTAACAGGTGTACTTTCAGCAGCAGGTGTACATGGTCATATTAAACATCTGTTCTCCTTACTTGAGCTGTGTAGAGCAAATGGAGTAGACCCATACATACATGTAATGTTAGATGGTCGTGATACTCCCCCTAAGGATGGGTTCTTGTATTTAAGTAAGCTTAAGCAGAAGACAGATGAGTTGGGTATTGGCAGAGTAGCCTCTATGATGGGTAGGTTTTACGGTATGGATAGGGATAGTAGGTGGGAGAGGGTAAAACTAGCATATGATGCAATGGTTGGCCTTTCTCAGGAGGTTTTTGAGGATCCCATTGTAGCTATTCAGAACGCATATGCTCAAGAGGAAACAGATCAGTTCTTCAAGCCTAGAACTAGGGTTGATGCTAGTGGTAGGCCAGTTGGTCCTGTTAAGAGTAATGATATTGTTATCTTTTGGAACTTTAGAGAAGACAGGGCAAGAGAATTAACTAAAGCTTTTGTAGTAAAAGATTTTCCTCATTTCGTGCGTCGTAACTATCCAGAGAACCTTTACTTTTCAACTATGACCGGTTATGAGGAGGGAATTCCAGCTCATGTAATATTTCCTCCTAAAAAGATCAAGCTATCCTTCGCTGGGTATTTAGAACAGAAGGGTTTAAATCAGCTTCATGTTTCAGAAACAGAGAAATACATGCATGTAACATATTTCTTCAACGGTGGTATTGAAGCACCACATAAGGGAGAGGACTTCTTCAATATCCCATCTCCTAAGGTTGATAACTATGCTATGACTCCTGCAATGAGTGCTGAAATTATACGAGATGAGACTGTTAGGATAATTAGAAATATTAAGAAGAAAGGATACAAATTTATCCTTATTAATTTCGCTAATCCAGATATGCTTGGTCATACAGGAGACTTCAGAGCTACTGTAAGAGCAAATGAAATAGTGGACACTTTAACTGCAGATGTTGTTAAAGCGACTCTTAGCATGGGTGGAGCAGCAATTATCACTGCAGACCACGGTAACTGTGAGACGATGATAAATAGGACTACCAAGGAGGTGGATATTGCTCACACTAATAACCCTGTACCTTTAATCATTATCACAAAAGAGGAGGAGGTTAATCTTAAAGCTGGAATGAAACTACTTAAAGTGGGGGTCGGTCCTAATGCTAAAGCTACAGGATTACTGGCTGATGTTGCACCAACATGTTTGGGATTAATAGGAGAGGAGTCCCCTGATAGTATGACAGGAGTAGATTTGCGAACAGTTCTGTAGACTGAGAACTACTAAAATCCCGTCAATATTATAACTATTCCCAGTAATATTCTGTACACTCCAAATATCGTTAACCAGTTACTCTTTCTAAACCTCTTTAAGAACAGTAAAGCAATATATCCAACAACAGCAGCAACAGCAATACCAATCACTTCATTTAAACCAAAAGATTGGGAATCAGAGTGTTTTACTAGCTCATACAGAGATGCCCCAACTAAAACAGGAAGACCTAAGATGAAGGAGTATTGAAGAGCTGTAAATTTGTTAACTCCTGCAAGTACACCTGCAACAGTAGTTACTCCTGATCTTGAAGTACCTGGTATTAATGCTAAGACTTGAGCAAAACCCATGATGAGTGAGTTCTTCCAAGATATCTTTTCAACTGCACTCTCCGCAACATTGCTTTTCTTTCTCTCAACAAAGATCATTAATATTCCCCACACTATTAAAGAAATTGCCATAAAGATATTTGCTCTTAATCTCTCCTCTATGATTGATTCAAAAAGTAGGCCCACTATACCCGCTGGTATACTTGCAACTGCTACCTTGAGGTAGAGATTTAGTTTTTCTCTTTTGAAAATATCTTTGAAAAGTAGGTTAAAGAAGTAGATTAGTAAAGCAAAGGTTGTTCCTAAGTGAAGTGTAGTAAGAAAGTATGTAGTAGCTTCGAAGTCAATTAGCTGGGAAGTAAGAAGTAGATGTGCACTACTGGATACAGGCAGTAATTCCGTTATACCCTGTATAGCTGCTAGTAGTACTTGCTTTAATGTGTCCATTCTTTTTGATATGCTAGATTAATTACATGTGGTAATATTTTACTGATATGAATGTAAAAAAGATAGTGGGTGTTCTAGTATTTGTTCTAATCGTGTGTTTCTTGTTTCCTCAGAAGGGTTTTGCAAGTGAACCAACATTTTCTTTCCATCCTGACAGTGGTGTGGTGAAGAGTGTTTCAGATGGTTTTACCATAGATGTTCTGATTGATTCTGGTGGAGAGGATATTACTAAGGCTCGTTTTACAGTCAAGTTTGATCCTCAAGTTATCCAGCTTAAGAAAGCGAACAGGAACAATTCACTCTTTGAACAGTGGCCAGCCGATGAAAGTACGATAGATAACAAGAATGGGCTTGTAATGCTAACCGGTTTTACACAATCGGGTAGTAGTGAACTGTATAACTCGAATGGAGATGCAGATGTCATGGCTAGACTAGAGTTTGAAGTTGTATCTCAAAGTGAAAAAGAAGTACTCCTTAGTTTTGAATACAGTGGTGAGGATGAACTGTTCTCAACTGTTTTAGTTAAAGATGGAAGTCCACCTCAAAATGTTCTGCTTAGTAAACCTACATCTGCAAAACTTACATTGAGTGGATATGTAAATCCTAGTACTTCTGTTGAGGCTACTCACTTGGGAATTGCACTTGGAGTCATCTTCATTGGTGTAGGAATATTTCTAACCTCTTCTAAGTCCCCCTCATTTAGAAAGAAGAGAGGAACAGTTGTACTGTATGAGTAAGCAGATGGAGAAACTTAGGGTAGCTGTAGTCTCAGATCATGTATTTTCTTTTAATGGAGCTGCTAGAGTTACTAAAGAAATTGGTGGTATCTTTAATAATCCTGACTACTTCTTTCTGTTTGGAGACAGAGAGCTGGCAGAGAGAGAATTGAACAGTAAAAATATATATTTCTCTGGTTTGCAGAGAATTCCATTCTTAAAGAGGATATACAGATATACATATTTTCTTTGGCCAACCTTTATCGAATCTTTTGATCTCAGTAAATATGATTTGGTCATATCATCAAGCTTCTCTGTTGCTCACGGAGTGGTGACTGGGATAGATAGTAGGCATATTTCATATATTCATACCCCTATGAGATATGCATGGGATTTAAAGAGTGAATATTTTAACAGAAAGAATTTCTCTTTTCTTAAGCGTTTGGTAATACCAATATTTCTTAACTATTTAAGAATGTGGGATGTGTGTGCGAGTAATAGGGCGGATATGCTAGTTGCTAACTCGGAATTTGTATCGAGACGTATACGTAAATACTGGGGAAGAAGTGCTAATATGGTTATTCATCCTCCTGTTGATCTGTATGCTGGTAAAATTAAAAGTAAAAGAGAGGAATACTTTGTAATTGGAAATCCTTTTGAACCTAACAAGATGGGAGGTTTTGTATTTGAGTGTGCTAAGGAATTAGGGTTTAGATTAAAGGTTATAGGTGATGGTAGTGCATTTAAAAAGATGAGGAGAAAGTACAGTAAGTGTTCCAATATTGAATTTCTAGGAAGGGTATCTGAAGAAGAGAAGTACAGGGTACTTTCAAATGCAAAGGGCTTTGTTGCTTCTGGTATTGAGGACTTTGGTATCTTTCCAGTAGAAGCTATGAGCTGTGGTACTCCAGTTTTAGCATACAGGGGTGGTGGATATTTAGAGAGTGTAGCAGAGAACTTGTCTGGTATGTTTTTTGATGACCATTCTCTTGAGAGTTTTAAGAGTGCATATGAGGAGTTCTGTAAGAGGGAGTGGAATTATGTAGCAATTTCTAAGAGGGTAGCACTGTTTAATACTGATAGGTTTAGAAGAGAGTTTAAGGAGTATATATTGAAAAATATCTAATACATTGTTATCATATTCACGTATTATGCCTAGATAGCTCAGTTGGTAGAGCATCTGTCTGAAGAACAGAGGGTCCTCAGTTCAAATCTGAGTCTAGGCACCATGCGAGAGTAGTTCAGTTGGCTAGAACGACACATTGCCAATGTGTAGGTCGCGGGTTCGAACCCCGTCTCTCGCTCCAAGTTTAATTCTTCTTGAGCAAACGATTATTAAGAATAGACAGGAGTGTTTTTCTGTGCCTAATTATCTGTGTTACTAAAATATACCCAATTAATGTAGCTATCGCCCATTTGTTGTAAAGAAGTAAATGTCTTTGTATCTCATTCCAATTCTCCCCAACCCTTGCTCCTAGATATGCAATAGGGAATGCATATAGGAAAGTACCAATGAATGTTGCTAGCATGAATGGAATAATCTTCATTTCCATAAAGCCAGCTGCTAATGCAGCAGCTATTCTAATCCACGGTAGTAATCTTGAGATCATCACATAGAAGAACCCCCTTTTAAGAATTTGGTTTACACTCTTTTCAACATTAATTTGCTTAATACCAAGAAACTTACCCTTTCCATTTAACCATGTATATACTTTTTCTTCATTAAAGATATATCCAATTAGGTATGTAGGAATACTTCCAGCAACTTCTCCAAGGCATGCCACTATGGCAATGAGAAAAATCTCATTCGGTCTTACTGCTGCAAAGAGTGCAATCACTATCTCTGCTGGGAAGAGACCTAGCGTAGCAAGGAATACTCCTAAGTAACCATGCTCTACGAACCACCCTGTAAATTGTTGAAGAAAGTCGGTAATCATATCAATCAATTCTAGTATAGTAACATAGTTTAAAATACTTTCCAAAAAGTAGTAGGTGATATAAACTGTGGTATGTCCACTTTAGATGAAAAAGAGAGAATTTTTAATAAGGTAAAAAGATTTTCTTTAGTAGTAACACTTAGAAAACTGTTTCCTCTAATCATACTACTACTCTTTTTGCTCTTAACTTTTGTAGCTGGAGTATGGAATGTTCGAAGAGTGGAGTATGTGGAGCAGGGTTTGCTCTATTCAGAGAGAGGTATGCTGGAGGAAACCTTCAGCTCTTTTGTCGGTAAGAACATATTCTTTATAGATGTGTCCGATATTGAGAGAGAGATTGTTGAGAAGAATTCCTTTGTAAAAAGTGTTGTAGTAGAGAAAGTAATACCGGATAGGATAAGGCTTACTCTTAATGAGTATGACCCACAGTACAGTTTTGTATTTGATAACAAGTGTAATCTGTATTCTCAAGAGGGTATTAAGATCTATGAAATATGTGAGGATTGTAACTCTGATTGTAACTCACTGTCTGATCAGTGGGAGGCTGTATATATTGAGAGTAATAATTTGCTGGATAGTGATGGAATATTTATGTATTCTGAGGAAGTTGGTAATATTACTAAGGTTCTTGGAGAATTTGGGTATACAATTGATGAAATAGGTATGGATAAAGGTATTGCTACGTTATATACTTCTAATAGGGAGAGTTTTGTATTTGATTTGAATGAGGGTCTGGATATACAGCTAGCTAGGATGTATTTAGTTGGTAAAAAGATTGATGAGGATAGTATAGAGTTTAAAAAGTTGGATTTGAGATTTGAGAGACCTGTACTGAAGAGAAAGTAATTCTAGTTGACAGAAGGTGATTACTTTGAAAGAATTAATAAAAGTTCTTGCGAACTAGTTACTTTTTGACTATATTATATAGAGCTTGAAACTAGAGATCTTTAATTTAATGTAAAATTTGACGGCCTTAAGACACATGGCACGGAAAATAATAACAGCTATAGATGTTGGTTCTTCCAAGATCACTACAGTAATTTCCACTGTAGAAGAAAATCAAACACCCGCAGTAATTGGTGTTTGTTCTTATCCTAGTAAGGGTATTAAGAAGGGTGTAGTGGTTAATATAGATGATGCTACAAACGCTATCTCAGAAAGTGTTACTGCTGCAGAGAGAATGGCAGGTGTAACAGTTTCAGATGTGTATGTATCAATCAATGGAGAACAGGTAACTAGCCTTAATAACAAGGGTGTAGTTGCTGTTGCGGGATCTGAGATAACCATTGATGACACCTATCGAGCTATTGAGAATGCTCGTACGTTATCTTTACCTGAGAACTTAAACCCTATACATATAATTCCAAGGGAATTTGTAGTAGATAACCAGGGTGGTATTAAATATCCAATTGGTATGACAGGTGGAAGGTTGGAGGTAGAGACTCATATAATCACTGCTCCTAATTCCTACTGGCAGAATTTGAAGAAATGTGTAGAACAGTTAGGACTTAATGTATACGATGTTGTATTTGTGGGATGGGCTTCATCCCTTTCTGTTTTGACTGATACGGAGAAAGAATTGGGTGTTACACTTTTAGATATTGGTGCTGGTACAACGACCATTTCCATATTCCAAGAGGGATCTATTGCATATAGTGGTACTATTTCTCTTGGTGGAATAAATATAACCAGTGATATCGCTATTGGTTTACAGGTATCCCTAGAGGATGCTGAAAAGATCAAGGTACATATGTCTGAATTGTTTGACAACAAGGTTAAAGCTACTAGGAAGACTGATGCAACGCCTGCTCTCTTAAGAAGAGTAGAAGAAGAGAAACCAGTAGTTGGTAAAGAGGATGAAATAGATCTTTCAGTACTAGATATTCCTGGTAAGAAAGTGTCCAAGGAAATGCTTAAGAATATTGTAGAGGCTAGATGTGAAGAGATATTTGATTTAGCTAAAGAGAATGTTGAGAGAGCTGGTTTTGATATTGCTATGCCCGCTGGTGTAGTATTAACAGGAGGTACTAGTTTACTAAGAGATTTGACGAAGTTTACTCAGAGTGTATTTGGTGTAGCAGCTAGAATAGGGTATCCTTCTGGATTGTCAGGAATGACAGAGGAGATATCCGACCCATCATTTGCTTGTGTACAAGGACTGATAAAACATGCTATAGATGATGATGTGGAAATTAGTGCATCCAACTCTAAAGGTGAAGGTGTTAATTTCATCGGTAAGGTTGTTGGATGGTTTAAATCATTGATACCTTAAACTGCCCAGATTTAATTTAAGGGTTTAGGTTATTTATGTTAGTAACAACAAACGTAGATCCAGTAGCTAAAATTAAGGTGGTAGGAGTTGGTGGTGGTGGCTGCAATGCAGTTAATACTATGATCAGCGACTACGATATTCCGGGAGTTGAATTTATGGCTCTCAATACTGATGCTCAAGCTCTAAAGCA
>CAYVBS010000001.1:23398-50258 GCA_964449955.1 uncultured Candidatus Saccharibacteria bacterium | reverse complement strand
GATACATTGATCGTAGTACCAAACCAGAGATTACTTGAAATAGCTGATGCTAATGCCTCTTTCATAGATGCTATGAAGTTAGTGGACTCTGTTTTAGCCGAGGGTGTAAACAGTATCTCTAACCTAATCAGTCAAACAGGATACATAAACGCAGACTTTAATGATGCTAAATCAGTAATGCTTAACTCTGGTACAGCACTTATGGGTATTGGTAGAGCTAAGGGTGAGAACAGAGCAGAGTTGGCGGCTAGAGCTGCAACTACAAGTCCATTACTTGATATGTCCATAGAGGGTGCGACTGGTGTACTTTACAATATTGTAGGTTCTGACCTAACTCTTCCAGAGATTAGTCTTGTATCTGAATTAATTAAGGAAGCTGTAGATCCGTCTGCAAATATTAAATTTGGTGCTCAAATTGATCCAGAAGCAGGTGATGAAATTGTGATTACCATAGTGGCCACAGGTTTTGATGAAAGTAGACAGGTATACACCAAACAGCAGAAAGATGATGATCTAGAGGATACAGGTTTTGGCTTAGGCGGTATTTCTGTAAACTCTCCTGCATATCAAGAGAGCAGAGAAGAGAGCTTTGAAGAGAGTGAAGATGAAGTTCTTGAGGAGATAGAGGATGAAGATGATACAGAGAAACCCCAAGAGGACGTACAAAAGGGTGCTAACAAGCGAATTGATATTGATTTGGATGAAGATTTTGATGATCCCTTGGATAAACCAGCCTTCATGAGAAGAGCTTTTGGTAAGGGTAAAAAGAAATAGTGAGAGTTACAGTAAAAGTTAAGCCAAATTCTAGAGAATCTAAAATAGATAGCAGTGATTCAAACTATACTGCTTCTGTTCATTCTCCTGCCCACGATGGTAAAGCTAATCTTGAGTTAATATCTCTTCTGTCAAAACACTTCAATGTTTCAAAGTCTTGTATTAGAATAATCAGAGGTCTGAAGGGACGAGTTAAAGTGGTTGAAATTGAAGAGTATGAAGATTCAAAGTAGTAAAACTTCAATATTTAAGGTGGATGTACTAATACTTGTACCTACGGTATTCCTATGTATCATTGGATTAATAACACTTCTATCAACGACGGTAAGCAGTTCGGGGTCCTTTGGTGATCTCTCTATCGTTTACAAACAGTTGGTAGCTATGGGAGTTGGCTTTATTGGTTTTGGAATCCTTTCAATGATTGATCTCTCCATACTCAAGTATTGGCAGGTAATATTACCAATATATGTTGCTACAGTAGCTCTTTTGGTAATACTGCTACTCTTTGGTCCGGTCATTAACAATGTACAAAGGTGGTTGATAATTGGAGGCTTTCAACTACAACCATCTGAGATAGCGAAGGTAACTGTAGTGTTAACTACTGCAGCAGTACTTTCCTACAAAGATAGGTATAACGAGTGGATACTGTTTGGAATATCGCTTCTGCTAACTATTCCGATTGTAATACTAATATATATGCAGCCAAACGGAAGTATGTCTTTACTAACACTTGTCATATGGTTTCTTGTAGCATTTACAGGTTTAAATAATCAATTAAGAAACAGTGTGTCCTTAAGTATAATTGGATTACTTGTAGCAGCTTTCCTAACAATCAGTATTACAGGTAACTGGCTCTATATATTGCTTGCTGTAGCTGGTTTAGTAATTGCAATTTTTGCATTCTATTACAAAGGAAATTGGAAAACATATATTGTAGTAAGTGTATTAATAGGGATAGTAGTAGGTGGGCTTTCTACTGTAATGTATAAAGGTGTTTTAAAAGACTACCAGAAAGATCGAATAGAGGCATTCTTTAATCCGGAGGAGTCATCGGAAGATTTACTTTTTAATGTTAATCAGGCGAAGATAGCGATAGGATCGGGACAGATAATGGGTAAAGGATTTGGAAATGGTACTCAAAGTAAACGAGATTTCCTGCCTGAGCATGAAACTGACTTCATATTTGCATCATTTGCAGAAGAGTTTGGTTTAGTAGGTACACTCTTCTTACTTACTATGTACGGAGTAATAATAAGTAGGAGTTTACTTGCATCTGTAGATAACAAAGAGAATGCCTTCTTCTCAATGCTGTTGATAGGGCTTACAGTTAAACTGATACTTGAGATCTTTATTAACATAGGTACTAATACCGGAGCTATACCAGCTACAGGTATACCATTGCCTTTAATTAGCTCTGGAGGGAGTATTACAATAATGACACTATTTTCATTCGGTATTATTCAAAGTATAATAAACAGGTCCAATAGTAGTAAGAATGTCTCTAAAATAATTGACAATTATGACTTTATAAATTAAAATCCAACGTCATGACTAAGAAAACAGAAGAGAAAAATAAATATGCAGTAATCAAGATAGCTGGAACTCAACTCAGAGTAGTAGAGGGCATGGAGTATGAAGTTGGCAAAATAGAAGGTAACAAGGGTGATAAGGTGGAGGTAACAGATGTATTACTTGTTTCAAATGGAGAAGATGTTAAGTTAGGAACACCACTTGTAGATGGAGCTAAGGTTGTCTTAGAGATTACCTCACAGAAGAAAGACGAAAAGATTAGAGTCTTCAAGTTCAAATCTAAATCTAGATACAGAAGAACTGCTGGCCACAGAGCTCTTTTAACAAGAGTTGCTGTTAAAGAAATTATCTAATTAAAATGCGATATTTTTTTGAATCAGGTATTTTTGAAGAACTGTCTCAGGCAGAATTAAATGCTGTCTTTGAGGTGTATGGTGTTTCAAGAGACAGTATAAAGAGATTGGGTGATCGCATCCTTATTGTAGATAAGAAAGATATTGACGGAGTTCTTGTAGATACAGTTTTTCATAGACTCGGTGGTTTTGTTAGATATGGTCAAGTAATAGAGGAGCTTGATACTTTTCTTAATGATTATAACAAGGGTAGTAAAGTTACCTTTGGTATTTCGGTACTGGGTAAGACAGATCTGAATAGAAAGAATATCCAAAAACTAGCAAATGATATCAAGAGATATTTTAAATCTTTCAACATATCTTCTAGATTTCTTCTTCCTGATAAACTTGAACTTAATGCTGCACAGGTAATAAATAATGATGTTTTAGAAGAAGGTTTTGAGTTGTGTATACTCTCAACAAATCAGGGCAATCTCTATGGCAAGACCTTGGGTATTCAAAATATAGATGAATTTATACATAGAGATATTGATAAACCAGCTATTAATGTTGAGATGGGTGTACTACCTCACAAATTAGCTCGAATTATGTGTAATCTGGCTCAACTTAGGGAGGGCATTGTATGGGATCCTTTCTGTGGATCAGGTACAGTCCTTATGGAAGCTACAATACTTGGTTTAGATGTAGTTGGTTCGGACATTGATGTGCGTGCTATAGAGGATTCTGAAAAGAACCTGCTATGGCTTTCTCAGGAGGGTATTCTCAAAAATACTAAGTTCAATATTTTCTACCTTGATATAAGAGATGTAGAAAGACGTACAGTTAAGGAACTTAAACGAAGTAATATTAAAGCAGTAATATGTGAACCATTTATGGGTCCTCCTCAAAGAAGGCTTTTGACTGAGCATATGGCAGAGACTTTACTTACTAATGTTAAGAAGCTGTATATGTCTCTTTTCGAGATATTAGATGGCATTGCTTCAAAGGGGTTTAGAGTGGTCTTAGTTATACCTTCATACAAGACAAATAGGGGGTGGAAGACTTTTAATGTGAGTGAGTTAACAGGAAAGAAATGGGATGTTTTGAATAGTAAGTTTGCCAGTGGGGACTTGAAATGGAAGCGAATTAATAGTATCATCACGAGAAATATTTTCGTATTATCAAAACGTTAGTTAAATTTAAAGTACAGAGCAGATGTCACATGTCGTTGGAGCAGGAAGTGTCTCAGTTTCAGGAAATATTGCTGGTAAGAGACTTGGAGTTAAAAAATATGAAGGTGAGCAAGTAAAAGCTGGAAACATCCTCGTTAGACAGAGAGGCTCTGTCTATCATCCTGGTAAGAATACATACTCCTCTAAAGATTTCACTATCCATGCTAAATTGGATGGAGTTGTTAAGTTCAGAAGAATGACTGGATTTAAGAGGGGACAGTACTTTGTTGATGTGGTAGAATCTCTGTAATAGGGAGATGGTAAAACAACATTTTATCCAAATTGAGAGTAAGAATGCTCTACTCGAACTTTTAAAAGAGGGTAGGGACTTTGAGCGTATATATCTTGCTAGTACTGCTTACAGAGATGAGAAGACTAAAGAGATTGTAGATCTTGCTAATGAGAAAAGAATTCCAGTTATTCGCGTACCAAGAAAGACTCTAACTAGAAGGTTAAGAGCATCTTCTTCTGAGAGTGTTGTTGGTTTGATGTATTCCCAAAACTATTGGACTTTAGATGAACTTTTAGAGAAGATCTATTCAGAAAGTAAGCAGCCATTTTTTCTAATTCTTGATGATATTAAGTATACCCAAAATATTGCCGCTATAATGAGGACTGCATTTGGTGTAGGAGTAAATGGGATTATTACTTCTCCAAGGGATGTTGCTTTAATAAATGATGAAACTATTAGGATCTCTATGGGTGCTGCTGAAAGAATACCTCTTGTTGAAATGAATTTGTTTTCTGCAGTGAAAGAGTTAAAGAAGAATGATATTAAGATATTTGCAGTTGATATGGAAGGTGAACCTTACTTTGATACAGATCTAAGGGGTCCATGTGCCTTTGTACTTGGGGCTGAGGATGTTGGTGTTTCTGCTGGCATGATAGAGAGGGCTGATGAAAAGATATCAATCCCTATGAGAGAGGGTATTGGTTCACTTAATGTAAGTGCAAGTGCAGCTATTTTAATGTATGAGAAGTTAAGACAGGAAGTAGCTAAGTCTTAATCTTTTAGTCCTAGTTTTTCTGCAATTGTCTGTAAGTCTCTCTTGGTCATATATCTAATTACAATTTTTCCACCCTTACTCATTCTCTTTATATCCGCTGTGTATCCTAGTTTCTGACTTAGTGCTTTTGCATAGTTTTCTGTCTCCTCATCTACTGTTTTAAATCTTTGATCTTTAGATCCTCTTCCATAGTTGATCTTTCTAACTAAAGCTTCAGTTTGTCTAACACTTAAACCTCTTTTAACAACAATATCAGCAGCGGCAGAGAGACTCTCCTCATCTCTAATTCCAAGTAGTGCTCTTGCATGTCCTTCACTTAGGGTTTCATTCAGTACTAACTCTTTTACATCTTCTGGTAGCTTTAGCAACCTTATCTTGTTAGTTATTGTTACTCTGTTGAGACCAACTTTTAAAGCTATTTCGTCCTGAGAGAGACCAAACTCGTCTTGTAATTGTATGAAAGAATTTGCTTCTTCAAGTGGGTTAAGGTCTTTTCTCTGAATATTCTCTATTAATGCTAGCTCTAACATCTCCTGTGGAGAGGAATCCTTTATTACAACTGGTACATATTTTAAGCCTGCTAGCTGTGATGCTCTGAATCTTCTCTCTCCTGCTATGATGAAGTATCTATCAGATGATGGATCTTTAGTTATGATGAGAGGTTGTATTACTCCATGTTCTCTTATGGAGTCGGCAATACTGATTAATTCATCTGGCTCTATATGCATTCTAGGTTGGTATGGATTGGGTTCTATCTTGTCTATATCAAACTTCTCTCTGTAAGCACTGCTAGAGTTGTCTATTACTTTGGTATCTATTAGTGCTGCGAGTCCTTTTCCTAGTCTTACTTCTTCCATTTTTGTACTTTAAAAATTTATTAAAATCTTTTTACAAACTCTCCCGCTAAATCATCATATGCTCTGGCTCCTGTACATTTCTCATCATACTGGAATATTGTTTTACCGTGTGAAGGAGCTTCGGAGAGTCTTACATTTCTAGGTACAAGTGATTCGAAGGCTACCTCTTTAAAGTAGTTTCTTACATCATCTACTACACTGCCTGAGAGTTTGGTTCTACTGTCGTACATGGTTAGTATCACACCTCCTATGGTAAGTGAGGGATTGATACCTTTTATTAATTTGGTGGTCTCTAGTAGCTGTCCTAGCCCCTCTAGTGCGAAATATTCACACTGTATGGGGATGAGTAGATTGTCTGCTGCACTTAATGCATTTATAGTGAGTAATCCTAGGGATGGGGGACAATCTATTATCACATAGTCAAAGTCTTCTTTTACATCATTAAGAGCTTTTTTAAGTAGATTCTCTCTAGCTAACATATTTACCATCTCTATCTCTGCTCCTGCTAATGAAAGATGAGATGGTACTAAGAAGAGATTGGGGGTAGATGTTGATACAAACACTGAGGAAATGGGAGTAGAGTTAACTAGTACATCATATATGCTCTTGTATGGTGCTTCTTCTAAGGAGTTCCAACTCTTCTTGTCGAACTGTTGTGTAAATCCAACTCCCGAGGAGAGATTGGCTTGAGGATCCAGGTCGATTAGTAAAATTTTTTTTCCTTTTCCTGCTAGGGCGGCTCCTAGGTTTACGGCTGTTGTTGTTTTTCCTACTCCGCCTTTCTGGTTAGCGATTACAAAAATTTTCATTGGTATAAAGTAGCATGTTTCACAAATGATGTCTACTACTTGTAGTCTTCGTGAGTTACTAATCTAAATTCACTAAAGGGAAAGTATACAATCCAAGCTTTACCTTTAATCCTATCTTGAGATATTGGACCAAATTCTCTAGAGTCTGAACTGTTGGGTCGGTTATCTCCACATACAAAGTACTGATCATCTGGTACTGTTATTGTTTGTCCTTCATGTATATATGATCCACCATTGGTAACTACAGAGGATGCAAGGTAATCTGCTTCATTTAGCTGTGTATCATTGACATATATGTTTCCATCTTTGATCATGATTTTGTCTCCGGGTACTCCAACGATTCTCTTAATGAAATCTTGTGTATCAGAGTATTTGAATATGACAACATCTCCCCTTTGTGGTTCTGAGAATTTGTAACTTACTTTATTAGCCATCAGAAATTCTCCACTCTTGTATGTAGGGTGCATTGAGTTACCAACTACTTCGTGAGGGGTCATTATGAAAAGGTACAGGACTACTGCTAATACAAGGGCAACAACAACAGTTTCGATAAAGGAATAGATAAAGCTTCCAATGGATCCAAGGACCTCTGTTGCTTTTACCTTTGTATTTGCTTCGCTTTCTTCGTACATATATAGGGCAGATAAAGTTAATATTTACATGGTACCGCTACGGGGAATCGAACCCCGGTTTACAGGATGAAAACCTGTCGTCCTGGACCACTAGACGATAGCGGCGTATCTCCAGTGATTTTACAATAGTTAAGCCTTTTTGGAAAGGTTAGTTAGGCCTTTTTAGAAAGCTCTTTTAAGAACTGCTGCTCTTCTTGGAAACTTGCTCTTTCATATTCATTTAGCTCTTTGTTGTAAATGTATCTTCTTTTACACTTACACTCAACTAGCTCTCTTCTCTCTGATATTTTTCCTAATCTTTGAGCTCTATCTAGGGGTGCAGTACAGCCCACACATAATCTTTTTTGTATTAATACGCTCTGGAAGGGGGATATAACTTTTTTAAACATGTTTTTAGTTCTAGTATATAAGTAAAATGCCGAAGACAGGACTTGAACCTGCACGGGGTATTCCCCCATATGCTCCTAAGGCATACGTGTCTGCCAATTCCACCACTTCGGCATAAACAAGCATATTTTACTAAAGTTTAAGCTTTAAAACTAGGGTTAACTCTCCTCAATAGCTCCAAATATCTTTCCATATACTTTCACATATCCATTCTCCGTGTAATTAGCATTCCTTAAAACCTCTTCCTGAGTTAAAGAGTCACCTGGGATATCATCCCTTAGAGATTCAAAAGATACATGTGCTTTCATAGGCTGTACACCCTTAGTATCAATCTCCTGTAACTCTTTTGCAGTATTAAGTATTGTTTCCATCTGAGGAGTATATTTCTCTAATTCTTCGTCTGTAAGTCTAATTCTAGATAGCTCTGCAATATGTTTTAATGTTTTCTTATCCATTCAACCTCTCCATTAAAATTGATCTAGCAATATTGGGATCTGCAGTACCCTTAGTTCTTTGCATTACCTGACCTACTAGGAAACCTATGGAAGCCTGTTTACCTGCTTTGTAATCCTCTACAGCTTTAGGATTACTCTCTATTACTTCATCAATTATACTCTCTAAGTTACCAGAACTTGTCTGTGCCTCTTCTTTGGCTTCTTGAATTAACTCTTCTAAATCAAGTTTCTCTTCAAGAGACTTTATTAGCAATTCCTCAGCCTTGTTCTTAGTAAAGCTGTTAGACTCGAACTCTCTAATTAACATTGCTAGGGAAGTTAGAGGAATAGTGCTGTCAGATATCTTTATCCCCATATTATTGGAGATGGAGAATACGATACCTGTGATCCAGTTAGCTGCAGATTTTGAAGCCTTCATGCTATCAAAGTCAGCAGTTAGTATGCTTACTAGATCCTCATAGTAGTGAGAGATCTCTCTGTTTGCTGTAAGTACACCTGCATCATATTCGGACAGACCGTACTCTGATATGTATCGGGTCATCTTTTCATCAGGTAGTTCAACAATTCTTTCCTGTACTCTCTCTATTACTTCCTCTGTAATATCTATTAGGGGAATATCAGGTTCTGGCATATATCTGTAATCTTCTGCAGTTTCTTTAGACCTCTGGAACTCTGTGATTCCTTTATCTGAGTTCCAACCTCTTGTCTGCTGAACTATCTCTTTGCCTTCTTCTAGGTCTTTGATAAGTCTGTCAACTTCATATTCTATTGATTTCTCTACAAAGGATATGGAACCAATATTTTTAATTTCTACTTTAGGATTAAGTTTGTAATCACCAACAGGCTTGATCTTCCCATCTACATACTCCCACTTACCTTTTTCCTGAACAGAGATATTAGGTTCACATCTCATCTGTCCTTTCTCCATATCAGCATCAGAGATATCAAGATATCTTGCAATCTGTCTGATCTTACTAGCATATGCTTTGGCCTGATATGCACTTGAGATATTTGGTTTTGTAACTATTTCAATTAAAGGTACACCTGATTTGTTGTAATCGATTAGAGAGTACTCTTTTCCAGTTGAGGACTCTATATGGTGGGTTGATTTTGCTACATCCTCTTCTTGATGTATTCTCTCAATTTCTACCCTAAATGGTTCTCCATTCTCATCCTTTATCTCTACATATCCATCTGAGCATATTGGTCTTTTGTACTGACTGATCTGATATCCTTTAGGTAGGTCTGGGTAGAAGTAATGTTTTCTGTCAAAGTGGACCTCTTTATCAATATCGCAGTTAGTTGCAAGTCCTATTAATATACATTTCTCTAAAGCTTTCTTATTGGGAACGGGTAGTGCTCCTGGTAAGCCCAAACATACAGGGCATACATGAGTATTAGGTTGCTCTCCAAAGTACTCTGCATTGCAGGTACAAAACATCTTAGACCTTGTTTTAGTCTGTATGTGTATTTCTAACCCAATGATTATATCGTACTTTGATCTGTCCACATCTATTTCTTTTTAAGTAATCACGAAAAATGATAGCAATTAATTGCCTTTATCGCAATTCTAAGTAAATATTTTTACCCTGTCTTCTTTTAAATTCTCCTCTTCCTCTGGATCTGGGATCACGTAGTAGGTTCCTCTTCCTTTCCCTCTTTGTTCAATGTACTCCTTCTCTAGAAGTTCTTGAAGATCTCTGTAGGAGGTCATAAAGGAGACTCCCATCATCTTGGTATACTGTTGCCTAGTAATTTTTGCATTGTTGTTTAGATATTCAACTACCTTTACCTGTCTTGAATTAAGATCTTTGCCTAGCTGTTTGTGTATTTGTACTTTTCCATCGAATTCCTCTGTTATTTCTCGAGATACCTCTATTGCTGAGAGGGAGAGTGAATAGAGTAGTGCCTCTATGAATATTGTTAGATCTCGTTTTCCTTTAGACATCCTAAAGGCTGATTCTAAGTCTTCACTGATCAAGTATGTATGTTTAACGTATGGAACAATGTTGTGGGGGTTGTAACCGTACTCTTTTGCTAGTGATCTAAGAGTAAGTAGTGCTGTAATTTGATTACCTGCATAGAAGGGAGCTTTGTCTATGAATTCATACATAAGGATTGCAAACTGTATTAACTTGTGAGTTCCTGTTTGAGAGGTTGTGATCCAAGTGAATATATCGTTGAAGTACTCTGTCATGTTGAGGTTTGGGTAGTAGTCTCTTAACTTGTACCAAGTATCATACATTTCGTATGGTTTTTCTGAGAACTTGAGTAACTTAGCTAAGTCCCAATCGTCTACAATTCCTTTCATTAGTAATTTGTTTAGGTGTGTAGAGAGTTCTAGTGAGGGTTTTAGTGCACTCTTTCGGTTGTATGCATCTACAAAGTCTTGTGCACTTCTGAAGTTGGTAAAGATCTTCATTTTACTTCTATGCGAGGGAAGTACCTGTCCTCTTTGAACAGTTAATGCTTTGCTATACCCAATTGGATAGGCGATTAATTCTCCCATTTTATCTATTTCCTCTGCCTGATATTTCTCACAGAGGTTTTGTAGATGTGGTTGTGGGAGTGGAGTATCCTTAATCTTTTGAAGGGCTAATTCATATTTAAGGATATATGTAAGTATTAAATTTGTAATTGTATATTTTGGTATGTTCATATGTTCAAAAAGCTGATGGATGGGATCGAACCATCGACCTATCCCTTACGAAGGGAGTGCTCTGCCAGCTGAGCTACATCAGCATTCGTAACGTGATTGTAACAAAGATATGGGATATGAATCAAGCTATTTGGTAAATGGCTTAAGATCTTCCTTGGCAAGTATTCTTGATTCTTTGCAAAAACGAACCATGGCTACGCTAGGCATATGGGAAAACCCTATATACTCTACAGTTTTACCTTTAAGCTGAGCCTGTTTAATGGCTGGACTTAGATCTGTATCTGAAGAGACTGGGATAATTCGATCACACTTGTCTTCATATGTAGCTATTAACATATCTACTGCAATTTGGACATCTACACCTTTTTCGTGATATTTGCCATCAGACTTTAAAAGATATCCAAAACTGTAACGATAGTTGTTCTTCTTTAAGGTGTTTATGAGTTTTTGTTGATCAGCTAGCAGTTTATCAGCTTTTTTGGTTCCATCTTGTTTAACTTTTCCAATGTAGTAGCATGCTTCAACAATGGTTCCAGATCGAGCCAGAAATTTAGCAAACTTTTTGAAATTGAATTCGAGGAGGTTCTCAAGCTTAAGATCTTTTAGCTTGAAGTAGAAATTACTACCATCTATTAGGAGAATACATCTATTGGTCATTGGAGTAGTATATCAAAAAGAGAAACCCCTGCAAACAGCTTTCGCTCTCACAGGGGGATTTAGTAATACAATGCTATCAGTATTTGAATATGTTGTCAACTGGGGAAGTGTGAAGATCTGTTGGTACAAGGAGATATCTGAGCGAGAGACGGGATTCGAACCCGCGACCTTCTCCTTGGGAAGGAGACATTCTAGCCAACTGAACTACTCTCGCAAGTAGGTTAGCTAATTCTATTATCTCCTTGAAACTTTTTCAATGTTTAGGATATTTCTTCTTTGATCTCATTCCAATCCTCGTTGAGTCTTTCTCCTAATCTTTGAGCTACATCTTCAGATACCTCACTGTCCTGTTTTATCTCATCTACGACTCTTTGGATCAACTTTTTGTAATCATTGTAATTGATCTTCTTACCTGCCCTCTTTATATCAGCTACCTTGTCCTCTACCTTATATCTTGCATCTTCATACATATGTGTTACCTTATCTCCCACATCAGATGCAAACCTCTTTATCTCTTTCCTTGTGTCTTGACCCGATCTTGGAGCAAGTAATATTCCAGCGGCAGCTCCTATTGCTGCTCCAAAGAGTAATCCTTTAAAGAAATCATCAGATTTGTTCATAGTAGTTGTATTACTCAACTTAACTATACATATATCCTACCTTTTAATATTTAGTATGTCAAAGTATTTTCTTTTTCTTTATCTCATACTTTTGTAGTAATATATCTCTATGCAATATCCAGATATTGAACTAGAAAAGCAACTTTGGGAAAAAGGTATTAAATATGTAGTTGGTATTGATGAGGCAGGGAGAGGTCCTTTGGCAGGTCCTGTATCTGCTGGTGCTGTGGTAATTGATATTAGTTCAGGGATTAGTCCTTTGGTTAGGGATAGTAAGAAGATGAGCGAGAAGCAGAGATTGGAAGCTTTTGAGCTTGTGAAGAGTAACTCACTTGCATGGGGTGTATCAATGGTAGATGCACTAGCTATTGATTCACTTGGTATTCAAGAAGCAGTTAAGTTAGCTATGACGGAAGCATTAGAGCAAGTAGAGAGTATGCTTGGTAGTAGAGCTGATTACCTTATCGTAGATGGTACGAATGTTGAATCTATTGATGGATATTCTATGGAAAAGATCAAGGCAGGAGATCTAAAGCACTATTCAATATCTGCAGCCTCTATACTTGCAAAGGTAACGAGAGATGAATATATGAGAGAGGTTAGTAAAAGATATCCCGAGTACGGTTTTGATAGACATGTTGGGTATGGTACTAAACTTCACATGGATGCTTTGCTTAGGTATGGTCCGTGTGAGATTCATAGGAAATCCTTTGCTCCAGTTAAAAAACTTCTTGTTTAAAGCTTGTAAAAACATATGCGGGAGGATATAATTCTATCTATTGGGTCGCTAGCTCATCGGGTTAGAGCAACTGCCTTTTAAGCAGTAGGTGCTGGGTTCGAGTCCCAGGCGACTCACTTTCTGAGACTTTTCCGATAGTGATATACTCCCTCATCTCTTCTAGAGCTGTTTTTTGGTTAGTTGCAAATTTCTCTCCGTCAAATTGTAAACCATCTGAAAATAGGAATTTTTGCAACTCATTTTGTGATGTAGGTTCTAATTCTTCCCAAACAGAACACATATTCTCTAAGAAATAGGTAGCATATTCTAACAATTCCTCATCAATTTCCTCTGTCGGTTTGTATTGAGATAGTTCATATCCTATCTGTGCATATTCCTCTTCTAGTTTATCTAATTGCTCTTTAGCTACTCTAGGGGGTAATATCCCTTGTCTGTTTTGTTCTGCTATGGAGTTCTCTTCCTTTGAGATTTGTTCTTGCCTCTTTCTAAGCTCTTTGAGGTTTGATTCATAGGCTTTGTTTCTCTCTTCCCAGTTAAGCTCTATTGCATCTTTGGTGAGCTCTACAATCGTCTCTGAGAGCTTTATATTGCCTAGATACTCTTGGAACGCATTGTGTACATCTTCTTGTCTTAGATTGACGTTCTTGCAGTAGGAACACTTGTAATATGGGTACTTTTTTCTACTCCAATTAGCAGTCATTTTCTTATTACACTTAGGACACAAGATTGTCCCTCTTAGAGGGAAATCTGGGTGTATTTTACGATAGACTGGGGGATTATGGTTTTTACCATCTATTATATCTTGTACCAAATCAAAGACTTTTGGTTCTACGATTGGTTCGAAAGTACCTCTAGTATATAAATCCATATTAGGTATGTTAATAAATCCCTTGTAGACAGGTCTTCTTACTAGCCGGTGGAAACTTGCTTTGTTGTATAGTTTCTCATTATTGCTTTTCATACCTAACTCAAAAGCATATCTTCTGGCATCTTCTATAGTGTGTCCACCCTCGGATAAGTATTGAAAAATCTTTTTAACAATAGGTGCTATATCTTTATCAGGAACAAGGTTTGCTTTGCCTCTCCCGCCTGTTTGTATATATCCATATGGTGCCGCATATACCCATCTACCTTGTCTTAATGCTTCAATTGTTCCATTTCTTGCTCGTTCTCCTCTTACCTCGTTATCCCATTGGGCAGATGCAGCCATTATAGTTTCAAGCATTCTTCCCGATGGAGAATCTTCAATATTTTCTGATAAAGAGTGGATAGAAACTCCGTACTTAGCTAACAATACCTTTATACTTTGATAGTCTAGTGTTTGTCTGGAGAGTCTATCAATTTTGCAAATAAGAAGGGTATCGACAAGACCTTTATTTGCAGCAATATACTCGAGCATCTCCTTTAGTTTGGTTCTATCTAGTGTTTTTGCACTTTCCCCATGTTCAATAAATGGCGTTGTTACTATATTCAATTGATTTTTACGAGCGAACTCCTCACACTGTTTTTGTTGAGTTACTAGACTTAGTCCACTATCTGCTTGTTCTTTAGTAGAAACTCTACAATATATTACGATATTCTTCATAGACTCTTACCTTTAGAGCTTATATATGAGTCTATAATAATATTTGAGAGCTTATCAATATCGTAGAGGACGGTAGAGGCGTCTTTTTCAGAATAGCCCAATGATCTGATTTTCTTAAGTAACTTTTCATGTTTCTTGTTTTGAAACTTTTGTATTATATTGTTCGAACTCATTATACAATCGAGGTATTCTCAATTTACTTTTCCTCGATTTGTATAAGCTTTAATGCCTAATTTTTATCATCCCCCCAGTCTATAAAGATTCTCGAACACAGGTTTTCTTCATTCCTCTGTACGGGAGGTCTTTCGCTAGGCTTCCCCACATTCATCTCAATAAGCCATTTATGTATTTCAATCTTGTCTTTTATATCTGTCATGGGGTCTTTAGAGATTTCTAGAATATCTTTTACAGAATTACTAACGACACCGTATTCTTGGCAAATTCCTAAAAAATCCTGTATCGAAATATCTTGGAGTATTTTTTTGTCTTGAGAGTTTGCTTTTCTCTCGGTTGAGGTTGAGGACATAAATTTTACCCTTTATAGGTTATTTAATTTAGTTCCTCGATGTATATATTATACCATATCGATATTTGGGGAATTTATGATTGTGGATAAATGCATTTTATCCTGGATTTACTGTAGAAGTTCGCATTCGTCTAACTCTGACTGAATTAAGCCTGCTACCCAGTTATCTGTTTCTGTATCTAGGTTTAGACGAATGAAACACCTTCTAATTGCCTCTTTGTCTGTTACTGGAACATCTGGCATTCCACAACTATCAAGAATAATTCTCCTGTATTTCATTTCGACTTCTTCCTTACATTGTTCAACTCTGGAACTGCTGTCTGTGTAACTTGGAGATCCGCCCTGACCGTTACCATTATAAGAAGTGTTTGAGATAAAAGGGATAGCAATAATTAAAACCAGTATTGACACCACACTTAATCCTATTGCACCCCAGATCTTTCTGTTCTCATAAATGTTGATTAATATGCTACCCAGAAGAGTCAAGATTAATGGAAGAAAAGAAACAAACAGTAAGGCGCCTACTATTGTCCAAAACATTTTTTCTAAGATATTAATTTATTTCTTAGCCAGGTACCTTCATTTATACAATTCAACACATCTATCTAATTCCTTGTCCTTGGTATCTGTTACCCTGTCCGCGTTACTGGTTGGTAACATACAGGTTTCTTCTCCATAGTCTAATTCCCACCCAACAGCTTTGCACTCAGTCCACCAATAGTTGGAATACATCTCCCATGCATTAGAAACACATTTGTTGTAATCAAGGCCCCTCTGGAAGGCCTCCGCATCTTCTTGTAATTCTTTGGCTCTCTCCTCTTCTTCCTCTTGTTTTCTAATTTCCGTCTCATACTCAATTAACATTTTTCGTTCATGAGCCCTGTCCAAATAGTAGAACCCTCCGAGGATTAAAAAGCCAAAAAGAATTATTATATATAAAAGAATAGACTTTTTGTTTCCACCCATCTTCATATATAAAATAAAAACTTAATTACACAAGCTCTCGCATGGGACACCATCACTGTCTCCATCTCTTCTTGAACATCCGCAAGTGTTCAGCTGGTAATATGCCTCCTTGCATGTAGTTAACTGTGTGCATGTCTTACTACAATCACAGATATATGCGGGAGTAGTCTCTTTAGGAGGTGGTTTATATACAACACACCCAGTCGTACACGAAGTATCAGTTACTGTTCTGGTGGTTTTGGAACAGTCCCAGTTTTGATATGTAATAGTAGTTGTATTACAAGAAGTACATTTTCTACTAAGTTCTTTTTTGTCACAGGCACATACATCTCCCCAAAGACCTGTCTTACCCTCCCTAGCTTGGTTCTCTGCAGCTTTAAATTCATCTTGATATAGGTATGGGGTAGAGTAGGTATACTCGTGAGCATAGCCCTCCTCTATCATTTTTTTATTTACAAATATGTCATTTGTCCAAATATACAGGAGCATTCGCCCATATTTATCTTGCGATCCTTGAGTATTATCAAACATTATAAAAACACTCTTCCCTCCAACTAACGACTTCATTTTATTATATGCTTCTCTACCAAAACATTCGTCTGGTTTACTAGGGTGAACTGTTTCAGGTGTGTCTATACCTATTAAACGGACTGTTTCCTCAACTCCTTCATAAGTTATTTTTATAGTGTCTCCATCGACAACTCCGGTGACAGGATATGATTTGTTCTTAGCTTCAGTAATCGCTGTTTCTAATCTAGAGTTGTACTGTTTTACTTTATTATGTAACTCTTCAACTTCCTCATAGGGGGAATTATCTGTTATCTCTGTTTCTGTAATATCTTGGTATTCCTCTGTATTAATATTGTAGTTAGAAGCAGTAATTAAATTTTCATTAAAATTGTTTATTAAAGCTTTAGTATTATTTAGCAACTCGGAAATGTCTTGTGTTTCTGTCTGGTCTTGCTCTGAAAGAACTTCGTTATCTTCTACTTCTGGAAGGGAGAAACCAGAAACAATAAAACCTGTTATCAAGAACAATGCAGATATTACAAAAATGTGTCTAATTCGAAGCTTAGATTTATTTGAGACATTCTTTAAGATTGGAGGGAAGAGGGTTAATGAACTAATTATGATTAAAAACCCGCCTATGAGACTTGAGGATAATATAGCTAGACCAAAAAGAAGAAAAACGGAGAGAATAATCCACAAGACAACATCCTGGGAAGGATGTCTTTTGTTGTTTCCTTGTTTTACTATTGAAACTTCTTTATTTAAGGATTTGAAATGAGTTCTACAGTATGGGCATTCGTAGGTGTCATCACCTTCAATTAGAACCTCTTTTTTACAATGAGGACACTTAATACTGCCCATATGAAATTATATGTATTTATTGATAGTTAATCAATTAATTAAAGGAAGATAGGGGATCCTTTTGTTATACCTCAGACATATTTTGACTAGAGAGTGTCCTTTTTAAGTTGGGGCTTGTAAAGTTACTTAGTGTTTACTGTAATAATTTTTAAGGACTACTTTGGTTAAAAATTTTGTCTTATCTAGGGAAAGTATTCCTCGAAATGATGAATGGAATGCACACTTATGTGATGAAACTTGTACACAAAAAGGATACTGTAAGTAAGAATGTCCTTTCGGTTCAATATATGGTTGTAGGAATTATAAAAAGTCTTAACGTATACTTAAGTTCTCTTTTATTTGTTTTTTTGCTTTAAATAAATCTAATAGCATAACTATTGCAAAGATTCCTGGAACAATACTTCCTACTAAAAAGATAAATACAACAAAAGTAAATACTATTAACCCAGTAAATCTTTTGTTAAGTGCATATAAATCAGTTAGTATGTCATATTTAATCCTATTACCATTTATAATAAATACTGCACTTATTATGAAATTTAGGATTAGAATGGTGATTAATGTTTCTAAAGGAGGCTTAGAGTAAAATATTGTGGCCAAAGTCGTGATAATAAGTGAAAAAAGACCTAAAGAAAACATTGATGTCCCAGCTCTTCTAATTGAACTTATAAGTTCATCTGGCAACTCAAGAGGGTTTTTCTTATCCATTTAGCTATATGGAATAAAAATTATTAGTAAGTATATCATATCTATTAGAACTGTATATTATTCGAATGCTGACCTAAAACTTACTTCCAACTAATTAAAGAAAACAAGTTTGACTGCTCAATCGGTTTGACATACTATGTAGTAATGACAGACATTGAAGACATATCTGAAAAGATACAAAGACAATTGAAGACCCTTACGGATATTGAACCCTTGAAAGTTGCCAATGGATACTCAATTCCTACTCTTATTTCTGTAGTTGAAAAAATTTATGAAAAAGACAAGGAATTACTTTCTAAAGAAGAGCAGTACTTTAAAAACTACTTAAATCTAGTTTCTTTTGTATTTGCCGGAGTTAAAGTTTATGTTGCCGAAAAGGGGCCTTTAGAAAAAACATTCTCAAAATCGTTTCTATCCGAATTGTTTGATTTACTTAACGAAGGTGATACTAAAGATGAGTGAGCAGATAGAAACATTTTTGCATGAAGTTCCTGATTGGAAAGAAATCATTTCTTCAGAGAAGTTTGTTTTATTTGATTCCGATGCGGTTATCGCTATTCTCAAGTATAAGGCAGATGGAGTTATGGATGAGTTTCATAAAAAAGGAGTAAGTTGCTTCACGATTCATCCTGTTGAGGTAGAATTAAAAAGGACAAATAGTCAGAACGAAAGGTCTGCAAGAGAACTCTGGTTACAGAAACATGATGTTGGAAATTATCCATTTTGGAAAGATGAGAGCATAATGAAGAAAGTTGAAGAAATTCGTATGTACCTTCAGAACTTGGGACGATACCCAACCCCTATAGATTTATATTTGGGCGCAATTATTGGAAAGTTCTCAACAAATAAAAAGACATACTTACTAACAGGAAATACAAACGATTTCCCATTGCCATTGTTCAGGAGAGAAGCTTATATTATATTACAGACTAAATTTACTTATAAAATATTAGTTTTTCTGTCAGTTGACCTTGGTATTTTGGAAAACTTTAGCAAAGCAGCTGCTATAGATTGACAAGGTCTAATTTCTATTCCCATACTGTATTAATATCTGATTCTGGAGGTGTTATACTTAAACGTTTTAATATTGACCCTAGTAATAGTAGCTTTTCTGTAATTAGTTGCAAAACTTTCTCAGGCGGCTCACCATTTCATTCATATCCCCCACATATTCATATATAATTATGGTATATACCCGTATATTGTTACAAGAGTGAAGATATTTAAATTGTAAACTCTTGCTAATTATGAATATCACAAGCACTGTATTTGAAGATGGAGGATTAATACCCTCTAAGTACACATGTAATGGAGAAGGTATAAGTCCACCCCTAGAAATATCTAATGTACCACCAATATTTACTGGTGAAGAGGATATTAATGCTGTAGAGGATGTTAAAAGTTTGGCTATGATAGTGGAAGACCCCGATGCTCCTGGAGGAATGTTTGTACACTGGATGGTATGGAATTTACCACCCTCTGATCTAAAAATTGAGAATGGTGTGATACCCAATGGTATTGAAGGTAAAAACAGCAGTGGTACTATTGGTTGGAAAGCAATATGTCCACCTGATAATGAGCATAGGTATTTCTTTAAAGTATATGCTTTAAGAACAGAACTGTATCTTGATCCTCAAACAAGTAATAGAGAGGATTTTCTTCGAGCTATTGAAGGGAATATTATAGAGCAGTGTGAAATTATGGGAAGATACAGTCCTACTCAAGCCTAAAGATATTGTACTTTGTTTTGTCTTCAGACTCCCATATTATCCAAATCTCATTAAAAGAGCGTTGGTATTTTTTACTGTGTGATACCTTTTCATACTCTCTTAAAATACTATCTATACTACTACCTTTGATATATGGATCCATTAGACCACATAGAAGTATGAACTTGTTGTGTATACCTAATCCATCATAGTTACCATTGTTCAACTTCTCTATCTTTTTCTCTATCTCTCTTCTTAGTGTTTCAACTGTAGTAGGGGCTGGAATACCTTTTTTCTTTCTGTCCTTAGGTTCAACATAGTTAGAAAGTAATTTCCTTGCTTGATTCTCATTCTCATATATATCTACTATCTCTATTAATACACTCTTGTCACAGATCACATCGGGTTCTCTTCTATCTGCTCTACCCATTCTTTGGAATTTAATGGTTTCTAGATTCTCCTTGTTGTATTTACTGAGAAAAAGGTGTGCTAAATGTTTTTCATGTCTACTCTTGTAATCCAAGGTAGAGTCAAATTACTTAAATTATCTAATATTTAATTATACCGTATTTATCTTTACCTGTTATTTAGGCTTGTAGTATAATCTGTTCTATGAGTTATAAAGCGGAACAATTATTTCTGCCCCAGTTATCTATTCTTGAGACTAAAGAGTTTGTAGAAAAAATGGGTAAAGGGCAGTGGAATCTCCCACTTCCCTATGAAGAAAGAGATACCACTGAGAATATGCATAAGAAGGCAGATAGATTGTTGGGACGATGGGTTAGTTTTATTCATACTGCTTACAGTGGATATATGATAACGAAGAGATATGAGGAGCAAGGACTTCTTTCAGGTGATTCATATAAGTTGCAGATGTATATATACTTCAACAAAGTTTCGGAGTCTTTAGTGGGAGAAGATATGCTTGATTATATGAGATCAGCAAGACGTGGTTTTGCAGTATTACTAAGTAATAAAGCTCTTGAGAATTTAAGTTATGTTAATCCTGATAGTGTGTACCAAGAAGAAGAGATCTTATTTAGAGAGTCTCTTCAAAGAGATTTAAAAGAGAATTTCGGAGAAAGAGATGTTTACAATGCTAGAGTTCTTATAAATGAAATGGATGAGCAGTGTGGCCCTAGTCCATTTTCAGAGCACTTCTTAGAGAAGAGTTATAGGTAGTGTTATTGTTTTAAGGTTGTTGATATTTCCCCCAATATTTGTATACTAGAGGTATATAAAGTTTAGGTTCTATATTATGCCTATGCTTAAGAATACCCTTCTTTTAATAAGTATTATCTTAGTTTCCCTAGCTATAGTGTTCTCCGCATATATTGTTAAAGACAGAGATATCTGTTGTGGGATAGCGCTCTGTAGAAATATGGCAAATATATGTGATGAGCAGGAAGAAAGTGAGAACACAGTATTAACTAGTTCTAAGGGAACTGAGTTAACACTACTTAATATTCAAAGTAATGATACAATATCCAACGGTATTGATATAAATGGTCATGTGAAAGGAAACTGGTACTTTGAAGGAGAGTTCCCTGTAAGGATTCTTGATTCTCGAGGTGATGTTGTAGCTTCTACTTCTGCAATCGCTCAGAGTGAATGGACAACTGATGAAGAAGTACCATTTAAGTTAAGGGTTGATCTTCCCATAATACAGGAGCATAATCTTGTATTTGTTTTCCTGAAGAGTAATCCGTCTGGTTTAATGGAGAATGATGATAGTGTGAGCATACCTTTGACTGTATTGGGTAATAACGAACAGACTGTAGTAAATATATATTTCCCAAATGTAGAGCAAGGAAGTGCTGATGATTGTTCCAAGGTATTCCCAGTAACAAGAACTATCCCAGAGGTAACTGCAATTGCCAGAGTAACTCTAGAGCAGCTTTTCTTAGGACCTACCATTAGTGAAGAGGAGCGTGGATATTTTAGCAATATCTCTGATGATGTAAGAATACAGAGCCTTTCAATTGCTAATGGGGTGGCAAGAGTAGATCTAAGCAGTGAACTTGAAGAAGGTGTCGGAGGTAGTTGTACGGTAACAAGTATTAGAGCTCAGATAGAGGAGACTCTTAAGCAGTTTCCAACTGTAGATGAGGTAATTCTCTCTATTGATGGTAGGACCGAAGATATTCTTCAACCTTAGTCTAGGTTTGATTCTAGTGCTTTTGCTAGATCAAGGATAGTTTGTTCTGCTAAATGCTTTCCAATGAACTGTACACCTGTTGGCATATCCTCTGATTTTCCAGATGGTATTGAAATGCCCGGTAATCCTACTTCTGAACTACCCTCCGCCAGTATATCGGCCATTTCACCAAACAGTGGATTGTCAGCATCCTTATCCTTAAGTGCTACTGTTGGAGTTGTTGGTGCCACTATTGCATCATATTCGGACAGAACTCCTTCTAGATCCTCCCTTATGAGCTGTCTGACCTGCTCTGACTTTTTAAAATACTCATCTGCATATCCAGCTGAAAGTGAGAAAGTTCCAGTCATTATACGTCGCTTAGGCTCCTGTCCTAATCCTTCTCCCCTTGTTGATTCGTAGTAGTCTTTAACCGTACTCTTATCACTGCCATCTAATCCATATCGAGTACCATCAAATCTTGAGAGGTTAGATGATACTTCACTTCGACATGTAATTGTATATACAGCCATTGCAAACTTAGGATCTAATATACTTACATACTCTATTTGTGCTCCTAAGCTCTTTAAGATATCTACACTTTTTTCAAAATTCTTTCGGACTCCATCCTCAAGTTCTACTTCTAAATACTCCTTTGGAATAGCTAACTTCATACCTTTAACTTTAGAAGGATCTAAGTTAGAGAGGTAGTCAGGTACATCATTGGTGTATGTTGTGAAATCGTTAGGATCCCACCCAGCGATAACGGAAAGCATTAGTGCTGCATCTTCAACACTTTTTACAATTGGCCCAGGAGAGTCCAGAGAAGATCCCATTGCTATGACTCCATACCGTGATACTCTACCGTATGTAGGTTTGAGACCTACAACTCCACTCCAGCTGGCTGGTAATCTAATTGATCCTGCTGTCTCAGTACCCATAGCTCCAGCACACAGGTCTGCAGCTACTGCAGCAGCGGAACCACCGCTTGAGCCTCCAGGTAATCTCTCTAGATCATGAGGATTTCTAGTAGGACCATAGAAGGATGTTACTGTAGAAGAGCCATGGCAGAACTGATCTAGATTAGTTTTGCCCAATATTATTGATCCTGCTTCTAGTAATTTTGAAGTTACTGTAGATTCATACACAGGTCTATATCCATCTAGTATGTGTGAAGCTGCTGTAGTAAGAATATCCTTTGTACTAAATACATCTTTAATTGCTAATGGTGTACCTGCTAGTTTCTTCTCTTTCTGATTATCAAAATCCTTATCAAACTCATCAGCCTTTCTTAAAGCTTGTTCTTCACATACAGTTATATATGCATTAATATCTTTCTCCTTTTTATCAATTTGTGAAAGGTAGTATGTAACAAGTTCTTTAGCGGAGAATTTCTTTTCTAAAAGACTCTTCCTTATTTCAACAATACTGAGATTTTCCACAGTGTTTTCCACTTATATTATCTTATGGATTTTAACAGAATTAATGTAAAGTTAAAATGCTTTGTTACTTACTCTTTTTAGAGAATATGTATATTAGGAGTAGTAGGCCTACAAGTAAGGCTATGAGGGAAAAAAGATCAGAGGTTTCAATACCCACGAAATATTCTTTATCGATCCTTAACATGTTCATAGTGATACGTATACCGGAGTAAAGTATTAGGTAGAGCGAGGTGATTGTTCCAGTGGGTACTCTCTTTGAGTGTAGATATCTTAGTAGTAAGAAGTTAAGAAGGTTTAATACTGATTCATAGAAGAAGACTGGATGAAATGTTTCATACTGCTCATACCCACTTACTCTAGATTCCAAAGGTATATGTATCCCCCATGGGAGAGTGGTTGGTACTCCATACAGCTCTTTGTTAAAGTAATTGCCCCATCTGCCAATTGCTTGTATTAGTGGTACATAGAGAAGAAAGGTGTCTGTTAATTTGAGGAAGTTAATCTTTCTGTATTTGGATATTAAGAAAAGAGCAAGCAGTAAGCCAACAAGAGCTCCATATATGGTAAGGCCTCCATCGTATACTGCTAATGGATTTATTAACCTCTCTCTGACCTCTTCTATATTATGTAATACAAAGAGTAAGCGAGAGAAGATTAGAGTAAGTAAGAGTATTGGTAGGAAATCTATATATTTGATATCTTTTAACTGTTTGGTAATTCTGTCTATTGCAAACACAATTCCCAAACCTATTAGTAAGCCGTATATGCTCATACCCTATTGTATCTTAAAGAGTGAAGAGGTGTTACTGTTCTCAAGAATTATTAACCTGTGTAGCGCTCTTGTTACAGCTACATACAGAAGTCTTGTAGAGAGCTCAGTATCTGGGTATGTCTCTTCATTTACATCTACAAGGACTACAGTATCGAACTCCAACCCCTTTGCATCTTCTACAGGGAGTACGAGTAATCCTGTTCTGTAATCGTTTGATGAGTAATCTGTAATATCTCTTTCTAAATATGGTTCATACTGTTTGAGTTTCTGATATACAGCTGTCGCATGGTCCTTGTTTCTACATATTACAGCACATGTAACAGAGCCCTTGTTAAATTCCTCTTTGAGTAAGTCTATGAATGACTTGATCTCTTTTTCACTCATCTCTGATATTTCCCTACTATCCTTAAGTACATTTATATCTTCACCATGTCTTAGGACTGCCTCTGGTAGTTTGTAGCTCTCTGGGAATCGATTCTTGAATATTCTGTTTGCAAATTCAATTATTTCAATTGTTGTTCTGTAACATCTGTTTAACTGATGATATGAGTAGTCCTCTATTTTCCATTTGTCAAACAGAGAGATGACCTGTTTCCAATCTTTAATGTAGAAAGGTGGAATTATGGATTGTGCTAAGTCTCCCGCTATCGTAATGTTTCTGTTCTTTGCAATCTGTAAAAGTGTTAGTATTTGTACAACACTTAGATCTTGGGCCTCATCTACCATTACATAATCTTTCTCATGCTCCTTATGGCCATGTATCTGTAGATGTGTATACAGTATTGCAGGTAAGTCTTCCATTCTGTAAGTCTTTTGACCTTTGGTTCTCTTAACTCCCTCGAGTGTATATTTTGAGATCTCTTTGTTCAGGTATCCCTTTTTAAACATACTTCTGTATACTTCAACAGGGAGTGTTCTATCTGCGAAATACTTCTGTATCTCTTTTCGTTTCTGTGATTCTTTTTCTAATTCACCAGTATATGAGCCTGTCCTCTGTTCTCTAAACTGTTTTTGGGCGAATGCAAACTCTAGAGAGAGTGTTAATCTTTCACTCATGGAGATATATGGGTATGTGTTCTTTAATTCGTAATATCTTCTTTCTATTAGATCTTTCCTAACGTATGGAATGTTATCTAGTATTTCTGTTTCAAGATCATTTAGATATTTGTCTAGGATATTGAGGAATTCAATTGTACCTTTAAACTCTTTGTGATAAAGATTCTCTTTTCCGGAATAGAGGATGTAGGAGTCGTCCCAGCCAAGGATACTTTTTGCCCAGAACATGTATGTATTGGTTTCAACTCTTTGTACGCCTAGACTTGGTAGTACATCGGAGATGTAATCCAGAAACATTTTGTTAGGAGCTATGAGGAGGGATTTCTCTGGTTTCATTTTTTCTTTGTAAGTATAGAAGAGGTAAGCAAGTCTGTGTAGTAATATTGTAGTTTTACCACTACCTGCAACTCCCTGTATTACAACTGGCTTATTTATATCATCTCTAATTATATCGTTCTGTTGAGCTTGTATAGTAGCTACAATATCTTTTAGTTTCTGTCCTAATCTTTCATTTAGTTGGGCAAGTAGGAATTCATCTGCTGCTACGTTACCTGTCTTAGCATCATATATATGTTTTATTCTGGCTTCAGTTATAGTGAACTGTCTTTTCTGAACCAGATCACCCTCTTTCTTGCCAGTAGGGGATTCGTATGAGAGATTGGGAGCAGGACCACTGTTTTCATAGTAGAGGTTAGCTATTGGAGCTCTCCAGTCACTAATTAGTGGTTGATAGTTGTCTGGATCTATTAATGCAAATTTTCCAATGTATATTGGAAGTGAGCGTGTACTACCTTTAAGCTGAGTTTCAAACAGTATCTTCCCAAAATATGGAGAGTCTAGAGTACTTAGTTCTTTGTTTATTCTGTTCACCTGATCTGTGACCATTCTCATTATCTTGTTGTACTCACTTACAGCATCTTTTCTAGAATCTAGATCTGTTTCCATTTCAATACGTTTAACCTGTTCCTCTAGCTCAATCTCTAGCTTGTGTAGTCTGGATAGCTGTCTTTCTACACTATCTGCTATTAATTCTGTAACTCTTTCTAGGTGTGGATACTCTTCCTCTTCTAAGTCATTTTGTGGTTTAACAGTAGAGAAATCTCTTAATTCAAGAATCCTTTTGTAGAGTGGATTTAGCTCTTTTTCGAAGGTTTGCATTTGTTTATGCCACAAAATTACGCAACGCATTTTACAATATTTACTGTTCGAATGTCCATGTTTCCGCTTCACTTCTTAATCAACTAGTTATATTATTTAATATGAACAATCAGCTTAAACTTCTTTTGTATATTGTTTTTGTAGCTGCAATATTCTTCTTTGTGCAGGACAGGTTCTCTCTGTTTGATGTTGAATTTCTAAGTGGTGAGGAAAGCAGGGAACAAGTACAGGGAGAAGAGAGTGAGTATGTAGATATTTATAATATTGATGGGAATGTAATTAGGGTTAATATTGAAGTTGCTGACGATGAGTTTGAGAGAGAATCCGGCTTGTCCAATCGAAGGTATTTGGGAGATTATGATGGTATGCTGTTTGTTTTTGAAAGTTCAGGTGGCTATCCTTTTTGGATGAAGGATATGTTGATTCCTCTTGATGTAATATTTATAGATGCAGATGGCTTTATAGTAGATGTTAGGGAAAATCTTAAACCCTGTAATGCTGATTTCTGTCCTAATGTCGTTTCGAATATACCCTTTAAGTATGCGTTGGAAGTAAATGGTGGATTTGTAGAATCGAATGGTGTGGTGGTGGGTAATAGCGTTATTTTGAATTTGGAGAGTAATTAGTGTAATCTAATCCTATTACTTAAACCTACTTACATATGATACAGACTCTTGTTGATTGGTTAGTTACCGCTATTGAAACTTTGGGATATCCAGGTGTAGCTGTTGCTGTATTTT
>CAYVBS010000001.1:0-23298 GCA_964449955.1 uncultured Candidatus Saccharibacteria bacterium | reverse complement strand
TTTGTACTGTTTAACAGACATGGTAACAAGTTGGTACTATTTGGAAGATTGGTTCCAATTGTAAGGACATTGATATCCTTTCCAGCGGGTGTAGCTGATATGAATTTTATGCTGTTTAGTGCATATACACTTTTGGGATCTCTTCTGTGGAATATTCTGCTTACTTATGCAGGCTTTGTGCTGGGAGATAACTGGGGTGTTGTAGGAGAGTGGTTATCAAAGTATGAAACAGTTATTATTGTCGTATTTGTATTAGCTGTAGTACTGTATGTTGCAAGGGGTATTTACAAGAGAGTTAATCGCGTAGAAAGTTAGTACTGTTTATTAAGGAGGTTCCTGTCATTTCAGTAGGTTTTGGTATTCCCATGATGTCTAGTATTGTTGGTGTTATATCCTTAAGTGCACCATATTTAAGTTTTTTAGCAGGTATATTTACTCCTGCTATCATGAAAGGTACTGGATTAAGTGAGTGTTCTGTATCTATTTCTCCGTTCTCAATGTTTATTACCTCTTCTGCATTTCCATGATCTGCTGTAATTATTACTGCTCCTCCTAGACGTGTAAAGTTTTTTACTAATTCGTTCACACAGTGATCAACTGTAGAGATTGCTTTTATAGTGGCCTGTAGATCTCCTGTGTGTGCAACCATGTCAGGATTTGCAAAGTTCAGCACTATTAGGTCATATATATTACTATCTATTCTGTTCATTAATATATCGGTTACCTCAAAAGCACTCATCTCGGGTTTTAGATCATATGTGGCAACAGCGGGTGATGGTACCTCAATTCTATCCTCATTTGAATATCTAACAGACATTCCACCATTAAAGAAATATGTAACATGGGGGAATTTCTCTGATTCTGCTATCCTTAACTGTCTTAGTCCCATAGAGGCTACAATATTTCCAAGTGGTAAGGTAATGTACTGCTTGGGAAAGAGTACTTTAGAAGGAAAGTTCTTTCTGTACTCTACCATACTAGCAAAGTACATAGGTTGTATATTCACCCTTTGGAAATATGTAAAGCTACTGTCTGCTAGTGCTTGGGAAAGTTGAAGGGCTCTGTCTGGTCTAAAATTAAGAAACAGTATTACATCATTTGGTTGTATGTTGCTCTCCGGTGTAATTACTGTAGGTTCTAAGAATTCATCAGTGACTCCCTGTGCGTATGATTGAGCTAGGGCATCTTCATAGCTTGATTGCTTTAGTCCTATATTTTGAGTAAGTAAATCATATGCTTTCTTAGTTCTTTGCCAATTCTTGTTTCTGTCCATTGCCCAGCTTCTACCGCATAGGGTCGCTATCTTCCCAATGGAGTATTTCTCACAGGTGTGGTTAATCATATCTAAGAACTCCTTGGCAGAATCAGGTGGTGTATCTCTTCCATCTGTAAATGCATGTATGAAGAGTTCGTTTTCAAAATTGTTCTGTGCAAAGAATCTAATTACAGCTAGGAAGTGATCTATATGTGAGTGTGCCCCTCCATCACTTGTTAAGCCAAGTAAGTGTACTCTGGAATGGTTTTTCTTGGCATAGTTAAGACTTTCAATTAGGACATTGTTTTTGAAGAAGAGTCCTCTTTCTATGTTTTGATTAATTCTTGGAAGTGTTTGTATGACAACTCTTCCTGCTCCAATGTTCATATGTCCTACCTCACTATTCCCTTTAATGTTTGCAGGTAGTCCTACAGCTTCCCCTGATGCTAGTAAATATGTATGTGGTGTTGTGTTCCAGAGGGTGGATAGGTTGGTCGGATTGGCTAGTACAACTGCATTCCCTTGGTCTTCAGGGGCAGCTCCGAGTCCGTCTAGAATTATTAACAGTACTTTTTGTTTGGGGCGCATAGTAGTTTTTCTTGAATATATTGTGGCATAAATTACGAAATTATTCTATAATAGGCATCGTGAAGTTATTTCTTCTCATCTGTTTATATATTACAACAAAGTTATGGATACGAATATACTAAAAGTTATTGAAAGTGATCAGTACAAAAAGAGACCTGATGTAAAGGTTGGTGATACTGTTAGACTTCATTTAAGAATTAAAGAGGGTAACAAGGAGAGAGTCCAGGTGTTTGAGGGCGTAGTTATCGCTATGAATGGCTCTGGAATGAGCAAATCTATAACTGTAAGGAAGATATCTTACGGTGTAGGTGTAGAGAGAATAGTTCCTTTCCACTCTGACACTTTAGACAAGATAGAGATTGTTAAGAGGGGTAAGGTTGGTAGATCCAAGTTTTACTACTTAAGAGGTAGGGTTGGAAGAAGAGCTTTGAAGGTCGGTAATGTTAAGGATGTATATATGACAGATGAGGTAGTTGTACCTGAAGAGGGTACTTCTGAGGAAGAGGTTGTTGAAGAGACTAGCTCTGAAGAGTAATATGTATTTGAACTAAGTGCGGGAGTAGTTCAATGGTTAGAATATCTGTTTTCCAAACAGAGGGTTGCGGGTTCGAGTCCCGTCTCCCGCTCCAAGTTATATCCTTTTGTATCGTTTCCCAAGTATATGTACTGCTTTCCTAAGTAGTATACTGAGAAGCACCATACCTAAAGCTGCACTACTTAAAGCTAGTACTACTGTACTTACAGTATTCATTCCCCTTATTACTTCAGTAGTAAATACGGTAGATGAAACAGGTACTGTAAAGGAGGGAAGTAATCTTAAGAATATGGAACTCTCTGGTGTAGTAGAGATTGTAGTAGAATCGTTTGGTGTTGGAGTAGTATCTGGTTCTGTAGGTGTAAGAGGAGGTATTGGAGGTTCCTCTGGCGGAATTAAGTTCACTGTTACTTCATGTTGAAGCTCAGTATCCAATACAATATCTTGAACACTCAAAACGCCTTGATATTCAGCAGTTAACTGGTGTTCTCCACAAGGAATACTCTCAAAGAATGCTATCCCTTCCGAATTAGAATATACAGTCAATGGAGGCTCTTTAACTGAAACCTTAGCATTTTCAATGGGATAGTCTTCCTTGTCCAAGACCCTTACTGTTAATGTTGTATAACCCTCTTCTAGAACAATCAATCTTAGATTTAATGTATTTGAACCCAGTATCTGCCCATCAGTTGTATATTTAACTAAAGCGGATATTAGTACTAAAGAAGTAAGGAGTATTAACAATCTTTTCATTGTAAGAAGGGTTCTCAAATATTAACAAATTGTACTTTGTTTAATAGCTTAGGGGAAGATATACAGAGAGGTTAAGGAAAAAACTGCTTGTTTGAGGTATAATTCAGTATGTTAAATGGTGAAGATTTCTTTAAAGACAAAAGTGATGATTTTAGTAGTGGGGGGGCATCCTCTGGTTTTAACTCTCCTTCTGAGAGAACAGCAATGATAGAGGAGCTGTTTGAGAAAGTGTTAGGTAGAAAGCCAACATCGAGAGAGGCCTCTTTCTATAAATATGGAGTAATGCCCAGAGAAGAAATTCTGGAGAAACTCCTAACTGGTGATGAGCATAAGAAGTTATTGGAGAATGCTAAAAAGTTACCAAATGTAGAAGATATGTTGAAAGATTCAGAGATTGATGTAAAGAAGTTGAATCAAAAGATTAAAGATTTAGGTGATGAGAATACTGAACAGCAAAGACTGCTTGATGAGAAGAATCGGATAATTGAATCATTGAGAGAGGAATTAAAAAATCCGTACAACTTGCCGAGTGATATAGAAAGGTACGAGGAGGGTTTCGATGTATACAGAAGGGGATTTGAGAATCATACTTCTAAAGAGAGTAACAGATCTATTGTAGAGAAGATCAAGGATATATTAAATAATATACTTAGCTAATGTCATTGAACCAGTTTGGAAAAAGACTCCGTACTGCCCGATTAAATAAAAAACTCTCTCAGCGAAGTCTGGGATTAAGCATAGGGCTATCAGATAAAACGATCAGCTCATACGAGTCAGGTAGGTCATATCCTACTTTGGATGTACTTGAAAAGATTGCTGGAGTACTAGGAAAGGATATGGACTTCTTTGTATGTAAGGATGATATTAATCGACAGATAGATGAGGGTATAAAGGAGGTGAGATCCTCCCAAGAAGAGTTGGATAGTAAGATTGAGAGGTTGGTTGACCTAGTTAGTAAGGGGGTGTAAGCCAAACTCTTAATCTTTTAAGTACGACCTTTGAAACCCTAAGTCCAACATATCCAAGTACGATAACGATTAAAAGTATTCCCACAATGAAAAGTATTAAGGTAACCTGATATGAGGAGTCTACGGGTTGTGCCACTAGGCTCTTATCTAGTGTTACAGTAGTACTTACTGAGTTTGTATAGTTAACCTCATTTTGCCAAGAGGTGACATTTGCAGTTACATCATACACACCCTCTCTCTGGGGAGAGATAACTATATCATATGAGTATGTTTGGTCCTTTTGTAAATCTACAAATTCTCTATGCTTACTACTTCCTGTCAAAGTAGTAGGTAGATCCCATGTGATCTGAGTTTGAGGAGAATCTATTCTAGGAGTAATTACAAGTGTATATCGTATATTCTTGTTCAAGGGGTTCTGAGAATCAAACTGTAGTTCTAATTCGAAATACTTATTTATACTTGTAGTACGCCTCTTCTCAACATCCTCTGTGATCTGAGTTGTAGTTTGTTCTGTATTAACTATCTCATATTCTTCTGCATGGCAAGTCATTGGAGCTAGGAATGTAAGGAGAAATAGTATAGCTGATGTTGTGAAGATGATTCTCATTTTAATATCTTGTTTATACTTATTTTATATACATGATACACGTATTGGGCATCTTCTTGAGATACTTCCTTGTCCTTATGTACTATATCATTTCTAAACTTATGTACATCCCAAAGATCCTGGTATTGTTGTTTACCAAAGAGTGATTTAGCTACCTTTAGATTATCTCCACAGCTCTTGTCGTTTCTAAATCTTAATTGAAGTGTCTTACTAAGTAAGTTGTCTAGTTTAATTACAGCATCTCTTCTTGCAAAAGGATTCTCTTCTGCAGATTGTTCAGAAAGTTCATCTAACTTTTCGAGTATTCTTTCTTTTTTCTTGTTTGGAACTCTTCTGCTGTTTACTGCAGCTACTGTAAAGAGTATGACTACAAAAAGAAGTGTTAATATTGTAAGAAGTGTTGCACTATCCATTCTTTGTCTGTAACTTTTTTAAGATAAGGTATATTGGTATTGATATTATAATATACATTAATGCGGATATTAATTTTGAGAAGGTATCAATATCACTATTTTGAGCGATAATATCAAATTGAGAAGAAATATATTTTTCATCCGTTTCTACTGTTCCACTACTTGCTTTAATTACTGCGAATATGTTTGAATCTATATCTTTGGAAGGTATATTAAAGTGTATCTCTCCAGTATCATCAGGTAGTAATATCATACTGTTACTGTTTTCTATATTATCCAGATATTTTGTTAGATCAGGATTAGATTTAAATATGTTAAAAGCATCAAGTACTGTATTTCCTGTATTCTTTATAGCTATTGACCCTCTTAGATGTGAGTCCGTTATACTGTAAGGCTTAAATGAGAGTGATGCTTCTAAGCTATATTTAGATTCTGGTAGCTCTCCTACCTTTTCAATCTGAAAATCATTCTCACTGTAGTAAGGCAGTTTCGGAGTATTGGGATTTTCATATCTGTAAAGAATGGCAACATGATCAGGTAGATCTCTTCTCCACAGGGAGGTGCTTGAGTAGTCTTCCAAAAAAGGATCTGCTACTATCCATGTTCCCTTGGTTGAATCAAAGAATTCAACCCAGGTATGATACATTCCATCAGGATTGTAATCTGAGATGTTAGTAACGTATCCAATTACAAATCTACTTGGTACTTCATACTCTCTAAGTAATGCAATTAAGGAGTCACTGTAATCCTCTGCTGTTGCTGGGGAGAGAGCTTCCAATGCTTTTGTAGCTCCTAACCTAACTCCTCCGGTTAATGATCCTAGTGTTAAAGTGTTGGGTTCTAATCTGCTTAAGATATATCTGTAAGTAAGAAGGTAGAAGAGTTCTTTCTCAGAATTATCTTTGAGTTCATTGATGTTATCAAATCCATCATCAACCTTTAGATTGTTTGCTGTAAGAAATTTATTGAATCGTTTCTTTTCTTCTTCGGATGTTAGTTTCCAGAACTCTTTGGTTATGGTACTGTACTGTTTTCCTGTTAACTCCAAACCTCTTTCCATCTTTATATACCCTGTTATATCGACAGTAAGATTGCTATCTCCAGCTAGTTCATACTGAAGGACATAGTTACCATTGATATCTTTGTAACTTCGATTGGGCTGTGGTTGGAATGATTCGAGTACTATTTTCTGAAAAGTAGTATTTGGAGGGATTAGTATCTCAGAGGTAAACATATTATTACTTGTGTTTATTAGATTCCTAGTTATATGGAATTTATAGAGGATCTCTCCTCCTAGGGTAAATGTTGTTTTTTCACCCTGTGGATTATCTATTACTACAACATAGTTGTTACCCTTACTCTCAATCTTAGTAACTGGTGTTGATGACCATCCTATACTTCCTTTGTCCTTGGGATATGTAAATGTCAGTTTACTAGTCTTAGTATCTTGGATAGAGGAAAGGAGAGAGAGTTTCTCTTCGGTAAATTCCTTTGTATATGTCATTTTCAATGTAATTGGATTTTCTTTTGATACTGGGGTGTTCTCTAAATCTAAGACAATATCGGTTGCCTGGTTTCTACTGTGGTATGTTGGTTCTAATGTTTTGTTCTTGTTGATTAGGATAACTTGAGGCTTAATATTTTCCTCTAGTAGAGTGGTGGTATAGTAGGTTATTACCCTTGGAATATCTTTTGTTGATATTGTGTAATATATGGTAGTTGTTAGCGTATCATCTTTCCAAGTATGGTAGATCTCAGTCTTAAAGGAGAAGTTCTCCTGTTGAGCTAAAATGGTGCTTGTTGAAACAGAGAACAGTAATATACTGCTAAAAAGTAACAGAGTCTTCTTTAAATAGCCAGTCAAATTTCTCATATTTACGCATGACCTGTTTTACAATAGGGGTCTTTGCAGTGATCCCATATTTTGAAAGAATATTATCAAAAGATATAGTGCGGGGCTCATCCACTATCTTGTATTCAGGGTTTCTAACTATCTCCTGTTTAGCATTCTTTCTGATAATATAATAGGCCATTCCTCTCTTCTCATCAAGGACAACTCTGGTATGCGCGTCTCTTGAAGATACTTCCATGAGCATAAAGTTGGCTGATTGTCTTGTATTTACAGCAACACATGCATATCCAGATGGTACTATTACTTTCTGTCCTTTTTTCACCTGTAATCGTACGAAATCATTTTTAAGAGGACCATCATACTTTTGTAGAAGAATACTTCCTCCTCCATATATAACTTCAAATATCCTTGGATATCTAAGGCTCTTGGTTGCTAATGTTTTGGTATACTCTACACCTGCCAGATTAGGGTAGAGGACATAGATGTTTAATCTAAGGTCTTTCGATTTAAAGATGTTATCTTTATCGATATCTTTGTATTTTTTATAGAATATTTCGGGACATGACAGATCGTTGTTCAACAACTGGTTACGTATTTCATCTATATCAATAGTTGAAACTGATGATATTGTTAAACCTTGGGGCTGTAGATCTTCTCCACTGTAAAAAAGAGGCAATCCCGAGGATTGCTTCAGGTCTATTCTTGCCATATATTCTCATTATACCACAATTTTCACTATTTTTTAATCTGCTCTGCCTAACGCTCTAATCAATTCTGAGAAAATGAAGCCAAGTACAATGTAAAAAAGTAATGCAATTATTGGGGTTAGCTCAATGGTGAACCTATCAATCATCAATGTCTCTGCAGTTATACCTCGGAAGGGATCAATGAAGTAATCGCTTAAATTAAAGATCCAGCTTACTAAGGTATGTGTAGGGTCTGCATTTATGAAATCTAGTATTACTCTGAATATGATGAGGGTTTCAATAAAAGCGACTGCAGTATATAGAAGTTTGAATATTAATTTTAACATCGTATTTTGTATTTAATTTAGTTAACTTTATCTAGATTGTTAGCATAGTAACTAAGTTCATTCATAAATCTAGTTACTCCATTTGCCCATGCATGTGCAGGGTTTTGTCCGCATGGAGGACAGTATACAGGCTCTATCTGAAAAGGTGTTAAGGTAATACCATATCCTTGTGCCAATCCCCTTGTTACCTCCGCAACCCCATCTCCCCATGTATTGAATATACTCCAGCCTTCGGGGTTACGGTTTATTCCTCTCCATCCCCAGGCATTGTTAGTTGCTCTTGGAGTAATATTACCAAAGGCTGATTCTACTCCTGATATCGATGCTACTAGTCTCCAATCTAAGCCATACTTATCAGCTTCATCTATGAAAGATCGGGCATATGGGGTCATTGGTGAGTTGTAATCAGCCAGAAACTTTTCCATTGCAACTACTCTAGCATCTTCTGTAGAAATATTGCTCATACTCCTTATATCTTTCAACGAGTTCTTTGTCGCGAGAGTGTTTAGAGTGTACTCCTGAGCATATACAATGTTGCTATGTATGGGGGTTAGGTAGTTGAGTGTTACCTGCTTTCTGTACCTTAAACCCTCTAGTAGAACTGTTTGTATGGAGTGTTCAACTTTGGGTGATATTAAGAGCATATATATGATCAATCCAATGAGAAGGATACCGACTCTATATAAGACAGAGTTACTAAAGATGTTGTTAAAAGTATATTTCTTTAACTTACTTGAAATGTATCCGTTTCCCATATTAATCTAGTATATCAGAACTAGATGAGCTATTGAATTTATGTTTACTCATTTGCATTTGCACACAGAGTTTTCTCTGTTAGATGCAACAATTCGTTTGCCCGATTTAATAGGGAAACTAGAGTCAAGCGGTATGAAATCATGTGCCTTGACTGATCATGGAAATATGTACGGTGCGGTTAAGTTCCGCAACTCTATGATAGAAGCAGGGTTAAAACCTATACTTGGGTGTGAAATATATATTTCTCCAAGAGAAATGAGTAGAAAGGATGTGGGTATAGATAATAAGTATAATCACTTGGTACTTCTGGCTAAGAATCTTAAGGGTTATCAAAATCTTATCAAAATAGTGTCCATTGCTCATATGGAGGGTTTTTACTACAAACCACGTATTGATTTCGAAACACTTTCCCAATATACAGGAGACTTGATCGCCCTATCCGGCTGTTTAGCTGGTCCTGTTGCTAAGCCTCTTCTTGAGAATAATTATAAAGGAGCTTTAGAAGCTGCAAAGAAGTATGCAGATATATTTAAGGATAACTTCTATATTGAAATTCAACGGAATGGTATGGAAGAGCAGGAGATGGTTAATGAGGGATTAGTAAAGATAGCGAAAGAGCTAGGTCTTCCACTAGTAGCCACATGTGACTCCCACTATTTAAATAGGGAAGATGCTCAGATACAGGAGATACTGTGGTGTATTAGTGATGGTAAGACATGGGATGATCCTACACGTAGGAAGATGCCTACCAATGAATTCTATGTTAAAACTCCTGAAGAAATGGAAGAGCTTTTTAAGGATCTCCCTCAAGCGATTGAGAATACTCAAAAGATTACGGACCAGATAGAGATATACGATATTGCATTTGGAAGAGTAGAACCTAAGTTCTTAGATCTTCCTAAAGGGGAAAGCTCTGGTTCATATCTAAGGAAATTGGCATTTGAAGGTGTGGAAGAAAAATATGGTGAATTAACTGATGAGCTGAAGAATAGGATCGAGTATGAGCTTAAGATCATTGATGATAGGAAATATAATGACTATTTCTTAGTAGTTAGGGACTTTGTAAAGTTTTGTAGGGATAACGATATTATTGTTGGAATGAGGGGTTCAGGTTGCGGTTCTGTAGTTGCATATCTTACTGATATTACCAATATTGAACCTGTTAGTTGGGAGCTGTATTTCGAGAGATTTCTAAATCCTGAAAGACCATCTCCTCCTGATTTTGATATAGATATTGCGGATAAGAGAAGGGGAGAGGTAATTCAGTATACCATTGATAAGTATGGGATAGATAATGTAAAGCAGATAGGAACTTTCAGCAAACTTCAAACTCGTCAAGCTATCAAAGATGTCGGAAGGGTTTTGGGTGTTGACCTTGTAACTACGGATAAGCTGGCGAAAATGGTTGAAATTGTTTTTGGTAAGGCTAAGGATATTGACTATATGATAGAACATAATCCTGAGTTTGCGGAGATAATCAACTCTTCTGAGAAGACACAAGAGTTAAGAGATATTGTAAGAAAAGTATCAGGTATATGTAGAGGAACCTCCACTCACGCCTGTGGTGTAATAGTGACTCCAGATCCTTTAGTTAATTACTGCCCTATCCAAAGGGATTCACATGGTGGAGGTATTGGTATGACTCAGTATGAAATGGCCGATGTTGAGGCAGTAGGGTTAATGAAATTCGATTTTCTTGGGTTAAGAAATCTTAATGTGATAGGCGAAGCTATTAAGAAGATAGAGGTTAACAGGGGGGAGAAACTTGATTTGAGAACCATTGATGCTCATGACAAAGAAGCTTTCTCTATAATCAGAAGTGGACACACTGTAGGTATCTTTCAGATGGAGAGTGAAGGCATGAAGAGGACAATAAAGGCTCTCAAACCTGAAACACAGGAAGACATCTGTTACATTCTTGCAGCATATAGACCAGGACCAATGCAGTATATCTCAGAGTATGTAGCTGTTAAGAAGGGGGAGCAGGAACCCGACTATATCTTTGAAGAGTTAACACCAGTTCTAGAAGTTACTCGGGGAGTTATCACGTATCAGGAACAAGTTATGAAGATTGCACAGGTTGTAGCAGGATATACTCTTGGAGGTGCAGATTTACTCCGACGAGCAATGGGTAAGAAGAAGATTGAAATAATGGATAAGGAAAAACCTAAGTTTTTGGAAGGAGCAAAGAAAAAAGGCTTTGACGAGAAGGAAGTTGAGAGATTATGGGATAAGCTAATACAGTTTGCTAACTACGGCTTTAATAAGGCACATAGTGCATCATACGCCATAGTCTCATACTGGACTGCATATCTTAAAGCCCACTATCCTTTAGAGTTCATGGCAGCACTTCTGGAAGGAGATCTAGATAACTTTGACCGTGTAATATTAGATCTTAATGAATGTGAAAGACTTGGTATAGATGTACTACCTCCGACCATAAATAAAAGTAAATTCTACTTCACAATAGAGGATGAGAAAAGTATCAGATTTGGACTAGGAGGAATAAAGAATGTTGGTGAGGACATTGTCCAGATGATAGTAGATGAACGAAAAGAGAACGGAGATTACAAAGATTTAGATGACTTCATAGAAAGAGTAGTTCCCTTGGGAGTACAAAAGAGGGCAATCGAATATCTAATTATGGCTGGAACTATGGATGAGTTCGGAGATAGGAACGCATTACTGAGCATAGTTCCTGTAATATTTGAAAGAGTTAAGAAAGATAGATCTGCACAAAGTATTGGTCAAATAGATATCTTCTCTCTTAGTGTTGGCTCAGAGAACAGTGAAGCTCAGAGGGTGAAAACTCCACTTCCGGATGTGGAGAAAACCCCCAAGTATCAAACTCTGCAGTGGGAAAAAGAACTGCTTGGCATATACTTCTCTAGTCACCCATTGGATAATCTTCAAGAATTTTTTGAATCTAAAAAAGTAATTCCAGTTAGAGAGGCATTTGAGAAGAAAAACAATGCAACAGTGATACTGGGGGTGATGGTAAACAAGATCAAAAAAATTACAACAAGAAAAGGGGATGTAATGGCATTCCTTACAGTGGAGGATAAGTCCGCAACAGCAGATGTAATTGTCTTCCCCCGTACATACCAGGAACTCAAAGATCTTCTCATTGAAGGAAAACCTATGCTCATTGCTGCTAGAGTGAATGTAAGAGATGATGAGAAAAGCTTTGTTATGGAAAAAGCTAAATATGTAGACGAGTCTAAGTATGGAAGTAAATTCGATGGTATTACATTTAGAATTAGACCAACACATACAGAGGATGAAATTCGACAACTTAAAGAGTTCATTGCTTCCTCTACGGGAGATATGCCAGTAAAGATAATTGTTAACGATGGAGAAAGTAACAAAACAGTTGTATTAGAAAAGCAAATCTCAATGAACGGTGAAACTAAAAAGTGGCTAAGGAAATTCTAAATAACGCCCCGAGCTATTACAAATTGTGTAGCCTAGGCATTAGATCGTAGAGTAGGGTTACTTTATTTATTAAAGGTGGATCAATGAGTTTCCACTGGTATTCATCAAAACTCTCTGCTAAATTGGCTTCCACGGGGTTTTGTTTAATATACTCCAAGGCGGTATTAAAATACTCTAAATTGGAGATATGCTTAGAATGGTATCTTCCTTGGAATACATGTCCAACCCAGCTGTACCTTTTCCTCATATAGTAGGTGTAGGAAGTGTTTACCATATGCATTGTTCTAGCTATACCTTGCAAAGAAATATGTTGGAGAATCATATGGTAGTGATTGGGCATAAGACAGTATATAACTGTTGGTACTTTGAAAATATTTGTATACTTGTTAAGCAACTTCATAAAACATATATAATCAGCAGTATCTAGAAAAATATTGCCTTTTTGATTCCCTCTTCCAGTTATATGGTAACAGTATCCAAACTTGTAATTTCTAGATTTAGTCATTGATAAAATTTTACCCCAGGTCTATTAATTTTATATGAACCCTTCTATATTTTTGATAGCTCGGGGTATAATTGGGGATGAATGTAATGCTTCAAAACAAACTGAACTCACTTCCTCAGACGTCGGGGGTGTATAAATTCTTGGATGAGGATGGGGATGTATTGTATATCGGTAAGGCTCTTAATCTCTACAAGAGAGTTTTTTCATATTTCCGAAACGATCTTGATGATAGACCGAGAATCAAGCAGATGATGCCATTTGTTGTAGATGTAGATGTTGTAGAGACAAATAATGAGATAGAGGCATTGGTTTTGGAATCTGCATTGATTAGGGAAGTGCAGCCTCCATATAATAGTGATTTGAAGGATGGCAAATCGTATGCTTGGATATACATTTCCACTCAAGAAGATTTTCCTACTGTGAGCATTGTGAGAAGCGTGAACAAGGGGGAGTATAAAAAGGGACGATTATTTGGTCCATACCCTAAAGGTTTGGCTGTTAAACGGGTATTTACATATCTAAGAAAGCTGTACCCTTTCTGTACATGTAGAGGAATTGAGAGTAAATCGTGTCTCTACTATCATTTAGGGCTTTGTCCTGGTGTTCACCAGGGTGCAATCTCTAAAGAGGATTACAGGAAGAATATTAATGGCATTATTAAATTCCTTAGTGGAAAGCGAGAGAATCATATAAAGAGGTTGGAAAGAGAGATGGAGATACTTGCTAAACAGGAGAGTTTTGAGAAAGCGGCAATATTAAGGGATCGGATACGAGATTTAACATATTTAGGGGAATCTATAGACTTCACCTACTATGATGCTCCTAGTGAATACAGAAGTAGACGTAACCAGGCAAGGGCTAGAAGCTTTGAACAGGTTGCACTAGAGCTTGGAATTGAGAATCTTTCTCGTATAGAGTGCTATGATATTTCAAATATGCAGGGTAAGCATGCATACGGTTCTATGGTGGTAGCTGTAGATGGTGAGCTTAAGCGTTCTGATTATAGAATATTTAAGATAAGGGGGAAGGATACTCCTGATGATCCAGCTATGCTAAAGGAAGTATTGGAAAGAAGATTGAGCAATATTGGTAAGGATTTTGATGAGAGTCTTTCTTCCAAGCCAGATATAATTTTAATAGATGGGGCTAAAAGTCAGTTAGAAGTAGTAAAGAAATTAATACCTACTGATATCTTTCTAATGGGTATATCAAAGGGTAAACATTTAAAGAGGGCTGGTAAGCAGAAAATTGATGAATATTGGGTTGTAAAAGATGGAGAGGTTTATCAGTTGAGAATTGATAGTCCCGAGATCTTAATTGATCTACGTAATGAAGCTCATAGGTTTGCAATCACTCATTACAGAAAGAGGAGTATAAAGCAGTCAAAAAGATCAATATTAGATGAGATACAGGGAATAGGGAATGTACGAAGGAAGAAACTTATTAAACATTTCGGAACTGTAGAGGCTATTAAGAAAGCTAATATAGATCAAATCAATGAAGTGGTAAAGAATAGAAAGGTAGCCGAAAGTATATTTCGAAAACTACATTAGTCTTCTCCAAGAGTTTTAACATTATCCAATATATATCCAAACAAAGGATCGTTTTCCTGTGTAGAGGAGAGAACATATACTACATTGTTAAAGCTATTTGGGATAACTGCTACAGCAAGGCCTTGTTCTTTGGAAGCAATACTTCCTCGTAGGGCAAGTTTGCTTTTGAACGTAATCGGAACAGTATTAACTATTGCCCAACTATCTTCTTCATTACTTATAAAACTACAGTAATCCTCTAGCATATAATCAAGCTCTTTTGCTCCAAGATATCCTACAGGATAAAGAGTTACTTTGTTGCTAGTCCCTATTTTTTGGAAAGATACAGTTCTAAAATCTTTAAATTCTGAAGCTCCATATGTAATTAAATACTCCTTGGGTATTTGTATTTTCCATGGATAGTCAGGGAGTAGATCTTGTTTTTCACTGCTTGCCATAAGCATCTCTCTCTCAATTTCCTGCTTTACCCGATCAGCCAAAGCATTTCTTGCTTCGCCCTCTGTAATACTTTCATACCATACATCTTTAAATTTGAGATATATTCTTAATCCCTTTCCATCTTTTACCCAATACTGACCATACTTCTTATCCTCAGTTCCAAGCTTAACAGTACTAACTAACTCCCATCCCTTGTCAGGTAGGACCTCTTGGTAGTATTTCTCTACATCTTCCTCATCTATACCACTTGGTAGTCTGTAAGAGGAGTTCCCTGCTGCTAAAAACTCTTTTACAACACTATCATCTTTATTGTCTAAGAAGAGAAATACAGCTCCAGGATACTCAGGTACTCCAGGTATTCCTGTTACATCGTTTACTACAAATGATTTACTACCGAAGGCATTATCTCTCAGAGTTAATACATATTTAATTGAAACAAACACTAATCCTCCAAAGAGAATCAATATTACTGGTATTATTAAATATTTTCCATTGACCTTCCTATTTCTAACCCTTTTAAGAGATTTGTTAGAGTTTTTTCTCTTGAAGAGTGTAAATTTACTACTAGAAGATTTCCGAAGAGCACTATTCTTCTTCTGTGCTTTAGGCATGTGTATGATACTGCCTTTCTGTTTTTTTGATTTAGCTCTTCTCATAACTAACAGATTATTATGAATTAACAAATATTTCAATTAATACACTTACGTTTTGTTTAGAATACGGGTTATAGTATAATTACCTACCAATGCGGGATCATCTAATGGTAGGATGCCGGTCTTTGAAGCCGAGAATCATGGTTCGAGTCCATGTCCCGCAACCATACTATGTCTAGAAACAATATCCTAGAAACAAACTTTTTCAACAGAGATGCACAGGTAGTAGCAAAAGAGCTTCTTGGGAAAGTAATATGCCGTAAATACAAAGATATATGGCTATCAGTTAGGATAATTGAAACAGAAGCCTACTATCTAAACGAAAAAGGAAGTCATGCATCTTTGGGATATACAGAGAAAAGAAAAGCTCTCTTTATGAAACCAGGAACCATATATATGTATCACTCTCGTGGTGGAGCTTCTATGAATGTAAGTACTAGGGGTGATGGTAATGCAGTACTTTTTAAATCAGGCTATCCATATATAGATGGGAGTACCGATCCCTTGATGATAGAGACAATGCAATTACTTAACCCTCCAAGGAGTGAAACGAGAAGACCTACAGAGAAGTTATGCAGTGGACAGGCTCTACTGTGTAAATCTCTTGGTCTCAGTATTAATGAATGGGATAAAAAAGAGTTTGACCCTAAGAAGCTTTATATCACTGATGTAGGATATACTCCTGAAAAGATAGTTCAAGCAAGAAGATTAGGTATATCAAAGGGAAGGGATGAACATTTAATGTATCGTTTTATCGATTACAGATATGCTCCGTTTGTAACAAAGAATGTTCTTAATCAAAAGAGCATGAAAGAGGGTACTGACTATTCTATTCTTCTGAATTCTTAAAATACAAAACTACAGAGTCTGCCTTTTTGAGATCTACCTGATCACCAATTATTGGATCTTTGGAATTGATAGCTTTAGTAATCAGTTTCTCAAAGATATTTAATTTAGAGTACACTATTCTTCCTGGAAGCTTAATGTATTTAATATTTTCTCTTATCTCTCTTGGAATTTGGTTGTAGGTTGTAATACTACTTGGGTGATTACGAGGTAACATACCAACAGCAAAAACAAAAACCTTTTTCTTCTCTAGTATGCTCCAGTTATTTATTAAAAAGTCTTGATAAAGGTTTGAGTTAGCGTATGTAGAAGAGCCAATTATTACATTGTCATATGAGGGTAGAGTGCTGATATCAAATTGTTCATGCGAAGATATCACGCTATTAGGGATATTTCGTTTAATATATTCTGCATACTCTCTTGTACTGCCGTACTTGGATTTGTAGATTATGATGGTTTTCATATATTTAGGTACTCGAAATTAATTCGTATATGTTACCCGATTTGAGAGCTATTTTCTATACCTATGAGTAATATCAATTCGTCTTTGTAAAAACTCTACCTTGTTCAGAAAACCAAGGTTTACCTCAGTTCCCTTCCTAAGTACAAGTTCAGAACCTTCCTCTAAGGTTTGAGATTTAACATTTGAAAGATATATTTTAACTCCATCTGATCTTATCCTTATTTCCTGAAATGGAACAATGTCGTTTAAGAATCTGTTACATACTACTCCTGTAATAGAGAGTAAACATGAATCCAGAGGTAGTATTCTTCCGTTATTGTTGAAATTAAAAGCTGTAGATCCAATTGCTGTGCTAATACACATACCGGAGCCCTTTACTTCAAATTCTGTAAAGTCTCCGTATTCAGTAGAAATATTAAAGGTGTGGTATCCCGTAATACTGTTTCCCAATATTATATCGTTAACAGCCTCTCCTAGTTTCTTGCCGTCTAGTATAGCTTCTATGGCAAAGGTCTTGAATGTTTCTATCTCTTTTCTATCAGTTAATATGCTATTTATTACCTCATCATCATTTTCAAATCTATTCATCAAGAAATTGAAAGTTCCCATTGCTTTACCAATATATGGTATCTGGTGTTCGATAGTGTCATGCATTGCGTGGAGCATAGCTCCGTCTCCTCCTGCAACTAGAAATATGTCTGGTTTCTTTTCCTTCATTAATTGGGGGAATTTCACTTTTATGTATTCGTTATATTTCTTTACTCTGGGGTCTGGGCTTGGGAGATACTTTATTCGCATTTCTTCTGGTACTTAACTTAATCAAACAGTTATATTATATCAAAGTGAGCGTGTCGACATCTGTTGTATCGAGAATATACATGGTATAATGAAGTGTCTATGTTAAGAGAGGTATGTATATACCCAGTGTAGGTTACCCTTTGTGTGTACTTATCCGTAGTCAATTTTATTTTTTATTTTTTATATAAGTGCAGAACAAACTATTCGTAGGTAGTCTCTCATGGGATACAACCGATAAGTCTCTTTCTGACTTCTTCGCACAGGTTGGAGAAGTTGTAGAAGCTAAGGTTATCATTGATAGGTTCAAGAACAGATCCAAGGGATTTGGTTTTGTAACAATGGCAACCGAAGAGTTAGCTCAAAAGGCTATGGAAGAGCTAAACGGTAAAACTCTTGATGGTAGAGAGATAAATGTCTCTATTGCCAGACCCCCAAGAGAGAGAAATGATGATGGTGGTAGCAGAAGTTACTACAATCAGTAATAGATTTTTACAAATCTGAAATTGGAAGAGCTGGGTTAAATACTCAGCTCTTTTATTTTGTCTCTTAACTCAGCCGCTTTCTCAAACTGAAGATTAGCTGAAGCAAGTAACATCTTCTGTCTTAGATCCTTAATAAGTAAAGCCCTCTGCTTCTTATCAAGTTTCTCAAACTCAATATCTAACTCTACCTTCTCCTGATCTCTTTTCTCAACTAGAGAATCCCTAATAGCCTTCTTTATACTAACCGGAGTAATACTGTATTTCCTGTTGTACTCTTCTTGGTATTCTCTACGCCTGTTGGTCTCATCAATAGCGAATCTCATACTCTCTGTCATCATATCTGCATACATAATTACACGACCGTTTAAGTGCCTAGAAGCTCTACCAATTGTCTGTACTAAACTAGTCTTAGATCTAAGGAACCCTTCCTTGTCTGCATCAAGTATGATTACTAGGGAAACCTCAGGTAGATCAATACCCTCTCTCAAAAGATTAATACCAACAACCACATCGTACTCTCCAAGTCTAAGATTTCTGAGTATCTCGACACGCTCTACAGTATCAATATCGGAATGGAGATATGCGACCTTTAAACCAAGATCTTTAAGGTAATCAGTTAGATCCTCTGCCATTCGCTTTGTTAAGGTAGTAATCAGAACTCTCTCACCATTCTTAATAGTAGCTTCTACCTCTTTTAATACGTCATCAATTTGATTCTCAGTAGGTCTTACATCTAACTTAGGGTCAAGTAAACCTGTGGGTCTTGTAAGTAACTCTACAATCGTACTGTTACTATCCCTGATCTCCCAATCATTTGGAGTAGCAGATACATATACAGTATCAAATTGCTTCCTTCTAAACTCATCAAATCTTAAAGGTCTGTTGTCATACGCTGTAGGAAGTCTAAAACCGTGCTCAATCAAATTTGTCTTTCTCGCCTTATCACCATTGTACATACCTCCAATTTGTGGAACTGTAATATGGGATTCATCTATGAACATGATGTAGTCATCTGGGAAGTAATCAAGCAGGGTATATGGGGGCTGTCCAATCTTTCTTCCATCAAAATATATTGAGTAGTTCTCCATACTCTTACAGTATCCAACCTCTCTCATCATCTCTAAATCATACCTAGTCTTCTGTTCTAATCGCTGTGCTTCTACTTCCTTACCAAGATTTCTTAAAAATGCAGTTCTCTTTTCTAAATCCTTTTCAATATTCTCAATTGCATATGCCATGGTATCAGCATCATATACAAGTGGAGTAGCAGGAAAGATATCAACTTCCTTCACTTCAGACACCTTGTGCATTGTAATGGGTTCAATGAACGAAATTGCATCTATCTCATTACCCCAGAACTCTACCCTAAGAGGAAAATCTTCATAAGGCATATATATATCTACTGTATCTCCTCTGACAACAAAAGTTCCAGTAACTAGATCATTTGCCTCTCTCTCATATCTCAGGAAAGTAAGTTTTTGAGAAAGGGTTGCAATATCAATATTTTCGCCTACTCGAAGTGCAAATGCTTTGTTCTCATAGTTATCTGGACTACCAATATTGTAGATACAAGATACTGAAGCAACTACAATGGTATCTCTTCTTGTTCTAGCTGCATTCATAGCACTGTATCTTAACTTCTCAATTTCGGCGTTTACTTCGGACTCCTTCTCAATATACAAATCGCGTGAAGGGAGGTATGCCTCTGGCTGATAGTAGTCGTAGTAAGATACAAAGTACTTAACAGCATTTTCTGGAAAAAATTCTTTAAACTCTTCAAACAGCTGAGCTGCAAGGGTCTTGTTGTGAGAGAGAACTAACGTCGGCCTATTAACCTCATTTATGACATTAGCCATGACAAAGGTCTTACCAGAACCGGTCACTCCCAGAAGAGTTTGCTTCTCTTTACCATTCTTCAAGTTTTCAACAATGGAAAAGATAGCTTTTTTCTGATCGGGGGATGCTTTAAATTTTGTATGAAGTTCGAATTTCTCTTTCAACATGATATGATTTTAGCAGATATATTGATATCTGTGTTAGAATATTCTCATGAACAAAGGTATAAAACTTAACAAATTACCAACCGAGTTAGTCAATCAAATTGCAGCAGGGGAGGTGATTGAAAGACCAGCCTCCATTGTGAAAGAACTGGTGGACAACAGTATTGATGCAGGGGCTAGTAGAGTAAATATTAAGATTGTAAATGGTGGTATAGATTTGATAGAGGTTTCGGATAATGGTGTAGGTATACCTAAGGAGAACTTGGAGAGTATTTTTGATGCCCATACTACAAGTAAGATATCTTCACTAGAGGATCTTAATTCACTTCTAACAATGGGTTTTAGGGGAGAAGCCCTCTCTACCATCGTATCTGTAGCTAAGGTAAGAATGGTCTCTAAGTTTAAGGAAAATGATATTGGTAGTGAAATATCATTTAAGAATTTTAATGAGAAGCAGATAAAAAGTGCTGCAAGAGAGGAAGGTACTCAGATTACTGTAGAGAACATATTTGAAAATATGCCTGCTAGAAGAAAGTTCCTTAAAACACCACAGACTGAGTACAGAAAGATATTGGATATTTTAATACCATACTTTTTAATATATCCAAATATTTCTTTTACTCTAAACAAAGATGGTAAAGAGACCTACAATCTTCCTGCAGTATCAGATTTGGCAGGCAATATATCTCAAGAAAGAGTTAGTAAGATTGTAAAGGAAACATTTGTAGAAAGAATGGTAAAGGTATTCTTTGATGGTGGCGGTATGAAGATATCAGGTCTTACAGCCCATCCTTCGGATCATCAAAGAAAATCTTCTCATCAGTATATCTTTGTAAACAGAAGACCAATATGGGATAGTGGTATTGCAAGAGCAGTATATCAGGCATATGAAAGATATATACCCCATGGAGAGAAGGTTCCCTTCTTTTTAAACATTGAGATTAATCCTGAGTTAATTGACGTAAATGTACACCCTCGTAAAGAAGAGGTACGATTTCTCAATCCATTTAGGGTATATTCTGCAGTAGAGGAAGCTGTAAAGAAATCGGTATCTTCAATCACCTCTTACAAAGCAGAAGCACACAGAGATATCCCTTCAAGCTCTACTGATAGTAAGGAGTACAAACCAAGAGACATTATGTTTGGCTCAGCTAAGAATTCATCTGTAAAAGATAGTTTACTTTTTTCCAAAGAGCTCCTTTCTCAAGAGGATAGCTATGCGAGAAAAGCTTCTAAGGAGTTTGTTGATACACCTGTAGAGAAGGAAGAGGTTGAAAGTGGTACTGTAAGAAATGTGTTCCAGATATTTAACAAATACATTGTATTGGAGTTTGAGAACAGTGAGCTATGGATTGTTGATCAGCATGCTGCAGCTGAGAGAATTACATTTGAGAAAATAACGAAGGAGAGAGGGAGTATAGAGACACAACAAATGCTTGTACCCGTTGAAGTGGAGATGTCTGATTCTGACTTGGAGTTAATAAAAGAGCTTACCGATATGTTTAAAGAGATAGGGTTTGAGTTGCGTATTGAAGATGGAAAGGTGTTAATACACTCAGTTCCATTAGAATTTGTTAACAGTAATTTTACACTCATGTTTGATGAGATATTGGCATTAAGTGATGATCCTTTGGATATTAAGAGTGAGGTAGTAAGATTAAAACAAGATATCCTTGCTACAGTATCATGTCATGGTAGTGTTCGAGCTGGACAGTATCTTCACAGAGAGGAAATGCTAGATTTGTATAAAAGATTACTTGAATGTGATAATCCATACAGCTGTCCTCATGGAAGACCTGCTGTATGGAGAATGTCATTGAGTGAAATAGATAAAAATTTTGAAAGAACATACTAGAATGAAGCAACTTGGAAAACTGTATCTAATTCCTACCTCTTTGAGTAACAGACCACTTGTTGATGAATTAAAAAGTTCAGACATTGAGATAGTAGAGAAGCTTTCCCACTTTATAGTGGAAACCCCTAAAACTGCTAGGGCATATCTCAAAGGAATGGATATAGTGCTTCAGCAGTTAGATATGCAGATTCTAGATGAACACAGTCATCTAAGCGATATATCATCCCTCTTAGAACCCCTTATGAATGGTTTTGATATAGGACTGATGAGTGATGCAGGTTGTCCAGGAGTAGCAGATCCAGGCTCTTTGGTTGTTAGGGAGTGTCATAGGAGAGAGATTGAAATAGTACCTATGGTCGGGCCTTCGTCTATTCTGCTTTCGTTAATGGCTTCTGGTCTAAATGGTCAGAATTTTGCATTCCAGGGTTACCTTCCTAGGGATCCACAGAAAAGGAAGGATAGGATTAAACAGTTGGAGAGACTCTCTTTTAATCAGTTTCAAACTCAAATCTTCATAGAAGCGCCATACAGAAACAAGCAGTTATTAAAAGATATATTAGAGATGTGTTCACCAGCTACTCAGTTATGCATTGCTACAGATATAACTGGAAAGAAAAATTTTCTCAGAACACTCACTGTTAAGGAGTGGAGGGATTGTAAACATGATATAGAGGATATCCCTACAGTATTCCTCCTCCTTGCAGGTAAATAGTAGACGCTTTCTAAATATAGACTTCCAATACTTTCAATTTCTTGACATATACTTTTAAACTGTAATACCATTTAATATGTCTAATAATTAGCCACGCTAATATTGTTAGACTAGTTAAATTTAGCAGTTAACTACTATGATAAGATACAATGCAAATTTTGATGAATTTGAGATAGAGAGAACATTTGAAGATGATTTCGAAAAGACAGTGGAGGATGAACTCGATGAAAGTGAAGAATCGCAGGAGGAAGAGGTAGCTGATATCGAGGATATTGAAGAGCTGGAGGATGATTGGGAGCCAGGTATGCCTGATGATGGTGAATATTAACTAACTTTAAACGGAGGAGTTAGCTATGGCTACAGTAGGCGAGCAGAGTAATACAAATACAGTTCTAGTAGTTATTGCTCTACTCATCGCAATACCAGCCCTTATCATTTCAATACTAGCTTACAACCGAGCTGGTAGAAATTTGGATGATGATATAGAGGAGAGATTAACTACCATTAGAAATGATGTGACACTCACAGCAGCTAGAACTGGTGCTGCTGCTGAGCTTGCAGCTGTTAGAACTCGTGTAGAAGCTGAGGAAACAGGAGAAGAAATTCAAAACAGGGTGAATGAAATTAGAAATGACTTATAGGAAACCTACAGGAATGTAGATAGGGAAAGTAGTGATGAGTGGCAGGAGTTGAATAGGGACTTTGATCAGATATTGAATAACCTAAATACCAATGCAGATGAAGCTCTCAGTGCTATGCAGAGGCTAATAGATAGGTTGAGATAGAGGAGTATGGTCG